>JAEUSB010000019.1 GCA_016788865.1 Leptospirales bacterium
ATTCACGACGCGGTGGACGATCACGCTGTGGCCTGTCGCTTCCAAATTCACGACGCGGTGGACGATCACGTTGTGGTCTGTCGCTTCCAAATTCACGACGCGGGGCACGATCACGTTGCGGCCTGTCGCTTCCAAATTCACGACGCGGCGGACGATCACGCTGCGGTCTGTCGCTTCCAAATTCACGACGCGGCGGACGATCCCGTTGTGGTCTGTCGCTTCCAAATTCACGACGCGGTGGACGATCCCGTTGTGGTCTGTCGCTTCCAGATTCACGACGCGGTGGACGATCACGCTGCGGTCTATCGCTTCCAAATTCACGGCGTGGGCCACGTGGGCCCGAGGGCTTTCTTGAATCAGGGCGAGGGTTTCTTGCTTCCGTCTTCGGTTGGCTTCTTTTCTCCGGACTGCTTCTTTTGCTGCTCGGCTTTATCTTTATCTTTTTTTTCATCGGCTACTTCTCTGGCTTCGGGGTTGAGTTCCCCTCGCTTGAAAAGGTAGTTCTTCCCTTCTGCATCGCCGGATAATCTCATTTCCTGACCAATGAACCGGAATTCCAGTCTTTCACCGGCAGGAGAGCCATCCTTCATTTCGATCACTTTGTCCGCCAGCCGAATCTTGTACTGGCCTTCCTTCATATCTGCCGCGCCAATTCCGTATTTGTACTTGCCGTCCGGCCAGAAGTAAATCTTGCGCAGCCCAGTGTCTCCATCTGGAAGCAGTTCCCACCACTTTCCAATGAGATTTTCAAGGACCTGTTTCTCTGTGTATTTCTGTTCTACTTCTTCTCCGGTACCGGCAAGGGCAACGGAAAGCCCGCCACCGTACACCCAGCCTTCCAGACCCGAGGGTGATCTTGCAAAATACCAGTAGTCCTCAACTGTACCCGATCTGAATTTGCGGGCCGATTTCTTGAGTAATTCTACTTTGTCGCCAGCATTGAGGATTTCAACTTCGCCAGCCAGCGGAAGTGGATCAATCCGCATGGGCATTTTCTTAACCCGCACAGAGGCGGTCTTAAAGCCCTTAACCTGGTCCGGCTGGTCCTTACAAAACGTGAGTAGGCTAGTGCAAATGACTGCTGCAAGGAGAATCCGGCTCATGGGGAGCCAGATTCAAGCGACGCAGTACCCGATCAATAATTTACCGGAAGGATATTATCGATCTCGGCGTTATGGATGGCGTCTTTCAGGAGCCCTCTGAGGGTTTCATCCTCTTCAATCTTCAGCGCTTCCTTGAGTTCGTCTACGGCTTCCCCCATTGCGAGCTCACGGAATGCGTTGATAGTTTCAATACGAACTCCCTTCTCGCGATCTTTCAGGAGTTTGAGTAAGAGTTTATACTGCGGCAGCTGTGACTTGTCCACGAGCAATACTGCTCGGGCAATGCGAGTCTGAATTTTCTTATCCTTTTCTTTCTCTGCCTGTGCAAGGAGAAGTGAGAGAGCAGGACGACCCTGGTAGCCAGCAGCCAGAACAGCAAAACCGCGAATGGATGGGATTGGATGATCCAGATAGGCTTTGATTGATTCGAGCGCCGCAGGATTCTTGATCTTGCCAAGCGCTTGTAGAATGCTCGCTGCTACGTTTACGTAGTTATAACCTTCAAGGCGCATACGGTTTGCTTCATCCATTTCATCAATGGAGATCACTGCCTTAAAGTCTTCGGCCTGGCTCCAATGGATGTCCGGGCTGAACGGATACACATATCCCTGGCGAAGCTGGGCTGGACCTGCAACGTTGCGATCCAAAACTACCTGCGTGCGATACTCACCACCCGACAATTTCGCACGAGCATCAGACGTACGTTTGATTTCAGTCTCCACTCGGTCGGATGCAAGGCTCATGGCTTCCTTCAAGAAACCTACACCCTGCTCGTGGCCGATTTCACCCAGTGCCCAGGCAATTCCTGCTTTAACATATGGATCCTGCGAAGCCGACGGCGGACAAACAGTGCTGAGTTGCGGACCGCAGCCAACACGAATGTCATTTGAACCCGGCTCGCGCTCTGACTTTGGCTCCTTCCAACCCTGCAAAAGCTCGCGCCCAAGTGGACGGACAAAACGGGGGTTCTTACTTGCGCCCATGTACAGGGCTGCCAGGTATTTCTCTTGGGCGCTGCCATTGGCCAGCTGACGCAAAGCCTCTTCCGTGCGCTTTTGATTCATCTGAATCATATCATCCTCAGCCCCGCCAAAGACAGAACTGAGTCCGGCTATTGCCAGGACTGAAATCAATAGGAGAGAAATCTTACGCATGACAGCACCTTCAGGTTAGTATTTTGTCTGTCGGAGTCAGGATGGTCGTTCTTTAAGGGTCGCCCCGCCAAAAAAACGCGTCAACGTCTATTTGTCCCAGAAACCTCATTCCCGTTGAGCGACAAGCCCAGCGCGGATTTATCCGGAAAGGCAGATTGCACGCGTCGAGCGTTTCAACGCGTCCCGAGCGTCCGCAACGGCGGAGCGAAGGGCGATGCTTGCAACTGACTTTCCGGGATTTACTTAAGGCGATGGCCGCCGGAGTCTCACTTGCGTAGTTCTTGAAGAAAGCCGCTCAGTTCCTGGAGTTTGGAGGACAGTTCTTCAATACGATCGTCGCGCGTGAGCTTTTCGCGCAACCTGTCCTTTCCATCCGTACGTTGCAGATCATCGAGGCGGGCTTCATTTAGCTGGGCCATCAGGCGATCCACGTATTGATTTCTGCCCGTGCTTCCAATTTCTCCGCGTTCCACGAGTCGTTGTGCAATGCTCTCCATTCGATCGCGGGTCAGGCCATCGAACCCGATCCCACCGCGGACCAATCTATTGAAGAATTCCGAGACATTTCCGCTGATCTCGCGGATGAGAGCGGTCAAAAGAAAGGTACTGAACTCCGGGTGATCACGATCGATGCTGACTTTTAAAAAGGTCTGCCCCAGTATATACGCCGTTATATCCTCGCCCGTTGCATTCTCAACGACGCGAATCTCGTGGCCTTGCCTGATCCTCTCCGCCACGTCTTCAAGCGTGAGAGTCCGACTGGTTTCCGCGTCGTACAGCCGCCGATTGGCATAGCGTTTGAGTAAGATGGATTTCTTCACGGGCTTTTATGCACTGCACAATAAACCCTGGAGTCGTCAAGCTACTTTTCGAATGACAGGAAACTGGCCCCAAAAACCTCATCGCTAAATGCAACGAATCGAAAACCTGGACGCCCAGGACCGGCGTGTATTTGTCAGAGCCGATCTATCCGGGTTACTCGAAGAAGGTCGGACTGAAACGCGCCTTGCGCGCATTCTTCCCGTGCTCGAGTTCTTATTGCACAAGCGCTCGATCGTAATCCTGGCCGGTCACGACCTACCGCAGCGCAGCTTCCAACCTCTGGCAGAACAATTGGCCAAATCCCTCGGAAGGACCGTTACATTCACAGAACTTCCAAAGCTAAAAGAGACCGTCGGCAATGCCGTCGCCGGTCAAGTCGTGCTGCTTGAAAACCTGCTGAAGTACGACGGCGAATCAAAAAACGAGAATGCTTTTGCAGAACAACTCTGGGCAGTCACAGATATTTACGTAAGTGATTGTTTTGGTGCACTGGCACAGCCGTATGCTTCGATCATTCGGCATCCAAAGAATAAACCGGCTGCCATTGGACCCAGGCTCCACGATATCCTAACGACGCTCGGTCAAATTCAAACTGGTAAAAACAAACCGTTCAACCTCATTCTCGGCGGAAACGATTTTAGCAAGAAAGCAGATATGATTGGTAAGCTGCTCCGCCCTGCATCGAGTGCGCTCATCGGTGGGAGCCTTGCTTACACATTCATGAAATCGAGACTCATGAACGTAGGAAATTCGATCGTGGACACACAAAACGAAGTGGCCGCCTTTCAGCTTCAGGAGAAAGCCGAGCTCGAACAAACAGACTTTGTGCTTCCAATGGATCACATTGCTGCGGAGCGATTTTCAAAGGATGCAAAGAGCAAGGCTACGCGGGACATTCCTGAACGATGGATGGGCCTGGACATTGGTCCAAAGACGGTGGCGCATTTTGAGAAGATTCTCAAGGGATCTGGCTCGGTCATCTGGTACGGACCGCTGGGAGCCGTAGATTTTCCTGCATTTGCGGCTGGCAGCAAGGCTATCATGAAGGTCCTGTCCAGGCTTAAAGCCCCGATGGCCATCATCGGAAATGACACGGTCCGCCTTGCTGAAGACTTCACATTCGAAAATGCAGTCCTGATTCCGGACGGACAGGCCGCTGCGACGCTGCTTTCGGGAAAACAATTGCCCGGACTTGACATTCTTCAAAAAGAGGTTTGACATTCAGTAAATCTGGATTTTTTCTAAATATATGGCCATTGTACAAACCCTTATCCTCGTAGTATTTTTCATCTGCTGCACAGGCCTGATTTTCTTGATCTTGATCCAATCCGGTAAGGGTGGCAGCATGGGAATCATGGGCGGTGGCGGTTCCGGGACTGCCTTTGGCTCCTCCACTATTGACGTGGTTGAGAAAGTAGCCTTCTGGTTCGCCATTGCATTCTTTGTCCTGGCCATCCTTGCGGCCGTTGCCTTCGCAGACGCCGGCCCAAAGGTTCCAACCGCAGAGGAAGAGCAGAAGACCGACACGCAGGCCCAGCCCGGAACCGGCAATCCCGCCAATCCTGGGGTTCCGGCCGTACCCGGGGCACCTGCAAACGCCCCTGCTCAGCCATAAAAAAAGGGCTCTTTTTTTTTCTGACTGGTTAAATTTCAGCCTGACCCCATCCTATAATGATTAAGATATATAGCCTCGGGCAGGCAAAGGAAGGAAGTCTATGAGAATCAAGCTCATTTCGCTGATCGCGACAGTCCTTGCGATTGGAACAGTGACAGCACAGCCAAAATTGGTTGATCGTGCTGCAGAAAAGAAAGAATATCCTGATCTCCAATTCACAGAAGGAGAGCATGACAAGAACATTCAGCAGGCATACGCGCGAATCCGCATGTATTCCCCGCTGGTGACCATGGCTGCAAAGGATCGCGCAACGTCATTCAAGGAGAAGGCAGAACCTCTCAAATTTGAAAACACGTTCCGTTTCATCAAATTTACCCCAAGAAATACTTACATCCGCTTTGTTAAAGAAAGCGCGGATTTCATGCTTGTAGGTCTTGGCGAAACAAAGACGCTTCAGGCACTGATTAACGACAAGATTGAAGCGGCCAAGAAAGCAGGTGTAAACGTTCCGGCTTTCCAATTCCAGAATCGCGACGGAATCGAACTGACTCAATTTCAGTTCATCCTCAGGGCTGATTCTGACAAGACCCGTGCAATCGGCTCACGCAGAAAAACAGTAATGCTCTTCTACAAAGCTGGCGCGGCTGCTACACCGGATTCGGAAGCGGATATGCCACTCGACCTGGTAGTAACTCGTGTTGTTGAAGACGACTACGATGCAGGTGTAAAAGACGTTGAGCTGATCATCGACCCAAGCCCGGAGACTCCAGGCACAGACGATATCATCACTTTGCATCGCTATAACTACAAAGTAACGGATTGTGCAATCATTGGAGCAATGTCCAACACCCCTAACTATCCACACAGAGTTGAGTTCAAGCAGAAGTTCTACGGCCGCTTGCTGGACCACTTCGATACACTCTATCGTATGGTTGATACCTACGCAAAGCGTGATGGAAATGCAAACAACGAAAAGTCCATCCAGCGCATGCGCGCGAGTATGGATTACTGAGACAACCAACCTCAGCCCGAGGAAAAGCCCCGCATGTCGGGGCTTTTTTTTTGCCCTTCTCTGGCCTGAACCACTTATACTCAAAATATGAGCGATTTGCGAACCAATCCATACCGCCTGTTTTTCCCGATCGCACTCTTCGGCATACTAACCGGGCTTTCGCTGATGCTGGTGCCCTTGAACGCGTATGCGCTTATCTGGCATCGTGAGTGGATGATCGGGCTATTCTTGCTTCCGATAGTGATTGGCTTTTTATTCACGGCCGGTCCGCGTTTCTATGCGTCATTCCCGGTTACCTGGTTCGAACTCATACTTGCATTTCTTTCTCTTTTAGGTATGATCGCCACCGCGGCGGCGGGTAACGAGCTCGGGTTTGTAATTTCAAGATTCGTTGCAATTCTTGTGCTTCTCGCATTCCTGCTCGTGCGTATTGCAAAGCGTACGTCTGGCTTTCCAATCTTCTCCCCCTTCATACTGGGAAGCCTTGCTCTAGGAATATTCGGTTCCGTTGCGCATTTGCTACTTGCCCTCCAGGCTCAGACGGGTCTGCAGATTGATTTTATAGCGCCGGATCGGCTGGTTCAATTGCGATCAAGCTGCTACTACGTGGGGATGTTCCAGGTTCTGATTTATGGTGTGGGCACTCGATTCTTTCCCATGATGACAATTGTCGCCCGGCCTGGTGGGACGGCTTACGGCAAATTGATTGGTAGTTCAAAGACTTTGTGGTTTGGCGTGGCTCTGGTTTTTGTCCTTACGTTCGTCGCAGAGGGTCTGGGGTTTGTTTCAGGCGCGCTCTGGACGCGGGCCGTTGTGGTGACATTCATTGGAGTGGAAGGTTGGCTGGTCTTCCGCAAGTTTGAAGCGAGCGGAGTCTACCCCGTCTTTGTGCGGCTGGTTTTAATCACGGCCATCGTTGCCCAGGTCTTGTATCCGTTCTTCCCCGGACAGCGAGTGCATCTCTATCATGCAACATTCGTTGGTATCTTTGGAATGGGAGTACTCATGGTGGTTGGTCATGTTGTCATAGCTCACGAACGATTGGATCTGAGTATGCGAAATACTTCACGGATCTTTGCAATTGCATTTGGCCTGCTCTATCTCGGACTGCTCACGCGCGCAACGGCGCAGATCACCAAGTCTTACACATTTCATCTGCAGATGGCGGCGGCGTGTGCCCTTCTTGGAGTCTTGCTGTTTTCCGGGAAACTACTCCTGGAACTCATCCGTAAGAGTCGTTCTGGCTCTCCGGGACCAACTCAATCAACTCCGCAGTGATTGCGCAATTAGAGACGGTCTTCCATCTATGACTTGTGAAATGAAAGGTACAGTCGCGCCACGTCGCGTTAAAGCGGACCCACGGAGTGCACCGTCAGGCTCTGCTTCCCTTGAAGAATAAAAGACCCCGGGAGTGCACCAGGCATAAGCGTGAAGGGCTCTGGCTCATCAGCCGGATACGGAATCGCAGCGAGCTGCTTGCCATTGGGCTGATATATGACAATTTTCCTGGGCCACGTAATGACCAGATAGTTGCTGTCTGCGAAAGCATAGCGCGGGCCCGGAACTCGGATATCTGTTGACCATACCCAATCGCCATCGTCTGCAAACGCTGTGCGATCTGGTGTCCCAACAAGTACCGAGCCGGAGGAATGCACTGCAAGGGTAATGGCAAAGGGATACACCGACCCCAACTCCATTTCATACAGTTTCTTTGCCTTTCCACCATCGAAGCGTAGAACCAGAAGGGTGTCCTGATCTCCTCGCAGACTGTGAAGCGCCACAACCTTGCCGTCCTCAGAGATCGCAGCAGTTTTGTAAAAGCGGGGCGTCTTGTCGTCGTACTGGAAAGCGATTTCGCCTTGTTGATTCATACCGAATACTCCCCCGCTTCCAAAAAGGAAAATCGAAATGGGGGCGCGCGAGGCAAACTTGAAGTCAGAAAGGAAATTACCCGAGATGTGTTTGGCACCGATGAGATTGCCGCTTGGGTCTAGAACATCTACGCGATTGCCATCACCCGTAAGCAAGTAAACGCTCTTGCCTGCAGGATCAGTGACAGGGTAAGCCGGGAATGGCTTCTTCCATAAGAGCTCACCCTGTTCGCTGTAGAAGGCCAATTCCTTGCCGATACGGCCAAAAATGAAATATCCCTGACCATGCAGAGGAGCAAAGGTTAGGTCATTGGCATCCAGCTCTTTGATTCGATCCATGAATACTATGGCGCCGTGATCACCATGCTGTGTCATCACCGCATGGAAGGGCCGCACTCCCTGAGCCGCCCAGTTAGACGGCATTGGAGTAGACTGAAGCTTCCCATTTTCAGGGAAACCTGCATACCAGTTGAATTGTGTCGTGATTGAAAAAGGGAGCGTTCGCGCCGGGAACCGGAATATAACCGGTCCCAGCATGATAAAGAACGCCAGGGTGACTTGAAGAACTCTCACCCGAGAGACAAGGCAGTCTTAGTTCATATAGGCAAGAAGTTTTTGGCTGCTTGAACCTGTCCGAATTTTACGAATTGCCTTCTTCTCGATCTGGCGAATCCGCTCTTTGGACAATCCCACACGCTTGCCGATTTTCTGGAGCGAAAGCACCGGGCTTCCCTGTAGGCCAAATCTAAGCTGAAGAACTTTCTTCTCGCGAGTTGTAAGACCTTCCAGGCTCTCATCAATTTCGCGTTTGAGCTCCGTGCCTTCTACGCGGGACTCAGGAATATCTTCTCCCTGATCCTGGATGTTGTCACCCAGAGTGAAATCCTCGCCGTCGCCCATGGGGGCATCCAGGCTAAGATAGTCACGGCTCATGTTCACAAGGTGTTGAATCTCTTGTGATTTCATGTCCAGCATGGCGGACAGAGTTTCCATTCCAGTCTGTTCGTGGTTCTCCATCCATTTCTCGGCTTCATCAATCCGGCGCAGATCGGCTGTGCGATTCAGCGGCAGACGGATGAGGGCCGATTTCTGTTGGATGGCAAACAATATGGCCTGTTTGATCCACCATACAGCGTATGAAATGAAATGGTAGCCACGATCCGGGTTGAACCTCTCTGCAGCGCGGATCAATCCCATGTTTCCTTCATTGATCAGATCCATCATCGAAAGTCCATATGACTGATACTTGCGCGCAACGGTCACAACAAAGCGCAGGTTAGCCTTTACGAGTCTGTCGCGGGCTTGCTGATCGCCTTCTTTGGCTTTCAATGCCACTTCAAACTCGGTTTCGCGATCCATCATTGGGATCTTATGAATTTCGTTTAGGTACCAGTTGAGAATGGAATCCGAAGACTCAGAATCGCGTCCGGCCTTCTTCTTTGCCCGGGACAGGGACATTGTCCTGGCTGCTCCCGGATCTCTCTGGATCTTATTTTTATCGTGAATCGCTCCCATGGCTTTTTTCCTTGTTCTAATCCTCAAACCCAAATGGCCTCAGATTTAGAACTATTCTAAACTAAACGTGCAAACTATTAAGTTTCAAGCTTTTTTAGTTTCCGTTACCGCTTTTTTTGGTCTCCTGGCCCCTATCGAGGGCCTGAACAGTAGCTTAGACCCTGATAGGTTCCCGGAGGTTCCCTTGATCCGCCCATTAACTACGAAGATTTGGCGGTTCAGGAGCCAAATTCTTACACAAATCCGCCTTTTTTTTCAGCAAAGGGGCTACCTGGAGGTAAATACTCCCATTTTAAACCCCACGGGGGCAGTTGAGCCCTTCATAGATTCGTTTCAAATCAGGCGCCAGGTCAGCCCCAAGAGCCCCGAAGCCCTTCCCCGGAGCGATGGCTGGCTGATTACGAGCCCCGAATACAACCTCAAAATTCTGGCGGCAGCGCTCAAAACCTCGGTTTTTGAGATTTCGCACTCCTTCCGGGAGGGCGATCAGGGGGGTGAGCACACCGAAGAGTTCCTGATGTTGGAATGGTACAACCTGGGCGCCACCATGGACGACTTGATTACCGAGACGCATCAATTGTTGCAGCTGCTTGAAACAGGCTCTGTCCCGACGCCTGGGACCGAGCCGAGGCGGCAAACCATAGAACAGCTATTCCGGGAGTTTCTGGGATGCGGCCTCGGTGGAGAGGATCTGGCAGAAGCGGCCCGGAAGCGGGGCCTTGGGTCGCATAGCGATCGGTATGACGAACTGTTCTTTTCTCTTTTCTTGAATGAAGTGGAACCAAAGCTCAGGACCGAATCTCCCCTGTTTCTAACCCATTATCCCATGCCTCTGGCAGCACTGAGCAAGGCGGAAGGCAGCGTTGCGCGACGATTCGAAGTCTACTGGAAGGGTCGAGAACTGGCCAATGGGTACGAAGAGTTGCTCGACCACGACGAGCATGAACGGCGTTTTGCCGAATACAACGCGATCCGAAAGGCAATGGGCCGCGTCGAAATGGAAATCGATCCACAATTTATGGAAACGCTGAGAAGTCGGTCATTGCCTCCCTGCTCCGGAATCGCCCTGGGCATTGAGAGGCTCTTGATGGTGCTTCTCGGTGTGGACCGGATTTCGGAAGTTAGTCCATTTGCCTGAACCAAAATGACTGTTTTGGTCGATATTAGGAGAATCATGCGTCCAACCCCTATCGTATATATTCTGACAGGAATTCTGGTCTGTTCTGCGCCAGACACATCGCGCAAAACCGATCCGCTTGCTGAAACAGCCGGCGAGAAGATCGCGGCAAAGGAAGGACAGCCGGCCAACAAAGGCACGACAGGGACTAACTGGAACGAACTGGCCCTGCTGCTAGCCGGAAGAGAAGGCGTAAGTTCAACCAGTCCTGCAATTCTGAGACATCGCGCGCTCATGAAAGATTTCTGGGTACAGGTTTACAAAGACAACCTCGAGCCAATCGGTACCTGGCGCGCTGCCAATCTGCCAGCGAGCTCGCGTGGCCGAAATGTACTCTATCCACTTTCCGGCGCGGACTTTCTGAACGCCTACGCATTTTATCCAGATGCTAAAGAATACGTATTAATCGCGCTCGAACCCCCGGGCACTGCACCACAGCTAGACACGATGAGTGAAGTTCAGAAAGAAGCTGGTTTGAGTTCTGTTCGCACAGCCATCTGGACCCTGGCAAAGCAAAACTATCTGATGAGTCGGCTCATGGCCAGTGGTTTTGGCAATCCTTACATTGGTGGAACATTGCCAGCATTCCTGATCATGCTCGGCGGACTCGGACATACAGTAAAGAATGTGGAAGAAGTTGGAATTGTTGGTGGGAAGATCGTTTCACCTCCAGGCAACAGCCGAACAAAGGGAATTCGCATTTCGTATGTGGATTCAAAGGACAAGGAAGACAAGACTCTCATCTATTTGCAAATGCGTCTTGAGCAATCCACAGCAGAGAAAACATCTTCGGAAGGTCAGTATCTGCGCAGCCTGGGTCCACGCAATATGCTTTTGAAGTCTGCTGTTTATATTCTTCACTGGGAAAGTATGAAGCTCGTGCACGATGTACTGATGGATCAGGGCGGACTCATCATTCAGGATGACTCTGGTCTACCGTACAAATCATTTCAAAATGGAAAATGGAAGGAGCGTGTATTTGGGAACTACGTGCGCGCCCTGCCGGTAGGCGGCATTCCTGATCCACCGCAGCAACCTGACCTTGCAGAAAGATTCAGGAGAAGTCCTGAGCCACTTCCGTTTGCCTACGGTTACGGTGTACTGCGCGGCAAGAATCAATCGAACTTAATGATGTTTGAACGGAAGTAAGATGTGCGCGAAATTCATATTCGCCGACTGCGCTATGATGAAGCTCGCGCGAAGCTCGACCAGGAAGTAAACGAAGCATTTGTCCGCGGCGAACGGTATATTGAAATTGTCCATGGAATTGGTGGCGGCGTCCTACAAAAGATGGCGCGTGAGTACGTTGATTCTTCCGAATTTCTAAAACTTCTTCCCGACGCCAGCAATCCCGGTGTGCTCCGCGTCGAAGTCCTCGCACCCGACTTGCGCACGATCAAATCATTGCTGCGGGACCCATGAAGTCCGGCCATCGCGCCATTGCGCGAGCATAGCTTTCCCACCCCCTTTGTGGGTGGTTTTGGAGGGGGGCTAACTCGGGGTACTGCTCGACGGAAAACAAACCGTGGCGACCCCGGACGGCTTAGCAGAAATTCGAAAAAGGTCAAGTGAAACAAACCTCGGGTGCGTGTTAACGCATCGATCGTGATGCTATCACGAACCGATCGCCTGAAAAGCCTCACCGGTTACTTCGAAGGTATCCAGATCAACTGTTGTCGGTGAACCCGGATGACTCCTGGGAAGCAGAGCTGCTCTCCTGCGCCTCCGCCTCCCACGAACCAGTGGCACCGGCGCCGCCAAACTCACCACCCTGCCCGGACACAGAATCGGATGAACCCGAAGTGGAATCGCTGGAATATGACTGTGTGTACCCCGCATCTCTGGTCAGATCGGAATAACGTTCCGATCTATCCGTAGTGTCCTCAACATTTCGCGGAGAATATGGAGCCGGCTTTGGCTTCTGGCCGATGCGCTCAAGAAACTCTTCCTCGACCGCCTGTGCACCCCATGCAGTAAAACAAAGTCTTGCGATGCGCGCATAACGTTCCGAAATGCTGGCTTTTTCCTTGTCTCCTGCATTTCGGAATCGGTCTCCAAAGCGACTGATCCGACCTGAGGCCTCTTTGATCTGACGGCTTCCCAATCCAAAAGTTAAGAGTCGCCACAATAGTAGAAAAGGAAACTTTAGGAAACTCATGCGCTCTGTGCCTCACCATCTTCGTTTCTTTGCTTAAAGTAATCGATCGCCCAATGCCTGAGCCGGTCATTCCGGCCCGTCCATTCCCAGAGTCCAGAAGGTCCCACATGAATGTCGCGGCGCGGATCAAATCCCAGAGCGGCCAGTTCTCGGTTCCGCAGTACATAGCGTCTTGCCAGTGTCTCACCGTGCCAGAGGTGATAGATCGTTCCGGGAACAAGGCCAATTCGCGACCTCACACGCGGATAGATCCTTTTGCACCATTGCTCAAAATGAACTCGGTGAGGAGAACTCTTCTCGATTATGCGATCAATACAGATCGAGTCCCAGTCGCCACAAAACGCATGCGCCATCATGTGATCGCCGCTTCCGGCAATACAAGCGTCATAGAACCCCAGGTCCTGCACAATCTCGCGACGGATCCCCCATGCGAATCCGGTATGACCGTGTGCGGCAAAATCGCCACTCAACATCTTCTGCGGATTCTCACGCTGGATCGCAGCAAAACCTTTCCAGACTTCATCGTGATCTGAATCAAGCTTATTCGGTTGGATCGTGCCTCGTCGGAATTGCTTGCTGATCTCTGATGGAAGACGAACGATTGTGTCAAATAGTTGAATTACAGGAAATTCATTCAGCGCATCCGAAGCTTGTTTCATCCACAGGGGGTTTGCAAAAAGCAAATCACAGTCCACCCATGCAATCTTCTTGAACTTTTCTGGAAGCGATCGCATTGCCAGATTCAAGATGCGCTCTTTCTGCCAGAGCACATCCCCCCCGCGAATTCTCGAAAGACCTGGGAATTCACTCAGCTCAAAATCATCAGACTCAAAGGCACTCTCGACCACAAACAGATTTCGCGCAGCCTGACCTAAGAATCGGGCAAAGCAGTGAAAGTTCTCTCTTCGCGAAACATAATGCTGCGGATTGTAATAGGAAGTGATAATGGCCAAATCGTCCGGAACCTCAGAAATAGACGCCACAGTCCCTACCATGAAAAGCAGCTTTGACTGGCTTGAAAACTTCTGCAGCTAATATTTGCGGCTCCGGTCTTCGACGATGCACTTAGGGGCTTGACCGGCCGGGAAAAGCTGACCCGCTGACCGTCAAAATCAGTCCAATCGAGACTACCATGAAGCTTAAGCTTGTATTACCGGCCCTTTCCATTTTTGTATTCTGCGCCGTTGCGGCAGCCCCAAAGAAAAGCCCAAGGGTCATAGACGATGCGATTCACCGGAAGCCCGGCGAGCGCGCACTGGTTAACTGGCCTCTGGGTTCGATCATTCATGTCTATTTCATGAATGGCACGGCGGCCAAGCGAACGCAATTCGCCGAGTGCACAAGCGAATGGAGCAAATACGGAAACTTCTTGATCCAATATCATCAGGAACCAATGCCAAACGGCGTCTATGCTGTCCTTGTCGAGTTCGTGGGCGGAGGTGGCGGCATGTCACATGTTGGCTATGGGACTTATAACAATCAGATACCATCAATTCGAGTAAATGCGCAACCAGGCGAGTGCACCGCCTTCACACATGAGTTCGGTCATACCCTGGGACTGGAGCATGAGTTTGAAAATCCAGATGGTTTAAAATACATTACAGTAAATGAGAACACGTACAGACTGCTGGAAGAATATTTTGGCTGGGACAGAGCAACAGCTGATGCGAAGCTCTTGAAGAAGAAAGCTAAACCCGGACAGGAAAAACCGTTTGATCCGCATTCCATTATGGGCTACAGCAGCAATTTGTTTCCCGAACTGTTCAATGGCGTCAACATGCAACCCGGAAATCGCCTTTCCCAGGGTGACAAAGCCTACATTGCAAAGCTCTATCCCGGGAAAACATCCCAGACAATTTTACCCTTTGCATTTAACGACGATCATCTCGCGCCGGTGGAAGCCACCAAAACGGCATCATGGCCAGAGCAAAAAATGACGATGACTGTTCCGGCCTCATTTATGGTTCAATCCTCGAATTCATCGCGATTCGCAATGAGCAATCCATCGTTCAGCCATCAGTTCTACATGGTCCCTGGCCTCATAAATAACGATGCTCAAAGGCTGGCAAGCGGACTGGCAATCAACTCCACATTCCTGAACGGGCTGCCGCTTACAAATATTCAAGCGGGCTGGTCCGGTTCGCACAGCAATTCTGAGATGCCTTACACGTGGAGCTTTCAGTCATTCACAGCAGCTGGCGTAGATCAGAAAGGACAGCCCACAATATATGCTCTCACCATCGTGGAATTCGAGTTCAGAAATGGGCAGGGATACACCGGATATGCTCTACACAAAGCAGACGACACCCTGAAGGCGCAGTTCGACGTATGGTCCAATTCGCTCTTGTTGGGTGCAACTCCAGTCACTCCTGCTCCCGTAAACAATCCAATTACACCCGTGACTCCTGTAACACCTGCAACGGAGCAGTCAGACTTGAACAATCCATGTCCTTACAAGGAATATGGCTGGTGCAAGGATGTGAAGAATGGAGTTGTGGAACACAGGGGTACCACATACCGTCTTCCGCCTGGCATTTCTCAGGCCATCGCTCTTCCTGATAGCGATCAGCTTACCTTTGATTTTGAAGCGCCAGATGAGTCCTGGCAGAGTGCATCCGCAAAGTTTCAGAAATTCTATGTGGGTACGACGATGAACGGTGTGACGATCGCTCCATTTGTAAGCCATAAAGATGGCTACCTGGTGTCTCGAAACTGCGGCCAGGACAAGCGCGGCGTTCAGATTACAATCTACAGCAACCTTGTTCCACGCTGGTATGCACTCACGTTAAAGCCTGTCTGCGACTAGCAGGTTAGCATTAGCCTCTGGCACGCTCTGAGAACTCTGCTCCCGGGAAAATGTCGTCACAAAAAATGGGCAAACGTGCCCCACCCCCGTGGGTGGTTTTCCATTTCTGGAGGTGGGAGCACAAGGCTGAGCAAAATGGAAGCTGGCGGAGCTGAGGCGGACGGACCTTAGCACATATCGGAAAACTGTCAAGCAGTGCATGTCACAGGTACGTGCTAGCGTACTATGGGGTCATGTTGCAAAAGGCATCCGGAATGCCGCCTGACGTCACTGCCACGTTACCCATAGGACGCGATTCGCACCGTTCCCACCCACAATCACAAAACGACCGTTCCCGAAGGCAACATGTTGCCAGTTGCTCGTAACCGGCGCCGTCCGCTCTGTCCAGGTAACACCATCGGGCGACGTCATGATCTGTTTGCTGCCCGAAGCTGCCACCGCCATAAATAGCCCTTCTGCAAAAGCAAGCCCACCCCAATTCGATGCGGCAACGACGGGGCGAAGCGTCCAATTTACTCCATCCGGTGACGTCATGGCCTGTCCAAAGTTGCGGGCAACAGCTACGAATAGCCCATTTCCATAAGCAATCGCGGACCAGCTTGCCGCAGCTGCCGGCGTTCGCACCGTCCAGTTGAGTCCGTCAGGCGACGTCATCACACAATTCATGCCCACGGCCACAAACTGACCAGCGGCATAGATCACCGCGGCCCAATCCCCACCCTGACCTGTTCGCTCCGTCCAGGCATTGCCATCAGGCGAGGTCATGAATCTGTTGTTACTCGCCTGCTGGAGCAATGATACATAGAGACCGTTTCCGTACGCAACGGTATGTGGGTTTGGGGTGAGCCCGCTCGTCGGCGCAGAACCTGTCCATGTATTTCCATCCGTTGAACTCATCTGTGAGCTGCTGAGGCTGCTACCGACTGCCACAAACCTTCCCCCCGAATAAATGACCTGCCTCCAGGCGGCGATCGGTGTATTTCGCGTCGTCCAGTTTGCGCCGTCAGGCGAAGCCATCGCGATGGCATTAACATCAGCATGAAGGGCAACGAACTGTCCATTTCCGTAAGTCACAGCGCCCCATTGCTGTACGGCGGCGGCTGTTGCGGGAACGAAGTTGCCCAGGACGCGATTGGAATTTGAATTGCCGGGCGCAGCCATTGCCAGGGCCAGGAGCCATTGGTTTTCGTTCTCCTGTGCGCTATCAAACGTTCCAATCCCTGCGTGACCAAACCCGCACGATGCAAAGCATACCAGCAGTCCCAGTCCCAGATATCGCAGATACGTGTTCAATTTTGTCAGCATGCGTAGCCTCCGCAAGGATCTGACGAAACTCTATCACAGTCTTTCGCGTTTGGGATCGGTACAAACCGCATCGCCGGGCGGCTTCCTCGCGGTTGCTACGTACAAAATTGGAACTTTTTTTTGATTCAAACAGTGGGTTGCGCGGATTGAAGCATTTGAGGTAAGTTCGAAGCGCCTGGCCCGAGCCCAAGCGCGGCTCCGGTGGTTCACGGGAACCCAGAATTAGGCCAGGCAGCGAGGTGAAGCCTGGCCTCACCTCGGACTGTTTCACATCCCCCGCATGAAAAGAATGAAGCAGATGACCGAGATCAGGGGTGGTAGCGCCTGAATGATCGCCGCGCGAGCCATGGTGCGCCGCGAAGAGAGGAGTGCGAGTCCTGCACCCACGATACAGAGGCAGCCATAGAACATTATTGGCGGGGCAAAGCCCGGGTGCACGTTGAAGAAGAACACTCCGTACAGGACGCCGATCGCAAGGAAGAGGTTGTAAAACCCCTGGTTATAGAAGACATTTTTCATTAGTTCCGCCTGCTTGATATCCGTGACACCAAAGCGACGATGTATTGCAGGCCGTAGCCAGAGTACGCTCTCCATTATAAAGATCCAGATGTGTAAGAAGCCCGCCAGGGCTGCGAAGATTCTGCTTGCGATTTCCATGTCATGAGCAGAACGGCCGGCCAGGTTACGTCATCCAAAAAACCGATCGCTCCAAATTTCGCGTAAGGGCGCGCATAATTTGGAAAGCCTTGACACTGAATTTCGGGACAAAGATAGTGAAATATGAAGAATTCATTCGGCGCCAGGGCTAAATTCAACTCAAAGGCTGGATCACTCGATCTGTTCAGGCTCGATACTCTTGAAAAGCAGGGAATCGGCAATATCTCAAAACTACCCTACTCCATTCGCGTTCTCCTCGAATCCGCGCTGCGGAATGAGGATGCGTTTCAAGTTCACAAAGAAGATGTAGAAGGCCTTGCGCGGTGGAATCCAGCCAAACAGAGCGATCGGGAATTCGCCTTTCAACCCGGGCGCGTGGTACTGCAAGACTTTACTGGCGTCCCATGCGTGGTCGATCTAGCAGCCCTTCGCGGCGCCATGGTTCGCATGGGCGGTGATCCAGCGCGAATCAATCCCATCGTCCGCGTGGATCTCGTAATCGATCATTCGGTTCAGGTAGACCATTTTGGCGCAGCAGATTCGCTTAAAAAGAATATGGAAATTGAATTCGCCAGAAATCAGGAAAGATATGAATTCCTGAAATGGGGTCAGGGTGCGTTCCAGAACCTGGGGATAGTTCCGCCTGGTGTTGGAATCGTACATCAAGTGAATCTGGAATTCCTCGCGCGCGTTGTACTTGAGAAAAATGGAATCGCATATCCGGATAGCCTCGTCGGAACGGATTCACATACAACGATGATCAACGGACTCGGTGTACTTGGCTGGGGTGTTGGTGGAATTGAAGCGGAAGTTGCAATGCTGGGGCAACCCTTGTACATGCTTGTGCCGAGTGTAGTTGGCTTCAAACTCCAGGGTAAACTCAAGGAAGGTGCAACGGCAACCGACCTCGTATTGCGCGTTACTGAAATGCTTCGCAAGAAAGGTGTGGTTGAGAAGTTTGTTGAATTCTACGGCCCGGGACTCTCTGGACTTGGCCTTGCAGATCGCGCCACCATCGCAAACATGGCCCCTGAGTACGGGGCTACATGCGGTTTCTTCCCCGTTGATCAAGAGACACTGCGCTACTTAGAGCGCACAGGTCGCCCGGCAGATCTAATCGATCTGGTCGAACGCTACTACAAAGAACAAGGACTCTTCCGCACGGACGATTCTCCAGAATCCGTCTATAGCGACACGCTTGAACTGGACCTGTCTACTGTAGAGCCTGCACTTGCAGGACCAAAACGTCCGCAGGATCGTGTGAACTTGAGCGAAATGAAAAAAACCTGGCAGGTGTCGCTGACAAAGCCAGTAAAAGATCGCGGGTTTGAACTTTCCCCGGGGCAACTTGCAACAAAAGCAACCATCAAGGATGCAAACAAAGCAGAAGTTACTCATGGTAGTGTTGTAATCGCTGCAATCACATCTTGCACAAACACTTCAAATCCAGGCGTAATGGTTGGAGCAGGAATTCTTGCAAAGAAGGCGGTCGAGCGCGGACTTAAGGTTAAGCCATTTGTAAAGACATCCCTGGCCCCCGGTTCTCGCGTGGTGACTGACTATCTACAGAAAGCGGGACTCAGCAGTTACCTTGACCAACTTGGCTTTCAAACCGTTGGCTACGGCTGCACTACCTGTATTGGAAACTCGGGCCCCCTACCTGATCCGGTCGTCGATGCAATCAACGAAGGAAACCTGGTAGCGGCCGCGGTTCTGTCCGGGAACAGAAACTTCGAAGGTCGTATATCGCCTAACGTTAAAGCCAACTTCCTTGCAAGCCCACCGCTGGTGGTCGCCTATGCGCTTGCTGGAACTGTGGATATCGATCTGGCGCAGGAACCAATTGGCCAGGGGTCAGACGGCAAAGCCGTTATGCTCAAAGACATCTGGCCAACTGAGGCAGAAGTTAAGAGTGCTGTGGACGCAATTGCGCCCTCCATGTACAGCAAACAGTACGATAACGTGCGTGACGCAAACGAGATGTGGAACGCAATCGCTGTTGCCGGTGGCGCCGTTTACAAGTTCAACGAGAAGTCCACGTATATTCAAGAGCCTCCGTTCTTCATCGACATGCCTAAAGAACCGGGCGCTGTTTCTGACATCAAGGGCGCGCGCGTGCTCGCAAAAGTGGGCGATTCTGTAACAACGGATCACATTAGCCCTGCCGGAAACATTGCTGCGAGTTCACCTGCTGGCAAGTACCTCCTCGAAAACGGCGTTACAAAAGAAGACTTTAACTCCTACGGAGCGCGTCGCGGAAACGACCGTGTGATGACACGCGGAACGTTTGCAAATATCCGACTGCGCAACCTCCTGGCTCCCGGCACAGAGGGCGGCGTTACCAAACATCTGCCATCGGGTGAAGTCATGAGCATCTACGATGCAAGCCTAAAATACAAGGCAGACAAGGTTCCACTCGTAATCCTTGCAGGTGCTGAATACGGGACCGGTTCTTCGCGCGACTGGGCTGCAAAGGGTACCTACCTGTTGGGTGTGCGCGCTGTAATCGCTGTTTCCTATGAGAGGATTCACAGATCAAATCTGGTGGGTATGGGCGTACTGCCGCTTCAGTTCTTGCCAGGACAATCCGCAGAAACGCTGGGTCTAACAGGCGAAGAAGTATTCGAAATTACCGGAATTGCATCGGCTAAACCTCGTGGCGAGTTAACCGTTCGCGCAGGAGACAAGTCGTTTCAAGCGATTTGCAGGCTGGACAATGCCGTTGATATTGAGTACTATCGTCAGGGCGGGATTCTGCAGGCAGTTCTCCGCAACTTCTTGAAGGGAAATTAGGCAGACCAGCTCGCGCAATCACCAAAAAAGATTTGCTGAGTTCAGGAGTCCAAAATGAACGTACACGATTTCAAAACCCAGACAATCACAGGTCAGGACAAGCCGTTACGCGACTTTGCAGGCAAAGCATTGCTGATTGTGAATGTAGCAAGTAAATGCGGTTTAACACCTCAATACAAAGGACTTGAGTCCTTGTACAAGAAGTACAAGGACAAGGGCTTTGAAATCATTGGCATGCCCTGCAATCAGTTTGCCGGGCAGGAGCCAGGAACAGAAGCTGAGATCCAGCAGTTCTGCTCCATGAACTACGACGTAACCTTTCCTCTCACGACGAAGATCGAAGTAAATGGTTCGGGAAAGCATCCGCTCTACGCATACCTGACCGGAAAAGACGCGGGGTTTCCTGGAGACATTACCTGGAATTTCGAGAAGTTCCTTGTTGGAAAAGATGGAAGCGTGCTCAAGCGATTCTCTCCTCGCGTAGTTCCAGAAGATCCAGAAATTGTCAAGGCTATCGAAAGCGCACTTGCTTGAAGCTACATCAATATGAAACAATTCCGGCTGCCACGCAGATTGGCCCGGAACTCTACAAGATTGTCATACCGCAACCGTTCTACGAGCCAAACAATCTCTACGTGATCAATTCCGGCGAACCGGTGCTGATTGATACGGGATACATTGAAAACCTGGGTTTGCTGCAGCGCTCGCTGAAGAGCATTGGACTTTCGCTTGCTCGAATCAAGCACATCGTTTATACGCACGATCATATCGACCATATGAGTGCTGGCTTGAGCATCAGCTACTACACTAAGGCGCGAACCTACGCCATGCGCGGGATCGAAGTAGCATCGCAAAACTATCGGGCAAACCTGCTTTTACTGCGGAGCGCTGAAGAGCGCCTAACGTACAAAGCGCATCGCGATCCTGAAATCAGAAAAAACGAGCTGGCTCGCGTGCGGCATGGCTGGGATAAGTTTCGTGACTCATATTCACGCGGGGGTAAGGTGGATCCTTCTGTCCGGATCGATGTTGGTCTTGTGGAAGGCGATGTAATCGAATGCGGCAAGCGCGAGATTGGATTCCTGCACACCCCCGGACACAATCGTTGGCATATTTCTCCTTACATCCTTGGTGAAGGAATTTATTTTACCGGCGATCTTGTACTGGACAATGTTTCTTCAGTTTACGCAGAAGTGGACGGAGACTTGCAGAAGTATCACGATTCACTCGATCGCCTTTCGCGAATTCCAATCAAGCGACTCTTGCCCGCACACGGCCAGGAGCCGGAAGAACCACACAAGAAGATTCGCCTGCTGAAGAAGACTCTGGCTTTGCTCGAACGCGGCGTAATGCGTCGGCTGAAGGAAAAGCCGCACGACTTGAGTGAGCTCGTCCTTTCCGCCATGGGGGAGCGAACTCGCAAGAGCGGTTATTACTTCACGGCCCTGGGCGTGATCCACTCGATCATTCGAAAGCTCCAGGCGCAGAACTGCATCGAAGTAAACGAAATCGACCCGCCGTACGAAACATACTCCTGGAAACCAGGTGCAGAAATCGAATCCTGAAACCCGCCTTTCGTTGGACCCCGGCGCACCTTCAAAGCCCGGTGTCTGGCGGCCGAACCACCTAATGTGAATCCTCGGAAAGTTTTCTCCGGGCCGGAAAATAAAAGGATTGAATATGTAGACCGACCGTCATATTTATGACTCATGAATATCAAACCTGAGCTTCTCAATCGGCCCCTGATCCTGCGCGGGACCGTCATCCCCAACCGAATCGCCAAGAGCGCCACAAGCGAGGCGCTGGCCGACCGGCAAACAGGCCAGCCCACGCAGGATCTGATTCGCGTGTATGAGCGCTGGGGCCAGGGAGGCGCAGGCCTCTTGATCACGGGCAACGTGCTCGTGGACCTGGAGGGCAGAACTGAGCCAGGCAATGTGGTCATTACGGACGATCGTTATTTGCCAGGGCTGAAACACTGGGCTCAGTCCGCGCAGGCGAACGGAGCAAAGTTGTTCATGCAAATCAACCACGCCGGACGCCAGACTTCACGCAGAATTTCGGCGGACCCTGTTGCACCTTCGCCCGTACCGATGCGTGGCTTCATGGGCATGTTTGGAAAGCCGCGGGAGTTATCCCATGGTGAGATTCGCGAGCTGATTCGTCGGTATGCGTTTGCTGCGGGCCTCGCACAACGCGCCGGATTTTCAGGAGTTCAAATTCATGCAGCGCACGGCTATCTAGCCAGCCAGTTTCTGTCTCCCCGCACCAATCTGCGTACTGACGAATGGGGTGGTGATGCAGCAAGGCGTCGCCGGTTCCTCATCGAGATTGTGCGGGCCGTTCGCGCAGAGGTGGGAGCGGATTTTCCAATCGCCGTAAAACTGAACTCCGCTGATTTTCAAAAAGGTGGATTCTCGGAAGAAGAATCGATGGCTGTCGTCCGGGCTCTCGAAGCGGAAGGGATTGACCTCCTCGAAATTTCCGGAGGCAGCTACGAACAATCAGCAATGATGGGCTCTGATGGAAATGTGCGCGAATCCACGCGTCGGCGCGAGGCATATTTTCTTACTTATGCAAGCAAAGTTCGTTCACTCACAAAGCTTCCGTTGTTGCTCACGGGCGGAATGCGCACGGCTGAAACCATGGAACAGGTTCTGGCAGAAGGTCATGTAGATATGGTAGGAATCGCACGTCCGCTCTTTGTTGAGACGGATTTGCCGGCTCGGATTCTGGCGGGGAAAGCTGCAGCGGCAGTGCAAGTGACCACAAAAGTTGGTGTTCGTCTGTTTGACGACATGCTCGAACTTGTATGGTATCAGGCTCAGCTTCGTCGAATTGCGCGTGGGCTCGCGCCGGATGCAAAACTGGGAAGGCTCGGTGCACTGGTATCCGGATATTTTCTGAGTTACGCGTTTAACCCGCTGCGCCTTCTTGTTCCCAGGAAAGTCGCACATCTGGTTCCTGAACCAGGACCCGGTGAAGCAACGGCCTGAGATTCAAGATTGAAAAAGGGAAACGATACACGCGAACGACTCCTGGCTACCACAGGCGCCCTGCTACAAAAGCAGGGTTACTTCGCAACCGGCGTGCAGGAGATTCTAAAAACAAGTGAAACGCCCCGAGGCTCTTTCTATTTCCATTTTCCAGGTGGAAAGGAAGAGCTTGCCTGTGCTGCACTACAGGATAAGGCACACCAGTGGCAGGATTTTCTTGAAGAGCGAGCAAACCAGGCCGTAACCTTGCCCGAAGCACTTTCCAATGTGTGCGATGCGCTTGCAGAGGCTATGGTACGTTCTAACTACGAGTTAGGCTGTCCCGTTGCTACGACTGCTCTCGAAGCGGCAGCGACAGTTGACAGCATTCATCGCATCTGTTCGGATCACTATGCCACGCTCGCTGAAAAGATAGCGTCGCGCTTGCGGGCCGCAGGGATTCCAGAGAGCCAGACAGCAGTGTTATCGACGCTTGTAATCAGCGCCGTTGAGGGAGCGCTGCTCCTGTCACGCGCGCATCGTAGCCCGGAGCCTTTGCATCAGGTGGGCGCGAGTCTGCGAAACCTGCTGGTCATGACCGCGACGCCAGGCAGCAAGAAACACTTTTAGAATTTGTGAACCAGAAATCCGCTGCGAAGCTTTGGTTCAAACCAGGTAGATTTTGGCGGCATAATCTGACCTGCGTCTGCAATATCGAACAGCTCTTGCATGGAGGTTGGAAACATTGAGAACGCCACCCTCCATTGGCCGCTTGATACGAGCTTAACAAGCTCGGCTTCGCCGCGAATCCCACCCACAAACGCAATCCGCTCTGAAGTTCGGGGATCGGCAATTCCAAGAACCGGAGCAAGCAATCGGGTCTGTAAGATACTAACGTCCAATCGGCCAATCGCATCTGCGCCCTGATACGTTTCAGGCTTTGCTTTTAGCGTGAACCATTTGTCGCCAAGTAACATAAAGATAGTATGGAGAGCTGTCTGTCCCTTCCCTTCGCTCACATCGAAAGATTCTTTCACTTTTGCCAGAAAGGCATCTGCAGAAAGACCGTTCAGATCTTTTACAATCCGATTGTATGGCATGATGCGCAGATCTACATCGGGAAATGTGACGGCAAGAAACCACTCATGCGATCCGGGTCCGCTGGCTTCCCGGCGTTTCTTGCCAACGCGAACCGTCGAGGCGCTTCTGTGATGACCATCGGCAATGTATACGGCGGACAAGGCCTGGTATTTTGCCGTCAGGCGATTTTGCATATCTCCTGGCTCGATGGCGTAAACGATATGACGCACACCATCGTCTGCTGTAACATCGTATAACGGTTTTTGCGAATCTGCCACCTGATTCAACATTTGTGCAATTTCAGGTTGTTCGTTTGATTTAAAGGCAAGAAACACAGGTTCGCAATTGGCGCCGGTTGTATCGATATGATGCAGGCGATCTTCTTCCTTGTCGGGACGGGTCAACTCATGTTTCTTGATTTGATCGCTCAGATAGTCATCAATGTGATTGAGCGCTGCAATTCCCGTTTGATTCCGGCCGTCTTTGACCAGACGATAGACATACAGCGCAGGCGCCGATTCCTGAACCATGCGCCCTTCTTTGAGCATTGTTTCAAGGTTAGTCTTTGCCAGTTTATAGACTGCGTCTGTGTGTGGATCTGTTTCCGGTGGAAGATCAATCTCTGAGCGAATCACGTGCAAAAAAGACGAGGGTTTCCCCTTTGCCATTTCGCGCGCTTCCTCGGTATCCATTACGTCGTAGGGCAGGCAAACAACTTCTCCCGCCAGGTCAGGCCTGGGCCTGACCGCTTTAAATGCAGATAGCCTCATTCTATTCTTCCCAGTATGCCGACGGTTGGCTTGCAGGAGTTCCCTGTGTCATATATGTAGAATACGATTCGAGCAGGAGCCTGCACTCTTCCTGAAAGTTTGCAAGCTGTCCAAACAGGACCTGGATTCCTTTGTCCTCAAATTTATCCTTCATGCGTGTATAGAATGCAGCTGCATCCTCATGCTCGCGTGTTGCGAGGCTCACGGCCTCGATTTCATTGCCGCGAGTGGCAGTTGCGGTATTGCGGTCCAATCTGCGCATCAGAATCTGGAGTGATGTACTGTTAAACTTCTGCACCTCAGACGCCATTTTGAGATTTGGCAGCCCTTCTCCACCCTGTACCTGCGAATAAATCTCGCCAATCATCTTGATGTGCTCTTCCACGTCTTCTGCCAGCTGATAAAACAGCTTCTTGACGGGCCCTTCAGGCAATTCCTCAGCCTGGCGGAAATAGAATTGAAACACTTCCTTTTCGTGCTGGATACAAGCTGCAACGGCTTCAAGAAATGTGGTCTTTTTAACGGGTGTTCGCGCCATTTGGAAATGGTGGGGTCGGTGCCGATTCTGGCAAATGAAATTTAACAAAAAAACCTGACAGGCAGAGCCGAGACCATTTTTTCAGAGTATGCGGCAGATTCTCCTACTCGTCTTCACATTCATTTTCCAGATCCATCTATGGGCAGAAGAAAATCCCAACGTTAACCTCACTAAGGCCCAGGCCATGGAGCGATCGGAGCGTATCAAGAACATCCGCTATGATATGCAGTTCTCGATTGGAACTGATGCGGAGTTTTCGGGAAACTCAACGGTCGTCTTTACTCTCACAAGCATCGATAAACCGCTCCGTCTCGATTTCGCATACGGGAAAGTGGATTCACTGACCGTTAACGGGACGCAGCAAAAGCCTACCTACAACGGCGCGTTTTTCCTGATCAGCGAAAACCTTAAAGTGGGCGAAAACCGTATCACAGTCGCCTACAAGCATCCCTACAGCACAACAGGTGACGGTCTCTACCGATTCAAGGATCCACTCGACCAGAATACGTACGTCTATACGAACTTTGAGCCGTATGCAGCAAATCAGCTTTTCCCATGCTTTGACCAACCCGACCTTAAGGCGACCTATCGGCTCATTGTGGAAGCGCCACAGACCTGGGAAGTAATCTCTGCGGTGCGCGAAACAGCCGTGAAGCCCCAGGGCAATCGGCGGATCTGGACTTTCCCGGAATCCCCTAAATTCAGTACGTATCTGATCGCGTTGCATGCCGGTCCGTATTCCAAATGGGAATCAAAAGCGGGAAAGACCCCGCTCCGATTGTTCGCACGCAAGAGCCTGGCCCAGCACGTTGAATTCAAGGAATGGTTTTTGATTACGCAACAGGGGTTTGAGTTCTATGAAAAGTATTTTGATATAGCATATCCGTTTCCCAAATACGACCAGATCATCATTCCTGATTTTAACTGGAGTGGAATGGAAAACGTGGGTGCCGTTTCAATCACGGAGCGCTACGTCTTTCGCAGCAAACCAACACGCATGGGTAGACTGGCCCGCGCGGATTTGATCTTGCATGAGCTCGCTCATATGTGGTTCGGCGACCTCGTTACAATGAAATGGTGGGACGATCTCTGGCTAAATGAGAGCTTTGCAAGCTATATGGCGGGGCTTGTGATGATGGAAAATACCGAGTTCAAGGAGTCCTGGCAATATTTTAACCTCAGAATGAAACGCTGGGCTTATGGTGAAGATAGATTGTCTACGACTCATCCGATTCAGTCAAATGTCAGTGACACGTCCAACGCGTTTGCTGCGTTCGACGGCATTACGTATGGCAAGGGTGCTTCGACTCTGAAGCAACTGGCATTCCAGGTCGGCGCCACAAAATTTCGCGACGGAATTCGCCTGTATCTCAAGAAGCACAAGTTCTCTAATGCAACCCTGGCTGATTTTATGGCCGCAATCCAGGAGAGTTCCAAAGGTGATTTGACATCCTGGCAAAGTGAATGGCTAAATTCGTCTGGCCTATCCGGTGTCCGCGTGCGGACGACCTGTTCGGCCGGCAAACTGGAAACTCTGACAATTGAACAGTACGCAGTCTCCGGAGATCGGCCCGTTAAGCGACATATGACAACGGTTTCCTTGTTTGGCAAAGATTCAAAGGGGAATCGCGCTCTACTGAAGACACTTCCCGTTACCTACCAGGGACCCCTGACCGAAATCAAAGCAGATGCGCCCTGTCCGGAATTCGTATTCCCCAATCACGGCGACCAGGATTACACACGCGTCTCACTCGACGCAGCGCAAAGACAGCAGGTGGGACCAATCGTTCTCGATCCAAAAAGCGATGCACTGCTTCGCACCATGCTCTGGCAAATACTCTGGGAAGATGTGCGCGGTGGCCGAATGAACCTGCGCGAATTCACCGACCTATTGATCACCGCTCTGAAGTCCGAGTCTGATGCTGTCGTGCTCAGTGCCGTTCTTGAGAATCTTGCTGGATCGTATCAAAGCGCTTCCGTTGTGCGCTACCTTGACGGAATAGAAGGAACGCAGTCCACTAACCACAAAATTGAGACTGTCCTACTCGATCGTTTCAAGCGTTCTGCGGATTCACCTGACCGCTGGGTGTGGTTCGATGCCCTGGTCCAATCCGCGCAAACAAAACCAACGCTGTCACTGCTGGGACGAATGCTCGGTGGCGGACCTGACGCAGTAAAAATGGATCAGAATCGCCGCTGGGCCGTCTTGCTCAGACTGAGTATTTCATCCGGGGAATATTTGCGCGATGTCGAAGCAGAACTAAAACGCGACCCGTCGGAGGATGGAAGGAAAATGGCTTTCGCTTGCCGCATGGCACAACCTGACGTGGCTAAGAAACGCGAATCGCTCGCTGAGATTCGCAAACCGGGCAAAGTGCATGAGGCATATCTGAAACATGCGATGCCGGGATTTCTTCCTTTTCAGCAGGCAGAATTGCAAAAGGCGCTCATAGATGATTTATATGCCGCAATGGCGGACATTCACAATCATCGGGATTTGAATTTCATAAAGACCTTCAGTCGTAACGTTCCGCTCAGTAGCTGCACCGAAGCCTCCGCAACGAAGCTTGAGAATTTTCTCCAGGCTCACCCCGAGCTTCCAACTATCGTTCAAAAGAATCTGCGGGCTGGTCTCGACGAGGATCGCATCTGCATCACCGTGCGTGGGTCTATCGCCGGGAAGTAGCCGGGCATACCTCGCCCACCCCCGTGGGTGGCTTTCCTTTTCTGGAGGTGGGAGCGCATGATTGCGGTCAAAATAGGGAGAGTCGGCGAAAGCGAGGCGGAGCTTAGCAGATCGGGACGATTTGTCAAGCGAGGCATGTCGCACTTGTGTGATAGAGTACACTGGGGGAGTGTTTAGTCACGCCCCCCGGCACGCGGGGTAGTTCGTCCGGTGAAGAGACGAAAGATAGTGACGGCTATACACTCAAGAGTCGAGGAATACCCGCACCTTTAGCTTTTTCCCATCGATCTCAAACTCGGATTCACCTTTGCTTTTGCCAGTGGGCGATTTTTGGATTTTGGCAAGAGCCTCTTCTTCGATGTAGCTTTTGAATTTTTCAATAGCAGCTAACGTTTGCTCGTCGCTTTCAATCGACAAGAAGATGCGGTCGGTGACTTCAAATCCCGAAGTCTTGCGGAGCTCCTGGACCTGACGAACAAGATCGCGAACAATGCCCTCCTGGATGAGTTCGGGAGTGAGTTCGGTGTCGAGAACCACAGTCATACCATTCCCTTCAACGCCGGCGGTCCCGGCGGCGGAAATCGGCTCGATCAAGACGTCAGCGGATGTTAATTCCAGGGTCTTTCCCTGGTCCTGAATCGTTAGAGATTTTCCATCACGCAGGTTGCGAGCTACTTCAGTTGGGTTCTGGAGAGTTTTGAAGAACTCCTGAATGGCCTTCATGTGAGCGCCAAATTTCTTACCCAGCACAGGTAGGTTTGGCCGGATTCGGTAATCAATCAACCCCGCCGCGTCGCTTAGAAATTCGATCTGCTTTACATTGAGCTCATCTGCAAGCACATCGCGGTTTTTCTCAATGGCCGCCTTTGCTTGTTTGCTCGTTGCAAAGATACGAATGCGTGAAAGCGGCTGCCTGAGTTTGATCCCGGATTGCGCGCGCACCGCCCGTCCGAGTGACGCTGCCTGCAGAATCAAATCGCCTTCCACGAGTGTCTTCGCGTCGTAGAGATTCTTGAAATCAGCTTCTGGCCAACCGGCCAGGTTTGCGCTCAATGGCGCTCCCTTAACTTGCGAGCTGACAAGACCTCGGAACAATTCCTCTGCAAGGAATGGAATAAATGGCATCGCCAGGCGCGCAAGGGTTGTCAGGCAGCGATAGAGTGTGTCAAATCCTGTGAGCTTCTCTGCATCACGTTCGCCTTTCCAGAAGCGACGACGATTCCGACGAATATACCAGTTGGACAAATCATCCGCAAAAAGCTCCATGAGCTTTCCAGCCTTTTGCGCGTCGTATGCGTTCATGGCATCCGTCACTTCTTTGATGAGCTGCTGAAGCCGCGAAAGGATCCAGCGATCAATGTCAGGTCGCTGCTTGAATGGTAAGGCTCCTTTTACTGGCTCCTTATCCCATTTGTGAATTTTGATCTTATCAATGTTAGCATAGAGCGAAAGAAACCCTGCACTGTTCAGCAACATGTTAAAGAACGCAAAGACGTCGCCAACGGGATCCTGATCCGATCCTGGTTGTCCCATCTTACGCGAGTTGCCCGGAGGCGCTCCCACCAGGAAATACCAGCGGATTGCATCTGCTCCGTGCAGCTCAAAGACTTTGTAAGGATCGACTGTGTTGCCCTTGCTTTTCGACATCTTCTCGCCTTTTCCATCGAGCACATGCCCCAGACAGACAACATTCTTGTAGCTGCTCTTGTCAGAAACCATGGTCGAAATAGCGAGCAACGTATAGAACCAGCCGCGAGTCTGATCGACAGCTTCGCAAATGAAATCAGCGGGAAAGTATTTTGCAAAATCAGTTTTGCCGCGCACCGGGAAACCCCATTGAGCGTACGGCATGGCCCCCGAATCAAACCAGCAATCGATCACTTCCGGAACACGCTTCCATTCGCGAATCTCCGTGGTTGCGACAGAGCCAGCGGCCTTCTTGCTGGATTTGGATGCAGGCTTTCCTGCTCCCTTCAGGGGGACCTTCTCCTTGAACGTTATACGATCTATATGAGGTCGGTGAAGATCGAGTTTGGACAGCTTCCTACCCGTGAGCTTTTCGAGCTCCGCCAGACTTCCAATGATACGATAGTTCTCCCCATCGGTCCAGACTGGAAGCGGGGTTCCCCAGTATCGCTCGCGCGACAGGGCCCAATCACGATTGTTCACCAGCCAGTTGCCAAAGCGGCCTTCCTTTACATGATCCGGCACCCAGTTAATCTTCTCATTGTGCTTGATCAGCCTGGAACGAAGACGAGTCGTCCGAATATACCACGCGTCCTTTGCAAAATACAATAGCGGTGCACCCGTGCGCCAGCCAAAGGGATACTCGTGCTGGTAGCGTTCCGATTTCCAGACAAGACCGCGCTCTTTGAGCAAGCGAATGATTTGCGGATCTGCCTCCTTGAAGAATACGTCCTTCATTGGGCCAAGTGAGAATTTGCCATCCAGTCCCACCGGGTGCAAAATCGGCAGGTTTTCTTTCTGACCGGCTACAAGATCATCCGCCCCGTAAGCGGGAGCAATATGAACAATTCCCGATCCCGTATCCATGGTTACAAAATCTGCAGTGATCACATAAAAGGCCTTCTTCCCTGCATTCGTATCCAGGAGCGGAGCCCAGTCGAATAGCCTTTCGTACGCCAGGCCCGCCAGCTCGCTACCCTTGAACGACTTAATAACGTTATGCGACTTTACTTTTGTATTTGCAAGAAGCGACTCAAGCAGCGCCGTGGCGCAAATCACTTTTTCAGCTGCGGCTTCTTCAAACTGCACTTCCACAAGTGCGTATTCGGAATCCGGCGAAACTGCAAGTGCTACGTTTCCTGGAAGCGTCCAGGGCGTAGTGGTCCAGACCAGGATTGAAGCCCCCACAAACGGACCGGAAGTAGCGGCAACCTTGAACCTGATTGTAAGGGACGGATCTTCTACAGTCTTGTAACCAAGCGCTACTTCTGCATCGGACAGAGTGGAACCCATAACCGGATCAACAGGAACCACCTTATAACTCTTTTCAATCAGCGATTTGTCCCAGAGATTCTTCAGCAATCCCCAGACAGCTTCAATGTAGGAGTTGTCCATTGTATAGTAAGCATTCTTCAGATCGATCCAGAAACCCAGACGCTCGCTGAATACGTTCCAATCAGAAACGTATTTCTGAACACTCTCACGACAGAGGTGATTAAACTTCTCAAGGCCCACTTTTTCTTCGATTTCCGACTTTGCAGTGATTCCCAGGGCCTTTTCAACCTCGCGTTCCACAGGCAGTCCGTGACAATCCCAGCCGGCCATGCGCGGCACGTGATAGCCGCGCTGCCCGTAGTAGCGCACATAGATGTCTTTAAACACTCGACTCAGTACGTGATGAATGCCGGGCTTGCCGTTGGCGGTTGGAGGCCCCTCGAAAAACACAAATCGAGGGCCCCCGGCAGTGGCTTTGACCTGAGTGTCAAAAATCTTCTTTTTCTTCCAGAAATCAAGAATGTCGAGCTCGACATCCTTGCGTTTGCGATTTGAAGAAAACTCGGGGAAGGCCATTGACCAGACTTTGCGCGCCATGGTCTTTTTTCAAATCAAACCACGTCGTATCGAAAGGGTTTGACCGTTATCCTGTTTGTCGGGATTGTGGATGTAATCCCATTTTATAGAGAATAAGCAGTAATTTCCTGATGAGCACAGACACAATACAGGACCCGGTCGTATCCAGACTCTACTCCCACTTGAACGAGGAGAAGCTTGCGCGTGACATTGCGTCCGTACAACTTCAAAAGATCAAGACTCTGGACGAACTGATCCAGGAAATCCAGGGTTCAGACAAGAAGGCGGATCTAATTCGCAGTCTGGAAGACAACCTCAAAGAAAACCCGGATTCGCTTGTCTCCCGCTATATTCTAGGTCGGCTGCAATTTGTAGGCGGTGACGACGCAGGTGTTGAGCATCTCCGTTCCCTGCTCGAAGACTTCAGAAACTCCGCCCGTTGGCCCATTGTGGACCATATTGCAGATGCAATTCTGGCAGCTGACGATTCTAACCGCGTGGCGTTGCGCGCTAAGATTGAATCCACTGAACGCCTCCGTGGAAAGAAAGAACTCAAGCCATACCTCGAAAAACTCGCCGCTGTCGACAAGCGGGACCCGGACGTAGCTCGCAAATACGCACAGGCTATTATTGAAGAGGATCCGGCTAGAGCCCTGATATTCCTGAAGCAGGCTGGAGAAGCCTACGCGCGCATAAAGGACTATAAGAACCTGGAAGACGTCTGGAATCAGATTGTTCAACACGATCCAGGGGATATCTCCTTCTTCGAAAGCGTTGAGCGTACTCTCGTTGGACATCGCGAGAAGACTCGCATTGCAGCTTACTATGCAAACCTGGTTGAGCATTACAAGAAAGTTGAAGACTGGAATACTACGATTGTCCTTCTAAAGAAGGTACTGGAATACGAACCCAACTCAAGAGCACGATCTGACCTGGTTCGCGCCTATCGTACCAAGTACGAGAGCCATTCACTCCTGAATGAATTCCTCAAGATGTCGGATCTCACCAACCACAAAAAGGCAGTGGGACCGTGCATTGCAAGCTTCGAGCGCAACATTGTATTTGATAAAGATAACTTTGTCCATCACCGGACGCGTGGCGTTGGCAAGATCACTGAAATCGACAAAGATCAAGTGATCATAGATTTCAAGGACCATCCGGGCCAGAAAATGTCCATTCAGATGGCCATTACAAGTCTACAACCATTGAACCCTGAACATATCTGGGTTCGCACCTACGCCAATCAGACAGAGATCCAGGAGATTTTTGAGCAAGATGTTCCCATGTTCTTCGATATGCTGCTTACCAGCTTTCAGAACAAGATCTCGCTTGCGGAACTCAAGATCGAAGTTACTCGCTTTTTGAAGGGTGACGACTGGTCCAAATGGTGGACTCGCGCCAGAACTGAGATCAAGAAGCATCCGCGTTTCGCATTCAATCCAAAGAACAAGAACGAGCTCCTACTGCGTGAACGAGAAATCAAACGCGAAGAAGAACTCAGCCTGAAGTTCAACAGCACCAACGATCTTAATGCAAAAATGGAAATCGCCCTCGAAGTCTTAAAAGACGAGGCAGCAAGTGGTGCTGTGCAAACCTGCACCCAGTACTATCTTGAACAGGAAAATAGCAAGGACAAGCTAAAGCGCTTGCACGCCTATTTCTACCTGGATCTGGCGGAGAAATCTTCCGGCGATAACCTTGGTCGCAAGATCAAGAAGCAAGAGATCATTGATCAGATCAAAGCAGAGACAGCCAAGGGTCTTCTCAAAATTGCGACGGATACTCCATTCGTTGAATTCAAGCGCGAACTTGCGTCCCTGATCATCAAAGTGCGACCTGACTACACTGAAATCGTAGGTGAATTGATCTTCGATGTTCCAAGTAACCTGCGCAGCTTCATCATCAACGAACTGAACCGCCTTGGTCAGAAAGACGCTCTTGTCAAATTCGTGGATCGCGTTTTCAAACGCAGTCGTGAATATCCAGAGATCTTTCTGTGGATTGCGCGTGCTATTCTTTCCGGCCAATGGACGTATGATTGGATTCCGGTTTCCCGCGAAGACGTTCTTCTGCACGTATTTAGAATTCTGAAGCCACTGGTAAACCTGGAAAAGAAAGGAACCAAGCTAAAGAATCAGGCCCTTGAAGCAATTTTTGGAACCACAAACATTACTGTGGAGTCATTGCGTAAAAGTGAGCTACCAGCCTTCCTGAAAGATGCGGATATCAGCAATGTGCGCAAAATGGCCGTTCTCTTCAAAGAGATCCCGTACGCACCGGATGCACAGAAGGAAAACTTCATGGAATTCCTCGCTTCGGTTCGTCCTGACTTCTCAATGGCCGAGCCTGAGACAGTAGAAGAGGAAAGCGCAGACATGGGATCAACCGATCTGATGCCTGCAGACAACGTAATCCTTGTTACCAACGATGGCCTTGCTCAGAGAAAGAAACACCTGGATCATTTGATCAACGTTGAAATGCCGGCAAACTCACGCGATATTGGGGAAGCCCAGGAACGCGGAGACTTGCGAGAAAACGCTGAATACAAAGCGGCCATGGAACGCCAAACGCAACTGCGAGCAGAAATCACTCGCGTGGATGAAGAAATCAAGCGCGCCCAGGTTATGGATCCTTCAAGAATCAGGACCGATGTGGTCACGATTGGAACAGCTGTCACCGTGGAAGACTCGGATGGACAGACAATCGTCTATTCGCTGCTCGGTCCGTGGGAAGCGGATGCCGATCGCAATGTAATTTCGTATCTGTCTCCGTTGGGTCGTGCACTCATTGGCAAGAAGCCGGGTGAATCGGCCAGACTGGAAGCCGGATCGCAATTCAAGATTCAAAAGATTTCTAAGATCTCAATCTGAGAGTCAACTACCCTGGCAAACTCAGTTTCGCCAGGGATCCGGTATCACCTGGAGAACCTGGATGCAAAATCCACGAGGCGCGCCAGCGCTTCGTCAAACTGCTCCGGCCTCTGTTGGAACGACACAACAAAGCTCTGCCCGCCTTCCAGATCAAAGTAGTATCCCGGATACACATGGACTCCCGTTTCTTCAAGCAGCCGAATCGCGAACTCTTCCTCATCCAGGCCCACACGTTTGTCATAGGAGACCACAATCGTAAAGCCGCCGTCCGGTGGTTTCGCGTAAAAGCCGGGAATAGAATCAATGGCTTCAAGCATCCGCGTTCGCTGTCGGCGCATCAGGTCCAGGTAAGCCGGTTTCCAATGCGTGCGCGACTTGAGCAGGTCCCCCAGAGCCATTTGCGCAATTGAACCTACCGTCAAAAACGTATCTGCGATAAACTCAAGCCTCAAGAGGGCGTCCTGCACGCGCGAAGGCTCTCCTTCGACGAGAATCCAGGAGAGCTTGAGCCAGGGGGTGGCCAGCAGCTTGCTCGTTCCGTTCAGGGTAAAACACAGCTCTGTCCGGGGCCTCGGAAATTTTGAGCCCGAAAGTTCGGCGTTCCAGATATAGCTTGAGAAAACCTCATCAAAGATCACGGCTCTCGCCCGTTGTGCAAGTGCCTCCAATTGATCGCGCCCAAGAATATCGCCGGTGGGGTTTGCAGGCGAAACGGCAAGGGCCGCCGCATGTAAATCAGCCGACCCTTCAGACACCAGGTTTAGACGGGCGTAATCTGCAATGTGCTCAAAAAGCGGATAAGAGGGTCTGGGAGCAAGGATCGTTTCTTTTCCCGTCTCCGTAAGCAGACGAAAAATCCAGGCGTAGGATTCACTGCTGCCCGAAGTAAGGATGATTTGGTCAGGGGAAACGACGTGACCAAAATCCTCACGATAGTAGTTTGAAACAGCTACACGCGCCTGCAGATAGCCCCGCGGATCTGGCCTGTAACCCGGATGCTCGCTAAAGGCGCGGAAGGATTGGTCGAGCACGCCTGCCGGGACAAAAGAAGAAGCAAAATCGTGGTTGCCTGAATGGAGCTCTAAGATGTCGAGATTTGCCAGCCGTCGTTTCATGACGGCTTCTGCAAGACGGTTCAACGGGGCTGTTTTTCAAGCTCCCGTTTTGTGCTCTCCGCCTTTTCCTTCATTCCGCTCTTCTTGTAGAAATCCAGCAATTGCTCAAGCGCCGATTTCTTTGCAGCAGCGTTAGGCGCCATCTCAAGGTTCTTCTTGAGCAGGTCTTCCTGGATTGCCAGTGTTTCCTGGGCTACCTGATCAAACTCTGCGTCAGCTTTCATGCTGCGTGCAGTCGGTTTTGGAAAGCCGCTTGCAAGCCGGGCGTCAGAGGAAGGTGCTTCATCTTTTGATTGCATTTCCGGGTGGTCGTCCGGGGCCATCTCTTCATGGCGCAAGCCCGGTTGTTCCAGTACGGCCACCTCGCTGACGGTCCCTTCCGGGCCCGGGCGATTCATGGAACTATAGATCACAAATCCAAGAACCGGAATGATAACGAGACTTGCGAAACGTGGGACCGCATAGCTGTTGGCGCGCAGTAAATCCGCAAATTGACCCAGGTAGGCGCTAATCTTATCTCCAATACCGACTGACGGTTGAGTTTGCGCCAGGGTCTTTTCCAGGCGCTGCATGAATGCCTTTGAGTTATGGGCAGGCATGAGTTTAGGCGATGCGAATGCTTTTCTGAGGCCGTTGTCCAGGCCCAGGTGCGCGCGTGTTTCCGCTGACTTTTTTGCCTCGGCCGGGCTCATTGTTTCCGGCTCAAGTAGCCGCCCGTCGATTTTTTTAAACCATGTCAGCAAAGTACTCCTCTCCTTTCCCGTCTCGCACGATGGACCTCTTCAAGAGCTCGCGGGCCTTAAACAGCCGGCTCTTTACGGTCCCTACACTTATATGTATTAGATCAGCAATCTCCTGGTAAGACAGCGCATCGTAGTACCTCATCAGGAGGACCTGTCTGTACTTCTTATCGAGCTTGTTAATCTGTAGTATAAGATAAGAGGACTCCTCAGAAAGTTCATGATTTTTCGAAATACTTACTCTTTCGTCGGAGATCAGCGGAATATTGTCCAGGGACTCGGATTCGGTCCGTTTGCGCTTCCGGACCGAGTCATGGCACTTGTTAATTACAATGCGGTAGACGTAGGTATAAATACCACTTTCGCCGCGAAAATTCGCAAGCGATCTGTAGGCCATTATAAGGGACTCCTGGAGTGCATCCTCAGCGTCTTCAAGGCTGCCAAGCAATGCATGCGCACGCCTGAGCAGACGCACCTGATACGGGGAAATAAGCTCGATGAAAGCCTTTTCATCGCCCCTGGCGGCACGGCGGATTAGATCCGATTCCTTCTGCCGACTTTCCATACTATGCTATTCGGAGCGGGCTGGGGCAGGATTGCGAATCATACTCAGTACCAGCAGAATCGTACCTACTACAATCAGACTATCGGCCAGATTGAAGGTTGGCCAGGAGGGCCAGGCAAGCCAGGCCAGCGGTCTGAATGTCCCAAGTACCGGGAGCGTAAAAGATAACATGTCGTAGGTGGAGGACCAGCCGAACCAGATGCATTCTACAAAATCAACAACGCCGCTTACGTGATTTGGCTGAGGCCCAAACGAAAATACCCAGTCCCCCGTCTCAAGCGACTTCACAAACATCTTATCGATCAGGTTGCCCACGGCCCCAGAAAATACAAACAACCAGGCAAGCGAAGGCCCAAATGTGTGATTGTGCAAACGATAAAACACCAAAAAAATAACCGCAAACCCGCTGATGAACAGCCCCAGGACCGGGGCAGTTGGGCCAGAACCAAACACAAATCGATCATTGAAAACAAGGCTAAACTTTACGAAACGGCCGTTTTCTCCCAGAATGTTTATTTGCTGCTTTCCGCGAACCAGAGCTTCCACTTTGCCGGGTACGGCATTTTCAAGCTGATGCTCCGTTAGACGGAATGCAAGCGTTTCGGTAATCCACACTTTGGAAACCAGGTCCAGGACCACGAGGAGAACAAAAGCGATAATCCATTTCTTTGAATAAACCTCAAGCACCGGCTTTGGAAAATCAAAGATATGTTTGATTTCTTCCATCATCGCGCGGCCGCCATTTTTTCCAGATCGAGATTCATCATGACGTTGGTGCTGTGAAGGGAAACAATATACAGGGCTTCCATTGGATCCTGACCCATGCTTGCAAGATTGGTATCGATGGTGGCATATCCCAGACCTGATCCCCCGTCCGATGTGTCCATGTTGTTCATGAAAAACTCAAACTCGGTACCAGCGTCCCTGTGCTTCTTAAATTCTTCCCGTTTCTCGCGAATCCGACCGAGGTCGCGATTCAGAATAGGGGCTGTATTTATGAGTTCAATCCAGAGATGCGGTGGCTTCACAGAAGCGCGAAATTCAACGTAAACGCGACGGCCGCGGACATCGCGAAACAGGTTGCGATAGTCCTTTGTTTTCCGCATTGCTTCGCGTTCTTTTGCGACAGTATCTTCGGTTCGTTCCGAATTCCTGAGGTTAATCCAGAGCGCTTCCTGGTTCAAAATTTCACGAAGGCTTGGAGAGATGCCATCGAGCAAAGCCGGATTTGAATCGAGAAATTCATTATAGCTGGCTGCGTCCATGCAAAGTTCTTCTGCTTTCTGGCGGGACTTCACATCGTCAAAGCCGGCCTTGCGAAAATGTTCCACCATCTTGCGGCGGATCAGTAAGAACTTGTGGTTTGCCTTTATGGCATTCTTGGACAATTCATCGAGTACCGAGACAATCAACGGTGCGTGTTTCTTGTTCTCTTCTGGCAGGAGGGGCGTGAGTCGATCTGAAATGATCTGACGAGCCTTCTTTGTCCAGAGAAGAATGCGAATGCGTGGGGAACGCCGGATCTCCGCCATAAAGCAGACTCCGGGCTCTGGCATGCTGTGTCAAGTTCAAAGGCGTTTTCTACTTGCATTCGCCAGCCTGGAGCATTTTTTGAAAGCCATGATCGCAGAGACCGATGTTGCTAGCTCCCGCCTCGCAGAGCTAACGCGCCTGGAAGGCATCTATCGGGACATTCCGTTTGAGGCTATTGTAAAGCAGGACGTGCTGCGCATGGGCCTGGCTTTTGAAGATGCCTCGCTGGACGGCGAATTCAAGGCCAAGGACTACTTCATTTTTACTTTCGATCACGTGCCGCTGGCAGACCAGAAAGATTCCATTCGTTTCAAGGTACCTGAGGAA
>JAEUSB010000074.1 GCA_016788865.1 Leptospirales bacterium
CCAGGCTACACGCCCGTACAGGGACTTTATTGCGGCGTCTGTTCTACGGACCTTGCGCGCAGATTTCTTCCGTATCCGTTGCCACAGATAATTGGGCATGAAGTCGTGGGGCTACGCGACGGGAAACCGGTCGTTGTCGAGATCAATGCGTCTCCGCTTGCTCGCGGAGTGGACACACAAGATCCTTTCTCACTCCACGGCCTCCATACACATTCACCCGAGCGCATCACGCTTGGAATTGACAGACTGCCTGGCGGCTTTGCCCCTTACTTCCTTGCACCCATTGATGCAATCGTAGATGTCCCGGATAAGATTTCAGCACTGGCTGCTTCCCTGACGGAACCATTTGCCGCCGCCTTACAGGGCGTAGATGCCACACCCATCAATGAAAAAGATCATGTAGCGGTTCTGGGTCCACGCAGACTTGGAATGTTGATCCTTTCTGCACTCGCTGGATTTAGAAAGGAAAAGAATCGTAATTTTACAATCACGGCCCTGGTCCGGCACGAATCCCTGGAAGCGCTTTGTAAGAAAATGGGCGCGGATGATACACTCGATACGCGCAATCCAATTCCTACAAAATCGTTTGATGTTGTATTTGATACCACAGGAAAACCTGAGGGGTTTCTTGAAGCACTGCGACTTGCTAAACGTTGCGTATCACTGAAATCTACAAATGGCCAGGAAGTTCTCGGACTGAAACATCTCACTGACCTGGTTGTGGATGAACTGGCAATCCTCCCCTGGAAACCGGAACACCTGGACTATACCTGGCCTTTTGAAGAAAAGAGAAACAACCTCAACGTGTTTGTTTCGCCCGGCGTGGCTGAGTCAGTGATTGAAGAAGCAAGAGCTGCGGACCAGGCAGCCGGCCGGACTCGCAATTATGTCCGGAGCGTTGCAGAAAATGCAGCCGGAGAAATTCGCGGTGGTCACGGCCCGGAAGGATCTATTGTCCCCAGGTATGATCTGGCTATCGCTTCCAATCTTGCTGAAATTGATGCGATTGTTCGACCGTTAGCCGGAATAGAATTCTCCATACTGAGGCCGCGCGGTGCCGTGCTCTTCGCAAGTAAGAAATTTGAATCTCCGCTCACAGAAGCCGTTGGATCACGCGGGATTGAAATTCGCACTTCTCGTTGCGGGGATTTCCATCGCACAATGAATCTGCTCACAGAGCAGCCTGAACTTGCAGCCGCATTTGAAAAAGAAATGATAACCCACCGCTTTGACCTGGGCCACATCGGCGAAGCATTCGAAGTGGCCGCCGATAGTTCAAAGAGCGTCAAAGTGATTGTAGAAGCTCCAAAGCCTTAAGGAGCTCCTGCTGCTGTCGAACACGCAACAAGGCGAAAACTCGCGTCATTTTTAAGATCGAATCATAAGGCTAGAGGATAGACCATGAATGAATGTCCTTTTCTTGTTTTTCGCTGTGCCGACATCGAGGAGTCGCGAACCTTTTATGAAAGTCTTGGCCTTCAGTTCACCAGAGAACAACATGGATCGGGGCCAATCCACTATTCAGCAATGATCGGCAATGGACTGGTTCTTGAATTGTATCCAGCAAAGGAAAATCTTCAGGTTGAAATTGGAATACCCGGAGCAAGTGCACAGACACTAATGGATCCAGACGGGCGAAAGGTACGTCTCTACCAGCTCACACAGCCGCAATAAACTCGCCAAATGCGGATGCCAGCTTCACAGCTTCAGGAATTGCAGCCAGGCCAATACTTCCGTGACCATGTGAAATAAGGGGTGTGATTCCCAGCCTCGAACTCACTCCGCGCGCCAGGAATTCCTTGTGCAGCGAGATTGATTCTGAAGGCGGAATCACATTGTCTTCTTCGCCGTGAATCAAAACAACCTTGAACGGAACCGGTTTCATATGCAAGCTCGGGGAACAGTTTGCGCGCAAATCCTGAAATTGTTTGGTAGCGGTAAATTTCCGCCATTCGGCCAGTCTAAAATCGCGATCGTGTCTGAGCTTATTAAAGAGTTCAAGATCCGCTTTCTTAAGTTTGGCCAGCTTATCAGGCAACTGCGGAGCCTCGCGCATAAGGCCGTTATCCTCTGCGGCCGTTCTGAATGCGTCGCGCACAGGTTCCGGTACTTTCAGAAAGTTCCAGAGCACGACCATTGTACCGTAGTCATCAATGCCCTGTTGTCCCATCAGGAAGTCCAGTGTTGTGTCTACGGAGCCGAGCGTGCCCACCGTGCAGACCGCGCTGATACGATTCTTCTCTTCGCCGCAAGCAGCTACCAGAACAATACCGGCAGAAAAGGAAGCTGAGAACAGGGCGACTCTGCCGCCCACTTTCTCGGAGACAAATCGCACAACCTGCGAAACCTTTCGCCAGGATTCAGTTGATATCACAAGGTTTGCAATTTCGGAGAAATGGGGTGCATAAACAGTAAAGCCCAGGCTGGCAAGCGATTGCCCCAGAACTTCCATGCGCGGATCCTCAATCCCTCGAAGCGCCATACCGTGTACTACAATGATTGTGCCACGGTCTCCGCCAGCATACACGTTTGTTCTGAGCGTTTCACCCTTGATAGGAATTGATTCAGAGGTCCTGGCAACAGGGCGGTAACGCTTGAGTTGGCTTCGCGCCACAAATTCCAATCCCTTTGCAAATGACATAGGGAAAGTCTGCGGACACGGGCATGTTCGCAATCATTTTACTTGACCGGACCGGCACAAGCGATTGCTTTCCTTATGGCTCTGGAAGAAGGAATGGCAAAGATGGAGCGCCTCGGTTGCCTCTACCTCACATTCCTGAATCATCCAGAAGGCCTCAGCTTTTCTAGAATCAAAGAACAGCTTGCTCCTGCGTACACAGGCGACGCAGAATCGGCGCGGCGTAAGTTTGAGCGAGACAAAGACGAACTCAAAGCTCTGGGGATGGAGCTTGATTATTTTGGAGAAGGACAACCACTGCCAAATGGAAGTCTGGCCCGCGGCCATGTCTACATTCCGCGCGACGAAATCGAAAGACTCCCGGATCTTAAACTGAACCCGGAAGAAGCGTCTGCGCTGGCCGGAATCTTACTATATGCAATTGAAAATCCGGACAACCCAAGAAACCAGGAACTCTACCGCTCCGCCGCGGCAAAGTTGCTCTATAAGACGCCAACGCTGCTAGCAGGAACGCCTACCGAACACTGGGCGCCAGCACAGGGAAATGCAGATCATCTTCCTGAAATCAGGAAAGCTATCCAAAAAAGACTGCTACTGAAGATCGAATATCCACAACGCGACGGCAGCATTCTCGAGCGCGAAGTGGAAGGCAGAGGTCTTATTTCGCATCGCGGAAGATGGTGTCTTGTCGCATTCGCCCGCGATGCAAAAGCCATCCGTTACTTCTACCTGGATCGCATCACAAAAGCGAGGGCAACAAAAGTTCAATTCAAGCCTGACCCTAAATTTTCAATCCTGGACCATTCACTTCATCCCCTTACAATTTCCTTGCATGATCCCGTGACGATTCAACTGACTTTCGAGCCAGAAAGCAAAGATGCGCTCCTGGATTTCCTCGCAGGCTTGCCGCAGAAGCTCTGGAAGCTCGATGGCCATTCAATTGCTGTCACCACTACAAACCGCACGGCGCTTTTTGGATTTATGCTACGAAACCCGGGGACTGTTGCGGGCCTCGGGCCTGTTGAGATTCTTGCGGACTTTGAAAAACATATTAACTCGATCCGGACGTTATACGGCAAATGACTGATTCAAAGACTAAGAGAGCTAATACCCGCAGCAATACTTCCGGAAGGCAACGATCCCGGAAAGCAAAGGCCGTCCCGGAAACCAAAGTTGCCCGGAATCTAAAGCGCCTCCTGACCCTGATTCCGGTGCTCAAAGCAAACCCTGGAATCAAGCTCGCACAACTTCGGAAACTTTCCGGCTATACCAGCGACAAGAAGCTCAGTGAGGATTTAGAACAGCTGCTGTTCTTTGGTACCCCGCCATTCACTCCCTCCGATTACATTGACATCTATATTGAGGCTGATCGGGTCTTCCTGGAGTTCCCCCAGGGGCTCGATCGTCCGCTTGCTCTAACGCCTGACGAATGGACCGCAGTTTACAATCTGATTGAAACAGAAATTCACTTTTACACAAGGGGCAGAACTCAGTCACGGCACCTACCTGCAATCCTTGCCCGGATGGGCCAGGTTCCCATGAACATTGAGTCTGGACCATTTACCAGGAAGCGCAGCTTGATTATCCGTGCTATTGACGAGGATGTTCAGGTGGAATTTCGATACCAGAGCCTGAGCGCGAGAGAAGCCGAGATACGGAACATTGACCCATGGGCTGTCTTCGCGAATCGCGGAAGTCTCTATTGCCTGGGTTACTGCCACCTTCGCCGCTCACCGCGGATCTTCCATCTGGAACGAATGACCGGCATTGAATTGCTTGCACAAAAACAAAAGGCCAGGCCTGCGACGTTAAGAGACCATCTGGCAAACTCTTTCATTTTCAAACAGGATGCATCCGGCTTCAAGGCGGAAATCGCTTACTCTAACTCGGTTGCAGGCGCAATCGAGCGCATGTTTGGAATCACTGCAAGGAGACCTCACGATCGCAAGGATTGGAATCGCAGTGCCATCCGCGTAAGTGATAGCATCTGGGTCAGAAGCGCCCTGCGAGCCTTTGGCCCGGACGTCGTGATCCTTTCCCCGGAGCATCTCCGCGACTCTTTTGTTTCTGACTTGCAACGACTAAAGCTTCCGGCTCCATTATGAAATTGACGAGTCGCGCAATCCCAGGTAAGATGGTATGAAAAGTAGCGTTCACGAGGACCATCATGAAGGTATTTGACGATAACACACTCTCCATTGGGAAAACACCGCTTGTCCAGTTGCATCGTGTAACGCAAGGGGCTGGTGCCAGAGTCTTTGCAAAGATCGAGGGGAGAAATCCAGCGTATTCGGTGAAGTGCCGCATTGGCGCTGCAATGATCTGGGACGCAGAGAAGAAAGGAAAGCTCAAGAAAGGAATGGAAATCGTCGAGCCCACTTCCGGAAACACAGGAATCGCACTCGCTTACGTTGCGGCGGCACGCGGCTATCCGCTGACGCTGACAATGCCAGAAAGCATGTCGATCGAGCGCAGGAAAGTTCTGAAGGCATTTGGAGCCAAGCTCGTCTTGACCGAGGCGGCGCGCGGAATGAAGGGCGCAATTGAAAAGGCCTCGGAAATCGCAAACTCGGATCCGGCAAAATACTTTCTTCCCCAACAGTTTGATAATCCTGCAAATCCTCAAATTCATGAAGATACAACCGGTCCAGAAATCTGGGACGATCTCGAAGGGAACATCGATGTATTCATTGCCGGGGTAGGAACCGGTGGAACAATTACAGGCGTTGGGCGTTTCCTCAAAAAGACAAAGAAAAAGAACGTACTCGTTGTGGCCGTTGAGCCTGCTCATTCACCAGTCATTACCCAGACAAAGAATGGCGAAAAGCCGCAGCCAGGACCGCACAAGATCCAGGGGATAGGTGCTGGCTTTGTCCCTTCCATCGTTGACCTTTCGTTAATCGATCGCGTTGAACAGGTTACAAACGATGAATCAATCGAAATGGCACGTCGCTTAGCCCGCGAAGAGGGTATACTGTGCGGCATCTCATGCGGGGCTGCAACCGTTGCGGCAGTTCGTCTTGCAAAGGATCCCGCATTCGCTGGAAAAAACATTGTTGTCGTGCTTCCTGATTCTGGTGAGCGCTACCTTTCCACGGCACTGTTCGAGGGATTGTTTAGCGGAATTGACGCTGCCTCAGCCGGTGCAGTGATTTGATCTTTTCTGGAGAAAGGCATGGGAGCCGTTGAGGACTGCCTTCCTCCAGTACTGAGCAGAAATCGTGCCCGCATCCGTGAAGCCCTGGAAGCAGGACTGGGCACGCTGTCTCCTGAACTTGTAAAATCTTTTGAATCAAACCTGAAGACGGCGGGAGCTGGATCTACTACGCGCTGGCTATTTCAGATGATTTGCCTGCATGCAGGGTTTGCCAGTGTGAACCTGACCATGGGAACTGTTGCGATTTTCTCTTACGGAATCGAAACCGATTGGGATGATGCAAAGACAATCTGGGCCAGGGTCGAACGGGACTTCACCGTGGGCGATATCACACTCACATTTAGCGGTGTGTTGCCTCGCTCCATTAAGGATCTTGCGGAAGCAGCTCTCGATTCCACACTCCTCGTTCATGCAGAGAATGTTTTCTTGAACTCGCAGGGCTTGCGGGAAAAGAATTTGCAGAATGTATTCTTCAACATCGAACGCGATACCAGGCCAATTCTTGAAGAGATACTGAATTCGGGTGTCCCCGTTACGCTGACCCATTTCTTGTTCCAGGATTTGCGTGTCTATTTTTCACTATCCGGTGAATACAGAAGCCAGGAAATTATGGATTCAATTCAGGCCGTGATAAGCGAGAACCTGAAGAAATCCGATCGAATCTTTCGCCTCTCTCCCCTGTCCTACATCGTCATTTCCCCGGGCGCAGATTCACAGCAGATTCAGGCACGATTCAAAAGCATTTATATTCAAATCAAGAGTCTGGTCCTTGACTACGATCTCCGCCTCTGCACCGTCAGCCAGCTTCCAGTGCGATTCACACAGATATGGAGTCAGTTGCTGTGAGTAGACTCTGGGAAGGCAGGCAGACCGGTGCGTCAGACGACGTGCTGCTCGAACTGGGCGCTTCCATTGATCTTGACATTGAATTGTATCGCGAGGATCTCGCAGGTTCGCGTGCGCATGCAAAAATGCTCGGGCACGTTGGTATTTTGCCGGAGCAGGATCTAAAAGCAATTCTAGACGGATTGACGGCCATCGAGAAAGAAATCGAGTCAGGAAAATTTGAGCTCAAGATTGAGCTCGAAGATATCCACACGCATGTAGAGAATCGCTTAACTCAGCTAATTGGACCAGCTGCGGGCCGTCTGCACACAGCCCGATCCAGGAACGATCAGATTGCAGTTGATACGCATCTCTACGTGAGACGGCTGGCGCGGGAAATCGGAGAAGAAATTTCGCGGCTATGCGACGCATTGATCGTCAAAGCGGAGGCTGAGATCGATCAGGTTATTCCAGGCTATACGCACCTACAGGTAGCCCAGCCGGTCAAAGTCTCCCACCATCTCCTGGCACACTTCTGGGGATTCTTGCGCGACAGAGAACGCTTCGCGCAGACTTATAAGACGGCCAACCGCCTCCCACTGGGTTCCGGTGCTCTTGCAGGCGTGAACTACAATACGGACCGCGAATTTCTCCGCAAGGAATTGAATTTTGCAGAGATTTACGAGAATTCAATGGACGCCGTCGCCACGCGCGACCATATCCAGGACTTCCTCTACGCATCCACTTCTTTTGCCGTAAGAGCCTCGCGATTTGCTGAAGAGATTGTTCTCTGGAACAGCGTGGAATTTGGTTTCATCAAGATTTCTGACGGACTCACAACCGGTTCGAGTATCATGCCGCAAAAAAAGAATCCCGACGCAGCAGAGCTGGTCCGGGGTCGCGCAGGTCGAAACACTGGCAATCTAGTCAATTTACTCATGACTCTCAAGGGTTTGCCGTTTGCCTACAACCGAGATCTGCAAGAAGATCGAACACCGCTTCTTGATACCGCGAAGAACACCCATCTAATAGCCCGCACCCTCACGGCTCTGGTCAAAGGGATTGAATTCCAGAAACATCGTCTGACTGCGTCTCTGGAGAGAGGATTCGCAACAGCCACAGATTTGGCCGATGCACTGGTCACAAAGAAGGATATTCCGTTTCGCGAGGCACATCATATTGCGGGCAAGCTCGTAGGATTGTGCGCGGCCCAGGACCTAACACTCACCCAGGCAACCAAAGAAATGCGCCGTAGCGTATCCTCCCACCTGGAAGATGACACGTTTTACTTTGAATCAATTTCGACGGTGAATAGCACAGACAGAAAAATTAGCCAGGGAGGTACAGCGCGCAGCAGACAGATCGAGCAAGTTGAAAAAGCCCGAGCGGCGCTGGTGGACCGCTTGCCCTGGTCTCAGAAATGAATCCTGCCACGCTGCAGTTCTATAAATCAATCTTCGCCGAATGCCTCACCTCCATTAGCGAAGAAGTTATTCCTCAAATCCTAACTCATCTAGAGAAGATTCCCGACAACACTGCAGAATTTCGCGCCGCGTACCGAACAACGCCCAGCCTTCCTTCACACTGGATCACAACACTACGCTTCATAAAATTCAGTACAGTCCTTGCAGGCGAACTCAAACCCAACTATGAGAAGCTGATGAGCTCGTACCAGACACTCAGCGGCAAACCTGGCGCGGATGAGACAAAGCTACTTGGGGAAATTGGGGAATTTCTATACGCAGTCGATGAAATCACTGGAGACCTGGATCGAACTCTGCCAAAATTGATGCGCCAGATCAGAACCGGAATGATTGAAAGTTATGGGATCGTGCTACAACCAAATGAGGCAATCTACTCGGATCGCATTCCGGATGATCAAATGGTCAGGCTTACCATACCCATTCAAGAACTGGCAGGCCTCTGCCAGCGCATGATTGAGCAAATCAAAATCAGCGTTGCTCTGTTACGCATGGAAAAGCTTATCCTTGGCGGCTGAGCAAATCAAGTCGGCGAGGTTGGCCTTTTCCAGAGCCTGAACCTGCGCCGCAACCAGGAACGGAAACGGCCTCTGTGCAAGATATTCTCCCTCCGGAATCAGAATATGATTTCCGCAGGCTGCAAGCAAACGGTTGCCGGCCCGCAGAATTCGCTCCAGCCGATCTGGATCCAGAGAATCACCAAAGATAACCAGATCGCGAGCCCTTCGTTCGCGGGGCATTCTTGTTGCCGGTCTTGCTTGCGGCGCAGGATCAGGGGAGCTGCGACGATCTCTTGGAATCCCCGAAGCCTTGTCCTGGATGGTGTTGCATATCCTTTCAAATATTCCAAGCACCACGTCAAGACGTGCCGTCTGATCGCTCTTCTCCAGGTCATCGAGATGGCGCAGAGCCATGATTGTGGCCGGACCGGCAGAGATAGTATCCTGAAGGCCGGTACGATTTACTACGGCGCGAATCCGAAGAGCCAGCTCTTCGGCGTCGCAGGGTTTGGTTATGTAGTCATCGAGCCCTTCGCGCAGGCCGCGAAGCAGCGTGCTACGCTCTGAATGCGCCGTCAGGAATAGAACGGGGATTCTTTGAAAGATAGCCCGCGATTTCAGGTCAGTCAAGAGATCGAAACCGGATTTTCCGGGCATGTCGATATCGAGTAAAATTACATCCGGAGCTTTACTGAGAAGTTTCCTCCAACCCGAGAAGGAAAGAGCAGAGTCGACCAGAAAGCCTGATCGACCCAGTGCCAATGCAATGTCTGCAAGCAGATCGGGTTCGTCATCAATATGAAGAACGCGAATCTGTTTCAGTCAGCGGCGCCCTCGGTTCTTCGCGGGTCCGGTCCGTGGTCAGCGGCAGGAGGTCCATCGCCCTGCCCTTGAGTCCCGGCATCGCCAGCGGCGTTCCCAGCGTTGTTCCCACCGCCGTTTCCGCCTCTCCGTCCCCGGAAGCGCCTGCGCCTCCGGTTGCGTCCCGTGCGCTCTGTGCGCGGTGATCCATCAGGATTTGTGCGCGGAGCCTGTTCTGTTTCGGTTACACCCTCTGCTTCTGCGCCTTCCGGGATTTCCCTCGGTGGGCGGTCGTCGCGTGGCGGCCGGCGATCCGGCGCGTTCCTATCATTCCTGTCCCTATTGCGATCATGTCTGATACGATCTGCGCGTTCATTGCGATCATTTCTTTCTGAGCGATCCCCACGATCATTGCGTTCACCGCCCCTGTCGCCGCGATCTCTGCCCCGATCGCGGCCGCGATCGGAATGATCCCGGCGGCGATGGTCGTCATCGCCTTCGTGCCTGTCGTGTCTGAAGCGACGCTGCGGGAACATAGTGATGATCTGACTTTGTTCTGGTGGCCTGATCTTTGGACCAAATTCCCAGAACATTGCCTTCTGAATCGCATCGTCATCGCCACGCGCCATCGCATGGATCTTGAAGACAATGAATGCTTCATAGAAGAAGATCTTGTCCCGGAAGATTTCCGGCCTGGTCCCGCGACCACGTTCCGTCTTGAGGAAACGCGGCTGGCTGATGAAAATTTGCATCAGACGATCGCGTTCTTTTCCGGGAATGTTCAATCGCTGGCAGGCACCATTGATTCCGTTCTTTACGTACTCTGCGATATTGTGCTTTGCAGCTCCGGTAAAGATATCTGCAACCAGGTCTGACAGTAACAGCGCCAGGTAGATTACAGTTGTGAGGTCTTCGCGTTCCGTGAGAATTTTGTCCGCAATGTCGAGCGTCTTGCCGAGCGAACTGTTCTTGAATTCTTCTCCGTCCATCTTCCCGGTTTCAGGGAAAAGCGATTGTAGAAGTCCGGTCTCAGCCATTGACTTAAAGATTTCAAACGTCTTTCCGGTTCGAAAAATCTTATAGTATTCTTCAAGCAAACGCGCAGATGAAGACTTCATTATCTCGTCGCGTTTGCGTCGTATTGCCTTTGCGGACTCAGGTTCAATTGAGAAGCCAAGCAGGGCAGCAAACTTTGCAGCACGAAACATCCGCACAGGATCTTCCGAGAACGAAACATCCGGATCACCAATGACACGGAGGTTGCGATTCATAATGTCATCGAATCCACCAACATAGTCAATGATGCTTTCATTGCGAGGATCAAAGTAGAGTGCATTGATCGAGAAGTCACGACGAGCAGCATCTTCCTTTGGGGTTCCAAAAGAGTTATCTTTCTTGAGCAAGTAGTCCTGGTCTTTGGTCTTTTTCGCGCTCAGACGATGTTCTGGGAGTCCGCGAAAAGTAGAAACTTCTACAACTTTGCCGCCGCGAAACACCACGTGAACGATTTTGAATCGTCTTCCTATGGTTCTGCTGTTTGCAAAAATGCGGCGTATTTGAGAAGGCGTGGCTTGCGTAACCACATCGAAATCCTTGGGCCTCTTGCCCAGAAGCATGTCGCGCACGCAGCCACCGACCAGGTATGATCTGTAACCGTGACGACTGAGCCGATTGATAACTTTGAGCGCATCAGGATCCATTTGTTCCTTGCGCAGTTTATGGAATTCTCTGTAGATTCGCTTGCCGTCTGGATATGGGAGCACCTGATCCACGGAGCGGGGGCCGCCCCGGAAGAGGTTCAAAAGACGACGTAGCATGTTATGGGAGGATTCCGGTCGTACCCCTCTGGATCAAGTGAAAATTCGCTTCCCAGGCTCGGCGCCTCCGGGAGCGTCATCGTGTGAAGCGCCTTTCACACAAACTGCAGTTTTTCTTTGAGCAGCAGTTCAAGCGGTTCCGTCAAAAACGCGAAAAAGGCTGGAGCGGGCTGACGCTGCTGATCATGAAAGACGACGCGGACGAACCAATTCGCCTGCGGATCAACCTGTACGTCGTCTATTTTGCACTCCTCCTGGTCTTCCTTCTGCCGGCCGCTTCCGGTGGACTGGCCCTGGTCCGGCAGCTGCGGGAAGAGCCCGCTGACGCAAAGATCGAAGATCGGAAGCGTTTGCTCTTGAATATTCCCATCATCCTCGCAGAACGCAAATCCCTCCTGAAAGAGGCCAGGGGGCAGGTAATCAACTTCTATGAGGCCACAGACAGCGGAAATGAGCGCATGTTTAAGGACTGGCTGGCGTCGCTCTCCAACCGGCCGGGCGAAAAGGTGGCCCCGGGTGCCATTCTCGGCTTGAACCTGGACGAGCTTCGGGCCCTGCACCTCGACGCAGATCAAGCTCTAGCCCAGGGAGCAAGCCATGCTCTTCGTTTGTTCTGGCATCGCATTTCCATCTATCATTTAACGCCCCGCGGACGCCCCCTCTTGACTGGCATTGGCTTCATCAGTTCTGGCTTTGGGCAGAGACCGGATCCGTTTGGAAATCCAACCGGAGAGGTGCACACGGGGATGGATTTTGCCGCAGCCCCAAATATTCCAATCATTGCGACAGCCCCGGGAGTTGTGATGCAGGTCTCAAGGACCGATCGGCCCGGATACGGGCTGTTTGTGCGGATCCATCACGGCCTGGGCTATAGTTCGTTGTATGCGCATTGCAGTTCGCTCCTGGTCGATGTGGGAGATCGCGTACAACGCGGCCAACAACTCGCACTGCTAGGCAAAACGGGTCGCGCTACCGGACATCACGTACACTATGAAGTCCGGCTTGGAATGGACAAACCAACCGATCCTATGCCTTACGTAATGATCAAGTAGCTGGCCCAAGAAAAATTTTCTTGCCTGATCACGCCGGATCGCGCACAATCCTAAAATGCAATTCGATTTCAAATATACCCTCATAACCATTGCAGCAAAGATCGAAGGAAACATCCTCAAGATCAAACAAGGCATTCGCAACTTCGAATTACCCATCCACGAAATTCAGATGCTCTACGCGGGTAAAATGCCGCCAGGAGAATTCCTCGAACTAATCATTGTTACACGAAACGCCGCGGGCAAGGACAAGAAGTTTCGTTTCTATTCCAATGACGGAGAGCCAGGATTCACGGCCCTTGTAGATGAGTTGGTTCGCCAGCGCCCCTCAAGCGATCTGCGAAGCTTACCGCGCGAGGAAGCCCTCGCAAAACTCAAGGTGGCAGATACGGCTAAAATTGCATTCTGGGCGGTTCCAATCCTGGTCAGCGCCATCATGTTTGGGCTCGTTTCGCCATTTTTGATCCATGGACTGGATAAGGGCAGTGCAAACGTTACGGTCGAAGAGCTTGTAGCTGGAAACAAAACGGGAACGCGCAACCTGACGGTGAGCGGCAGAGCACTGGATGATGGCTTAAAGGATTCCACTACTCGCAAGGGCAAAACAACCGTTAGACTTTTTTTCCCGCTGGTGGCACCAAACTGGGTAGAAGGTGATCCTGTGCATATGGTTGTGGAAACGGGAGATCTTTCGGATGATCAGCTTTCCGAAGTACTTTCGCGCGGCCAGTTTACGGGAGTACTGCGCAATGTTTTCTGGGAAGGACTTTCGAGTAAGAATCGTGAGTTCTTTGTAAATGAATATAAGATGAATATGTCAAAGGACGTAATGCTCCTCGAACTGGATAACAAGGGTTTTGACTTGATCCTGTTCTTCATAGTCATGGGAACAACGGTTGTCATAATGTTCGGTGTGATGCTGGTACTGCGGCGGCGGATGGGATAATTCTGTTGAATTAACCACATCCGGTGTGGGCGATTTTCCCAGTCCCTGGATCGCTCTATTTGTTCAGAACTCGTAGGTGTTTCCGTCTTCGGCTACTTCCAGTTGCTCGGCACGCGCGGATTCCGCAAGGCGGTTAAAAACATGGGTGAATACGATTCTTTTGGCCTGCAAGGATCCGTCCCGAATCTGAGAAAGGGCCACGTGCGCGACCGATCCATCGTTTTCATACATACTGAGTTCTACAATCGCAAGATCAACGCTGTGAACCAGATCAAACAGGAGTGAATCGTAGGCTGAATCGCCGGAAAAGGCAAACGTCTTTTCGTTCCATTTAATTCGATACCCAACGCTTTCCTTCTTATGTGTGACTGGCATTGGGAAGATATCAAATCCGGAGAAGTGGGAAAACACATTGGACTCAAGCTCCCTGTACTCCACAGGGAAGGAAAGCTCCACACCGGGATACGTGAGATCAAGCAGGGCTCTACATGCGTCGCGTAGCCCCGCAGGTCCAAGCACCACAAAGGGTCGGGTTCGGCCGAGCACGTACTGGTAGGTTAAGAGCAAGAAAGGCAACCCGGCAAAATGGTCCCCATGAAAGTGCGTGAGCAAAAGGCCATCAAGCTTTCCCAGATCGACTTCAAGCGAATTCAGGCGGAGCAACGAGGCAGCACCGCAGTCGAGCAACAGCCGATCCTCCAGGAGATAGCAGGCATGGGCTCGGCCATCCATGTTGAATGCATTCCCCGACCCAATGACGCGGACTCGATTCATTTCTGCCGCGCGATCAATGCCTTGAGTGCCTGAGCCATCCGTGGTTGGATCTTCTCTGCACCCTTCAATGTAAGATGATGTGGATCTCCCAGTTCGCGCACGGACAGTGCGTCGTGCAAATCCAGGATCTCAACCCGATCTGAACGCATAGCAAAGATGAATTTTAAGTAGTCGGCGTACCATTGGCTCCAACCGTAATTCTCGAGCGAATATGGATGCTCGGCCTGGTTTACAATCAGCAATGGTACAACTCTGGATGTTTCCGTCACAAAGGTGCGCATATCCGTGGTCTGCCGGGTCTCATGAAATCCAAGCGTAGCGCTTATGAGCTTTGCAAGGCGGAGGCGGTTTAACCAGGTCAGTTCCGGTCTTTTCTCCCAATCCGGTGGCTCAATGCGAGTCTCATAGTCCGCTACGATTTCTCTGTCCGGTAGGGATTCGAGCCTGGTTTCTTCAAGGTTGGGTCTGCGAAAGAACGTTTCTCCGGTTGGGATCTGCTTCCTTCCAAAATTGCCAATGAGTCTGATTCCGCGGCCAAGGAAAACAGGAGATCCAGGAACCACGACGGTGGCCCGATCGGACGATGCAACATGCGAAAGGTAGATATGGACGACGCCTGAGGGATTGTTCAGGGGGATCCGCTGCCATCCAGCGCGCGTGGGAATGATATCTTCGCCTTCATTTGGCGGGGTGCACTGGGCAAGCGATACTTCCTGACTGCGCATAACAACTCGAATGCGCAGGCCCGCTTGAATCAAAGGTGCGGGAATCTCTGCCATGAAATCCTCGCCTGTCAGATAGCTGGCCGGGAAAGCAAAGCAGGCGCCAGTAAATCCCTCCCGAAACATTCCGCCACCAATGGATTCCCCCTGATAGTTCAGGTAACTCTTCAATGGGCCGTTCCACTCTCTTTTGAATAGAACAAACGGAAACCATTCATCGCGCGGATAGCGCAGCGAATAAAGTGAGCCACGCATTATGAAGGATGTAACTGAATCCCCGGCAAGACCGCCTTCCCGCGAAAACTCCGCGGGATAGTAGAGACGAGCTGGCGCACGCTGTGTGAGGAAACGCCGCTCGACTACTGTTGATCGCGCGGGCCCCGCTTCCCATGGTGGCGTAGTCCGCTCCAGATCAAGGTCAGCCGCATTTGCAACCCAGACAATCGCCGTTGGCCCTAGATTCAGCAATCGCTTTCTGTAGTGCACAAGGTCTGTGGAAAGCATTGCGGCATGTGAAATGAGTTCCACACGATAACGGTCACCGAGTTCTTTTTCAAAGAGGCGAGGCAATGTAGAATATTGCGCAACGCTTGAGCCCACCACAAGAACGAGCGGTTTGTCTCGCTTAGCATTTTCCACCTGGCGAAAGATTGATTCAAAGTTATACCAGCGAAAACTGTCCCAGCCAGACGGATTGGAAAGGGCAAAGAGCGCCTTATCAAAGATAAGCCGGTCCGCGCAGAACACGGCAGCAAACAGAATAAGCGGAATGATCAAAGCTTTCTGTTTTTGAGTCAAAGGCCACTCTCCTTGTCTACGGCAACTAGAACTCCGCGTCCTCGTTCACCGTAGTCCAGAATTGAAGCCAGCCGGGATTCCTCGCCATAAAAAAATGCTTCGCGCATTTCGGCCACTTCCCTGGCAGTAAAGGCCCCGGGAATCATTAGCATGTAGTCTCCGGCATGGAGCCGGCTATTCAGTGGCGATTCCGTATTAGGAAACCGCATGAGCTTCTTGAGCCTGCCTGACCAGTATACCGGTTGAATGCCCCTACAGTAGAATCGGCAATGCCCATCCTTACCCAGCATGAAGGTTACCGTGTCCGCGGGCAATTCATAGTCTTCCAGATATTTGCGATGTCCGGCAGGCCAATCCTCGACCTGTTTCAGAAAATCGATGAATGCCGCATGACGTTCCTGAACCAGGGCCCTTTCACCGCTCATCATCGCAAAACAAAGGTTTTGCGCACGATGTAATAAGAAACTCTTTCTGTAAACTGTGCCTCGAAGATTTCCGGCCACTCCGTAGCGAAACGCATTCCATTGCGTATATTTCCATGCTTCCGGTTCCAGCTCTGGAAGGTCGGTTTCCTGTGCCGCCGACTCGGATTGAAGGATTGGTTCCGGGGTTTTTGCCGTTTCTTGAGACGGAGCCACCTCCACAGATGCGGACAGCTGTTCGACCTGGGTTGGTTCTCTGGCCGGCAATAGTTCTGTTATCTTGATCGATGTGCGACCGCTGATCCATTTTTCAAGTGGTGTCTTTTCTGCCGGCCAGTAGACAACGGCGGTTGCACTTACACCTTCCGCGAAGGCAGAGTCCTGTGTATGGATGGAAGCCAGTTCACGCGCCGAAAACAACCGACCCGATTTGAATTTCTCATGGATTGTCTCAGGAGAGGCGGAAGGCTTCAGCACATAGCACGAACGCAATGGGCTTCCGTCATCGAAGAAGAATTCAGATGAATAACCACTCCAGGCAGGAAGGTCGTAGTCAAACCTACAGATGAAACCCTGCTCCTCAAGCGCGGAGCGAATGCGAACTGAAATTGGGAGGGCGCGAAGCAGCGCACTGCGCAGCATTGCGGACTACTTCTTTACGCCGAAATGCGTCTCAACGTGGGTAAAGGCTGCCTGAATTCGTCTGCCGAGGGCAACGAGAATCTTGAAAGCCCACCGCGGATGCGTCTTGAATATCTTCTCAAAGTTATCCGGCGTGAGACAAAGAAGCTTTGTGTCAACGGCTGCAATCAGTGTCGCAGATCGCGCCGCATTTTCAAGCATTGCCATCTCACCAAAGATTTCTCCGGGACCAAGCGAGTTCAAGACCCGATATGAGCCTTTTACAATTCTTTCCGTCACAACAACGCGTCCGGAAATGATCAGGTATACTTCGTGCCCCCGATCCCCTTCTTTTAGAATAATTTCCTTGGGCTTGTAGGTTCTTCCGTACTTGAAGAACAGATCGGCTGTGATGGCGCGTTCGCCCTCAAAGCCCAGCTTCATTAAGTCGTAATCGTGCGCTAATTCTTCTTCCATACAGCCTTACATGTGCTTCAGTTTGTGATTCACCTGTCTGAGCATCTTGCTGAGCAGGCGAATGCAGTTGAGCGCGAAACCAAGATTGGCCGCCATCGCTCGTTCAAATTCAACGCGAGAAAAACCGATGGCCTGCACGGCCGTTACCGCGCGCGCATCGGTTAGCCTGGCGGTATTTACGTATACCTCAAGCATGCCGAACACTTCGCCCTTGCCATAGGCAAAGACATCTTTCTGCAGAGGGGTATAGGATTTGGTGACTTCGACCTCACCATCGAGAATCAGGAAGGAACAGGGATCTCCAACGAGGTAATCAGCTTCATATATCCGGGCGCCCGCTTCGAACGAGACGACTTTGCCAATCCCTTTGATCGATTCCAGGGAGATTCGTTCTGAATGCGCATTGTCCATGATCGCTTATTTTACCCCTTCCTTTTATTCATTGCTTTACTTTCCCGTCCAGCAATTCACGTCTGACACTTCAAATGCCCGCAACCTTTGACGAGTGCTTTCAGACTTTTCCAACTCTGAATCCTCCTAAAGACTTTAGCCAGTTCTGGAAACTCGCACTTGAATCTCTAAAACGGATTCCGGTGGAGCCAAAGCAGAAAATGGTAATCAAACGCAGCCTCGTTCGCGAGCAAGTCACCGAGGTCCACTTCAAGAGTATCGGCGGATACAACCTCAGAGCGCAGCTAACAGTGCCCAGGAAACGGGGTCGTGTGCCCGGTGTGATCAGCTTCCACGACTACCTTGAAAACAAGAACATGGACGTGGACCGAGCCCTCGGGGACGCAGGGCTGGCCCATTTGCGCCTGGACCTGCGTGGCCATGAGAAAGTCGAACCGCCACCCCTGGTTCCGCCCAGGCATTGCATCGAAACGGGCCTGGATCCGGCCAATGAAAGCTATCCGTTCTACTGCATTCTGGACGCTGTTCGTGCCCTGGACTATCTGCGGCTGCAGGAGTCCATCGATCCGGGGCGGGTCGGGCTAATTGGGCGGGGTCTGGGCGGTATGATGGCCGCCTTCGTTGCAGGCCTCTATCCGGATAAGGTCCGATCTGTGGCCCTTGAGCGGCCGGGCTTCCTGTTCCTGAATAAATGGAACAATGAATCGCTTTCCCCTCTTGCGGCGGAAGTCAGGGAAATCTATGCCAAATCCGCGCGTATGAAGACCAGGTCCCGCAAGGCCCTGGAATACCTCGATTGCCTCTACTTCGTCCGCGAAATGAAGCAACAATTCTTTGTTACTGTGGGCCTCGGTGACGCCAAAAACCTCCCGGCCCCCGCCTTTGCCCTCTTCAATCACCTGCAGACAGAGAAAACCATGGACCTCTTTCCGGATGAAGAGCGCGACCCGAACGGAACGGAACAGCGCAAGAAATCGATTCAATTCCTGGCCGAAACGCTCCAGTAAGGGGAAATTTCACGCTGAGGCGTGGAGACCGCGTCGGCCCTGTGAACCGAAAAGCCTAAGGGTTCCTTCTCTGCGGCCTCGGCGGCTCTGCGTGCGATTCCCCTTCTCTTTTTAGCCGAAATTGGCTTTACACAGGGGCCCGCAAACGTTTCGCTGAATGTAGAGAGACCAAGAGGAATATTATGTCAGAACAAGAAGCCCTGCTAGAAGGGAAAGATCTAAGAGACCGTGGTGAAGGTGACCATGGCGACCATGAAGGTGGAGATTCCTACTTAGATCGCAAGAAGCATCAGAAAGCGCGTTATAAGAAGCGTGTGCTCGATACCAGAAATCTTACGATTGATTACAAAGACGCGGAAACCCTGGAGCGCTTTGTTTCCAAAACTGGAAAAATCCTGCCACGCAGAATGACTGGAGCAACCGCTCGCATTCAACGCAAGATCTCGCGCGAAATTCGCGCATCCCGAATGATCGGACTGTTAGCGTTTAGCAAAAGGTAGTTTTAGCTACCACCGGAGGGAGTATGGCAGTGGGTATTCTGAATGCCGGAAACCGAGAGCTTCTTGAGGGACTGTACGAACAGTACCTCAAGAATCCCTCCAGCGTTCCGGAAGCCTGGCGAAAGTTCTTCTCTGAGCTAGACCATGAAGGCACAAACGGCAATGGCTCAAACGGCCATGCCGCCCTTCCTCTTCATATCCCAAAACTTTCCAGCGCAGACATGGATGCCGTTGCGGACATCAACATGCGCGCCCTCCTGCTTACCCAGGCCTATCGTCGTCAGGGCCATTACTCCGCCATCACAGATCCACTGGGCCTTGTAAAGCCAGCCCGCTATCATCTCAGCCCTTCTGATCACGGGCTATCAGACTCAGACCTTGATCGCAGCGTAACTACAATGGTCGCCGGAAAGCAGGTTACAGCACCCCTTCGCGAACTGATTCGCCGCATGGAGAACACCTACTGCTCTACTCTGGGTGCAGAGTTCTTTTATATTCGCGATGAAGAACGTCGCGGATGGCTCATTGAGCGCATGGAAGCGCAGGAAAACAAATGGCCCATTGCCCCGGAGATGCGCAAAAAGCTCTTTGGAAAGCTGCATGACGCTGAGTATTTTGAACGCTTCCTGGCCACGCGTTTTCCCGGGAAGAAACGCTTTTCTCTAGAAGGTGGAGAGAGTCTGATCCCTACCCTGTCCGGACTCATTGAACTGGCAGGCGATTACGAAATGCAGCAGGTAGTAATCGGGATGGCGCATCGCGGGCGTCTGAATGTTCTCACGAATGTCATGAACAAAGATCCGGCGCTGATCTTTGCGGAATTCAACGAAAAGGTCACGGAGGAAGTGGGCCCGGGTGACGTTAAGTATCACTTAGGATACTCAAGTGACGTTGTAACCATGTCCGGAAAGAAGGTCCACCTGAGCCTGGGATTCAATCCCAGTCACCTGGAAGTGATCAACCCCGTAATCCTTGGATCCGTTCGCGCTCGTCAGACAACAGGCAACGATACCAAACGCCAGCTTAACCTCCCCGTCATCATTCACGGAGATGCAGCCTTTGCAGGCCAGGGAATCAACTACGAGTGCCTGCAGATGTCCAATCTCGACGGTTACAAGATTGGCGGGGCCTTCCATATCATCTGCAACAACCAGCTTGGCTTCACAACCAATCCGGCAGACGCGCGCTCGACACGGTATTGTACCGACCTTGCAAAGATGTTGCAGGTTCCTATTTTCCATGTCAATGGCGACGATCCGGAAGCCTGCTTTCGCGCCGTTCAACTTTGCATGGAATGGAGAAGGCGTTACGGAACAGACGTATTCCTCGATATCATTTGCTACCGTCGCTGGGGGCACAATGAGACAGATGAACCTGCATTCACGCAGCCGGTAATGTACCATGCAGTCAAGGCGCACCCGACTACTGTTACGCTACAAGAACAGTTCCTGCTGCGCGAAGGATTCAGCCAGGAAGAACTCGATACAATCAAGACTAATAGCCGCGATCATTTTGAAAATGCTTACAAGCGTTCTCAAACAGAAGGTTTCGGCATTCAAATCCAGACACTGAAAGGAAATTGGAGTGGCTTTACTCGGATCGATGCGTCGGATCCTGTAACTGCTGTTCCGCTCGATGAGCTTCGCGCGGTTGCTGACATGGTAACGCGCGCCCCCACCGGATTCTCTGTTCATCCAAAGATTCAGAAGCTTCTTGAGCAACGTAAAGCTATGGCGCAACCAGGTGGACGCGTTGACTGGGGAATGGGGGAAACCCTTGCATACGGAACGTTGCTTCGCCAGGGAACGTCCGTTCGCATCTCAGGACAGGATGTAAAACGCGGAACCTTTAGCCACAGACATGCTGTGCTGTTTGACTTCCAGAATGATGACGAGTACATGCCTCTGTCACTGGCCGGCCAAAAAGCTCATATTGAGATCTACAACAGTCTTCTTTCTGAAGCGGCCGTGCTCGGGTTTGAGTTTGGCTATTCGCTGGCTGATCCGCACACGCTTGTGATCTGGGAAGCGCAGTTTGGCGATTTTGCAAACGGCGCACAGGTAATTATCGATCAGTTCATTTCAAGCTGCGAAGCAAAATGGCAGCGAATGAGCGGTCTTGTAATGCTCTTGCCCCATGGTTACGAAGGTCAGGGGCCGGAACATTCCAGCGCTCGTCTTGAGCGTTATTTGCAATTGTGCTCGTTGAACAACATCATTGTCGCAAATTGCACAACTCCTGCTCAGTACTTCCACATGATTCGCAGGCAGATGCTTCGCAATTACAGAAAGCCCCTGGTTATCATGAGCCCAAAATCGCTCCTTCGCTTACCGGAAGCTACAAGCACGCTCGAAGAATTTTCCAGAGGCACATTTGATCCTGTTCTCGAAGAGACAGATTCGACCATTGTTCCCGAGAAAGTCAGGAGAATTCTATTCTGCTCCGGTAAGATCTACTACGAGCTGGCCGCCGAGCGCAAGAAGCTTGGCTGTACCGACGTTGCAATTGTGCGCGTAGAAGAACTCTATCCTTACCCCGTCAAAGAAATCGCTGACGTGATCCAGTCCTATCCACAGGCCACGGAAGTTGCCTGGGTCCAGGAAGAGCCCAGAAACCAGGGTGCGTGGACCTACATGGAAGATCGACTTCGTTCCCAAATTGCGGCAAAGCAGGAACTACAATACCTTGGACGAACACCGTCGCCAAGTCCGGCAACAGGCTACTTCAAGGTGCATCAGAAAGAGCAACAGGAAATACTAGACCAGGCATTCGAAAAGGGAGAATAACATGGCAGTTGAAATCAAGGTCCCTCCGATGGGAGAATCAATTTCGGAGGCGACCATAGCAGGCTGGCGCAAGCAGCCTGGCGATGCCGTGTCTACCGGCGATATCCTTGTCGAACTGGAAACAGACAAAGTCACAATGGAAGTGCCCGCGCCTGCCTCCGGTGTGCTTCGCAGCGCGGACAAGAAACCAGGCGACGTAGTAAAGCTCGGCGACCTGCTCGGTACAATTGAAGAAGGCGCTACATCAGGAAAAACATCTGCTCCGCCACGTGCTACACCTTCACCAGCAGCCACACCTCCACAGGCCGCAGCGCAGCCATCAGCAAGCAGTCCCCAGAATGCCGGAACTGCGAACACAACCGTGCCACCCGGTGCACGTCGATTAGCCGATGAGTCCGGAATCGATCCAGCAGCAGTACAGGGAACAGGAGTACGTGGGCAGGTCAGGAAAGAAGATATTGTAAACCACATGGCAAGCACGCCTGATGTTCCTCCAGGGAAGACTCGGGCGGCAACCAGCGGGCCACGCGAAAGCATCACTCCAATGAGTGCACTCCGCAAGAAGATTGCAGAGCGACTGGTTCAGGCCCAACAAACAGCGGCAATTCTCACTACGTTCAATGAAGTGGACATGCACAACATGATGGATGTGCGCGCGCGTTATAAGGATGCATTTAAAGAAAAGCACGGCGTGTCGCTTGGTTTCATGTCTTTCTTTGCGAAGGCTGTGATCGATGCGCTCAAGGCCTATCCAGCGGTTAATGCGGAAATTCGTGGCACAGACATCGTTTATAAGAACTACTACGATATTGGTGTGGCTGTTGGCGGTCCTAAAGGACTGGTTGTACCCGTAGTTCGTGGTGTGGACTTGATGAGCTTTGCCGAGGTTGAAAAGGAAATCGCGCGCCTTGCTGGCAAAGTCAAAGACGGAACCATTGGCCTCGATGATCTTCAGGGCGGAACCTTCACCATCTCAAATGGCGGTGTCTACGGCTCCATGCTTTCGACTCCAATTCTGAATCCACCTCAGAGCGGCATCCTGGGAATGCACAATATTGTAAAACGTCCGGTTGTGGTGAATGATCAAATTGTGGCGCGGCCCATCATGTATGTCGCGCTGTCATACGATCATCGCATCATTGATGGCCGCGAAGCTGTGAGTTTCCTGGTGCGTGTAAAAGAGTGCATCGAAAATCCAGACCGCATGCTTCTTGAAATTTAGTTATCTTAATCAGGGACTGAGATTCACGGACTGAAACAAAGTCCATTGAGGATTTATGGAACACACCTTTGATCTTGTAGTAATCGGCGGCGGGCCGGGCGGGTACGTCTGCGCCATTCGCGCCTCGCAATTGGGATTGAAAACGGCAATTGTTGAAACGCGAGCCACCCTGGGCGGAACGTGCGTAAATGTTGGATGTATTCCGTCCAAAGCCCTCCTCGACTCATCCGAAAGGTATCACAAAGCAGTTCATGACTTCAAAGATCATGGCATTCAGACTGGATCTGTCAAGATCGATGTCAAGACCATGATGGCGCGCAAAGATCGCGTGGTTAAAGAACTGACAGATGGCTTGAACTACCTGATGAACAAAAATCGCATAACGGTATTTCGCGGCAAAGGCACTCTCGCAAAGAAAGACGCAAACGGAACTACAGTAAGCATCGCTCTGGCTGATGGCACGAAAACAGAAGCGCTGGCGAAAAATTGCGTCATTGCAACCGGTTCAGAAATCATTCGCATCCCAGGATTTGAGCCGGATTCACAGACGGTCATCACATCGGACGATGCAATTGCACTTCAAGAGGTTCCCAAGCACCTGATAGTCATTGGCGGCGGAGTAATCGGCCTTGAGTTGGGCTCTGTCTGGAATCGCCTGGGTGCGAAAGTCACTGTCGTTGAACTGCTGCCTGATATTCTCATGATGATGGACAGACAGATGCGCGAAATGGCGCGCCGCACGCTCCAGAAACAGGGAATGGAATTTCTACTCGAACACAAAGTTGTGAAGGCAGAAAAAAAGAAGGGATCCGTCACCGTAACAATCCAGACAACAGCCGGTGAAACCAAAACCATCGAAGGGGATAAGCTCCTCGTGGCGGTGGGTCGCAAACCCTACACCGATGGACTCGGTGCAGAAAACGTGGGAGTAAAAATCACGGAGCGCGGACGCATCGCAGTTGATCCGCATACGCTGGCCACAACTGTCCCCGGAATTTACGCAATCGGAGATGTGATTGAAGGCCCAATGCTTGCACATAAAGCAGAAGAGGAAGGCGTGCTGGTTGCAGAAACACTGGCCGGCAAGAAAGGCCATGTGAACTACAATGCGCTTCCATCTGTTGTCTACACATGGCCGGAATTTGCATGGGTTGGTCGCGGCGAAGAAGAGCTTCAAAAAGCCGGAATCGAATATAACACAGGAAAGTTCCTGTTCAGACCAAATGGCCGCGCCAAGGCAATGAACGAACCAGACGGTCAGGTCAAGTTCATTGCAGACAAGAAGACGGATACCATTCTTGGCATTTTCATTGTTGGTCCTAACGCATCCGAGTTAATTGCAGAAGCGTCGATTGCCATGGAATTTGGTGCATCGGCGGAAGACATTGCACGCTCTTTCCATGCACACCCAACGCTCGCTGAAGTTATGAAAGAAGCTGCTCTGGATGTAGACAAGCGTTCGATCCATAGCTGACGTTTAGGCGAACGCGAAGGAACTCAGCCCGCGTACAAGCGGCAATTGACGCAAGTGAAGCGGGCCTGGAATCAGGGAGCAACCTCTAGAACACCTTCATCACAACAAGAATCCGCAATCCCACGGATAGTCTCGCCGGACTCGGAATCGAGCGGGCCGATACTATGATCGTACTTCACGAACCCCGCTTGAGAATTGGGGGCTTGCGGGAAGATCAGGTAAAGATATTGATATTGGTTTCGACTTAAACGTCCAGGTAATAAAAGCGTACACTAGCTCCCGGAACGCCGCAGCACTCCCCTAATGGCGAGCAGCGCAAACAAGATCAGTCCGTAGATGCCACCTGAAATAGGTGCAATCTGAAACATGCTCAACTGAGTCTCGGATTGATCCTCTTCGTTAACACAATACCAGGTCTGGCTGGTTACGACTTTACCGGGATATGGATTGAATACGCGGGATTTCATCTTCATAGTTCCAGTGGGGCAGACAAAGGGTCTCGCAATCTGGTTAATGGCGGGAATGGCCGCTCCCAGACCAACAGAGATGACTAGAATCCCCGCGAACAAACAGACTCCAAGACCCATGATAGTCGCCTTCATATGCTATTCTCCTTTTGAGCGGAACCGGCAATTGAGTTCATCACGCCGTTCAAAACCTGGCAAGCCCGAAAATTCTGTGTAACTCGGGAAATACGAAATGCTCCGGCGGCTTACTCGCCGACCAGCACCCCTTTCACGTACTCGTAGACGTCTTCATTCATAATCAATGCCACGTGGCCTAGCCCTGCAAACACGCGAAACACCAGGAAATCCTGTTGATCTTCCTCCGCACCCGCCTGCGCCCGGCGAAAGACTTCGCCTGTTGCACTGCGGCGACCAACCAGTCCATCGCCAAAATACAAATTCACGGGAGATTGATCATCTTTCGTCAGGGTCCCTACTACTACGTAGTACGTAACGTTTTCTATTGGCGGCACATCCGTCCGCTTTACACTGAGCAAGCCTTCTGCGCCAGCGGCTTTCCAATCTTCATCCACAAGAAACCCCCAGCGCAGGTCCTTAATTCCGTTACTGCGTTGGTTTGCAATATCCCCTATGATGCGCGTGGGTATGGTCCAGATTGTCTTGAGAATGGTTGTGGTGAGATGTCCCAGCTTCTCCAGGTATGATCCGTCGTTGGGAACCCCGAGCAGGACAACGCGTCTGAGTTTTGACGTCCAATTCTGGTCTTGCACGCCGGCATAGTAGCCAGCGCTGCGCGATACAAGGCCACCCATCGAATGGGCGACTATATCGATCGATCCAGGTGAATACTGATCTACAAACGATTGGATCAAGTTCGAAAGGGCGCGACCGTTCTCTGAAACATGAAGCCCGGAGTTATAACGCACATAAAGCGCGGTTAATCCCGCCGCCTCAGCAAGCCGCGGAGCAAATCCAGGCTTACCTGGGGCATGCTCCTGCCATAGGACTTCATCCGCCATCAGGCCGTGGACAAATATTAAGACGTTTGCTCCCCGCTCAACAGTGGCACGAAGCCGCGGATCAGTAGTCGCAACGTCCATTCCATCAAGACGGAAGGACATTTGGATCGCCCGACTGTGGCCCGACTCTGCGAGTTTGTCGCCGACTACGCCATTTAGAACGGGAAGTAAATAGTGCGTATTCTCACTTCCCTTTTGATACGCAAATCCAATACCGCGTCCAATAGCCTGTGCGCCTTTCTTGGTTCCAGACCAAACGTTTTTCCAGAAACTCAAACAAATACCTCGCTACCCATTTCGATCATCATCTCGCGCAAAACAGGCAAGGATAAACCAATCACGTTGGAATGACAACCATCCAATCCGCGAACCAGCAGACCGCCGCGCCCTTCCAGGGCAAATGCCCCGGCGCAATTCAACGGCTCACCAGTTCTAACATAGGCCTGGATTTCTGAGTCCGATGGATTTGCAAAATGAACTTTTGTGCGCGGAGCCTGAACACTCGACTTAAGAATCCTGGCCGAGGTTGAGCTGAGCTCGAGTAAGTATAATGCATGACCGGTCCAGAGGTCGCCGGTTTCATTTCGCATCATCTTCCAGCGTCCGATTGCATCATTTGCATCGCGCGGCTTACCATGAATCTGTCCGCCCAGCGCGAGCACCGAATCACATGCAAGAACCAGGATTTCTCCCGGAATTGAAATTTGTTTTCCTTGAATTGCTCCAGGCAATTTCGAAATAACTGCTTCGGCCTTCTTTTGGGCCAGGACTCGCACAAGCTGCTCGGGATCATTCTCGATGATAGAACTCTCATCAAAGTCACTCACAAGTATAATGGGAGTAAGCCCGGCAGATTCAAGCAGACGACGCCGTGCCGGAGAAGCAGAAGCCAGAATCAGCGGGCGCATCGCGCTCATTTCAAGCTCACGGCAAGCGCGGCTATGGCTGCGGTTTCAATTCGCAAGATATTCTGGCCCAGGTGATAGGTGGGAAGGTCACGCAGCATTTCAATCTCAGCTTTGGATATTCCTCCCTCCGGTCCAACCACAAAACAATAGCTCGTTGCGTCGCTATCCGGCTTGAGACTTTCCCGGGCCCCCGGATCGAGTACGAGTGGAGCGAGACCCTGCTGCTGGGCCCATGCGATGGCGAGGTCGAGGCGCTGCGCGGGGTGAATGATTGGCAGGGCAAAGCGCCTGCTCTGCGCTGCTGCTTCCTGGATGATGCGATCCGCGCGCTTTCCAAAGTCGCTCCTCTCGCTGTGCTCAAATTCAATGGGGACCAGATCGGTCAGGCCAAGCTCTGTGCATTTCTGTAAAAGCCAATCGCGCCTTTGGCCTTCGGGGACGGCGCAGAGGAGTACGCGCCGCGTTTCGATGCGTTCTTCGAACGATTGAAGGTCAATTTGCGCACCATTCTCAGCGACAACTCCCTGGTATCGCCTCTGCTTCCCGTCACCGCAATAGATCGGCTGGCCGGCACTCAGTCGGCGAGCGCGAACGTGCTGCCTTTCTTCTGCCGTCCAGGTTTCAAATGCTTGCGGTTGGTTGCGAAAAATCAGAAACAAAATAGCAGTCCTTGCTATTTGTAATTTACAGGAGCAGGCCCTTTTGCAAGCTCACTTTGACGCCGAAGTGGTGGAATTGGTAGACACAGTGGACTCAAAATCCACCGGGAGCAATCCCTTGTCGGTTCAAGTCCGACCTTCGGTATCAAATTAGTTTCTTAATGCAGCGCTGGTTGGGGCACTTAGTGTGATCAATTACGCAGTCGCGGTACTGGATTCCGGTAACTGGATCTTCTTCCCTGTATTCAATCAGACAATCGAGCCCTTCAAGCTCAAACTGGCGCTCTAAATCCCTTTCGAGTTCAATCAGTTTCGGCATGACATCCCTCCCTGGATGGATGCGCATTCGTGCCTGGGGCTAGCCCCCATCTGCCCGTTCGGGCAGAGTTCTTTATAGTAGGATTATCGGTTTATCCCATGTCGGGACTGTAACTGCGAACCTGATTTCTGCCGCCATGTTTACAGGCGTACAGAGCCTTATCCGAGCGCTCAATCATGGTTTTGTTGCTTCTGGCATCCAGCTCCGGATCAAAAATGGAGATCCCAATCGACATTGTGACCTTCATTTCCTTGCCTTCATGGTTTACGACCATGGATTCGACTGTCTTGCGAATCTGTTCTGCCAGATCCTTGGCCGTTTTGTCATCCGCACCTGGCATGACCACGCAGAACTCCTCTCCCCCGTATCGTGCAGCAAAATCAGTGCGACGAGCGGAGTCGATTAGTACGCGGGCCACGTGCTTGAGGACTTCATCCCCGGCCTGGTGACCATGCGTATCATTAAAATTCTTGAATTTATCCACGTCGGTTAAGAGCAAAGCCAGCGGCAACCTGCGCTTGAGTGCCTTTTCGCGTTCTTCGCGAAAGCGGCTCTGGAAATAAGCATGGTTCTTGAGCCCCGTCATCATGTCCACGGTGGCTCTTTCGTACAATCTGGCGTTCTCAACGGCGATTCCGCCAAGCGACGCCAGATCAAACAGGAACCCCTTCTCATTGTCCGGGTACTCACCGCCCACAGCCTTCTCACCGAGCAGGATCAGCCCGATGACTTTTCCTTTTGCTTTGAGAGGTACCATGAGTTCTACACCGAGTTCACGCAATGCCTGCATTGGTTTTTGTGAGGCCACGGGCTCCTCAAGCTCCACAAGCTTGATGGATTTGTTTGTTGTCTCCAGGAGTTGAACAAGTGGCGATTGAATGGGAATTCTGTAGTCTTCTTCCGGCCGAGAAAACACAAAACCCCGGAAGCTATCGACCGGCCCAATGAAATCCGAATCCATCTCCGGAGTCAGGAAAAGTGCGGCCTGCATGGTTTGCACCTGCGCCAGGCAAATGTCGAGAATGGCCTGGATCAAATAGTTGTAATCGAGCGTCGAGTTGAGCGCCCGTGAGATCTCGATGAGCTGCCGCTGGTCATAGATCTTCTTTTCGTAATGTTGGATTTCTTCCGGGAAGCTGAATGACATAGCGGACATGACATTGAGGATACCTGTAACCTGGTCAACACCTAAAAAGGGTGGACGTTTAGCCCCCTTTTGGGAAACCTTGTCGCAGACACCGCGCGGTAGAGCAGTTGGTAGCTCGTTGGGCTCATAACCCAAAGGTCACAGGTTCAAATCCTGTCCGCGCTAATGAAAGGGCCCGAGAGGGCCTTTTTTGTCGGCGAAGTAGCTCAGCTGGTTAGAGCGTCGGAATCATAATCCGCAGGTCCGGGGTTCGAGTCCCTGCTTCGCTAATTTTCTTGGTCCAGATCTTCATCCTCGTCTGCTCCACCCTTCCGGGGAGTTGGACGGGGATGGGGGTACTCAAGCTGACTGAGCTCAGCAATCTCAAGCATGCGATCATGTAAGAAATGTTCCGGCTCATCGTGCATGGAGTAAGGCGTTGGTGGCCCAATCCGGATGTCTACATTTGTGCGAATGAAGCCCTTTGTATAACGAAAGCCTACGCAACAAACAGCGATTGGAGTTTCCGGCCTACCGGCCACAAATCGGAAACCGGGCGCTTTGCCCTTCCCCATCTTATTCAGGAAGAATGTCTGTTCCGGAAAGATTACGACCGTATTGCCCTCATGTAGTTTGTGTCGCGCAAGCAATAGAAATCCCTTGCTCTTGATCGCGTCTTTGCGGTTAATAGGGATTCCGCCGCACTTGAGAAAGAACCCAAAGAATTTGGGATCTGCAAGCGAGTGTTTCATAACACACCATTGATCACGTCGCCTGGTTGTGTAGCAGACAGCGCCAAGCCCAAGGGGAATATCCTCATTTCTCTGATGCTTCGCAAGGATTAGCAAACCGCCGGAGTCTGGAATGTTTTCTGAGCCCGTAACTCGAATTTTGAACATTAGCCTCAGGGCGAACTTGCCCATGAATATGATAAGGTTAGACGCCCACTGTTTTTTGCCAGGGTGAAAAGGTAGATCAGCCACAGGTCGAGCATCGAGAATTTCCCTCCAGGATCAAGCTCGAATTGACTTCTTGGGCCCAAGTGCGACATAATGCTCAATGCTCTGGTGGCTACTGGGCTCGCTGCTTTTCATACAGGTCCTGCTGCTGCTCATGCTTAAACCGATTCTAAATCGAATCGCGCCCGATCTTTTCACTATCCACTTCAGCGGACCGGGCTGGATATTCCCGCTATTCTTCTTTCGCGCAAAAAAACTCTCGCTCATGCTGCGCGGTGGCCCAGACCGTGATCGCGTTTACTTGCATGCGGATTCCGTTTCCTTCTGGGTATCTCCACTGGATCTACTGAAAGGTAGATTTGTGCTGGTTCACCTGCGCCTGATCCACCCGTTTCTGGAATACTTCAACCGCCAGGATTCGCATGAGAAGAATCGCCTTTTGCCAGCGCCCGGCCGTTTCTTGATCCGTGGCGGCAGAATACTGAATGGGACAATCAAAGTCACAGACGAAACAAGAACGCCGCGCTACGAACTCTCCCTCAGTAAGATTCATGTGCGAAATGGCAGCGTAGACGTGGGAGTTCCAGCACAACTCCTGTTCACGCTGGGCCAGGGTACTGCCAGGCTGGGAGATGGACATCTTGAAGTCCGGAGCGGTGAGCGTAGCGGTTGGCTTGTTCTGAATGGAACGTTAGGCGACATAACCAGTATGCAGGGAATGCCTTTTTTTGGGAGCAGGTTCACTCTTGAGCTGGCGCATAAGTGGGACGGAAGTGCTGAGCGCAGCCTTGTAGCCGGGCAAATCTCCGGATCCGAAAAGGACAGAAATCCAATTCCGTTTGAGTTTGAAGTGAACTGGTCGGACTACCGCCTGACGCTGGACCTTGGCTTGCAGCTATTGATTGAGCAAGTAATCAAGAACACCCGACCAACAGGCATCAATATCAAGAGCGGCGTGCTCATGGGCAGTCGCCAGTTCTTTGAATTGATCAAGAAAGACTACGGAAGCCCGCCGGGAGCCTAGCGCCGGTCAAAGGTCGGCAAACTTCTTTTCGACAATATAAACCAGGAAAGCCTGCATGCGCGGCCTGTAGATGGGAAATCTGAAGTAGTGATCGTTCCGCCAGGAAACAAAGGTAACCCCTTCCGAAATGGCACTGTCTGCAAGCAGCGTCATTCCATCGTTGGGTCCATAGCGAATCAAATACTCATAGAACGGGCGCGCGCGATCCGTCACGAAACGAAAAAGCGGAACAGCAACGACGTTTACCACCAGCAAATTCGGAGGCAATTTCAACTCAGTTTCCAGCGGTGCTCCCGCCCCGGCTCGCATTGACATGAAACCGTCCCAGTTATAGCCCTTCCAGCAGAAGTAGGACCTGGCTTCCATCTTGTACTGCCAGGTCTGGTCAATGTCGGTAATCAGGTGGCTTCCTTTGTTGATCCCGACAATATTATACCAGGCGCGAACCTTCTGAAAGTAGGGTTCTTTTCCGCACTGTTCGATTGCCTTTTTGAAATCGCCGCTGCCTTTGCTAATCGACGCAACGATAATGCCCTGAACATCAGTTCTGGATTTAACAAAATCACAGATGATCTTGCCGTTGGTTTCAACCGTTCCGGTTTGTTCGACCGGAATGATTGCTTCCGCAACTCCCATTTCGCGCGCCATGGCTCGTAATTCGCTTCCATCAGCTCCCGTCTGCGGATTGTCGGCATAGAACATACCGGGAGCCAGGGCCAGTAAGAGTTTCTTCTTTGAAAAATCAGGTTTGGTCGTCTTTAGATCTATTTGCCTTCGATCCAGGAATTCTACAAGTTCCTTGTTGCGCGGCTCAGAAATAACTCGGTGATAATACAAAGCCGCCGCACGATCCACATCTTTGGTCTCCAGGACAATCTTCTGCAAACCCTCCTGGGTAATGTCTGCAAGCTTTGGATACAGGGGATATTTAGCGGCCCAGTTCAAATACTCCACTTCATCATCACAGAGGCCCTTTAGCATGTATGCATTGGTTTCGCACTTTACAACGCGATCTGGTTCTGGTGTTTTCAGTTCGCGGTCAACGTGACAGTGTACAAGGACCAGTATAGCAAGACAGAGGTACCGCATCACGGACGAATTCCAACCTCGACAGCATAAGCTATCATAGCATACAAACGGGCTTCAGGAATTTCGTAACGAAAGTAATGATCGTTTCTCCACGAAGCATACGTGACTCCCTCAGGGATGTGACTATCCGCCAGGAGCGTCAACCCGTCGTTGGGTCCATAACGAGTCAGGTAATCGTAGAATGGTTTTGCACGTTCTGAAACGTATTTGCTCCCTGGAACTGCGACAACATTGATCACAGTTATATGCGGTGGCACTACCAGAGGCGTTTCAAGTGGCGCACCGGCTCCGGCGCGCATTGACATAAACCCGTCCCAATTGTAACCCTTCCAGCAAAAATATGAACGAGCTTCCATCTTATACTGCCAGGTTTGATCAATGTCCGTGATCAGATGGCTGCCCTTGTTGATTCCTACAACATTGTACCAGACTTTGACTTTCTTGAAATAGGGCTCATTCCCGCAGATTTGAATGGCTCGCTTTACGTCTCCACTGCCCTTGCTCAACGAAGCAAGAATCACAGAACCAAAGGCGTCTTCGCGCTGGAGATGTTCACAGATGGTGTTTGCATTTTCTTCAATAGTGCCGGTTTGCTCGACTGGAATGATACCATCGGCTATTCCCATTCTGCGCGCCATCATGCGGAACTGTTTTCCGTCGGCACCCACCTGTGGATTGTCACGGTAAAACATTCCCGGGGCAAACAGTAGAAGAACCTTCTTATCCGCGAAGTTGGGCATCTTCTTCTCTATCTCTTTTTCGCGCCGCAACAGATACGTAATGAACTGCGTATTCTTGGGTTCCGTGACCATGCGATGGTAGTAGAGAGCCGCCGCACGATCGACGCTCTTCTCAGATTGCGAGATCTGGCCGAGACGTTCCCGAGTTAGATCTGCGATCCGCGGATACTCTTTGAAATCCTGCGCCCACTTTAAGTTTGCGACTTCGTCAGCGCACAGGTCCGTTGCGAAAAGCATGGATGCTTTGCAACCTGAAACATCTACCGCGGCCGTCTCAAGTGCATGGTCCACATGACAGGCACTTGCAAGGAGGATTAGCAGGAATGCAGCGTGTCTCATGAGTTCTGAGCAGTGCGATTCTGCGCACGGCATTCAAGCGTGAACAACGCAAAGAAAGCGAGTGAGAACGCTAGAATAATCACCAGACTTTGTGGAAGTACAGTGAGTGTCAGAATAAGCGCAAGCAGACCCATGCCGAGGCGGACCAGGGCAAAATAATACCATCTGGGGCCGGGGCTGTACTTCCAGAGGGCCAGATCAACCGGGCAAAAGGCAAGCCAGGTGATGTTGTGCGACATGAAATCGAAAGTAGTAGCAATAAATACCAGGAAGGACAGTAGTCCACCGAGGCCGGAAAATAGCGCGAATGCGCGAATTGCTTTTGAGCGAAAGCGCGCCAGCGCCGCCACCGGGAGCATGGCGATCAGGACGGCGAACATGAAAATGAAAGCCAGCGTTCCAAAGATATCCCGGTCCTTGGGAGCCCGGAACAGTCGGTCTTTGATGACTTCTACCGGCTTGCCAACCCACCCCTGTGCCTCCAGCGCATGCTGCAGATCGTATGGCAGATAGATCAATTCATGTGCGTCGCGCACCTTATCAGTGGTATAGTCGAACAGTAGCTTTTCATGAATTCGCAGCCAAACGTTCTCATTGGAATACTCAAGGACTCGCGCACGCCAGGTTTTCTTGTCCTGGATCAGATTCTCCGGGAGCACGACCTTTTGCCCCTTGGCCGCGCCGATCATGTCTCGCATGAAGGTTACGCAGTTGCTCCGGAAGTTGTGATACTCGTAGCCCTCGGCGTTTGCTTTTACGCTTTCGATGATTTTGGCCATGAGGGCAGATTTCTCTGCCTCAGTCAGGATCAGATCCGAGGTATACATCCCCCTTCCACTTGAGTCCCAGGCTTCATAGGCGGAGCGCATGGGGAGGATGTTGACGGTAAATCGCGCATGGCCGCGCAGAAAGCGCCAGAGGAAGCTCAGCGATGCATCGTATTCACCAAAATCTACATAATAATCATCCGGCCCGTAATCCGCTCCTCGCGTAACCCGCAGCGCAGCATGCCCAAACGCTGTCGTAACTGTGGAACCGGTGGCAACGGTCACAAGTTGTACGCGAACATTCTGAAAAGGGGGCCGGGCGGCCATTGCCAGGAAGTTATTTCGAGATTCATCCCGCCACGTTTGCGCGGAGACAGCCATGGGAAGTCCGAGAGAGGCAATTAAAATGAGAAGTTGGATGCGACGATGGATTGACATATAGATTTTTCAGTAACCACTTCGCCTGCAGTTGGGGGTGAGGCAAACCAAAAAGCTCAATTGCAATGTACGGAAGGGACAGGGAAATGCAGGAATTGAAAGGAAACTAAGAGATTGGAATAAAACGAGTAAGAGAGGGAGTGAGGGGTAACGAAAGAGACTTAAGATTTAGAATGAAAATAATGCCCCGGTTTTATCCGGGGCATTGTATTGATTAGTCGCCGTTTACGACTGTGCAAGTTTTGGAAAGTACTGAACCCAGCAGATTGTCGTTTTTGTAGTCAATCGTTTGGATTTTTGTGATTCCACCTGCAGCTGCAGCAGCTTTAGTTCCAGCATCGCCAGAGGAGATAAGCCCCAGGATACCAGATGCACAAGCTTCGCCAGTTTTGGAGCCCGCGCCGGTAGGACCGTTGTTCAGTCCGTCGTCACCAAGACGCAGAGTTGTGTTTTGCATGATTGATCCAGAAGGAGCTGAGTAGCCACCGCCGGAACAAGCGATCGAAGCCGCAACCACGAATGCTGCCCCTAACAGAAGAAGTTGTTTCATTTTTTGTTCTCCATGAACAGGTATTTTGAAACCAGTCAACATCACCCTGAGAATCAATCAACAAAAAATTAACTGATCCAGGGTAATCCTATTCATCGTGCGAACGGAGCTTCCTTATTACCCGTCTTTCGCCCGTTTCAATACGTCTTGTGACGTTTTTAGAGTTTTCTGAATAGCTTTGGTGACATCCGTCATCTTTTGCTCGGGCGTGTAGGGCTCCTGGCCAGGCGGTGCCCGCCTGCTGGCGCTCCGCATGCAGGCCCTGTCCAGCAGAACCAGATCGTCGTGTACTTCTTTTATTAGTGAATTGTAGGTTTCGCGCGTAATCTCTTCGGAAACGCGCAGATCGAGCAATGACCATGAATTAGCCTCGATCTGCCTGACCATGGACTTGTTATCGCCGGTGATTTCGCACAGATTGAAGGCCACGCTGACGCCATACCATTTCTTGCTGGCAGTCTCTTCGTTTATGTAGCGCCCATCAATTTGTGGTGCAGTGCGCACATCCCGGGCTTTGCAGGCGACAACGAGTAGCAGGCCAATGCATACGATCAGCCTTGAAGTAGACGAAATGAGATGGAGAATCATTACGACGATAGTGCGCAATGTTCACTGTCGGTCAAATCATTTGAAAAAGATCAGCTAACAGCGCTCAGTCGCCGCGCGCGATTGTGCATGTCTCAGTGATCACGGTACCAAGGGTCTGTGACACACGATAGTCCACAGCCTTGACTTCTGTAATCCCTCCAACGGCGGCGGCAGCCTTGATGCTGGCGTCTCCCTTAGCAATGAGACCCAGATAGCCGGTAGCGCAGACCGTCCCTTCACGCGAACCCAGACGACTTGGGGTTGTAACATCTTTGTTCAAAGTCACATCCATGTACAGGGATCCGTAGGGTGCCGTATAGCCACCCGATGTGCAGGAAGCTAATAGTAGAGCAAATGAAATGGCAGTGGTGCGAATAAGCATAGGCAGGTCTGACTGTCGAATCGGCGAGAGTCAAGCTGAAATATTTGGGATCACCTGAAGCCTGGAGCGTAGGGGTAAATACCAAATTTGAGGGATGCTCCCATCTGGCAGAATGCATGTCGAGGTTTGCTTTTCCCTCAAAACTGCTGCAGGTCTTGTATTTCGAATAGACAAAAAGAAAAGGACGCTCGGTCTGTTTCCATGCGCATTGCGGGGATATCACTTCTAATATTCTTCCTACTGACTCATGCGGGTTGTGTGACACGGCAACAGGCACACGTCGGTTACCTGGTTCCGGGCGGAGAACTCAAAGGCGGGATGACCGCTTACAAGAAATGTGGAGCTTTCCTAACCTGGACCTTTTTGCTCGATGACGATATGATCGACAAAGCACTGGATCAAGCAATAGCAGCTAACCCCTTCCCCGGCGATCGTGAAATTCGCATGGATCTGAACTTCCCAAGTAGTTGCTACACCCTCCGCGTTTACGAGGAGTTGAAACAATGAAGAAGCTTTGCCTGCCGCTATTATTACTCCTCCTCGTAAGCTGCCAGTTCAGTGCTGGCAAGTTCAAGCGCATGGACAAAGAAGCTCCAAAGGGGCTAATTGACGTAGGTGGACGCGTTGAAGGCGAGAATTGTGAATATTTCTTCCCACTTGCCGGCCAACCATCCTTCGAGAAAGCCACACGTCAGGCGATTCGACGTTCTCCCGAAGGAACCACCGGTTTACGCGACGTCACAATGGAAACATACTACGGCCTTATACTCGCGCATGTTTGTTTCAAAGTATCGGGCATACCCGTGCGAGAGTAGCAACTACCACATTTGCGGGATTTCCAATTTTTCCGCTCCTTCGCACTAAGCGCAACTGAAAGAGTTGACCAAATAACGTGTCACGCCGAGCTTTTGCGTGCAGAATCAAATATCTGCTTTAATATCAATTTCTTTGAAACTCAGGAGAGAGTATATGCAACAAAATTGGATCAAACGAGGGCTGGTTGTCCTCTGCCTGTCGATCGGGCTGCTGACGGTGAACTGTGTTGGCTTTGGACCACAGGGACTGCTTTTCAGTTCAACCAAGATTGGCGTCTATGGAACAGAACCGGGCGGGACAAAAACCGGAAGAGCCTGCGCAATGTCGATTCTTAATCTGATTGCGATTGGCGACGGCAGTGTCCAGACCTCAGCAGATGAGGGTGGGATCAAAAACGTTAAAAACATTGATCTCGAGGGCTTCAGCGTTCTGGGCCTTTTTTCACAACTCTGCACTGTAACGCACGGAGATTAACAGATGAGAAAACTTATCGTTCTTGTTTCAGGAATTACCCTGCTGTTTGCCAGCTGTGCTGTTTCGCAGGTGGGTCTTCCGAGTAACACCGTGTTCTACAATGCCACGGGTGCTGGATTCTCTGGCCAGTATGTCTCGGATACCTACCGCAACGGTGAAGCATGCGCCTTCTCCGCTGGATGGTACATTCCTTTCATAGCCCTTGGCGACGCGTCGATCGCAACAGCTGCCCGGAAATCCGGCATCACTAAGATTACATCTGTTAGCCACCGAACCAGCATGGGCCATATCATCCAAGAATTTTGCACTGTGGTGCGGGGGTACTGAGAATGTTTAGAAAACTTTTCTTATCTGTTCTTGTCCTCGGCCTTGCCTTTTCCTTGAATACAGGTTGCATGAACTACGGTAACTCGGCAGGCATTGGCCCATATGGGCTCATTTTCACTTCAACCAAGATTGGAACCGGCGGAACTGCGGGTGGTTCGCGTGAAGGTAGAGCTTGCGCAACTAGCTTGCTCGTCTCGATCGGCTACGGTTTCGCTTTCGGAACGGTTGATGTCGGTGATGCGGCCCGCGACGGCAACATCAAAGTCATCAAATCCGTGCACCGTGAAATCCTCGACGTGCTTGGACTCTTTGGACGTCATTGCACCGTTGTGGTCGGCGATGATGGCCAGGTTCCAGGACCTTCAAGCACAGGTGTCTCTGGATTTAGCGACACAGTGATTCTGAAGAATGGCGCCAGCTATACAAACTGTAAAGCTGCTGTTACGGGCGATAGCGTCGTTGTTACAACCTCAGACGGAAAAACAATCGTTCTGAGCAAAGCAGACGTGCAGACTGTTCAGAAGAAATAACTGACGCGCAATTGCGCTATCAGTTCATTGAAAGGCGAGCCATGCGGCTCGCCTTTTTTGTTTTCAGGATTGGCCAGATCGATCTTCTACTACTTACCTGCCATGGGCTGGGCATTCCGAATCGCTTCTTCAATTTCCTTGAGCTGCGTAGAAATGCGCGCATCGATTGAACCAACGTCAGTTTCAATGATGCAACCACCACGATCGATCCTTGAATCTTCGTAGATGTTAACCTTGCGAAGGGACTCCATCATCTTAATAAGTTCGTCCTTGTGTGCAGTGGTGAGTTCGAGATCAGCAAAGTTGACCCGGATGTCCACGCGGTCACGATCCTTGATCCGCTTCAGTGCCTCACGAATGTTGTTGAGCACGACTTCTTTCCGTTCCGCGACCTCGTCCTTGATGACCTTACGCGCCACCATCAGGATCATATCCACCATCTGCTTTTCGGAAGCTGCAATGATCTCTTCGCGAACGTCAATCGCCTGACCCACAATCGTTCCAATCCGGTCGATCAAACGACGGACTTCTGATTGTCCTTTTTTGAAGCCGACTTCGCGTCCCGCATCGTACCCTTTCTGATATGCTTCGTGCTCGATTTCAGCAACGCGCATCTCTGCTTCTTTGATCATGCGCTCGGCTTCGATTTTGGCGCGGTCGACTAGCTGTTCTGCGTTTACGCGCGCGGTTTCTTCTTCGCGCTTGGCCTTTTCTTTGGATTCCTGGATTAGGTTGAAGGCTACGCCCTTCCCTTCTTCTTCGATGGCACGGGCTCGCTCATGAGCCTCTTCGAGCATCTTCTGGATCTTTTCTTCCGTTTCCTTGCGATACCGGTCGAGTTCAGCCTCGATCTCTTCGATCGTGGGGCCATGGTATTGCTCGATTACATTGCCTTCCGAATCTACTTCGTATTCGTCTGTATCTTCAATGCCCTGGAACTTCTTATACTTGTCCGGGATCTCAAGTTCGACCAGGTCACGGGCCTGGGAGATCTGTGCGGGTTTGAATACGAGCTTGCCTGTGGCCATTCTGTTCGACTCCCCTTCTTATAGAAAAAAGTACAAGGATTTTTTTGACCCTATTTTCATTATCGGGCGATTACAGGGCTTGGCTGCGGCTAAATTTGGCCGGGATGCCTCCGCCCGGCTTCGATTCCCCCGGGGGCCATTCTCCGGTTCCGCCAATGTCCTGGCTTACCCGAAAATCCTTGTCCAGACCCAGGCCTGGAAAACCCTGTTCTATGAGCCTCGCAGTCAGCCGCCCCGACGCACATACCGTTCGCATACAGCTCGATCGTCCGGATGCACTCAACGCAATGAGCCGGGAACTCCTGGGCAAGCTGGAGACGACCATCCGGGATTTGTCCCTCGACACTACCGTTCGCGCAATGATCCTTACCGGCACAGGCCGGTCTTTTTCTACAGGAGCGGATCTCAAAGAAAGGGCTACCATGAATCCAACCGAGGTGCGGGACTTCTTGAACCGTATCGGGGTGCTTTTTGCGGCAATCGAGGCCCTTCCCTTTCCAACCATCTGTGCAATCAATGGATTCGCTTTTGGCGGCGGCCTTGAGCTGGCGCTGACTTGCGACTTCCGCCTGGCGGCAAGCGACGCCACGCTTGGCCTGACCGAAACGTCCCTTGGAATCATACCGGGTGCGGGTGGAACGCAACGCCTGACAAAGTTGATAGGAGCGGCAAAGTCAAAGCTCCTTGTGTTCACAGCGCGCAAAATATCGGCAAGTGACGCACTGAAACTTGGAATCGTGGAAGAGGTGGTGGAGCCTAATGACCTGGATGCGGCGGCACTCCGTCTTGCAGGTGAGATTGCAAAAAATGCTCCCATTGCCGTTCGTCAGGCAAAGTTTGCCATAAATGCTGCAGCGAGCGTTGATCTAGCGACTGGCCTTACTGTTGAAAGAAATGCCTACGAGATTACAATTCCAACCAAAGATCGCGTGGAAGCGCTCCAGGCCTTCAGGGAAAAACGCAAACCACAATTCACAGGTGAGTAAAAGATGATTCTGACCGGACCTGAAATCGTTCGCCGCATGGGGCAGGACATTCGCATAGAACCCTATGACCCGTCCCTTGTTAACCCTAACTCCTACAATCTACGCTTGAATGATGAGCTCGTCGTCTACAAAAACCACGAGCTGGATATGAAAAAAGGCTCTGAAACAGAAATCATCAAGATTCCACCGGAAGGATTGGTCATTGAGCCGGGACGTCTGTATCTTGGAAGAACTGTAGAGTATACCGAGACGTTCAACCTGGTCCCAATGCTCGAAGGTAGATCTTCCATTGGACGGCTTGGACTCTTTGTGCACGTTACAGCGGGATTTGGTGACGTTGGATTCCGGGGCTATTGGACGCTTGAGATTTCTGCGATTCAACCGATTCGCATTTATCCGTTTGTGTCCATCTGCCAGATCTTCTACCATACCATCGAAGGTGAAATCGTGGAATATAAATCGGGGAAGTATCAGAATAATAAGGGAATCCAGCCAAGCTTACTGTTCAAAGAACTGGAAAAAAGCTGAATGAGCTCTCGTCTCGCGCAGGACGTGCGCGCAATCTTTCGAAACGATCCTGCGGCGCACGGTCTGGAGTTTTTACTTTATCCCTGCTTGCATGCAATCGCATGTCACAGATTGATCAGTCATCCACTCTATAAGATTGGGTTTCGATTCTTCGCGCGATTCTTCTCGCAGCTTTCGCGTTTCTTTACTGGAATTGAAATTCATCCCGGGGCAAAAATCGACGGCGGCTTCTTTATTGATCACGGGATGGGTGTGGTAATTGGTGAAACGGCGGAGATTGGTCGAGATGTTGTGCTGTTCCATGGCGTCACCCTGGGAGGAACCGGGAAGCACAAGGAACGCAGGCATCCTATCATTGGGAATCATGTATTGATCGGCACCTCGGCCACGCTACTTGGGCCCATTCATGTGGGTGATAATGCAAAAATTGGGGCTGAAACAGTAATCATCAATCGCGACGTACCGGCCGATTGCACCGTCGTGGGCACGCCGGGCAAAATTGTTAAGCGCGGGCCTAAAAAATTAAAGCGCCCAGAATCTCTTCCGATCAGTCAATATAGGGTAGATGAGCTTGAAGCCGAGTCGAATGGCACTTGACGCGCATTCGGCAGGCTGAGAAAGTTCGGTAGCGACATGCTTGAATTCTATCGTGGAAATCCCGAGGCACCTTCTGGCAGCCTTTTGTTCTACTGCCGGGTGCGCGGGCCAAATCCTTTTGCCCCGGATGCAAAGCTCCTAATATGTCACGTTGTCGTAAGCTACCTGGGGGTTCGCTCGAACAATTTCCCTGTGGTGGTTTTCCCGCCCTCGGCCCTGGATGCGGAACAGGAATTCTACGACTTACTGGAACTGGATGAGGAAAGCGACGTAGTCCGCCTGGAAGATTTTGAGATTCCTGAGGGAAAAGCAGAATCGGACTACATGAATGAACGCCTGGAGCGCTTCAACGATCGCGTCTACGAATACGTTGAGATGTATCGCAAGCAACTCGATAAGAAACTCAAGCGCGTTTCAAGCGGCTTGAAAGATCCACTGTTCCCGGATCAACCTCTGCTCATTCCAGGGCCCACCATGGACGATAACACTGCAATCCAGAGTATTGAACAGTGCATCCGGGACGGTTTCAGTGATAAACAGAGTCTGACGCATGCCATTGACTTTCTGAAAACAAAGCATCCGCAGCTGGACATGATCAACCTGGAGGCCGCTGCCAAACAGGACGACGTTCAGCTCAGCTCGCTCTATCTCGATAAATTCAAGGCAATCCTTGCCGAGAAGTATGAAGACGCAGCGCGCATTCAGGTCCAAATTCGTAACTTCAATCCAGCCGGATGAGTTCTGCGCCTGACTTTGGGTCCGCACTCATTTCGGGCTTCGCAACCCCGGAAGCGACGCGCAGCTACTTTCGCGATCTAAAATCACTCGATTACAGAGAACTGTCCTGGTTTAGAATTCACGCGAAAACAAATCTGGCCCTCTCGCGTCTTGGCTTTGGCGGCTATCGTGTAACGTCCGGGTACAGACCCCATTTTGACGCATTGCGCGAAGCCATAATAACCGGGACCAATGTCATTGATACTTCTACAAATTACTCTGACGGAGGTTCAGAACAACTGGTAGGCGATGTAATTCGCGAACTCATCTCTGCAAACCGAATCAAGCGTGAAATGGTCGTTGTTGTAACCAAAGTGGGATACATCCAGGGCAAGACCCTGGAACTCACGCGCGGGACTGGGCTGGCTGACATTGTTGAATATTCGCCGGAATGCTGGCATTGCATCCACCCGGACTTTCTGCGTGCACAAATCCAGCTCTCCAGATATCGTTTGGGACTCAAGACGATCGATTTTCTGCTGCTGCACAACCCTGAATATTTTTTGCTCGACGCAAAGAATCGCGGTACTCCCCCCGATGATGCGCGAAATGAATATGAGCGTCGCCTCAAGCGATCATTCACAGCACTGGAAGAGCTTGTTGACAGAGGTGTGATTCGCTATTATGGAATCTCATCAAACACACTCCCCGCTTCGCAGACAGAATTTGCTTCAACGCATCTTGATGCAGTACTGCGCGCAGCCGGGCCACATTTTCAGGCAATCCAGTTCCCTGGAAACGTAATTGAGACGGACTTTCGTTTCAACAGAAACGCAGGCGGTGGAATTCTTGCAAACACGGCGGCAGCTGCCGGCCTCTGGACCATGTGCAATAGACCGCTCAATGCGGCAGGCGCGGGTGGACTCGTGCGGCTTGCAAGACTCGTTGAACCGCCCCCGGATGGCGGCGATTCAGGTATCGCCGAGTTCCACCAGATGCAAGGGCGCCTGACGGACCTTGAAAATCGCCTTGGGGAAGTTTTTGGGGACCGATTCGTGTTTGGCGGCGACGCGCCCTCATTTTCACAGATTCTTGCAACACAGCGAGACTCGTTCCACACCACGGACCATTTGCGTGTAGCCATCCCGGGTTTGGTTGTGATCTTTGAAAAGACGGTTCGTCGCCTGCAAACGGCCGCGCGGTCGCCAAGCGAAAAGATTGCTTTTGAACAGTACGTAAAGGTTGTCAATGCCGTGCTGCATCATTGGGAGAATTATACATCATTCCTGCACCATCAGAAAATGGAAGAACTCGAACGGGCCCTGGCTGATGCCAATCCTGCCCTGGCCGGGCAACCCCTGGCAAGGCAGGCCCTCTTGTTCCTGCTCGCAGGACGGGTGCCGGCAACCGTACTGGTTGGAATGCGCAAGGTGAAATACGTGAGACAGCTCAGCCAGGTCTACCGGGTTCCGCCGCCCCAGGAAAGCGACGCACTCGGTATCGTGACGGCCGCCTCACATGCCCTGGATAAATTTTGATTGCCCGGTAGGCGCGCCCCCCTCAAATCGAAGTATGCTCACAAAACAGCAAGAAGAGCTCATCGTCGTCTATAACCAGGCATTGGCCCTTTACAAGAACCGTAAGTTCAAGGAGGCCAAAGCGCTGTTTCAGAAAGGTCTGGAGCTCGTGCCGGAGGACGGCCCTTCTTTGCTCTATATCGATCGCTGTGACGGATACATTGAAGACCCACCAGGTGAAGACTGGGATGGCGTCTACGTCATGAAAACGAAGTAACCAGGAATTATATGCTCAAAAAGAAAGAAACCTCGCCCGGCATGACCGAAGGCGGCCCTATTTCCACAATCCTCGGAAGAGAGACATCCTTCCAGGGCGTTATGGAATTCAAACGGCCGCTGCAAATCAACGGGCACTTTGAGGGCGAGCTGGTCACTGACGGAGTGCTCGTGGTCGGAGAGGGCGCAGTCGTTAAAGCAAACATCCGAGCCGGCATTGTAATCGTTGCCGGTGAGGTGACAGGAAACATTGAAGCACGCCAGAAACTTGAAATGCTTACTTCAGGGCGCGTGTTTGGCAATGTGCGCACAGCAAAGCTTCAGGTAGCAGACGGTGTTGTGTTCGATGGAAATTGTGAAATGATTACGGAGGGTCAGTCCTCCAACCGTGCCACAGAAGCAAAAGCATCGGCGTGAATCCGGGCCGTCCTGGCCCAGGACCAATCAGTAGCTTTCCACTTGATTGCAGGTAGTTTGTTCCTGTGATAAAGGTTGGTCGTTTCAGAAAGAGCAGTAGCCCAGAGCGAAGTGTCGCGTGCGGGCAAGTAGCGAACCTGGCGACCGCCAATTTCATGAAAGCAGGGCAAATCAGAAACGAGCGCATATTTTCCGTGCGACATAGCCTCAAGCAAAGGTAAGCCAAAGCCTTCATAAATGGAAGGCATCACAAGGAACGCGCATCCGGCATAGAGTCCATGCAGCGCTTCATCACTGAGTGCATCCTCAATCCGAACAAGCCCTTGCCCTTCGAGTGTTTCCAATCTGGAATAGAATTCTGGTGTCTCCCAACCACGTCGTCCGGCGATGACCAGCTGCAACGGCTTTCTTTCATTCCTGGCATAGCGAGAATACGCATCAAGCAGGGTTCCGTAATTCTTTCGCGGCTCAAGCGTTGAGACAGCCAGAATGTACGGTTTGCGTCGTGGAGTGGCCTTAATCTTTGGCGGAACGTCCGCGCCCAGTAACGCAACGCCCGTGCGCGATTCAGGGACATTCAATTCTCGAATCATGTCCACGCGTGATTGATCTGAAATGCAGAGGATGCGCTCCGCTCGTCTGACGCTGTATTTCAAAAAGGCTTTTTGCTGTATGCGTGCAATTGTACGCATTGCTCCCGGAAAATACAGCGCGACTAGATCGTAGAACGTTAGCACGGCCGGCAAAGCGCGCGGTAGTAAGGGAGGCAGAACCTGTTGTGATCCCCAGAATACATCGAGCGAATCGTGGCGTAGCCGGAGCGGTAAAGCGGAATTGAACCAAAGGCCCTGCTTCCATGCGAGGGCTCCAGTGCCCTGCACCCATTTGATATTAGGACGCTTCAACAGATCGAGATGGTCTCCGTGACATGGACCTGCCGAATACAAGAGAAACTCATCTGAACTTCGCGCGGGGTAATGTCGCAGTACGTTCGTAATGACACGAGCCACGCCCGATGTGCGTGAACTCAGCGGTCGCGCATCAACTCCGATTCGCAGGGCGCGCATCTTTGCGAGGAGGTTTCTTGCCTGCGTGAACAGACGTAATGGAATGCTTGTAGACTAACACCGTGCGACCATCTTGCTCAAGTAACACTGTGAAGTTATCGTGCGCGCTCACCTTTCCACGCACCGGCACACCGGTCTTCAAGTACATGGAAACTGGTTTCCCGGATTTCAGAGCGCTTTCAAAAAGTTCGTCTTGAATCGCAACGAGCACTGCGCATGGTCAGCTCCCCGCGACAGAAGTCAAGTCCTATCAGAAATTTCGACTATCCGTCGATTCCAGGCGGATTGTCAATACCTGGTTCGCAGTTCCAATTTCTTCTGGATAAAGTACTGCCGAAACTCTTCCACCAGTTTTGAGTTCCCACCGCAAATGCCAATTGTCTTTGGATCAACCTGGTTATAAACGCGTTTTACCTGATTCTGCAAGTCTATGACGCTGGAGTTAGCGTGACACAGAATCAGTGCTGCCCCCCCGCAAATGTCCCAATCATTCTTTGGAAAAAGACTGATTACCAGATCGCCCTCCCCGGCAGCCAGCAATGCAAGCTTCCGGGCGATAGATCCCATAGGTCGTATGTCAAAATCCCCACGCAGGCTATTAAACGTACCACGCTTGTCTTCCGTCTGGCTTACAAGCAGAACACAACCGGCAAGATTTGTTCGGTCGGAGAGCTTGCATTCAACAGATCTGCTCTGGTCGGTCTCAAGAGGCGATTTCCGAACGCTGCGGCTCTTTGAACCAAAGACGATAAGATCTTCTGCCGGCATCGCAACGGCACCCATGATTGGAACACCATTGTCGCAAAGGCCGGCTGAGACCGAGAACTGGGTTTGCCCTTCGACAAATTCTCGCGTCCCATCGATTGGATCCACAACCCAGAGGAAGCGCTGGGTTAGGCGCGCAGAATCATCTACTGACTCTTCTGAAAGCCAGCCTGATTCAGGCAAGAGTGCGCGGAGTTTTGTTTCAAGAATCGAGTTTGCAAGCAAGTCTGCCGTCGTGAGAGGACCGGCCTCGCCTTTGCTTGAAACTTTAAAATCTTTACTATTGAAAACGGACCGCACTGCCAGGGCCGCCTCGCGGACGGCCTCGGTTAAACCGTTGAGGAGCGTCTCCTCCTGAGCAACATCCACTTAATCAGGGCTGCGCTGGTTGAGATGCTGGCTGAGCCGGCTGTGACGCTGGCTGTTCCTTGTGGGACATGTCAACTTCGCCCGCGTCCAGAAACTTTTCAAATACCGGAGACTGCAGGAACAATTCCGGGCTACGACTGAACTCGAAACGAAGCAGAACGTTCTTGTACTTAACGAAATAGATTACCGGCGATGTTGGATTTTCATAATCGATGGTGGCCGCAGTAAGCTCTTTGAGCATTTTTTCGCGGTCTTCATAAAAGTGACGGTTGATGGAGAGACGAACAGCATTTACAAGGTTCGATTCCAGGGTCTTCAAACGGGCCTCTGGTCCGGTCTGTTTATTGCGAATGGCTTCTTCGACAGCACGGAACTCTTGCTGCAATCCTTCCTTGCGACCTGCAAGCAGAGGCAATGTTGAAATGAGTAAGGCAAGGGTAAGGATTTTTTTCATTTGATACCTCAATCGGTCCCAATGTGATCAAAATTGAGGGTCTGGCTACCGATTTTTCAGCCTTCGAGCCGCTCAAGCGGCGTATATTTGGTCAGAAAATAGCGGGTCTTCTCCTCGCCGTCAAACTGGATTCCGGCCTTCAGGCCGGCCACTGTGGACTCAACTTCGACAACCGTGCCTGGCCCGTAGCTCTTATGGCGGATCCGCTCATCCACACGCAAATCGTTCACTTCGGGTGGTCGAACCTGAGCGCGATCCATTGCACGTGCGGCAAAGGGGGCAGATGTCTGTCTACGCGCCGGACTTTGAGTGAAGACGGCGGGATCAATTTCAGAGAGAAACCGGGAAGGTAGTCTTGGTTGATAGCTGCCCTGGATCCTGCGAAAACGGCTACCCGAAATAAACAGAAGTTCGCGCGCACGGGTGATCCCCACATACGCCAGACGCCTCTCCTCTTCAATGCCATCTTCAAGAGAAAATACATGCGGAAGAGTTCCTTCTTCAAGGCCTGTGAAGAACACAGCTCTGTACTCCAGACCCTTTGCGTTGTGCAGCGTGATCAAGTTTACTGATTCGCTGGACTCTGTCCCTGACTCGGCTGAGTACAAAGAGATTTGTTGCAGGTACGCCGCAAGCGAAGGGCTCGTTTCGGTCTCTTCATAGTCTTGAATTGAATTGGAGAACTCCTGAATGTTTTCAATCCGCGATTCACCTGGATTCTCGTCTTTCTCGAGGAATTGCATATAGCCCGTATCCTCAAGAATCGATTCAAGGATTGCAGAGGGTTTGCTCTGATCCATGCCACGCCATTTTTCAAAGAGACCGTGAAGTCTGCGGATGGCGGTTGCCGCACGGATGCCGCTGAGATTTTCTGCATCTGCCATTGCATCGTGTAAGGTTGTTGAGTTTGCCAGTGCATGTGCTTCGAGGCGCGCGAGGCCTGCTTCGCCCAGACCTCGCGATGGAACATTGATGATTCGATTGAGGCTGATTGAATCGTCCGGATTTACAACGACAGAAAGGTAGGCTATCAGGTCCTTGATTTCCTTGCGATCATAGAATCTAAACCCACCCACAAGGAGATAGGCCATCCCTTCACGACGAAGCATTTCCTCAAAGACGCGAGATTGCGCGTTGGTCCTGTAAAAAACAGCCTGCTCATTGTACGGGATACCCTTGTTCTTAAGTGAACGGATTTTTGAGACCACACCAGCGGCCTCCTCCTGGTCAGACTCATAAATGGTATACTCAATCTTTTCGCCTTCTAGTTTGCGCGTGAAAAGCGTCTTATCTCTTCGCGATTCATTGTTTGTGATCATGGAAGAAGCCGCTTTGAGAATAGGTGCCGTGCTTCTGTAATTCTCTTCGAGTTTGAGAACCAAACATTTTGGATAATCTTTCTCAAACGAAAGAATATTTCGAATATCGGCGCCGCGCCAGGAATAAATCGACTGATCATCATCCCCAACGACTGCAAGATTTCCGTGCGATCCAGCGATCAGATTTCCGAGCATGTACTGTGCGTGGTTTGTATCCTGATACTCATCGATCATGAAGTATCGCCAGAGGTTCTGATAGTCTGCGAGTATCTCCGGGTGATTCTGAAACAACCGAACCGTTTGGTAGATTAGATCACCAAAATCAAGCGCGTTGTTCGCGCGCAACCGACGCATGTACTCCTCGTAGACCGGGACGACTTCTTCGTCGTAGCGATCACCCTTCTCTGCCATGAGATCGGGCGAGCGCATCAAGTCTCGAGCCGTGTTAATTCGCTCTGCGGCACTTTTCGGGGTCATCCACGCCGAAGCAATATTCAAATCCTTGATGATCTTTTTGATCAATGCTTCCTGGTCGTTTGAATCATAGATACTAAAACCAGATTTGAGGCCCAGCTGAGCTGCGTGCTTGCGTAGAATATACAGCCCCAGAGAGTGAAAGGTCCTGACCAGAACGCTTTCCGCCATTGGACCCATCAGACCATGGAGGCGGTTCTTCATCTCTTCCGCCGCTTTATTGGTAAACGTGACCGCTGCTATCCGATAGGGAGCGACGTTCTTAATCCTGCAGAGGTAGGCAATTCGATGCGTGATGACTCGCGTCTTTCCCGAACCCGCGCCGGCCAGGATCAAGAGTGGACCCTGATCATGCAGAACAGCCTGCCGCTGAACCTCGTTCAGTTTTCCCAGCAATTCCTGTTCGATCTTTTCAAGTAGTTCATTCTTCATGCGGGATTTGCAACCACCAGATCATCAGTTCCACCGGAATACCGGGCATGGACGCGTGCCTGCTTCAAGGATGGGGGCAATGCAACGTCGAGATCGGCGGAGTTGGCCTGCGTGCCATCCGCAAGTGTCCAGGAATCTTCCGCGCCATGCTTCCTTTCTATCAGCAGAACACGATCATGCTGATTCAGGCCCAAAGCAATTGCATTGTGCAATCCCGCACCACCTTCAATCAGAACTTCATTAAATCCGCAGGAGGCTAGTTCCGTCCGTAGAGCAATTGTAAAGTTCGGGTGTGACAATGCGGGCAAGGGTTTTGCCCCAAGGCCCGACCACTGCTTGTTCTCAGTTAAATCAAAATAGAGAGATCTGCGACTCGTTTCCCCCTCAAGCTTTGCCTGTTTTGCCAACCATGCATCCAGACCCGCAAACGGCCGCCCCATCAAGAAGACCCGAGCAGGCTGATAGACAGGATCGTTAGCAAGGCGAATGCACTCGGCAGAATTGTCCAGTAATGAGTCCATCCAGACATCTTCACCAGAAACGCGCTTCAATCTTCCAGTTATCGATGGACTACGGAAGTTCAACCCAGGTAAATCAACGGCGATCGTGCCGGGTCCCACAACGACGGCATCGAGCTTTGCGCGCAATAGTTGCCCGATCCATTGCCCGTCCTCCCCCGAAATTCCGACGCGCCTCTTTCTGCTACCCATCCAGCCCGCCATCGTTGCCGCCTTCAGATGAAATCGGGGGCCCTGTCCGCTTGAGCGCGAAATGAAACCATGAAGAAATTCCTGACCAGGCATCGTCACTGATTGAACCGCAAGGCCCGCAGACTGCAAAGCGCGCACTCCCGCTTGATTCAGCAATGGATCCATGCAGGAAATATGAATGTTCAAACCCGGGTATTGCACGATCCGATCCACACAGGGCGGTGTTCGGCCATGCGTGGAGCAAGGCTCCAGTGTGACGTACATATCTCCAGTGACACGGAGCGACTCATCGCCTAACGTCTGATCCATTGAATCCAGTGCAACAATCTCAGCGTGTCGCCTGCCCGGCTGCTCGGTTGCGCCCGTGAATACACCTTGATCCGTAACAATAACGCAGGCTACGGATGGGTTGGGCCAGGTACGCCCGGTCGAGAGAATGGATTGGCGGCAGATCTCTCGAGCTACCGCATCCATTCCATCAACGTTTGAAGCGCGCGACGAGCTCTTCGTAGTACTGAACCGAATGCGCCGCAACGAAAATCGATGAGTAGGTTCCCATGATGATTCCAAAGATCAGCACGATTGCAAAATCACGGAGCGAGTCAGCACCGCCCATCAACAGTGAAAGCATAGAAATCAGAGTCAGAATCGACGTAACGAGAGTTCGTGAAAGTGTCTGCGTCATGGCCCCATCCATAATAACTTTGGATGACATCTGTGCATGATCTTCCGCGTTCTTGCGAATGCGGTCAAAGATAACGATGGTATCGTTGATCGAATAACCAACCACCGTAAGCACAGCGGCCACTACCGGGATACTGGGCTCAATGCGGGCCACACCAATGAATCCAATTGTCAAGAATACGTCGTGGACAAGCGACAGGGCCGCACCTAAGGCAAACGAGAAATGAAAACGCAATGCCAGGTAGACGCCAATCAAACCGATACAGGCAAGCAAGCTCTTGGTTGCAATTCCCCAGAGTTCATCGCCGTAGCTGGCTGCCATGGTTTCGCGAGCTGTGATGCTGCGCGCAGGCAGTTTCAAGTGAGCCAGCAAGCGCTCTTCGACAATAGCCCCAACCCCTGAATCAACTTTCTTGTTGGAACCCTGTGCAATCTGCTTTTCCAATGCTTCCTTTGCGGTTGGTCCAACCTCAAGATCGTATTGATTATTGTGCGCGCTGGTCAGTTTCACGCTGGGGCTGGGGATGCCGATTGCAAGCGCCGCCTTCTCAAGCGTGTCCCGATTCATGTCAGAAGGAAGCACTATGCTGATGCGAATCCCGCCGTTGAACGTAATGGATTTTTCAAATCCTCCGTATACGCCGAAGGTCACAACATATAGCCCAATCATCAAAGCAATCGAAGCAAAGACGGTAATGGCGCGATATCTAGAGAAGTGAATCATTTCTGCTCTCCTTTTGGATGCATTCCCCAGCCGATTGAAAGTTTCTCGATCCGGAAGAAGTGTTGCGCCCAGTCGAAAATCAGATGCGACACATACAGCGACGTAAACATCGAAGTAATGAGTCCAAAGAACAGCACGATTGCAAATCCTTTGATTGGACCGTCACCGACGAGTCCAAGAATGACAGCCGAGATAATGGTTGTAACGTGGGAATCAACAATGGTCCACAATGAGGAATCAAACCCGTCCGCAATCGCAAGCGCGGCTGTCTTACCTTCGCGAACGTCTTCCTTCATCTTTTCGTAGATAATTACGTTTGCATCTACGGCCATACCGACTGTCAGAATGGCTCCGGCAAAACCCGGAAGTGTTAACGTGAACTCAAGGAAACTCAGCACTGCCGTCATGATGAGCAGGTTGAGTAGGAGCGCTGTAACCGCTACCATTCCGGAGAGGCGGTAATAACCGACCATGAAAATGATTACCAGCACAAAAGACAGGATCAGTGAGACAATCCCGGCAAAGATCGATTCCTGACCCAGACTGGGCCCCACGAAAGAAACGGAAAGGATTTCCAGGTTTAATGGCAGAGCCCCTTCACGAATAACGTCTGCTATGTCCTGCGCATCCTGTTGGTTGAAATCACCAGTGATCTGGCCAACTCCACCAAGAATAGGCTCATTGATGTTAGGCGAAGAAACGACACGATCGCCCCAGACAATGGCCATACGCTTACCTTTGTTCTTTGTTGTCAGGTCGCCGAACTTGGTGGCGCCATCAGCGGTCAGAACAAAGCTAATTTCATAGTAGGAGGAATTCTGTGAGTGGTTCGCATTGGCTGAAGCCATGTCGCTTCCATCAAGCTGCAGCGGACCGAGCACAACAAAGCCGCGCGGTAGCGAAGGTGAACCTGGCTTTAGACCGCGACGCCAGCTGAGAAAAACCTTACCTTCGTCCGGTTTGATGCCGGCCTTCTGGGTAACACGCGCAATGATCGACTTTATTTCCTCATTGTCTACGCGCTGTTCAGTGTACATCTTTTGAATTTCAGCAATCTCAGCGTCAAATCCTGATACTCGCGCGCTGGCTTCGTCATTTACAATACGATATTCAACGGTTACGGTGTCGCGAATCTTTGCCAGGACTTCAGAACTGTTCGCCATGCCAGGCAAGTCCACGCCAATGCTGTAGCTTCCAGGTTGAACACGCAGTTCCGGCTCCGTCAAATTCTGCGAAGCAAGGCGAGCATCAATGATCTTCTTAGCCTCTTGCAACAATTCAAGCTTGCGCTCTTCACTGATGATCAACTGTTGCTTGTGACTTTCGAGACGATTGGTAAGGTTCGTCCTCTCTTCTGCTGAGATCGTAGGATTCGCAAGCTTGGTCTCAACGTCTTTGATCAATGGCAAGTAACGTTCTTTCAAGGATGCAAGGTGTTTTTCGAAATCAGCCCGGAACGTTGCGCGCATCCCACCTTGAAGGTCAAGACCCATGCGGATCTTTAGATGCTTTGCGTCACCCTCGGACAGGAAACTCAATGCCCGTTCGATTCCGTTTGGAAGAACGCGCGTATGAAACTCCTCGATCAGGTCAGGGTGTGCCTGCGCCATCTCATTGATGCGCGCGGCTGTAATGTATTTATCTTCAAGAACGCAACGACGCTCTGCCGGAATGAGTTTCTCAGCCTGAGGTTTGCAGTCAGCACCAGGAAAGTAGAGCCCGAGACCATTTTCGCGATCACGGATAAAATCACGAATCTCCGCCGGGTCTGCCGGGATCTTCTTTCCGTCTGGAGCGCGCTTGTACTCCTTGAACACAATCACCAGACTCTGGCTCATGAAGTTGGGCATGACCAATAGCACGCACGAAATAAGTACTAGTCCGACCACGACGGACCGTTGAATCAAAGAACGCATAGTTGAAGTTACCTTTGCCTGCGTCCTCTAAGGTGATAGAGGACAAAAATTCCGATGAGGGCGCACAATACCAGGACATTGAAGAGCGTTTTATCGCCCTGAAAAAGCGATCCGAAGCTGAAGCCCTTCCCATTTGAAGGCTGGGTGGGTTCCGGCTGATTTGCCTTTGGATCTGGCTCAGGCTGCACGGATTCAGCCTTGTAGTCCGGAAGGTAGTTCTCTTCACCCATTGGAAAATCATCAGCGATTCCCTGGATTTTGGTTGCTGCCGGTGCCTGTGGGGCCGGAGCCGGGACAGGCGCCTGTGGACGCTGTTTCTTCTCTTCCTGCTTTTTTGGAGTTTCCTGAGGGACAGGTTCAACCGGTGTCTCAGGGACTTCCTGGGCCATCAGCATTACTGGAAACAGCAGACAGAGAAGGACGCGAAACATTTTGACTTACTTGCTTTCCGCTTTCTTTACTTCGCGCACGCTTGTAATGTGCGACTTCAAAAATTCAAGCCTGGTCTTGTCACCAACGTTAAGAATGATGGTGTCATCCTTGATGGTTGCAACGGTTCCGATCATACCACTTGATGTAACGACTTCATCACCCTTCTTGATTTGAGCCAGTAACTCTTTCTTCCGCTTCTCTTCCTTACGTTGTGGGCGAATCATGAAAAACCACATGAATGGCAGGATGGCCAATGGTAGTAGTGCGCCCCAGGACGAGAAGGCGCCTGGTTGTGCAGCCTGCGCTGGTGCCGGGGTGACAGTTGGTGCTGCAGATTGCTGCGCGAGAAACTCGAAAATTTCCATGAAACCAGGTGTCCATTTTCCACCTGGCTTGCAAGTAGAATACCTCAGCTCTTGTCAGAGCTAATTTGCTTCCATTGCTCCAGCGTTCCGCCGGCCTTCCCATTCTTAATGATCTCGATGCAAGCGCCCGCGGCGGATTTGAGATCACCGCCAAATGTAGCGTGGTACAAGGGAGCTGCGTTCATAGCTACAGCTGCATTTTCTTCATCCGATCCCTTTCCGGAAAGAATTGCGCGCGCTCGGGCCACGGCTTCGTCCCGGTCTTTGACAACAATTGCTCCCAGTGGAAAGGATTTAAAACCGAAATCTGCCGCCGTAAAGGTTCCTGATTCGATCCTGCCTTCCTTAATTTGAAAGTAACGCGTAGAAGCGGCCGGTGAAATCTCATCGAGGCCGTCGTCTGCATGCAGCACGTAGGCAACGGTACGACCCAGGTTCAGTAGTGTCTTTGCCACGGGTTCTAGAAACCGCGGATCAAAGACTCCCACCAGCTGGTGCGTTACAGGCGCTGGATTGGTCAAAGGCCCCAGGATATTGAAAACAGTTCTGAACCCCAACGCACGCCGAACCGGTCCGGCATGCTTCATGGCTGGATGCCATGCCTGGGCAAAAAGGAAGGCAATGCCGGCCTTCTCAATGCAATGGGCCAATGCTTCCGGGCTCTGAACGGTCAAAGAAACCCCCAGCGTCTCAAGCAGGTCAGCCGAGCCTGTGGCGCTTGAAACCGCGCGGTTTCCGTGCTTGGCGACCTTGAGACCGGCCGCAGCCAGGACGAGGGCTGACAGGGTGGATACGTTGATTGTGTTTTGTCCGTCCCCGCCTGTGCCGCAGGTATCAACCACCGTTTCCAGGGGATTCGATTTCCAGGTCACGGCTGCCTTCCGCATAGAGCGGGCAAAACCTTCGATCTCGACCGGCGTTTCCCGCTTCATGGCTAGCGCCGTAAGGAAGGCGGCCGTCTGCGCTTCGCCGGCCTCTCCGGTCATTATGGTTGTCATTGCCCGCGCCGCCTCCTCAGACGTTAAGTCCTGCGACGCAATGAGTTTCTTTAAGATGTCCTGCATTTCAACCCTCGGCTGGCTGCTTCTTAATTGTATAAGGTGGCAAAAGTAATTTGTAGTTGGTCACCAGGTAGCGCAACCCGGACAGGATCGTAACGATCGTGGTGACCAGCATGAGATAGTATGGCATGAAGCTGGCAATGCTATAGAAGAAGCCCGGATGATTTCCCGCCATATATTCGCTGTAGTTTGCCGCAGCGACGTCCCAGGAACCAATCCCCTGCTTGCGAGCCTCTTCATAGAGACGATTGATTGCAGATGTGTCTGCGTAGGATACCATCAGGAAGCTGGTGAGAATCACGACTATGCTAAACATCTGAAATGCGGTCTTCCATTTGCCAAAACGCGATGTGCGAAGCGAACGGCCTTTCTTGATCCCGAGATAGCGAAGCGCGGTAATCATCATGTCACGTCCGACAATACAAAACACCATCCAGAGCTGCGCTTGTTCCGTTAGAAATAGAAATGTAATGAACGCACCCAGAACCAGGAATTTGTCTGCAAGTGGATCAAGAAATTTCCCAAACTCAGTTTGCTGATTCCATTTCCTGGCCAGGTAGCCATCAACAAGATCTGTAAGCGACGCAAGCGCAAACAAGACAAAGGCAGTTAACCGCAAGGTGAAAGATGGCTGGAGCAGGAAATAGATAAAGAAGGGAACTGATAGTACGCGAAGTACAGTTAAGAAATTGGGCAGATTCAAACAATTACGCCTGTTAGATCGAATTCCGCAAAACCAGTTATCTGCACATTTACAAGATCGCCTGGACTAAGCAACCTCGAATTTGGAAGATATACAACACCATCTGCTTCCGGCGCATCCTGAGCGCGGCGAGCAATGATTTCTTGATCCTGCGTTTCATCGACCATACAGCGGAAGGTTTGACCCACCAGATCTCTCTGTCGGTTCGCATGTTGCAATAAAAATGCGTTTCGTACGCGATTGACGCGTTCCCTTGTGACTTCCGTTGGCACCTGATCGGGCAAAGTGGCTCCCGGCGTTCCTTCTTCCGGAGAATAGCTAAACAGGGCCAGTTTTTCGGGCCTTGATTCCTCGATAAATTCCAGGACCTCTTCCACATCGGCATCTGTTTCTCCCGGAAACCCAAGCAAAACAGAGGTGCGCACCTCGCTGCCGGGCAGTACGGAGCGCGCGAGCGAGAAGATGGCCTGGAAGCGCTCACGATCCCCAATGCGCCTCATGGCGCGGAGCATCCTGGTTGATGCATGCTGAATGGGGCTTTCTAGATACGGGACCAGCTTCGGTAACGATCGATTCGCAAGGCCATTCAATATGGCCTCTGTCTTGCCATCCGGATACATATACAGCATGCGAATCCAGTGAAGGTCTTCGACCTCATGCAAAGCCTCAAGCAGATCAAGGAATGCTCCAGGACTCCCGCCATACGAGTTTGAATCCTGGCTGACCAGGCAAACTTCCCGAACGCCCGATGCTGCCAGGTCCCGGCTCTCCTGAACAATTGTAGCAACAGGAATGTCGCGAAATTTACCGCGAAAAATTGGAATCGCACAAAACGAGCAACCACGATCGCATCCATCTGAAATCTTTACCGGTGCGAAAGAAGCACCTTTTACGATTGAGAATAAGGGAGACAGCCTTTCTGTATCTGACCGCTTCTCTGATTCAGTTTCCGATTGGGATTTCGAGGCCGGACCAAACTTTGAACCTATGAGAGCACCTGCCTCATGGTATCGCCCGGTTCCAAAGCTGAAATCTACTTCCGGCAGATCCGTTCGAACGTTTTCCGCATAACGTTCGCTGAAGCAACCAACCAGCACCAGCTTTTGATTCTTGTGTTTCTTTTTGATCTTTGCAGCACCCAGAACGGTCCGAATGGTCTCCATTTTTGCGTCTTCAATGAACGCACAGGAATTGATCAGGTGAAAGTCAGCTGTCTCTGGATTGTCCGATCGGGTGAATCCTTCACCGGAAAGACTTCGTTCCATCTCCCGGCTATCCGCCTGGTTTTTGGGGCAACCAAGCGTTGTAATGAAATAAGAAGAACTCACTGGGCCGCTTCGATCTTCTCCTCAATCTGGGCGAGACCTGGATCGAGTGGATCCGGAACTTTTCTGTATGTAATCTTAACTATTTTTCCAGGAGGACCGGCAATACGAGGTGGCTTGCCGGGCGCAAGAACCTGAACGCCTGCGCCGTTTCCGACTTTGATCTCCAGTCTGTTCTTTGCTTCAAAGGTTCTGGATTCGCCGGTGCGAATTTCTACACCACGGTGGTAGTTTCCATCATCTGTCCATTCAACGTATGAGTCTGCGACAAACTGCAATGTAACCTGAATGGCTCCCTGCTGCTGCACCGCTACCTTGTCCCCGGACTCGAGCTGGATTCTCGCAGATGCCTCTCCAATTGCACGCGGCGTGACGCGAACCTCTCCGCTTAACTCTTTGAGAGCCTGCGTGTCAGAATTCAAAGCAACGAGTTCACCTTCTGCTGCATAAAACGAGAAATCCGCCTCGTCATTGATGCGCATCAAGAAGAGTGCCCGCGGTTTTCCTTCTGGCGTTGGCTGGATTTCTCCGAGGCAAAGCTTTATGGCTGTACTCTCAAGATTGAAGCGCAGTGCATTCTCTTTTGAAACTGCTTCCTGGCGAGGTGGCGCGCCTTTTGCGGGAAGCGCGATTGGAATGATTTCGCGGTTGGCACAATTGGAGTCCGGTGTGCTGACCTGGTTTGAGCTGGAACTTCCGGAGAAGCGGAACACGCCGGACATAAAGAGCAATCCTACACCCAGGACAGCGGCCAAACCGGCAACGACAAAGACTACGTTTTTGCCAACAGTCGGCAGACGAATTCCCGTTGGGCGCGTCAGCTCTTCAATGGGTGATTGCGTGAGATCGATTTGCTGGCCGCGGAACAGGTTTTCAAGATGTCCTGTTTCCAGGTTTAAGAATTCAGAATAAGATTTGAGAGCACCAAGCGCGTACGTTTCGGCAGGGAATACGGTAAAGTCTTCATTCTCGAGTGCTTCAACCCAGCGCGGGCTAATAAACGTTTCACGAGCAACGTCTTTGATGGTCAGTTTCTTGCCCTCACGGGCATCTTTCAGGATAGTTCCGAGTCTTTTTGCTAGCATGTAACGTTATTCACTCACAAGGGGATTTGCTACCACACGAACAGACTCCGGTGGATCATACTGAAAGATTTTACCTTCCAGAGTTGGATTCACTTCCCCATTTCTAAATGTAAGCGTGCTCGTCTTGCCTTGCCCGTCAGACGCAACCGCGCGACGGATCAGGAAAGAATTGGAATCGATAAATAGCTTAATTTTTTCGTACCCGCCGGTCTTCTCGCGTTGATCCATTTCAAGAACAAAGACATTCATTCCATCTTCTGTTCTGGGTTGTTCAGCCTTATCAAAACGGTAGTGATACTTGCGAAATAAACGGGAAACGCCTGGACCCGCAGTATCCAGGAAAATATTCTTACCGTTTTCATCTTTCTTCTGGAGACGAAGGTCCTGCTTTCCTGCAGCGTTCAGGCGGGCTATATAAACCCAGAGAGTGCGGCCATCGGAGACGATCAGGTTTCCCGCAGGGGCATCAAAGCTGAAGCGGACCTTCCCCGGATTCTTATACGCGCAGGAGCCGCTCATGGCCTTCGACGTGGCGCCGTCCTGGGTCGTGATCTGGAACTGGGCGCTGAACGTGTTCATCTTCTCATACACATCCATGACTTTTCTGGCCACATCCGCATGTGAAACCAGCCGTTTCTCCTCTCCATTCAGTGGAGAGAATAGAAGCAAAAATGCGCTGGAAATAGCCGAAAAATGGGCCCAGATTCGAGTTTTCATCCGCACGGGAAGAAGTCGCGGATGAGGGCCCAGGGTCAAGACCTTTTCAGGATTTCTCTAGGTCGGGTCCCGATTGCCGGCCCCAGATACCCTTTTTGCTCCAGGGCTTCAATGATATTAGCAGCACGATTATAACCAATCCTCAGACGCCGCTGTACATACGAGGTCGAAGTCTTTCCACTCTCTTGAATTATCTGCCAGGCCTGCTGGAGCAATTCCGCGTCGATTGGCTCATCTGTTGCTTCCTCTTCGTCTTCGTCCGGGATTGAAACGTCGACATAGACGGGCTCGCCATAGCGACGGGTTTCTTCTACGATCTTTGCAATCTCTTCCTCGGTGATGAGTGGAGCTTGAACACGAGTCAGTCCGGTGCTATTTGGAGACTTGTAGAGCATATCACCGCCGCCGAGCAACGCATCGGCTCCGTTTAGATCGAGGATGATTCGCGAATCCGTTTTCTGAGCCACATGAAATGCGACGCGAGCTGGAGCGTTGGCTTTGATATGCGGCGTAATCACGTCCACCGATGGCCGCTGCGTTGCCATGATCATATGAATGCCAACAGCCCGGGCCTTTTGTGCCAGGCGCCAGAGCGCATCTTCCACTTCTTTGGGAGAAATGAGCATCAAATCTGATAACTCATCGATTACGATCACGATGTATGGAATCTGCGCCGATTCTCCTTTTGCTTTCATGCGCTCATTGTAAGAAACAATGTCGCGGCATTTCATGTAGGATAGATGTTCGTAACGGCGTTCCATCTCTTGAAGAATCCAGGCGAGCGATTTGGCCGCAATTCGCGGATCCGTAATTACCGGCATTAGCAGATGCGGGATGCCTTCGTAGAGTTTTAGCTCCACCATCTTTGGATCGATCATGATAAATCGAACTTCTTCCGGGCTATGCGCGTAGAGCAGCGAAGCAATCACAGAATTCATGAAGACCGATTTACCCTGACCGGAGGCGCCGGCAATGAGCAGATGCGGAGCGCGCGCCAGATCCAGATAGATGTTTCGTCCGGAGATATCCTTTCCAAGTATGATGCCCAGGCGATTCTGTTTTCCGAAGAACTCGCGATCCTTGCGAGCCACTTCACCCAGAGTGACCGTCTGTCTGACACGATTTGGGATTTCAATTCCCACGGTCGGTTTGCCGGGTAGTGGAGCAACGATCCGAACCGAAGAGACGGCCAGATTCATTCGAATCTCATTTTCAATCCCAAGGATTTTGTTTAGTCGCACGCCAGGATCCAGCAGAATTTCGAATAACGTGATGATTGGCCCGCGTTGAGTGGACGTTACGCGGCCAGGAATCCCATAGTCTTTGAGTACTTTTTCCAATTTTTCTGTGGTTTCGCGCATTTCGCGATCAACGTCGGTTGCAGGAATTGGCTGAGAAAGTTGCAGTATGTCCGTTGGTAAGTGATACCGTCCGCCGCGACGGCGCACAAATGGCACACCGGTTGCGGGGCCGCTCGGAAGTCTGGAAGCCTTCTCGCGTGCAGTTGCTTCTGCCTCAGCGACTTCGTCTTCATCCAACTCCTCATCGGTCGCAGCATCCGCAACTGACTGAAAACCTGGAACAACTTCGCTGGCAGGGAGATCCTGGCTATCGCTGGAGAGATCATCAACGCCCGCCCCATGCTCCTCCAGGCTCGAGATGTCATCTGTTGGCATGGTTTCGACCATAACCTGAGTGCTTGCAGCAGCAAGTCCGAGCGTGGCAAGTCCAGGTCCAATTTGTGAATCGATTTCAGGTGTTGCGTCAGAGTTAAAGTTCGAGTTTTCTCTGGTTGCCGTTGGATAATCGTCTACCGTCGCCGATCCGGCAAATCTTTGCGAGGAAACCTGGATTGTTTCCTGGTTTCTTTCGTCGGATCGATTCAAATAGCTTGCTGCGAGCTGGCTGAGGGTTTGTGCTCCGCTTTTGCCCGTGCGAAACATATAACGCGAATGATCGAGATTGAAAGAACCGCGAAATGCAGCTTCAGACTCGACAATGACAGGACGTCCCACATGACGAACGGCAACATTCCCGAGCAGACCGCGCGAGTCCACTTGCTGGAAAGGTGGCCTTAATTCGGAGGGCGGAGCCTGCGAAGATTGCGTCGGTGGTTCGTCGAGCTGGCTCTTCTGGAAGAATGGGAGATCCTCGGCCTCATGCCTGTCAAATTTCAAAGATTCCTCCGAGGGTTCTGCATTCTTCCTATTGTTCAGATAGGACATTGCAAGTCCGGCGATTCCTGCAAGCGCAGCCAGCCGACCGCCGTTTGATGCGCCATTGCTTGCGTTCCCCGGTTCAGTGGGCCTGCCTTCCATCTTGTTTTCAAACGTGCCGTACAGCTTTTGAATGCCGCGCCCGGCGTCGGCGAAAGTTGCGCCCGTGGACAAGAAGACGGCCGGAAGAAAAATACCAAATGAGATTAAGACCGCACCCCATCGCCCAAATGCAAAGGACAGGGCACCACCCATCGACTCACCGATGAGACCTGTAGCCGTCTCTGATACCAGGCCCACCCAGATAGCAGCTGCAGTCGTCAGGACCAGTATACTGACCATTCGAACGAGCGGGTCAACGAGCTGTCCTCTATAGAGGCCTGCCCCACCCTGCAGGAGCAGGAAGATGGGAACGAAAAATGCCGTCTTGCCGAGCAGGTGAAATAGAATCTGGGCGGTTGCGATACCCACCCTGCCGATCAGGTTTTCCGGTTGTCCGTCAATCTCCCTGTGCGTGGCCAGGGCCAGAAACATGAGAATCCCACCCAGGAAGACCAGAAAAGAGATAGCATCCCCCATGTTCTTGCGCTCGGCCATGCCTTATTTTCGGCCTTCCAGGTCGGGACCTGGCTCTTTTTATCCGAGGCGGGAGATTTAACCGCGGAGGGTCAACCGGAGACTGAGGCGGCAAAGGGAAAATTAACCACAAAGAGCGCAAAAGGCACGTTGCAAAGGTTTGCCGCCGAGACACGGAGAGACCGGAGCGAAGAACCGCGAAGTAACCACAGATGGGTGCAAACACAGATCGAAAATTCATCACCCGTGTGCATCTATGTCCATCTGCGGTCAAACACCTCTCGAATTTTCACGCTGAGGCCCAGAGGGCGCAGAGTTTAAAAAAGGCACCTCGGCGAACTCAGCGTCTCTGCGTGAGATTTCCCCGGTAGGGTGCGGCGGGCGAAACTTATCTTGTGATCTTTGTGGGGTTCAATTCCCAGTTGACCTCTCGCCTCTAATTAGTTTTATGTAAAACTAATGCGAGTCCGGGGACTCATCCAGCAAATTGCGACTATCCGCGAAAAGACGCATTCGCGCATGGAACAGTATCTGAACGACTACGGCCTCGCAGAAATTGCCCCATCGCACGGCTCTATTCTCATCGCACTTGATCGAGTCGATTCGCTGACGATGGGAGAGCTGGCCCAGGCCGTAGATCGAGACAAATCGACGCTGACCGTACTCGTAAATCGCCTGGAGCAACTGGGTTACGTGCGGCGGCTCCCTGATTCTCAGGATTTGCGAATTACACGCATTGCCCTCACCGACCGCGCAAGGAAGGCCAGGCGAAAGTTCACGATGGTATCGCAGCGGATGAATCGAGAATTCTTCGCCGGCTTCGAGGACGCGGAACTGAACGAACTGCGCCGACTGCTAACCAAACTGCAATCCAACCTGTAATAAAGAAAAGAACCAAGGAGAATCAGATGCAAACCGAACAATTCGTTTTACATAAAACCACATGGGACTGGCAGGCCTATTGGAGAAAGGTCAGAGAAACAATTCGCTTTCTCAGGATCACTCCCGTGTACTATCTCTCAGGCGGAAGAATTGAATCCGTCTCAGAAGACTTCAGAAGCCTGGTTATCAGGATTCCGCATAACTTTGTGACGAAGAACCTCGTTAACTCCGTTTTTGGTGGATCGCTTTTTGCCGCCACGGACCCCGTCTACATGGCCATGCTCATGCAGGCCCTTGGTCCTGATTACTTCGTGATCGACAAAGAAGGCAAAATGGAATACATCAAACCACTGACGTCCAGCGGCTATGCGAAGTTCGAACTTATGCAGGCTGATATCGATTCGATCATATCTGAATGCGCGGCAAAGAAGAAGGCTCTCCGTACATTTCCGGTTTCGATTCAAAGTAGCGACGGGACGGTAGTTGCCCGATGTGAAAGAACGCTCTACATTCGTAAGATGAATACGGAGAGCGTTAACTCAAGGTTGAAAAGGAGGATGTAATTTCGGAGGGGTTTAGCTCTTCGGTCCTCCTGGACAATTGTTCGAAATGTGTGACGCTGAGACGCGGAGGGTGCGGAGCTTCAAAAAGGCTCCTCGGCGAATTCAGCGCCTCGCCTAAGATTTTTTGTCAGTTATGACGCGCAGAGGCTAGATCAAGCTACGCCGGTGCTGCCAAATCCACCTGTGCCGCGGGACGTCTCTGTCAACGACTGAACGGGAACTTCTTCAAAGTCAATGGGTTCCCATTTCTCAATGATCATTTGCGCAATGCGATCTCCGTTCTTGATTGTGAACGGCTCTGTTCCCAGGTGTGCAAGGATTACTTGCAGTTCACCGCGATAGTCCCAATCGATCGTGGCAGGTGAATTTGGAAGCGTGATTCCGTGTTTGAGAGCCAGGCCGGAACGCGGACGGAGTGTGATAAACGTGCGCTCCGGAATATCAAGGAAGATACCCGTGGGGACAAGGATTCTGTCTCCGGGATTGAGAGTGAGCTCCGTATCGATTGGAAGAAAAGCGCATACATCGTAGCCGGCTGCACCCTCTGTGGCGCGCACCGGCTTCCTTGCACCTTGCTTCAGTGCGATACGGACCTGCATCGTCTAACGTCTGTCGCGATCACGGCCGCCGGAGCGCCCGCCTGAACGGCCTCCGTCGCGACCGCCAGAGCCGCCGCGATATCCGCCGCCGTTTCTGTCGTTTCTATCGCGCGGTGGACGATCTCCGCCGTCCCCGCCTTCACGCGGAGAATCAAAACGCGATGGGCGACTCTGACCGGATGCGATCAAGTCTTTGCGACCCAGCTCGATTTTGCCCTGGCGATCAACGCCAGTGACTACAACTTCAACCGAATCGCCTTCGTTCATTACGTCGCGAACAGAATTGATTCTTGTTGGAGCCATTTTGGAGATGTGCAGCAGCCCTTCTTTTCCGGGAAGGATCTCGATAAATGCGCCAAAATCTACTACGCGCTTCACAATACCTTTGAATTCAGAACCAGGTTCAATTTCAGTGAACAGGTCCATGATGAGTTTCTTGGCATAATCGTTTGCTTCGCCGCCAGAAGATGCAATGGTTACAACACCACTATCTTCAACATTGATCTCCGATTTGGATTTCTCAATGATAGCGCGGATTACTTTTCCACCCGGGCCAATCAGTTCGCCAATGCGTTCTGGATCGATCTGGATCTGAGTAATGCGCGGAGCATTCTGGGAAACATTTGTTCTGGCATTGTCGATTGCCTTATTCATGATTCCAAGAATATGCGCACGACCCTTGTTAGCCGAATCGATTGCAGCACCCAGGATTTCGATAGTAACGCCCGTTAGCTTGATATCAAGCTGGAATGCAGTGATTCCTTTTTCTGTTCCGGCAACTTTGAAATCCATATCACCAAAGTGATCTTCGAGACCTGCAATGTCTGATAGAACTACGAAGTCATCCTTGTCGCCAAGGATGAGACCCATTGCAATCCCGGAAACCGGACGTGGAATGGGAACACCTGCAGCCATCATGGCCAGCGAACCGCTGCACACAGAAGCCATGGAGGAAGACCCATTGGATTCAAGAATTTCAGAAACGACGCGCACAACGTACGGGAATTTATCCTGTCCGGGCACCATTACTTTGAGCGCGCGCTCGGCCAGGTTTCCATGACCAATTTCGCGGCGGCCCGGGCCAGAGAAACGCTTCACTTCACCCGTTGAGAACGGCGGGAAGTTGTAGTGGAGCATGAAGTTCTTACTCTGAAGACCGTTCAGAGTTTCAAATTTTTGCGCATCACCGGAAGTTCCAAGCGTTACAACACCAAGCGACTGAGTTTGCCCGCGGGTAAACACGGCTGAACCGTGAACGCCCGGCAGAACATCGAGTTCAACTGAGATATCGCGAATTTCGTCGAGCTTGCGACCATCGTAACGAACACCCTTGGCGAAAACATCGCTGCGAACCACTTCATACTCAAGCAGTTCCATGTTGGCTTTGATTTCTTTGAGCGCGGTTGCGATTGCCTTTTCATCTTTACCAGCATCGCGAAGCTTCTTTTCAAAGTGATCTTTCACTTCTTTGATTACTTCATCGACGTGGCTCTGACGATTGAGCTTGTCCTTGGTGCTCGACGCTGCGCGCATCTTCTCGCGACCAAATTCAAATACTTCTTTGGTGAGTTCTGGATCAGGCAGGCGAAGTTTGATTTCGCGTTTTGTACGATTTACTTTGTTTGCGAGTTTCTCTTGCAGAGCGATGCGCTCAACAATGACTTTGTGACCAAACGCAACCGCATCCAGGATGTCTTGCTTTGAATACTCAGCGCATACACCCTCAATCATTACGATATGGGTTTTTGATCCCGCCACAACGAGTTCAATGTCACTTTTTGACATTGCTTCTGCACCTGGATCTGCAACAAATTGTCCGTCCAATCTTCCTACTACCACAGCAGCAATAGGTCCGTGGAATGGAATGTCAGATGTGTGAATTGCAGCTGATGCTGCCGTTACCGCATGGCCTTCCACGCTGATATGCGGATCAGCAGAAAGCACAGTTACGAATACTTGAACTTCTGAAAAGAATCCTTCCGGGAACAGTGGACGAATAGGGCGGTCAATGATTCGAGAAATCAGAGTTTCGTGTTCTGCAGGGCGTGTTTCTCTTTTGAAATAGCCGCCAGGGAATCGACCGGTTGCATATGCCTTCTCGCGATATTCAACGGTGAGCGGGAAAAAGTCCTGACCATCTTTTGCGTCTGTTTCTCCGCAGACCGTTGCAAGCAGGACGAGGTTGCCGCAGCGATAGACAATGGCTCCATCTGCCTGCTTTGCCCAGTTGCCGGTTTCGAGTGATACTGTTTTGCCGCTAATGACGGCCTCTTCTTTGAACATGTGGTCCTCCTGAGAGTTACAGGTGCGGGACGAGGCCCGCGGCGGGGGATGCAGATGTTATTTTCTGAGACCGAGTTTAACGATGAGATCTTTGTACTTGTCCTGGTTCTTCCTTTTCAGGTACTCCAGCATTCTTCTTCTCTGACCAACGAGCTTTAGGAGCCCGCGGCGGGAGGCATGGTCCATTGTGTGCGTCTTGAAATGGTCTGTCAGATCTTTAATGCGTTCAGAAAGCAATGCGATTTGAACTTCCGGAGCTCCGGTGTCCTTTTCGGTTTTGCCGTATTGTTTGACGATAGCCTTCTTGCGGTCCTTCTGTTCCTGTAACTCAGTCATTTTCCTATTTTACTCTCTTGTTTGGGCCAGTATCGAAAGAAGGCTTTCCGGGCAAAGCAAAATACTAGTCTCTGAGACTGCCAACTTAGTTCTTGCGTCCCTTTTTTGCGCGCCGAACGATTACCTATATGAGACTTCCTCAGTTGCCAGGTTACTGGGCCGTATTAGTTTTTCCGGCCATATTTAGCGCTTGCACGGCGCCGGCTCCGCTCAGCGACTCAGAATTGTCAGAGCGATCGGTCCATCAATCCCTCCAGACGGCACTTTCGGCGCCACAACCAGCTCTCCGCCTACATATCAGGGGTGGAAATTACCGGGAAATTCCGGCACCACTCCTCCAGTTGAGATCGTTGCAAGACCTTCAAATCGTCCAGTCGGAACTCAGCTCCCTTCCGGCGAACTTCACATCCCTGGCACAACTCAAAATCCTTGTCTTAACCAGCAACAGGTTTCGCGAGTTTCCATCGCAACCCGGTCACCTTCGTTACCTGGAAAGCCTGGAATTGAACTTCAATGCCATTGATACTGTCCCGAAAAAGCTATATGGATTTACTGCTCTGCGCCGTCTCTCTCTTAGAAACAACCCGCTTGGTCAGGCACCGGTTGCCATCGCAGATTTCTCCGAGTTGCGCGAGCTTGACCTTCGTGCAACGCAAATAAGTAATCTGCCGGCCGAATACGCAAGCTTGCAGAAGCTCGAGTTGCTCGATCTGAGCGAAAACAAACTCACTTCCATTCCGGAAGCAATCTACTCCTTGCGCGCTCTGAAACAACTCCGAATCGACGGCAACAAACTGACGGAATTGAAAGAGGAAGTTGCCCGCCTTGGAAATCTAGAAGAGTTAAAAGCCTGCAACAACCGATTGACGTCGATTCATCCTTCCATTTTCCAACTTAGCAAACTAAAGCGATTCCAGTATTCAGGAAATAGCTTCAAGAAGGCCAGCGTAACGTTAACCGTATTACCCATCCGGTCCGGACCCGCACTGACAACCTCGCTCGTCAATACGATCAAACGGGGCGAAACTGTGGAGATCCTTTATAAGACTGGGCGCCGTGAATCGCTCCAGGGCACGGTGACTGAATGGTGGTTTGTAAGACCGACTGCGGAAGGCTCCGCGCCAGGCTATGCTCCAGATCATTTTCTGGAGGAGTTCAAATGAATGTCTTTTCGTTGCTGCAATATCCCGTGAAACAAGGCGTACTCTCCATGCTACTAGCCGGGTTAATCCTGACCGGAATCCCTAAATGCGCGAGCGACGGGGCGCTCCTGGAACCTGCGGCCCTGGCCACGATGCGCGAGTTTTCAATGTACGACGTTCCGGAGAATCCCGAATCTGTGTATCGCCTGCAGGTCAACATCACTCATTTGAGCAAGATTCACAAGTTTCCGAATCTCCAGGCTCTGCATGTATTTGGAGAAACGACTCAATTCCCGCGGGAAGTATTGCGTCCGCCCCTGCTTCAATCGCTCACATTAACCCTGGACGGACGTGCAGCCATTGAGATCCCTGAAGCAATCAGCGAGCTGCGCTACTTGACATCGCTTCGTCTCAGTGGGATGAAACTGCATCGTTTGCCGAATAACGTTACCAGGTTGCAAATGCTTGAGCGCCTTGATGTATCTCGAAACAAGTTTATAGAACTTCCGGCTCAGGCGTTTGAACTATCGAGCCTCCGTGAATTCGTGCTTTCCGAAAATAACATTCAGACCTTACCTGTCAGATGGGAAAAACTGGGCGGACTGCGGCTGCTTGATCTTTCCGGCAATCCCGTTTCCAGAATTCCACGTGAGCTACTTCTTCAAATGCCTGAGTTGGAACGACTGTTACTCAAAGGGACACGCTGTATTCAGATGACTGTGGATCAACCCTCGATTACAGCGGTTAGTCGAATCGGTCGGCCAAAGCGCGACCATCGCGGCTTGAAGCGCGGCGAAACGGTTTACATCGTAAGCCTCGAATCACCGCAATGGGCTGCAAAACCGCAGGCACTAATTTCACTCGGAGACGGGGCACTTCACTATGTAGACGCGGAATCACTGGCACCGTGAAGGTAGCCTGAGCTATTTTTTGGTGCCCAGACTCCCAATCACGTGTTGGCACACGCTTGCCCTTGAGCGCGCTTGCGGGTCCGTCAGGGGTTCTCCAAGATAGATTCTTACGGCGGGTTTCTCCTTGTGAATTTCAGAGGGAGCAAAGATCACTGCAAACTGGATCTCCTCCCGACCTTTTGAAAAACACGTTTCTTCCGTCGGTTCCCCGTTCTCACTGCCACCATACACCTTGTATTGAACCTTGAACTCTCCCGCAGGTTGGTACCATTTCAGTTCCCCGATTTGCATCCCGCCGGCACCACTGAACATAGCACTTTCAACACCGATCTCCTTAAATGTCCCATTGTAGCCGTTGCCTTCTACATTTACTTCGGGCGCATTGCGAATCAAATCGAACATCATCCAATAATACGCCTCCTCGTATCGAGGGTCCGCCTGCTTAAACGAAATATCGTATCGCATGGAGCCGGTGTTTGAATCGAACCCACCTTTTCCAAATTTCATTGCCGTCAGAAGGATAGCACGGTGAAACTCATGACTGCTGTTTATCTCTTTGTAGTTTTGCGGAATACCGGCAATGAAACTGGATAAACCGGGACCACCGATTGCGAGATACGGCGCGATCTTCTGGGGACGCAGCAGATATTCTCGATCCGCGGTGGAAACTCGAAAAGCCAGACCATTCGGAGAAGCTTCTGCTTTCACAGATCGGATCTCGATGTCCTTTTCTTCCTTATCTGGCATGGTTGATCCTGGTTTCTTCACGCGTTTCACATTCAAGAAAACGCCTTTCCAGGGGCGTACATTGATCTCCCAGATTGCATAATCCGTTTCCGCGCCCTTACCTATCTGGGGATACTCGGCGTCTGAAACATCGTAGGTTGTATCCTCAAGAGACTTGATCAACAATTTCTCCTGTAAATACGGAAGCGCGCGCATCTTGTTAAACTCTATAGCTAGACCGGGCCACGATTCAGAACGGAGCGGAAATCCGGCAATGATCGCTTCCTCGCGCGCCTTCCATTCCTTCTCAACCTGAGAGGTCAGTTCGCTATCGATTTCAATTTTGGCGAGCGGACTGGTCTCGAACCCAACCCCTTGATTCTCTATGAATAGTTTTTGCAGCTGGCCAAGCGACTTATATCGCTGCAGCAATGGCTGCAAGCGGCTGTCCGTCATTTGAGTGGGATTTCGAAACCCGGAAACGAAAAATGCAAGATCAGAAACAATGCGATCCTTCTCTGCTTCCTTTTCCTGAGCTGCGTTCATGAATTGCCCCACTACACCGTGATGAAATTGCTGCGGGGTTTCCTTCCTGGGATCATTCAGCCATTCAATCGTTTTGATAGCCTTTGATTTTTCCTCTGGAGGGACTACGATAGCGATTCCCAATGTATGTGGTTGAGGTACAAACGCCGGTTGATTCTTGCACGGTATAGTCGCCGGACAGACGATCTGATAGAGCGCACCTTTTTTCTCGTTGGTCCAGAGACCCGTGACATCCACTGGCTCTGCAAAGTTCAACTGGCCAATGCGCGCACTTGCAACATCTGCTTCGGCAAGCACCTCGACCGGTGCACCGGCACGAATAGACAGCATTACCTTAGGAGAATCGTATTTCTCGAAGCCCCGGTTGCAAGCCGAAGCTGCCAAAAAGACCAGACAGAGTGAAATACATCTGGCTCGAACTGAGTAAGTGACACTCTTCATACTACTTCCTTCTCTAGAACTCAAATTATTTTGCGCTATCTAACTGACCGATTCAGCAGTCTACAAATCGAAGTGCTGCTCGGTTCAGCCAACCACCAATTCATTTCCACATCCGGCTCGGCAGAAGCAACTGCCGAAGGATCAAAAACGATTTCTACTGCGTCCTTTTCCTGAAAACAGACCGCTTCCTCCGAGGAGACTCGCTGCTGACCCTGTTCGTTCCATCGCGTGATCACGATGAGGCGAAGCTCTGGCAAGTTTGGCTTATACCACTGATATTCGGGAGGCTCACCGTCTCCGCAGCCATATTCCATACCGGTTAATTTTCCTTTATAGTCAGTTTCGCTCTCGACGTTAGGATGATTTCGAAAAATCTCCAGGGCGCGGAGAAACTGTTGATTGTTTTCTATAGGAAGCTGATATCGCATGCGCCCCGAATGCGCGTCGTATCCGCCGGTCCCGTGTTTCAAGGCAATCTTGATGATCCTCTGGGCGTAGCTCTCGCTGCTTGACAAGACTTCTTTGTAGTCCGCGGGGATGTCCTGTATGAATCTTCCCGGTCCTCCATCGGCCAGATACTTTGGCAATCGGTCCGGGGTAAGCTTGATCAATCGACTTTCTGTCTGAATTACAAACGTCAGACCTTTTTCTGCCGTTGCCGCCGTCACAGCCAGAACCGGGATGTTCTCATTCTTACCGGTAGCTTCGCCTTTTGCGTCAAAAAGCTCTTCGGTTAGAAAAACACCTTCGAGTGGACGCGTTTCCAGAGTCCACTTTGCCCTGCTTACACCAGTTTGCGCGCTACGACTTACAAACGAATAGTCTGTGCCAGACGCGCTGAACGTCCCGTCGGCCAGGCACTCAGCCAGAATTTGCTCGGCAACGTAAGGAGTTGAGACGATCTCGCTAAAGCGTTTGGCCAGGCCAGGCCAGGTGATGTCACGCATTGGAAAGCCAACCACAACGGCCTTCTGATAGGTCTCGATTCTTTCACGCACCTTTGATGCAAGGCCTGCTGGAACTTTGACCTGAGGGAGGGGCTCGGTTTCTGATGAGGCCGGTTGAATTTCGGAGTCTGGCTTAGACGTGGCCGCGTCAACCTTTGGCTCGCGTTCCGACTGGGGCTCAAACGCCACCGCGAATCCAGTCATGGACGGCCAGCGCTTGATCAGGGATTTTAAGCGGGGATCCGGAATCGCCTTTTTTTCCAGGAGGTGTAAGATCGCCTGAATGTCCCGCGCCTGGCGCAATCCGCGTTCCTCGCCCAGCGAGTCCAGGTGTGACAGGATAAACTCTTCGGAAATCTCTGCCGGTAAATCATGGCTGCCATAAACCCACGCATGGGTGGCCTTGAAGGCTGGTTCCCCTTCCGTGGGAATTAGGACGGCCCTATGCTCCTGAATGAATCTATCCTCGACGTAGCCAATACCGTCCTTGCAAGCGATAGATGGCGGGCACTTGACCTGGATGAATGGAGTCGTCACGTCATTGCGATCCGTTGTGTCGACCGTCCCCACAGCTATCGCAGTTTCTTTTCCATAGTCCCCCAAGTATGCTAAGAGATTCTTCTCCTCATCCTTTGAAGCCAGCGGATACAGTATAGGTTCGCGCAGTAAGCGGACCTCCTGGCGCGCCACAATTCCCAGGACCCAGGGCTTTTCAAACGTGGTAAATTTTTTCTTTGGTCCGCATGCTACGACGCAAGACAAGATGAAGATATAGACATACCCGAATCGGCTCATTCAAACAATTCCTCACCGGATCATATACCAGTGAGTTGTTAATCGCAATATCCCAAATGGGATATTCATGGAACAGGATGTCACCGTTGATCGAATTCGATTTCTGCTTGCTTGCGGACTAGAAGGACTCAGTTTGCGGAGTATGTGGAAAGTGACCTGGCTTATTCTCGTCTTGTTTCTCTGCGACTGTGGCAAATCATCCCAGGACCAGGGCCAGAATATTCGCTATGTGATCGCACCCAGCGGCCTCAATCTCCGTGCGCAGGCTTCGCCCGCAAGTCCCGCCGTAAAATTGCTACGCGTTGGCGCGGAAGTCACGGTGGTTGAAGAACAGAAAGAAGAATCTTCCTGGCAGGGGCTTACGGGGCGCTGGACAAAAGTCCGTTTTGAACAGACGGAAGGTTGGGCATTTGGTGCTTTTCTTTCAAAACAGAAACCTCCTAGAGCTACAGGCACATGGGGTACCTGCGTGGAAATGCCCAATAGCCTTGCGCTAAACTTTCGCCCGGACGGTTCTTACTCTTCCGTCTCCATTGGCGTAGAAACGATTGGCCGATATACAGAAGAAGGAGACACGGTTACAATCGTAGGAACGCATGTGAATCATGGCGCAACTTATGGCGGAACCAGGGCTCTGGAACCCGGGCCAGCCGGGTTAATGCGCCTGGCACCTAACGGTCAGTTATGCTTTGCCGACGGCGAATGCCTGTGCAGGCGTTGATGGAGAGTTCATCGCCTCTCGCTACCGCGAATTTACAGGCTCTTCTTTCTTGAGTACATCTTGCCTGTGGATTTGTTTTTCAACTTCCAGACACCGTTGTCTTTGAATATTATCCAATCCTTCATAGCGGGGTCAGGGTTATTCACATTCTCGCCGCGGAAATGGTATTCCGCGCCCTTTTGTTCCAGCCTTACCACCTTCCAGGCCTCTTCACCCGTGCAAGTAGTCCTGTGCACAGAATTCTTGAACAAATGCAAACCCTGCACCGGTCCTGGCATATCGCAGGGAGATTCATCATACGTCCCTTCCGCCTCAACCGGGATAGCGACGACCCGTGAGGCCGCTAAGAATCCACCGAATACCCATCCTCGCTGCGAGCCGAAACTGACTTTCGTCCATTTGCCCCTCTTTCCACCAATCTCAACTTCTTCACCCGTCCGCTCGAGGACTGTGACTTCTGCGTTTTCAGGTATCAAGAGAACTACCTGAGCCCCGACGTTCGGTTCGTTTCGCATGTTGAGTCCACCGGCCGCCATTACGTATTGTCGATCTGTCTTACTCTCCTCAGCCGATATCGCGCCAGTCAGAAGAACGGCCGCGCAGAGAATTAGATGGTTCCGCATTTTGGTTGATTGCATCGTTTGATCTCCTCTTTTCAACACTCAGGCGCGTAGGACGCAAACGGCTTACCATCCGGTGTAACCGGCAAAAACCCGCTGTCCTCTCCGGCAAAAAATCCTTTGCGAATATTCTCTCGCCATTGCGGCCAGTATGTTTGCATGTCTGCAGGAAAGAGCAGATCGTTCGCATTCACCTTTCGAATATAGATCAAGGCAGGGCGGTTCATCATGAGACCCGGATCTCCGGGGTAGCTGGTTGTGCGATAGAAGCGCGTGTGCAGTGCAATGGCAATCGAACCGTCGGCCTGCAAAGTCCATGAACCAATTTTTCCCGGGCAGGAGATAACTTCGCCTTCCGGGTAGAGTGTCAGTGCAGTTTGATAGACGCAGTCCTGTCTGTCGTTGACTACTCCTGCCATGACGAACTTTTTCAGAGCCGGATCTAAGCAATTCCGCTTAACGGTATCCGAACAGAATGGATAACGAGGGGCCGCAGGTCGTAGATCCCGCTTGTTGACCCAGAGTATACTCGTTTGCGTTTGATCACAAATTCCGCCCTTTGGAAAGAGACCACCAATCCAATCGGGGCTTGCTTGTTCGCTACCGGGCGAGTTCGATGCATTCGCAAGTGTATAGCGCGAAACGACTACGGGTGTCCCCGCATTCAAAGTGCGGACCGGAGTTCCAACGGCCGGTGAGGAATACGCGGGAATCCCTGCGGTGTGTTTGGCATAATAGACGCGCGTGGCAGGCTCCAGGTACCCATCAAAGATCCAGCCGTCTTTGTATTTGCGCCAGAACCCCTTGCGACCGTTGATCGTTGTTTCATCCGCTGTTGCGCTCTCTTCGAGTTCGATTTCAGCCCCCTGCTCAAGCAGGCCCACAACCTCGCCGTCCACGGAGGGTTGCGAGCGAATGCGAAGGCCACCGACTGCTGCAACCCAGTACGGGACAAGCGGAGTTCTGCTTTGAACGGGAGCTTGAACTTGAGGTTTGACAGGCAATTGTACTGGTGTTTCTCGGCTGGCGCAGGCGTAGAGAAACCCGACCATAGTGAGAAGCGATCTGCTAAAAATAAATCTGCACATGAATTTCTCCTTACCTGATCTTTGCCCGGCAATTCGGATCACCATTCGCAGGAATGAGTTCCAGTCCTTCGTGCTCATCAGTTCTGACACCTGAGTATTCGCAGGTAAAGCGCTTCGTCCACTTCGGCTGCCTGTAGTTCATGGACGCCGTGTAATTTACAATCAGTCGGCCATGGTCACCGTTCTTTTCCGCGTTCTTCTCAGACCAGACGATCTGCAGATGGATGCAGCCTGAATCGCACATACTGAGAATATACTCATCACCAGTATGACTGCTCTTACCTCCAGGGAGGAGACGCGTTGCCCCGCTATCCCCGTTCATGCTGATACTAATAATCCGGTAGGCCACGCGTTCGGAAAGAGGGAGCGCGGGGTTAAGGAGCCTGGCCCGCAGCTTCTCATTTGCCTCATTGCAGGAGGTAACAAACGGACTGAAGATATAGCCGGCCTGCTCAGAACAACTTATTGCGCAGAATCGTCGGCTAACGTTCAGCCATCTCCCCGTTTGCCCACCGATTGTGATTTCGGGCCCCTGCGCGACAGCGCTGTCGAATGAGGTTCCGTGATAGTATTCACGCAGGACTTCTCCCTGGAGGGAGGGTTTTGAACGCAGGCGAACCACGTCGCCAAGAATGCAAAAATCTGCCGCTGCCAGCGGGGTGACCAGGAAAAGCAGAATCAGATACTTCATTTTTCCTCCTTTCGTCTTCACTAAGCTACGCCCGAATCACGCGCAACAGTTTACAAAGCACACAGTCAACGGCTTTCCGCCCTCATCCATCGGTTGGAAACCATCCGCGCGCGGAGAAATATAGTAACGCTGGAAAGGTACTCCTTCCCCCTGAGCCATATTCGGATCACCGGTTTCATAGCAAAAACTTGTGGGTGCATCCACGCGAATGCGGTCCCCATCCATTTCCCATTTACCAAGCCCGCCCCCTGTATGGTCCGCTGCCACAGCCTGTTTTTCCCTGAAATCCGTCTACGGAGCCGTCTGGTTTGAGAAGATGCATGTAGCCGCAGTCATTCTCAACATCGATGGCAAGCCCCTGAGACTGCAGGCCGTACTGCCAGGCGGGAATGCACTGCTGGCCAAAGACTCGGTGTGTGGCCGGGCATTTTTCAATGCGATCGAGCACGGCGGCATCGTTTGTGAGAAAGCCCGAAAATACCCAGCCCTCTTTGCCTTCGTAGCTGACTTTCTGCCAGGGCGCCTCAATGCCCTCGATCTTCACTTTTTCTGCGCTTGTTTCAATTACTTTCAGCTCTTTGCGAAACGGAATCGTGCCGACCACGGCTGCGGAAGTTGCGGGCGCGGACCGCAGAATCAGACCGGTAGGTGCGGCAACACGCGGTCGCGGCGCGCAATTCAATAGAAGTAAAGTCGCGATGAGCAATACAGAGGGAGCGTGTTTCATCCGGCAAGTGAACCTCCTTTAATAGATTTACGCAATTCTATTTCGAGTCCTGGGGAAAGAGGAACCTCCCGGACCGCAACAGACCGGGAGATTGATTTCTTAAACGTCAGCGTGCTTTATTTGACCCCGTCTGTCTCTGTACGAATTCGCGCGCCTTCTTGAATGATTTTCTGATAGCGCGCAGGTTCAATGGTTTCCATCAACTTACGTTCCATCCAGGTGGCACGATCTTTGCGTCGCTCCGTTCCGTGAATATTCGGTCCGGTAGCTTCGCGCGTGTGATGTATCTCAAGGGAACATCCCTTACCGTCCACATCACGAGCCTGGACAGCAATCTGGTCTCTTCTTTTGTCTGTGAGTAGCTTTTCAGAAGTGTCCTTCCATTCTGATTCCACCAGAAACGATTTGTCAGTTCCCGCAGGATCAGCCAAGCGAAACTGGTCTTTTGCAAAATATCCTTTTACAGATGGCCAGAGCTGACGGCAATTGCTGCCATACACATACTGATTGAACTGTGAATCGTAGTATTCCCGCTCCTTTTTCTGACCCGCTGACTGACATGCAGTCAGCAACGAAGCAAGTAGAAGCACTGTCACTATCCCTGACCACGATTCGGTTCGTATTCTTCTCATCCTAAACTCCTTTGATTTGTTAATGTTCTCTATCGCTTATAGTTGCACGTTTTTAATAATACTTAGAATGGATCCTTCGCTCTTCATTGCTTCTGTGCATTCCTTGCCTGTTGGAGGATTTTGCGGGTTTCCGCTTGAAGCTTTTCACGGACTTCAGGCAAAAGCGGACCAGGTGGAAGGAGTCCCATCAAGCCCCGTATTTCCCGAAGGCATTCGCTCCCTTTGTGAGTCTTTGAGTAGAAGTTGTTCCGGCTGTATACTCCACCAATCTTGTGGCTCTGGACGTCAGACGGCGATACATCCACATTCATAGCCAGGGTGCATTCAGGGGGAAAACCCTCCGTGGACTTGTGCCTATAATCGCCGCGGGCGTATACATAGAAGAGAAGCATTGACCCATCTTCCGGAGGCCGTAAAGGTAGTTTGAGGTCCGGGTTTTCTGTTGCAATTGCTGAGTACGTGCAATGTTCGCCCATCCTTTGATTGCAGTACGCAATCGAGACGTTCAGTTTCTCTTCCTTTCGAATTACTTCTGCAACGTCAACAGCCACATTGGAGAATTCATTCTTCTTCGCCAGTAATAGGGAGGTATTATCAGACTCGCCCCGGAGCGGCTGATAGACGACAATTACTGCCGGCTTCTTCTCAATTTGTTGCTTCAAGACGAAATAGTCAGCCGACGCGCAAGAGAATAAGAATCCCAGGAGCGAATACGAAAGACCTTTCATTGCGGTATTTTATGGCAGAAACGCGAGAAACGCAATATCCTGAATGGGATAAAAGGGTGGGAAAATTGATGGCGCGGACTTGAAACTCGCGCCATTTTGGTGAACTGGGGAGTCAGACTAGCAGTGAATGTTGCTTCGCAAGCCCTGGACACCTTGAGTCGGGAAGTACTCAGAGGCACCGCCTGGTGGTCCGGCTGTATCACCGCCCTCCAATTTACGGGAGCTGTTCTGGAGTACTGGAGGAACGAACCTCTGCTCCTCTGGCTCGATATTGCTTCGGGGGCAATGTCAGCAGCTGCGGTTCTCGTCTGCATCAGCCCCTTCCCGATCAAAAGAAAAAGAAATCTCACAATCATTCTCATGGCGCTGACCGTCCTATTCGAGGTAGAGACGGCTTTCCATGATCCGGACTATCCCTTCCATGATTCCCGCCAGTATTTGATTGTCATTGTCTCCATGCTATTTCTTGCCATGGTCTTTCCGGGAGCACCGATCGCGTTTACAGCCTCGTGTCTCGCATTCATTGGCTTTTACCTGTTTCGCACCGCGCTAACAGAGACTCAATTTCCAGGACCGCACACCGGCATCGTGTTTGTTTTGCAGCTTTTGTTCTCTGTGGTTGTATGCTCGGGGATTCAGTTCTGGATTTTTCGTCTGAGGTATACGAATATAGTCCAGGCAGATGAGCTGAGGATCGCTCAGACAAAGCTTGGCAGGCAAATGATGCTCCGGGACATCCACGATCATCTCGGTGCAAAGCTTGCGGATTTTGCCAACCTGGTTGCCCGAATTCGAACCGACCGGTCAGACCAGATGTTCGAAGCTCTGGAGTCAGCCGCAGCGGAAGCCGCTATTCTCCTCAGGCGCGGACTCCTGGCGGAAAGGGATCGGGAGATGCTAGCGGAAGATTTTGGGAGCGCCATACGCGTAATCTTCTTTGGACGCTACGAAGCCGCAGGGCGGCAGATTATTATTCGTTTCAAGGACAATCAAGCAGAGGACTACCTGAGATCAATCGATCCCGGGATTCGTGATGACTTGCTTGCAATTATCCTGGAAATCACCACCAATGACCTGAAGTACGGTCACGCCACGTCTGTCCTTGATTTTCGTTTGAAGGGAAGTTATCTCCAAATGCGCTTCCTTGCAAAAACTTCACAGTCCAAATCCAGGGGTATGGGGAACGAATCGCTTCAAAAGAGGGCACAGGCGCATGCTGGTGGAGTATCTACCAAAATTGCAAGGGGAAGAATTCTGATTCGAATCTACCTCGCCCGGGAAAAGGCAGAATGAATTGTGGAATAGTAGAAAACGACTGTGAATTCGCCGCGACACTCAAGGCGCGGCTCCTGGCACTGCCTGATATTTCTCAAGTGCATGTTTGGAATCTGGCCGAAACGTTCTGGCGGGCCAGCTGGAAAGACCTGGACCTGTGCTTCGTTGATTTAGGGCTGCCCGGGATCAGCGGCACCGAACTGATTGGTCGCTTGCGCGCCGCGTCGGCAGCATTCCCTTGCATCGTTGTTTCTGCCTTAAACGACGACAACTCAATTGTCGGAGCCATTGAGGCCGGTGCTGCGGGTTACATCTGGAAAGGAGATTTGCAAAATCTCGCGGAAGTAATTCAAATAGTCAACGATGGTGGGGCAATCATTTCGCCTTCCATCGCGGTTCGCCTGCTGCACTCGCTGCGGAAGCGGTCACCATCAGTTCCCCTTCCGGAAATTTTGTCTAATCGAGAAATCCAGATATTCCAGAGTATCGCAGAAGGACGAACTCCACGTCAGGTTTCCGCGCTATTTGGCACCACAGAAGGAACGGTCCGAAATCAAATAAAGAGCATATACAAGAAACTTGAAGTTAAGAATCGCGTGGAACTAATGAAATCTGCTGCACGGTACGATTTACTTGGCGAGGAATCATCCCGGTGAAGCTGGGAAATCCAGTTTATTGAATTCCCGTTCGGACCCAAGAATCCAACAAATGCCATTTTCAATTTCCATCTCTCGCTTGCTGAATATCAATCCAAGGACCTGCGACAATGACCAGTGTTTGTATGGAAAAATTATTTGCCGATAAAAACGGACCATTGACACTCAAGTGAAGGGGAAAGATCAGATGGGAAAATATGCGAGCAAAGTGGATTGGTGGCTGAAGCTTATCCTTATGGGGGGTATTGGCATATCTTTCACCTCAAGCGTTGCTCTGATCGTATCTGCGCTGCTAATGTCAGGCTTCCCAAACGTTTGGTGGGCAGCACTCATAAGCTTACCCATCGGTGTCGTTTTGCCTCTCTGGATCTGGCGGGGAACGCATTACGCCTTCGCTGGAAGTCTTCTGCGAATTAGGAGCGGCCCGTTCAGATGGAACGTTCCAATTGCAAACATAACCACTGTGAGTAAAACACGCAATCCATTGTCCAGTCCGGCTCTTTCCCTGGATCGCCTGCGCATCGAGTACGGAGACAAATCCGTGATGATCTCACCACATAGGACGGAAGAATTCCTCAAGGAATTGGAAGAGCGCCGCCAGGGTGCTGCGGCAGGTAGATAGCTTCTGCCAGGGGAACAGGCGTCACACAAAAACTCGCCTTACCCGGTAGAGCCCGAACTCCAGCAATTCCACCCACGCCACCGGCGAGCTGCTCGAATCCACAAGCCAGGCAAACTGGCCGGAATCCGGCATTCTTAGCCTGGGCGTCTGCCCATGACCGATGGCATCGGCTTCCGCTTTGTTCAGGGCTACCCTGGGCCACTTCAGTATTTCATGCGGTGGAATGATCCGCGCCGTCTCTTCCTGGCGCCAGCAGTCTTCATTCAGCACAAACGACCCGATAGCGGTTCGAGTCAATCGGCTCAAATGGACCGGAAATCCAAACTGTTGCCCCAGATCGCGCGCAAAGGAACGAATGTAGGTGCCACCCGACACTGCAAATTCTGCGGAAATGGTATTGGCATTTGCACCTTTGAAAATGGCCTCATACACCTGGATACTGCGCGAGGGCGGAAGCTCCGTGACCCCGGTCCTGGCACGGTCTGAATAGCGCTTACCGTCCTTCTTCAATGCTGAGTACAGGGGAGGTGTTTGCTCTGTGGCCGACGTCAACTCCTCAATCCATTTGCGGATGACGCCCTGATGGGTGTTTACAAAATCGATGGCGTCATGCTCTGAACGCTCTGCTACTGTTTCCCCTTCCGGGTCATGGGTTTCTGTTGAACGGCCAAACGCGAAGGTTGCCGTATAACGTTTATCCCCGTGTAAAAAGAAATCCGAGAAGCAGGTAGACTTACCGACCAGGAGTAAAACCAGACCATCGGCAAAGCGATCCAGCGTCCCGGCATGACCCACACGATCTGCGTGCAGATGTTGCTTGAGCTTTCCTACAAGGTGGGACGATCCCAGTCCGGCGGGCTTGAATGCAGGGACAAATCCACCAATCATTCGGGTGGTTTCTTGTCCTTCGATGTTCTTTCCATCAAGTCAAGGATTCGATCTCCTTCTTTGATGCTAGTGTCCACGCGAAATACAAAGTGCGGAGTGCTGCGCAAATGGAGATCGCGACTGATCTGTGATTGAAACTGACCGGCTAATCGACGCAAAGCCTGCATTGTGTCACGATTTTCTTCATCCGAACCAAAGGGTGATACAAAGAACACAGCTTCTGAAAGATCGGGGCGCAGCTCGACTCGGGTAACGGAAACGAGCCCAATACCATCCGCTTTGGCTTTGCGCTTTTGAATGGTCAGCGCCATCTCACGAACAAGCGCCGACTCAAGTTTCTTTTGTCTGATGTCATTCATGACTGCAAATGCGCAAGCGTGCCCGCACCTCGGTCCCGATTAAAGCTTACGTGCTACTTCTTTGATTTCGAAGCCTTCGATGATATCGCCTTCGCGCACATCGTTGTAGCCTTCAATCGCCATGCCGCACTCATAACCTTCTGCAACCTCAGCCACGTCATCTTTCCCACGACGCAAGCTTCTGAGATTTCCAGTGTAGATTACGACGCCATCGCGAATCAGGCGGGCGCGGTTTGATTTCTTGATTTTGCCAGAGATGATCATGCAACCCGCAATATTTCCGAGTCTTGAGATCTTGAACAATGCGCGAATTTCCGCACGTCCGGAAATCTCTTCCACTTTGTCCGGTTCGAGCATACCTTCCATGGCAGCGCGGATCTCTTCGATTACGTTGTAGATCACGTTGTAGTATTTGATCTCGACTAGATTTTTCTCTGCGAGATCTGCAGCACGCGGGGTAGCGCGAATCTGAAATCCAACAATGATTGCATTGGATGCAGATGCGAGTGTCACGTCCGATTCGCTGATGGCACCGGTTGCACCAAAGATTACGCGGACCTTGACATCCTCTGTACTGAGTTTGAGGAGTCCATCGCGGATGGCTTCCACAGAACCCTGCACGTCGGCTTTGATGATGACCTTGACTTCTTTGTGATCCTGAATCCAGCTCTTGAGGTCGCCCAGCGTTGGCTGTACGCGCTCCACTGCATCCGAGATCTGTTTGAAATGCTGGCGCTTGGAGGCAATTTCACGACCGTATTTTTCATTGATAACAGAGGTGAACGGATCCCCGGCTTCTGGCACACCATCAATCCCGGAAATCTCGATTGGAGTTGCTGGACCAGCTTCTGCCACCTTGTGGCCAAAGCTGTCAAACATCGCACGCACGCGACCGGAGAATACCCCGACCACATACGGATCGCCTTCACGCAGTGTTCCTTTTTGAATCAGAACAGTTGCAACCGGACCTTTGCCCGGATCGATTCGAGCTTCCACCACACGACCAACCGCACGCAGCGTCGGGTTGGCAGTAAGAGCCAGAACGTCAGCCTGCAGCAGAATCATTTCGAGCAGATGATCGATTCCAATGTTTGCTTTTGCTGAAATTTCGCAGAAGATGGTTTGACCACCCCAGTCTTCTGACTGGAGGCCATAATTTGCCAGTGATTGCTTGAGCTTTTCAACGTTTGCCGTTGGCAGATCAATTTTGTTCACCGCCACTATGATTGGAACTTTAGCTTCCTGCGCATGTGTAATGGCTTCAATGGTTTGTTCTTTTACACCGTCGTCAGCAGCAACAACAAGCACCACGATATCTGTGATGGCCGCACCGCGTGCACGCATTGCAGTAAATGCTTCGTGACCCGGAGTATCAAGGAAGGTAATCTTCTTACCGCTTGCAGTTGTTACCTGGTAGGCACCAATGTGCTGTGTAATTGCACCCGCTTCTGTTGCTACAACGTTGGTCTTGCGAATTGTATCGAGTAAGCGTGTTTTACCATGATCGACGTGACCCATGATCGTGACGACAGGAGGTCTTGGCGTGCTATCTTCATCACGTGATTCTTCATCTTGAATCACGGTCTCTTCATAGAGAGACACAACCTTGACTTCACAACCAAACTCGCCGGCAAGCAGAGTCGCCGTATCCGAATCGATCACTTTATTGATGGTCACCATCTCGCCCATTTTCATCAGGCGGCTAATCACATCTCCAGGTTTGAGGTTCAGCTTTTTGGCAAGCTCTCCCACCTGGATGCTTTCCATAATTTCGATTTGTTTTGGAACCGTTGTACCCGATTCCGCCTTCTTCTTCCGCTCAATGCGGCTGTACATTTTTTGAATGCGCTGTTCTGCTTCTTCTGCCCGGCGGCGCTCTGGACTAACGGGTCCGCGACGAACGGGCCCCGGTGCTTTACGCTGAACGGGTGCTGCCCCACCCTGCTGTGCCTTGCGAACGGTTTCTAATAATGAATCAAAAGGAGTGCCACCCTGGGCTGGCCTTGGACCGCGATTTGGTCCACCCTGTCCTGCGGGACGTTGACCCTGATAGCCGCCCTGACCCTGTGGACGTTGACCTTGATAGCCGCCCTGGCCCTGTGGACGTTGACCCTGATAGCCGCCCTGACCCTGTGGACGTTGACCCTGATAGCCGCCCTGACCCTGTGGACGTTGGCCTTGATAGCCGCCCTGACCCTGTGGACGTTGGCCTTGATAGCCGCCCTGGCCCTGTGGACGTTGGCCTTGATAGCCGCCACCTGTCCCACCCTGTGGACGCTGACCTTGATAGCCGCCGCCAGTTCCACCCTGTGGACGCTGACCTTGATAGCCGCCACCTGTCCCACCCTGTGGACGCTGACCTTGATACCCACCGCTGCCTGTTCCTTCCGGACGAGGTTGGGGGTTTGGATTAGGATTGCTTGTTTGCGAAGGCTGAGCCTGCCCTTGCGGCGCGCTGGCCGCAGGACGGGTCTCCTTGGGAGCCTGCGTGCTGCGCTCCGGTTTTTTCTCCGCTTTATTGGAGAAAGTATCCGAAATATCGCGCGCCTTCTGGGATTCTACCAGAGGCTTCTTAATGGTAATTTTCTTTTTTACCGGCTGACTCTTGTTCTCTGGCATCTACTCCGTTACCTCTACAACTTCTGCCACAATCTTTTGCACATGAAGGGCAGTGACCGCACCAAGGATTCGTTCCAGTTCTCCTTTGTCGGTCTCGACCAGCTGCTCAACGCTCTTGATTCCCGCGGCTTCCAGCAGCGAATTGATACGTGGAGACAGGTCAGGCAGTTCAGAAAGGGGTGTGTATTCTTCCTCGGGCTCGGCTGGAGTTGGGTTAAACAACTGCTCCAGTTTTGCTCTGGCCTCAGGAGAAGCCATTTCCTCATTGAACTGCGACAGGGTCTTAACGGTCAGCTTATAGCCTGAGAGCTGGGAGGCAAGCCTTACATTCTGCCCTCCATTGCCGATGGCCTTACTTTGCTGATCGTCCGGAACTAGCACGAGCGCTTCGCGCGTCGATGGATCGGCGCGAACTTCCGTAACGGTTGCAGGCGACATAGCGCTTGCGATGATATCACTTGAGTTTCCAGTATCGTTTACGATGTCGATTCGCTCGTTTCCGAGCTCGCGAACCACGGATTGGATACGAACACCCCGAACGCCTACGCACGCACCTACCGGATCCACGTCCGAACGATTGGAACGGACCAGAATCTTGGTCCGATAACCTGAATACCGGGCAATGCCGACAATTTCCACGACCCCGTCATAGATTTCGGGGATTTCCATTTCGAATAACTTCTTAACAAAATCACCGGAGGCGCGCGAAAGTGTAACAAACGGACCAGGCTCCCTGGTTTTCTCCCGGCGCAGCTCGACGATTTTTACAACCGCTTTGACGCGATCGCCGGGACGGAACTTTTCATTGGGTATCTGTTCGCGTCTTGGCATCACGCCTTCGAGTTTTCCAAGATCCACATACATCAGATCCTTGTCGCGCCAGCGAAGGAAGTAACCGTTTACAAGTTCACCTTCTTTGCTCTTAAATTCGTTATAGAGAATTTCACGTTCGAGCTCTTTGAGGCGCTGAAGTAGGATCTGACGAACGTTGGTTGCGCCAATGCGCGAAAATTCAAAAGGATTTTCTTTAACTTCGAGAACATCGCCGTCTTTGATGTCTGGCTGAATCTTTTGTGCTTCTGCCAGTGAGATTTCCTGCGCGGGGTTTAGCACCGGAGCGACGACTTTGCGTCTGCAAATTACAGAAATTTCTGGTGTTTCGCGATCGAGAATTACTTCGAGATTCGCGTCCATACCATACTTCTTCTGGTAGGCTGTGATCAAACTTCCTTTGAAAACTTCGACGACTTCATCGCGCGAAAGACCCTTCTCAGCAGAAATCTCTGCGAGTAGATCGAAGAACGCCCGGATATCAGGTTCTTGCGTTGTCTTTTTCTTAGTAGCTCTTGCCATATTAAAAATCCAGAAATAGATTTGCCTTTTGAATCTCAGTTGTCATGAGCTTCAGAGTCTTTGGCTTCCCTTTCCCTTTGCGTCTCCTGGAAACGTACGTTTCAAAAGCGTACGATCCGTCTTCTTGTTTCCCCTGGCAGACAACAACCGCTGTCTCCAGTTTGCCCTCTACATTCTTATAGAGAACTTTAATCGGAGGCCCAAGGAATCGATCCAACTCCTGGGGCAACCTCAACTCGCGCTCCGCTCCAGCTGAGGAAACTTCGAGCGTGTAGTTTTCTTCAGTCAACCCGACAGGAATGGCGGGGTTGTTTGCCCTGACCGCTTCATCAATACAAGCGGTCAGTCGAACCGAATACTCCTCGCACTCGCCGACGGTTACAGAACCGAGGGGATGCGTGAGTCCATCCAGTTCAATCTGAACGGCAAAGCCATGCCGGGCCGGTTGGATCTTAGCGCTAAAGATTCCCAAACCAGGCCTGAGGGCTTGCGAAGCCAGTTCCGTTATGTTCCCGGTGCCTGTGACCAAAAAAAAAAGCGGGTTTTTCCGCGACTGGCGGAAAGGTCCCACTTCCTCAAGGCCAAAATTGCCCGACAGGCGCCTGGAGTCAACCCCGAAATGAGATTGTATTTGCCGGGCCCCTGGATTAATTCTCCAGAACCAAACGCCAGCCGGCCGTTACTAATAGAACATGAATGTATCGATGAGACTTGCGTGGCTAGCCCTGTTTTGCACTTCCCTCCTGCCAAATTGCGCCCGAGGCTTTGCCAATCAAAGCGCCAACGATCTGCTTTTCTATTCGATTCTTGGGGCCTATCTTGGAGGTCCACATGGTACGTATGCGTATGCGGCCAATGAATCTTCGAACCTTGTGGCGATGTATCGCATCGACGGCGGGACGCTGATCCCCCTCGGCAGCGTTTCAACTTCATCACCGGCTGCCATAAGCGTTAATCCCTCCGGCACATTCGCCTATGTCTCCAATAATTCTGCGGCTCAGATTTCCGTCTTTGCAATCGATCGAGGGTCGGGACTCCTGAGTTTGGCCCGCACCCTCACAACTGGCACAAACCCACAAGGCTCGACCGTAGATTCAACTGGCTCTTACTACTACGTTGTCAACCAGGGTCCGGCCACAGTTTCAATGTTCAGTATCAGCGGATCAAATATTCTCGGGAACGGTACCGTGGCCACAGGCACTGGTCCCGTGCGGGTTGCAGTTGATCCTCGAAATCGATTCGCCTATGCAACCAACTTCACGGGCAATTCAATTTCCATGTTCACTATGAACGCAAGCACTGGAGTTCTGACTGCCAACGGAACCCAGGCCGGCGTCACCGCGGCCTCGGGGATTTGCATTGATTCAAGTGGCCAGTTCGCATTTGCAAATGCGCACGGCGGCAATACGGTCTCCTCATTCACCATTAATCAAAGCACCGGCGTTCTGGCTTTCATAAACTCTGCAGCCACAGGCACAAATCCGCTTGAGCTTGCCATTCATCCAACAAACCGGTTCTTGTATTCCGCGAACAACGGGTCCAGCTCGGTTTCTGTGACGAGCGTGAATACAAGTACGGGATCACTGAGTGTAGCAAGCACGGCAACCGCCGGTTCGCAGCCCTTTGGTCTAAGACTGGATAGCTCTGGCTCGTTTCTGTACGTGGGAAACTCCGGGACAACCACCGTCCAAATGTATTCAGTCAATCAAAGTGATGGATCACTGACCTCGCTGGGGACTGTTGCCACGGGCAACGGAACAAGAAGTATAGCAATCGCCACATTCTAACTGGAGCTAGTATGCAATGTAGAAAACTGGATCAAAACGAGAGAAGGCTTCCTGTATGCAGAAATTCGTTCCTGATCGCTGCGTTCGCGGCCATAATCAGCGTCACGCCTTCATTCGCAGAAAAAGGGGCGCGCGACGCCGGGCAATATTTGAGAGAAGTTAGATCCAACCCCCAGGCTTTACGCGCCTTCATGAAGCGCATGCCCAAGGGCGCGGAACTACACACACACCTTTCCGGCACACCCACCCCGGACCGCTTATTGCAATTAGCTGCGGAATCAAAAAGCGCCAAGTATTTTGTGAGTTTGCCGATGAAGGTCGAACCAACCGAGGATCCCACGGCTTACGCCTTCGTGGCCGTAGCAGCTGGTAGCCAGCCACCCACAAATCCTAAGCTGAAATACGTCACACCATCGGCACTGCTCGAAGCAAAATCCGGAGACATCAAGGCGCACCTGCTGGAGTTTCGCCAGGCGAACCTGATAAACGCGCGCGATGCAAAGCCACTTGCAACTTTCTATGCAACCACTTTCCAGCGTCGCGGAGCGGTTGTGAACAATCGTGAGATGCTACCGCGCATGATTGTTGATGAAATCAAGAACGCCCGGCAGCATCGCGTCAGCTACCTGGAGATCCAGCTGAACCCATTTCCTACGGATCCAACGCTGAAAGCCGCAGACAATGAACGTTCCATCAACCCGACAAGCGCTCGCGAGTATTTACAAACGTTAGTCGATGTGGTAGATAAAGAAAACAAAGGTGTCAGTCATACGCAACAAGTTCATGTGCGCTTTGTCCTGGCCTTTTTGCGGACAAGCCCGCGCATCCTTACCCAACTCCCAATTGCGTTTGAAATTGCTTCCGGAAAGGACGCTGTCGCCCAGGCAATTGCCGGAATCAACCTGGTGGGGAATGAATACTCAGACGATTTAAGAGCAGGTCAATTCATTGCCGGACCTGAAAATATGCGCGACTATCTGCTCACACTGAAACGCACATATCCGCGCGTTCATGTGGCACTGCATGCAGGAGAAATTACTACCTGGGATTGGCACATTCGCGATTCTGCGCTTGCCGGCGCCGAGCGAATTGGACATGCAGTGAATCTTGGGCTCAGTCCGGAGGACGTAGACTCAAATCTATTA
>JAEUSB010000014.1 GCA_016788865.1 Leptospirales bacterium
AAGCATCCGAGAAGGAATAACTTTTCCCGGCGCAAGTAGACTTCCCGCCGCCAGAAATCCAAACTCTTCAATGACACAGCCGTCAAGCACTGTAGACCCAATGCCGAGAAACGCAAAGTCTTTCAGGGTACAACCGTGCACCGTTACACGATGACCCAGAGTGCAATTATTCCCAATGAACAGAGGAAATTTCCCTGAAGTCACGTGCAAAACTGAGTGATCTTGAACATTGGAGTTCTCTCCAATCTCAATTGAGTTTACGTCACCTCGGGCTAGAGAATGGAACCAGATTCCACTGCCCGCGCCAATTGTCACGTCTCCTATCACGGTTGCATTTTCAGCAACGAACACGTCCGGGGCGAGCCTGGGTGTCTTATCCTTGTAACTATAAATCATACGTTGAATCTAAAGTAGCAAACGTCTCCATCCTGGACAATGTAATCCTTGCCTTCCAGGCGCATCTTCCCTGCATCCTTGACAGCCTGAGAGGACCCGAGCTTGAAAATATCATCGCAAGTCATTACTTCAGCGCGGATAAAGCCGCGTTGAATATCGCTGTGAATGGTTCCCGCTGCCTCGGGCGCCGTTGAGCCGCGTGCAACTGTCCAGGCTCTCACTTCTTCTTCGCCTGCGGTAAAGAAGGTAATAAGATTCAACAATGAATATGAGGCGCGGATCATTCGTGCCAGACCCGATTCATTCAGTCCAATGGACGCCAGATATTCCTCCGCTTCGGCACCTGAAAGTGCGGCAATCTCTTCCTCGGTCTTACCGCAGAGGCGAACCGTTGGAGCTTTTTCCTCCGCGGCGATTTCCTCGACCATTTTCGTGAATTCGTTTCCGGTGCTGGCTGAATTCTCATCCATGTTCATCACATAGAGCATGGGCCTACCAGTTATCAATGAAAAGGTTCGGGCAATCATTTGCTCTTCTTCGGAAAGCTCCATTGTGCGAAGTGGCTTCTCCCGACTGAGGTGATCCCGGATTTTCCCGGCAAGATCATATCTGGCTTTCTCCACCTTGTCTCCGGATTTCGCCTTCTTCTCGATCTTCTGGATTTGCTTTTCAAGCGAATCCACGTCGGCGAGAATCAGCTCAAGATTTATGATGCGAATGTCGTCCAGAGGGTTCACTTTGCCATGTACGTGAATGATGTTATCATCCGCAAAACAGCGAACCACGTGGGCTATAGCCTGAGTCTCGCGAATGTGCGAAAGAAACTGGTTTCCAAGCCCCTCACCCTTGCTTGCACCGGCAACCAGTCCCGCAATATCGACAAACTCCATTGCAGTCGGAACAAGGCGCTTGGGCTTTACAATTGCTTCTAGCTTGCCGAGCCGTTCGTCGGGAACGTCTACACGCCCGATGTTGGGCTCAATAGTACAAAAGGGATAGTTGGCAGATTGCGCCCCCGCCTTCGTGATTGCATTAAATATAGTTGATTTGCCAACGTTTGGCAGGCCGACGATTCCACATTGCAAGGACATAACCGAAGTTCAGCGCAGGGCACGCCAGGGACAGTAGTTTTTCATGGACCATGCGCCCGGTTTTTATTTTCCTGGTATCATGCCGCTTAGAGTTCTGGATGTGGGCCAGTGTAGACCCGATCATTCATCCATTCGCTATCTGTTTGAGTCCCTGGGCGCCCAGGTCGAACAATCACAATTGATCCCCGAAGCACTGGAGCGGGTCGCAAATGAAAAGTTTGATCTGGTCCTGGTGAACCGCAAGCTTGACTATGACTACTCCGACGGGACAGAATTGATTCGACAGATGAAGGAAAACCCGGTAACCAGGGATACACCTGTGATGTTGATCTCAAATTACGAGGAGGCTCAACAAGAAGCAGTTGGCCTTGGCGCAGAACCTGGATTTGGAAAGCTAGAACTCTCCGATCCCGGTGTCAGAAATCGTCTGAAACAATTCTTAACCCGCCGTGCGAACTGAAGGCTCACCGACCGCTCTCGACAACCAGACGTTGAATGGCTTCAATATCTTGAAGTGTTTTATACATTCCCCGATCAAGTCCTTTGTGAGAATCGCGTCCGGGATAGACCTTGAAACAATGAAGTCCTTCCAGCAGATCAAATCTGCCATCGGGTGATCCTCGCTGTAGGCCCGTGGCACCCGCTTCAGTCTGTCACCTTCCATCTCTTTAAATGACTTCTTGAATGTTTGGTTATTTATTATTTTGCGTAGCTCGCCCCCGCGCGAAGCGATGGCGCGACGGATACTTTCAAGCTCTTCAGCTTCAGGATGGTAGACCCCTCCGCCCATGAAGTTGTAACCCGGTTGGATGTGGACGTAGTATCCTGCATACCTGGATTTTCTTCCGCCGACCGCAATGAAGGCCGAAAGATGGGGCTTGTACGGTGACTTGTCGGAACTGAACCGAACATCCCGATAGATTCGAAACAGGCATTCGGCCGGTGAGACCTGACTTAAGGTTGGATCTACTTTAGTCAGCCTCTCAATTAATACTCGCACAAATCCAACAAACTCGGTTGCCGCAGCGTCGTATTCATCCTTGTGAGCATGAAACCACTCGCGGTTGTTGTTCTTCTTCAGTCCCTTTAGAAACTGGATCGTAGCGGGCGAAATCTTGCCTGGCTCGGTACGGATTTCTGGCTTCCTGGAACCTGCAGATTTTGAGTTGCCCGGAGACTTTTTACCGGGCCTAACTTTCTTTGATCCCGTAGATTTTGATTTCATCGCTTTTTCCTTTTACTGTCCAGGCACCCAGGAAGACAAATGCATTTTGATTCTCCGCCTTGACGCTATTGTAGACGGTTTCAGAAATCAGCACGGGTGAAGCGAGCTCCTTGCATTTGCTTTCGAGACGAGACGCCAGGTTTACAGCATCGCCGATGACTGTAAAATCCTTCCTGTTTTCCGGGCCGATGGTTCCTTGCAAGACGGGGCCAAAGTGCACACCGATCCCATTGTCGAATACGATCTCACCCCGCTCTTTCCAGCTCTCCATTAGCCCCTTCATCCTACGTCGCATAGCCTGCGCGGCGTCGACTGCCGCTTGCCCCGGATTCTCCAGTGGCAGAACTCCGCCAAAGACGGCCATTACCGCATCACCAATAAACTTGTCCACGGTTCCACCGTGTTCCTGGATTGCCTCAACCATTGATTCAAAATACTCGTTTAACCGCGCCACGATTTGTTCCGGACTATGTTTTTCGCTATAGCTTGTAAATCCGCGGATGTCTGAAAATAGGATGGCAACCTCTCGGGTTTCTGCGATCCGACCGCTTTGATCCGCAATAATCTTGTCTGCAACTTCGTTTGAAACGTAGGCCCCGAGGACCCGTCTGATCGAGAAGGCTTCGCGCTCTTGCGCCACGATTCCACTGATAAGCTTCTTGGCCGTGGTCGACAGAACCGCTACAACCATTCCTGTGAAGACCATCATCATGGCTTTGGAGAAAAACAGCGGGGGCGAAATCAGATCCTGCGTCATGAGTGGATCCGAGAGATGAATGATTGAAAGGTGTTTGAAATCTATTAGAAATACCAGGAAATATTGAATTCCAGACGAGAAACCGCATGCGAGAGCCACCCGCGGGTCAAAAGCAAAGCCACTGATCGCAATCATGAAGAAGTACAGGTAGGACGGTGGTCCGGTGATGTAGGTGGCTGCGCCCGACGGTAGAGCAAAGTGTGCGATCACGTAGATCAGCGTGGGCAGGACGGTAAAACCGATCAATACTGCCGGAACCATGAAACCTCTCAAGAGCCTTGCGCGCGCCAGCAAATAGACAACCAGCGAGTAGAATCCGCCAAATGCAGTCCAGAGTATGGGAACGAGCATGTTCTCTATAATCCCAAGAGCGCTCAATACAGTCAGGCCAATGCCGCTCGAAAGCCCAAGAGCGGCCGAATACAGACTCCCCTTGCGCAATGTATTGTGAATCTGCTCGTCGAGAATTCGGGAGTGTGCGAGAAAATCTGCTTCGTGGGTCACGGCACAAAGGTGCACTCAACAGGAATAGGAGCAATCAAAAAGCATTGTGCTCGGCTTTCGTCTGCCCACGCTGGTTCATGGACGCAAAGCTTCCCTCGGCCTCTTTTCAACCACCTGGGATTCTGAGCAGGGCCTGGGTCCAGACGTTTCTCGCGGCGGCTCCCCTTGGTTACAGTCGACGTCATGCGCTCATGAAATCCAGAGATGTTGAAATTCTGGCGAATGGGGTCAAGCTACATGCGGCAGTAAGCGAAAGTCAGGGACGAGGTCTGGTCGTTCTGATTCACGGCTGGGAAGGCCACATCAATGCTCCCTACATGCTGCGTACAGGACAGAATCTATTCGACGCCGGCTTTCATGTAGCGCGGCTGCATCTGCGCGATCACGGGCCAACCCATCATCTAAACGCAGGCCTGTTCAACGGGAGCATGCTCGATGAACATTTCGAGGCTGTCCGCCAGATCGCATCGGCCTACCCGGAACTGCCACTGTATCTGGGAGGGTACTCGCTGGGCGGTAACTTTGCACTGCGCATAGCAGCAATGAACTCCAGGACAAAGAAGAAACTGCCCGGTCTGGCTGGTGTGTTCGCAATCAGTGCGCCCCTCGACCCCTACAAATCTACGGCTGCAATGGACGACCATTTCCTTCTGGGTCTACATCTGCGCAAGCAATGGTGGCGGTCGCTGAACAAGAAGGACAAACATTTTCCGGGACACTTTCGATTCGAGGAAATGCGCCGCGAAAAATCCATATTGCGACTGACGGAGCGCCTGCTTCAAACCCACTCCGAGTTCGCCACACTTCAGGACTACTTTGGGACATATACCCTGGCAGATTCATTTTTCAAAACGATTCGCATTCCCACCTACTTGCTTACGGCCATTGACGATCCCATTATACCCCCGGAGGATTACTGGAATATCAAACCTCGCGCCAACCTGCAGATAGAATTTTGCGAACACGGCGGGCACGTGGGCTTCCTTCAGAATATCCAGTTTCAATGCTACTATGTGCAGAGAATCAGAGAATTTATTGAAACACTTGCCACGGGCACCAAGAGCAAGAAGGCTCTAAATAGCGAATCTCTTTCGTCCGCGCGCAAACCAGGCGCAAGGAAACCAAAGACAAAAGCCAGAAGTGCTAAACCAAAGACAGTTGGGCGCAAACGATAGGATCAGAACGCCCTCAATTCAGGTGTAACGCAAATCAGCTGCCATGCCGCCATCAAATCAACGTGTGTAGCGTTCGATCCGGCAAATGCGGAAGCGAGTTGATTGTCAGCGGTACGTAGCGATCCCGTTCCTGGCGGATGACGCTCAGCGACGTGTTATACACCCAGCGCATCCAATCAAAACACTTTTCCTCTTTCCAACCCAGGAAATGTGCCAGCATAAGTGAGATCGGCGTCCCGGAACTGAAGACAAAAATGGATTCGCGCGGCTTTGCAGATTCAATTGTTTTGAGAAACCTGAAAACGCGGCCTTGAAACTCCTTGAACGACTCCGCATCCGGCGGCGTTTCACCTGAGGCCCAGGCAGTTAGTACGGACTCGGTCAATCGGAGGAATAGCGCCAGCGATCGCCCGCCGCCCCTGGTCCTAATTGCCGTATAACGTTCCAAATCCTGGGCGAATTCTCGATCACGGCTCGCAATCATCCCGGCCATTCCTCGCCAGAAGGTAGGAGCAAACTCGTTTAGGTCTGCGGTGACGACCGTCTCAGGATCTATTTTTCCCGCGATTTTTTCAGGGTGGCCCAAACGAGTTGTTTTCAGCGCATCGACGAGAGCCTGGGCCGTTTCCTGCTGCCTGCGCATTGTTCCGGCAAATATCTGATCCGGCCGAATTCCCATTCGCAGAACGTATTCGGCCAGTCGTGACGCCTGGATTTTGCCGGAATCAGTTAGCCTGTCATACACCTCTCCGGTTGAATCAGCGCGGCCGTGACGAATCAAATAGATTGTAGCCAGTCTAGTCCGTCCCGAATCTGGGATTTGCAATGCTTAGCTTTTCTTTCAACGCCTCACGAGCAAGTTCCCATACCGCCTGGTTTCCGTTTGAAATGCCTTCATCCCGGATCTTTTGGGCCAGCCTGGAATTCAGCTCTCGAATGAAAGCAAGCTTTTCTGGATATGTTACAGGGCTCTGACCTCTTTCCGCCAGGAAATCTTTTAACCGCGCGATTTCCTTCTCTGCCAGTCGATCCCCGTCACGAAACTCCCTGGCAACCACTCCAAGCATATTCCAGCTCACGAGCGTCTTGTAGGACAACGCATCGCTGTCTTTGACGGCGGGCAAAACCTCTTTCATTAAAAAATCTGCGATTGCTTCGAGCAATACGGGAGCGTCCGGTCTATCCTGCATGGTCGATCAACCTCATAGCTTCAAATTGCATTTCACAACTGCGCCTTCCAATCGACGCCAGTTCGATTCCTTTGTCCATGCCAGAAAGATGACGCTCCGCCTGGGCCGCTGATCCACAGGCCCAGCGAGCATTCCCCATGATTTCCCAGTACAATACCTTACGAGGATCGAGCTTTACGCCCGAATGCTTCGCGTACGCGGCGTAAAAGGTCTCGCGATCCGTGAAGCCGCCAACTTCTTTGTTCTGTTTGCCAAACCGCCAATCCTTCATACAAAGCCAACTAACGTCTTCGTGCCGATCGCCCCAGTGGGCGAATTCCCAGTCCACAATGCCCTGTAGCCCTTCGGGTGCGACCATGAAGTTCCCGGTTCTAAAGTCCCCGTGTACGAGCACCGGATCTTCTGTTGGAATTGCATTTTGTTCGAGCCAATTGAGAATCAATTCAAGAGCCGGATGCGCTTCTTTCAGCTTCGCAACTTCCTTGCGCAGCTCGCCAATCGAATTCACAGCAATCGCTTTGGGAGTATCGCCAGTGATACGGCTCAGCTTTTTTGAAAGATCGGCATCTTTGCACATATCCGGGGTGACCGAATGGATGCGCGCGAGGCTTGCGGCAAGCTCATCCGGAAGCACCTTGCGAGCCTGATTGATCGAAGCATCTTTGACCACGAACCTTCCGTTTGCACTGCCGCCAATTCGCTCCATAAAATAGAATGGATTGCCTATGATATCACTTCCAGGTTCAAGCCAGAGCGGCCTTGGAGTCTTTACGCCCGCATTAAAGGCTAGTTCACATACACCGAACTCGTCAATGCGCGAAAGGCTCGCAAGGAGCGACGCACCTTTGTCAGTCCGCATGACGAGCCTGTGATCACCCTTGTGATCTCCCGCCTCAATCTTTAGATCCACAAGATAGTTGTCCTGGCAGGCCCCACCGGTCAGCGATCGCATAGCCACGATTTGCGCGGGCGCGCCGAGACGCGTGGTCAGATAGCGTTCGACCTTTTCTTCGAGACTCAAAACGACTCCTTACCTGTCATCAGGCCACGGGCTATTACCATCTTGTGCACTTCAGTTGGGCCATCCGCAATACGGGCAGCCCGCGCATCACGATATACTAATTCCAGCTTGAGATCACGGCTGTAACCCAGCGATCCCGTGATTTGAATCGCTCGATCAAGCACGCGACAAAGAGTCTCGCTCACACTCCACTTGGCCATTGAGATGATATGCCTTGCATCTTCCCCGGCTCGCAGCGTATGCGCGGCTTTCAAGGTCAGCATGAATCCCTGTTCGATTTCTAGAGCAGATTCCGCAAACATCCACTGGATCCCTTCGTGATCCGCCAGTTTGGAACCGAATACCTCACGCTTCAGTGCATACTCACGCGCAATTTCCATTGAGCGGCGCGCCATCCCCAGCCAACGCATACAGTGTGTTAGGCGAGCGGGCCCCAGGCGTTCCTGGCTCAAACGAAAGCCTTCCCCAACTCTTCCAAGTAACATGCTTTCTGGGACTTCTACGTTCTCAAACTTCAGTTCGCAGTGTCCTCCGGGGCCATGCGAGCCCATTACCCCGATTTCTCTCACCATGGTGTATCCCGGGCTATTCGTGGGGACGAGGAACATTGTGGTGCGCCGAAAGCTATCTCCAACCTTCGCCATTACGATCAAGAAATTTGCGCCATTCGCTCCCGTACAATACCATTTATGCCCATTGAGCACATATACATCACCCTTCTTCTCTGCGTTTGTTCTGAGACTTTGTGGGTCCGCCCCTGCACCGGGCGCTGGTTCTGTCATCGCAAACGCGGATCTAATCTCGCCTTTGCACAACGGTTCATAAAATCTCTTCTTTTGTTCGGGGCTGGCCGCAAGATGAAGCAAATGCATATTCCCTTCATCCGGCGCATCACAATTACAAACGTATGGAGCAATGAACGATCGCCCGAGTTCTGAAAAGATGATGGCAGTTCCAACAAGATCCAGGCCCAGTCCACCTTCCGAAGTCGGAAGATGTGGCGTCCACAGTCCGCGCGATTTCGCCTGACGTCTGAGATCCTGAGCCGGACCATCCGGCAGGCGCCCAATGTCGTAATCGTAGTAGTTCTCTGCGGGGATGCAGACCTCTTCTACGAATGCACGCACCTTCTGGCGCAACGACTCAACATCGGGCGGTATTGTGAAATCCATTGGGCCAAGGATTTAAGGCCCTCTGGAAAATGTCTCGATTTTATTTTTTCGCGAGAATCTTGAGGGCTGCGTCTTTCAGAAAGGGGCTTACGGCCACAGGGACAAGTCCTTCGCGATCGACCGTCATATCCGGCGCAAAGCCAGACTCAAGCCTCCGAAGCGACTCAGGACGAATCTTGTCGCGACCGAGCCACTCGCCCAGCGCCAGAACCATTCGCCTCTGGATATCTTCAATCTTATTGGCTGCTCCAGCCCTGCGATAATAGCCATAGGCGAGAAGCGGCAGCCTTCGGTCGTACATATAGTGATCGCCGATGCGAATGAGCCCATCTTTGTAATCGGCTTTTGTGAAGAGATCCCGGGCCTTCGCGTACTCGCCCTCGTTGAAAGCCTGGTTTCCCTTGCGAACCAGCTCCGCCCTGGTCTTTGAATCAATCATTGCCATACGCGTATTATGTCGGCTAATTTTGTCAAGGGTACAATCAAAGTTCGTTCGGTCCGGGCAGACCGTCCCCACCCCCGTGGGTGGATTCCTTGTCTGGAGGCGGGCAAAGGAGTTTGGGCGCGAGGGACGGGTGGCCGGAATGGGCGACCGCATGTAGCATGAGGCTGCGAGATGTCAAGCGGAGCCTGTCACACTTGCGTGGTATGGTAGTGTGGGGGAATGTCTGCGAGTGTGAAGATGGTCATCGCGGCCGGGGCGCCTCATGTAGAACCCGCTTAACTGTTCCTCTTCTCAATGATCTCAAGGACGGCCAGCATGGCTTTGGCTGTGCCAATCTCTTGTTCGAGTCCGATGTAAATGCCCCAGAGCTGGTGCTTGTGATCGTCCCAGAATCCGGCCTTATGGATGAGGCCCGAGATTGAAAAGCCAGAAGGTGGCTCATCGGGAACCTTCCAGAGGGTCCATTTCAGAAGAAACAAGAACGAATTCTTCCCACGATAGTTATTGAGTATCTCGAGTATCTTCCCTGCCGGGATTCGTTTTTCACCTGGCTTCTTCTTGCGAAATATCTTCTTGATGAGACGCCCGCGCACTACTCGCCCTGTTCCAGGAGCTTCCTAAAAAAAGCAAAACCTTCGTCCACAACGGCTTCGCTTTCAGCAGTCACACCTGTCATTTCAAGGACGATCATTCCGTAAATCCAGGCCCACATGGTGCGCGCAAGGGCATGGTATCCTTGCCTCGAGAACTTGAACTCGCCTGCCTTTACGCCACTACGAATTGTCTCAAGATACACACGATAGCTTGCCGTCGCGGAGTGAAAGATCCGATTGTGGCCGTGGATGTTGAACATGAGTTTATGCATCTCACGATTGCGGCGTGCGAAGTCGCGGTATGTCCCCGCCAGGCGACGGAGGATTTCAAACCGATTACCGCCGAGCGCACGGGCGTTTCTCAAATCAGAGGTTAGTTCTTCTTCCCCCATGTGAATGAGGGTCGATAGAATTTCGTCCTGGCTTTTAAAGTAGGTGTAGGGCCCGGCTACGCTGCAGCCGAGCCGCTTGACAATGTTGCGAAGGCTGAGCGCGTCGATTCCTTCTTCATTGAGGATATCGACGGCTGCTTCAAGGATGGATTCGCGGCTCAGGCCGGAACGGCCAGGCTTTCCTCCTGTCTTAACCTTGCTGCCTGCGTGTACGAGAGCCATCTTCCATTTTCGACATCGTAAAGTTTACACTTTCGTGCCGTTCTCAGATAATCTGCGAACATGGATTTTCTTTCAATCACATATTGGCCGTAGACAGCTTTTATCTCCTCCAGGGCCCGTGGCAGGTTATAGAACGGAATACGCATATTCACGTGGTGTGGCATATGGATGAAAATGTTGTGGAGGAAGAAGTTAAAGAAGGCCGGTATATGATAGTTCACCGTTCCGAGCATTTGCCCATGAAATGGTGTCCAATCTTTGTGCTTTTTCCAGGGGATGAATTCCTGGATATGGTGTACATACACCGCAAACCCTATGCTGTAGTTGAACAGAAAGAATGGCATAAAACCCATCTTGAACCACCGCCAGATGCCCTCTCCCAGGGTTCCGCCGGGCAGGAAAATAAGTGCCGCGCTCCCAAGGAGCATGAATGCAAACATCAAGATCCGATCGCGCCGCGCTTCTGCAGTTTGCGCAACAAAGAGAATCATGCCTTTGAACCAGATTTCTACCAGGTAATATAGGCCTGAGCCAATGGTGGACCAGGCGATCCTGTGCCAGAGCTTGCGCACCGGGTTATAGCCTTCGTATTGTTCAGGGGAAGTGGGCCGCCATACAAAATCCCCCTCGATCTTGATGGTGTGCCCGTGGTGAATGCGGTTGTGACCAAAGACCCATTGGCTATAGGCGTGGAGCGATGGCAGCATTGCAATCTGTCCAATCCACCAGGCCAGGCGCGAGTTTTTAAACAAAGCCCCGTGCGCTGCATCGTGTCCAATAATGAACAGGCTGCTGACTGAAAGCCCTGAGAGAAGCCACAGTGGCACCAGGAAATACCAGTGATCGGTCAGATAAAGTCCTAGGAGAATGGCCGCATATATGGCAATATCTCTGAGAAAATAGACCACGCCAATGTAGGTGGGGTTCTCCAGTGATTGGGCCGAAATCGTATCACGAACAGCAGGAAGTGTGAGTCTGGGCGTCATGGGCTTCTCCTAACAGTGTTAGCTAGCCCAATCTCCTAACACTGTTAGTTCCTGTCAACCCTTTCATCGCAGTGCGTTGGTGATCAGTCCAATCCCTCCGATCGCCCCAACGACACCGCCAATAGGCAGCGAGATCATCATATACCAGAGGAAGACCGAATGACCTCCTTCTCCCATCATATCGCCGCGGAAGCCCGTAAAGGCCCAACTCAGGAACATCAAGGTAACCGGAAGTAATGCGATGAAAATGCCGATGCCCAGGGTGGTAAGCCAGGCAATGGTGCTCGTTTGCATCCGGTTAGGTCTGGCGAGACGGACCACCTGTCAAATTCTTATGGCACTTCAGAACACCTGTGCACCAGGCGTTCATCGACCTGATCCCTGCGTGGACGCAATTTTCGATGTGGCAGCGAGCTGGATGCGAGCGTCCGGGAGCCGGAACGCCGACCGACCGGACCACAGCGAAATTGCGGCCACGCCCGAGAAGAAGGTTCGGTTAACAGACTGTGCAACGGCCTTCGAACTTAACGCCGTCTTCGACTAGAAGGCTGCGGGTTACAATATCCCCTTCCAGCTTGCAGGTGGATAGCAGAGTAACGCGACGCGTTGCGTGAATCGAGCCACGCACTTCCCCGCCAACGATTACAATTCCTGCCCGGAGATCCGTTTCGAGAATTCCGTTTTTCCCGACAACGACCTTGCCTTCGGTTATGATGCTGCCCTTGAAGTACCCATCGATCCGGATTGCGTCTTTGACTTTGAACTCACCACGGAATTCAGAACCTTCTCCGATGAGGCTATTGACTGCTATAAATTCTTCGGGTTTAGCCATTCGTCCTGGATGTGGTTCAGGAAAGCATACGGATTGTATGCCACCGTTCCAACATGTACCTCATAATAGACCATAGGCACCGACGTCATTCCCGTTTTGCCGGAGTATGCGATGAGTTGGCCCTTCTGAACCTTATCATTCTTTGCTACAGTGACGCGATCGAGATGGGCGTACAGAGTGCGCATGCCGAACCTGTGACCAATCCAGACGTGAAGACCCAGCTCCGGATTGTAATCAATCAACGAGATTTCGCCTGGAGCAGTGGCCACAACTTCACTGCCGGGAAGCGCCCCGATTTCCAGTCCGGAACGGAAGACCTTTCTTCCTCGCATTGCGTCAATCTGCCAGCCATACGGGGCAAGGACGTATCCCTTAACTGGCCAGATGCTCGGCGTATTCTTGAGTAGATTCTTCTTCTCTTTGGTTTTCAACTGCCCCAGGATCTTATCCGAAAGTGCAACTGCATGGCGCAGGTTCTGATTGTCTTGCCGCGAGAGATAGATAACGCGACGCAGGATTTCTTCCGTCCGGGCCTGATCGCAGTCCTCACCCAACTTCTTGCACTCTTCCACCAGATTCTTTAGCGATTGAAGCTCCTGGGAAAGCACGCTGCCGGCTGCCCCGCCCTGTGCTTCCTGCAACGGTTCCCCATCGAGTTTAAAATACAATTCCGCGATGGTATTGGAATATGTTTGAATTAGATTGTGCAGAGGCAGCATCTCTTCCGCCATTCGCGTGGTCTGAACATTGAATTGCGAGTTGGTCAGACCCATATCATAATACTGGATATCCTCTCCACTCTTGCCGACCAGTGTTAGAATCGAAACCATCAAGACTATGGTCAAGACGGCAACCGCTCCAACCACCGTGTAGAGATTCACATGCAAATTGAATATCTGCTTTTCTGTATGCGGGATGACCATGATGGTCAGACGCTCTCGTCCCTTCTTGTGAACGCGCTCGCGGTATTCTTCGAACCAGGCGCGAAACTCATCCCAGCGCGAAGACCTGGGCTGTAGCGGGTGAATTGTCTCCAGCTCAGGCGCTGGCGCCGGGCGGGTCGACTTTGACCCCGAGGATGATTTGCGAGTGGATTTCTTGGCCATTTTCGGGAACTCTTTTTATCTGGATCGGCACATTGGCCCTGTCAATGAAATTTGCTTGCCTGTCACCGTACCCCAGGGGACACACAGACATGACCGAACAGACAGCCAAAGACCAACCCGGCGCGACCCACGCGCCCTGGCAGCGCGAATTTTTCCGCAATATTGAAGGATTCATGCAGGTCGGGATGCGTGAGGACAAAGCCAAAGAAATCCTGATGACCTTCCTGAAGCTGTCCGGCTCGACGCCCATGCCAGCGGTCATGGAGAGCTTCCGCAATCCTGAGGCTCTGGAGCAAGTCGGCGTTCATACCAAACAGGTCGGTGAACTGCGCGATTTCATGGCCACTTTTCTTGATCCGATTATGCGGAATTTCGCCGTGGAAGGGCTTGAGAATCTGAAACTGATCCTGCCACTGCTTGGAAAGTATCCGGTAACTCTTATTTCGAATCACTTAAGCCACCTCGACGCGCCAGCAATTTACAATCTGCTATATCGCCAGGGCGGCGATGCGAGACGTCTGGCGGACAGCCTCGTATTCATCGCAGGACGCCTGGCCTTTGAACCAGATTTTACAAGACTCGGCCTGTACATGTTTGATACGCTACTCGTCTGTTCCAAACTGGACATGACGGAGAATCCAGGGTTGGCCGATTTGATGACGCGCATCAACATGCGCGCCTTTCGCCAGGCTAACCAGCTTCAGAAAGAAGGCAAGGTCATTGCAATCTTTCCAGAAGGAACGCGCAGTCGAACCGGCAAGCTGGTGAACTTTGTGGACACGGTCTATCACTATGTCGCAAATAAGATCATTGTTCCGGTTTCACTTGCCGGCACGGAAGAAATCCTACCAACCCAATCGTTCCTGTTCAACGCAGCAAAAGGAAAACTTGTGCTCGGGAAGCCGGTACTCGTTGGGGATCTAACTAAAAGCCAGATGCAGACGTTACCCGACTCTGTGCAGCGTCTGGAAATCCCGGACGTTGGCGACAAGAAGCAATTCGTCATTGATAACCTGGCACTCTTGATTGGACAAAACTTACACAAGCATCGTCACGGAACATACCGGAACCTCTACCGGGGCGACGATGTTGCCAGCAACGTTCTGATCCAAAAGTCAAAGACTCCCACGGAAAGAGTTGTTGTTCTCGGGCATTCTGGGTACGGCACGGCAGCAGCCGCAATTCTTGCAAACAAGAACGTTGCGGTTACTATCTACATGGATGACGTGGAGAAAGCACAGCAGTTCACAGAGAAAGCGTTGGATGTAGATCATTTCCCGCTCTTCAAACTCCCGCCCAATATCACGTTTACCGCAAATCCAACAGAAATTGAATCGGGTACATTGTTCATCCAGGCCGCGCGACCGTGGGAGCTGGACAAAATCTACTCCCGTGCAAAGCTCTATCTGCAAAAGACAACAGGGCCCATTGTCAATATTGTAAAAGGATTCACCGGGTCAAAGCACGGTTTGATTCTCGATGATCTTCAACATTTTTACGATCTGGATCCAAATCGCTTTGTTGCCATTGCAGGGGCAAATTATCCAGAACAAGTCCTCGAAAGAAAGCTAACCGGTTACGAGGTTGCCGCTCACAATAAAGACCTTGTTGAACATATCTGCAAACTGTTCAGTACGGGCTATGTTTTCACAAGACCGGCAATTGTTCCTGATGATGTTCGCGGCGTGCAGCTCGGCGGCGCACTTAAGAATATTTTCGCACTCGGAATCGGGTTGCTCGATGGCTACTATGAGAAGAACCTCGGGGGCAACGCAGACAATGCACTGTTCCACGTATCAAATCGAATCTTCACCGAACTGCGCCAGATCGGGTCAACTCTTGGTGGAAAGCCCGCCACGTTTGATGGACTTTCTGGTCTCACAGATCTCATGCTTGCATGCTTTGGTCAGGATGCCCGCGACAGACGCTACGGTCACGATTTCATCTATGGAACGGCCAAGCCGGATCAGAAGACTGCTGGACTTTTTGGCATAAGATCCTTGCCGAATTTGATTGAGCTGACGGCGGACAAGTATCCAGTTGCAGCAGCCGTGCACGCGGTTCTGGTTCAAAAAAAGGATTACGATACGGTCCTGAATGAAATTGTAACCAGGCTCAGGCGGTTCTAAAAGGTCAAAACTGGACTGAACCGGCAGCTAAACTTTTCGTCAAACAAATGTGGAGAAATCAATGAAACTAAGACATATGTTCGCGCTCGTCCTCGTTCTGGGGTTCTTCGCCGCTTGCCGTTCCACGGCAGACAGTGTTTCCAATTCTGAGGAAGTGGAAGGCTGGCGCGTTGAAAAGGAGCTGGACGTGTTTTACATGCGCCTCGCTGGCCGTGCATCAAAGACCGCAATCGATCAAGATAGCCCTGCGATGATGCGATCGACCTGTGTGGATGCAACGGGGCTTCAGGCGCAGGACAACATCATTCGCAAGATGATTGGAGAAACCATCCAGGCGCAATCCGGAACTCTCGATGGCCAATCAACTGGAGTGATCATCAACTCGGTTCGCGGAGGATTGATCAAAGGATCGCAGATTAAAGAATGCGCAGCCACGGATAAGAATCGGAAATTTGAAGAATGCCAGTGCGTTCACTTCGTAGCGGGTAAAGGGCTTAAAAAGAAGTTTGAACTGGCAGTTGAAGCGGCGGCCAAAAAGTAACCGCCGTAAGGCACCAGGGCCGGGTTGCTCAGGAATCTAAGTAGATTCTTTTAGTAGCTCGGCAATGCTTTCTTCTGTTTCGGTGTCCACATCCACGAATTGAGCTGCGATCTGATACTGGCTGCCCACAGGCTCACAACGCACCACCTTTGCCTTAACGCTGATCTCACCGGAGAGGCCGGGTTGGCGCAGTGTAATGTAGAGAACAGTTCCAACCGGTGACGGGGTTCTCTGCACAAATAGAATCCCTGTCAGGCTTACATTCTGCGATGTCCCTTCGCCAGATTCCGATGGGTGGACTTCCAGAGAAAAAGCTGACGTAACTCTATGAAATTTTCTGCGTTCTTCCATCGGTAACCTCGACATTAGATAAACGCAGAGCTTCTCCGACTCTTCAACACATTTTTATATCTCTGGGCGAATTTGCTGATTTTTATTCTTCGGTCACAGACCACGGCCTGGTTTTATGGCGAATGGCCCATGATCCGCTCGGTGCCTTGCGCATACCTGCTTTTAGAAACTATATTCTTGCCAAGCTCCTGTTCGTAATAGCCGCACAGGTTCAGATCGCAGCGGTCCGCTGGCAGGTATATAGCCTGACGAAAGATCCGCTTGCACTTGGAATGATTGGCCTGGTCGAAGCGATTGCCTTTATAGCGGTGGCACTTGTTGGAGGTCACCTGGCCGACCGATTAAATCCGTCTCGAATCATTCTAATTTGCTTACTGATTCTCCTGAGTTGCTCGCTGATGCTGGCCCGGCTGGCCAGCAGTATTTCCATTCTCACCGTGCACGGTGTCTGGCCAATCTATGGAGTCATCGCTGTCAGCGGAGCAGCCCGGGGATTCCTTTCGCCTGCCCTTTTCTCATACATGACTTCACTTATCCCTCCAAAGGATTTTGCCAATTCGTCTGCATGGAGCAGTGGAAGCTGGCAACTGGCAGCAGTCGCCGGCCCGGCATTGGGCGGAATCATTTACGGTGCGTCCGATGCGTCCATAACCTATTTGACCGACGCTGCTCTGGTAGTTGCGGCGATCTTTTTCGCCTGGAATTCAAAGCGCCAGGCCCCTACCTTTGTCCCACCTGCACCGTCGGAGGAATCGCTGGGCGGAAGTTTGAGTGCGGGACTTCGCTTTGTCTTTTCGAATCAGATTATGCTCGGTGCCATGTCGCTTGATCTATTTGCTGTACTCTTTGGCGGGGCGGTGGCTCTGATTCCCATGTTTGCAGATCAGATTCTAATGTCTGGTCCGGAGACCATGGGACTGCTTCTATCATCGCCGGCAGTGGGCGCCGTGAGCATGGCGCTGTTGCTCGCATTTTTTCCCCTGGGCAAACATGCAGGATGGATTTTACTGATCGCGGTTCTCGGATTTGGTCTTTGCATGATTGGCTTTGGACTTTCGAAATCCCTCTACCTTTCTGTGGGATTCCTGGTTTTCAGCGGTGTATTTGATAGCGTGAGCGTTGTAATCCGCGGGACCATTATGCAGCGATTCACACCGGAAAATATGCGCGGTCGCGTGTCTGCAGTGAACAGTATCTTCATTGGGTCATCCAATGAAATTGGCGCATTTGAATCAGGTCTGGCGGCAAAGCTTCTGGGGCTGGTGCCTTCGGTTGTTTTTGGAGGTATCATGACCATCGCCACTGTGACAGCGACGATGGTCGTAGCTCCAAAATTACGTCAGCTCGATCTCAGGATTCCGCAAGAACAATAACTCTATCATTTGGTCCGAATGTGATTGCACTTGTTTTGAGTGGGTTCACATGCACACCGTATTGCTTTTCAGGCAGACTGGATTCCGCATCCACGCGGTATCCAATTGCCGTCTCACCTCGCTGCCGGGCCGCCTCAAGCACGGTATAGAAGTTCATTTCTTTTCCTGGTTCAACGTAGTCCGTCACAGGCTTCAAATAGATTTCGGAGCCCTCGGGTTGGAACAGGTCTTCGAATACGTTTGCAAGCTCCTTGCTTTCCGAAATCTGAGACATCATCAAACTAATGAGTTTGTCGCTCACAATAAAGTCGTCAGCTCCCGTTACTTCGGCAAGCTCGCGATTTCGATTGTCCAGCATCTCGCTGACAATGCTGAAATTCCGATTGGATTTGGTTTCCATGTCACGCAGATGAAGCAGCGTAATCAAGGTGTTTGCGTCTGCGTGTTGCACACCAAGTCGCTCTGAATCACTAATGGTGATGATGTGATCATAGTCTGTTTTTAGCAGATCGTCGAGCAATGGGCGTTCCGTTGGATGGCCCTCGCGCAATTCCAGTCGCTGATTTTTCAGCTGACCTTTCACTTCCTCAATTTCAGGAATGGCTTCCGAGTTATCCGTAACAACGCAAAGCGTTGACCCGGGGCCCACGTACTGGTCAAGCTCATTGACCATCAGGGCACCCCTGGAATTCCATCCCAGAAGCAGCGTTTTCTCTGGCTTTGCCGCAGAAGATCCAGCACCTCGAATGGCCGCCGTATTGATACCGTAGTTCGAGCCGCTGCCCAGCAGGATCTTGTCGTCGTCTTCTGCAATTGCAATCAAGCGATCTCCGTCTTCAAATTTCTCAGAAGGCTTTGGATTCACAAGGATGGCTCCGTTCTTCTTAACGATTCCCATGAGTGCTGCCTGCGGGTACTTAAACAGAAGGTCGCCGTAAGTCGAACCAGTAAGACTGGGTTCAGCCTTAATGTAGATCTCATCTCCACCGAAATCCAGAAGCTCCGTGTAAACGACTGATAGCCCGGGTTGACGACAAGTCTGAACCATAATTCTGGCAATGACTTCAGGCGAAAGGACCGTCTTCACTTCTTCCTTACCGATCATCTTGCAAATCTGAACGGACTCAGCGCCCTTGATCTCAGCCACGATATGATAAGGCTCCTGTCTGCGATTTGGATTGTTGACAATTGCAAGAATGGTCTTAATCACCTGGGCATCTGCGTCTTCCCCTGAGCCGGATAGAATAATGATGCTGCGTGATGCCTGGGGATTTGCAATATCGAGATCTACAAAATCAATGGGGTTCCCCGTGCGGCAGACGATTTTTGTTCTTCCACGATTTTCAATGCGCGCGGAGATTTCATCGTCCATTTCCACTTTATCTTTTTCTGCCAGGATGACGATGCATGCACGGCCTCGTGATTTGTTGGCCTCGCAAATTTCCGAAATGATTGTGAAAATGTTGTCTGACCAGCCCAGGATTAGCGTATGATCCTTTTCGACCACCAGAGACTTCCCCTTACGCATCTCTTCGAGTTTCTGATCAATACCACTTGAGAGAATACCGACCAGCGTACTGACTATGAAGATACCGCCAATCGTGACGGCGAGCATTGAGAACAGGAATGCCCAGCTACCGTGATCACCGCCCATTGTTCCAGGATCCAGAGTCCGAAGCATGCTCATCCAGAGTAGTTCGGTAAAGTCAGGCGCCTGACCGTTCTCATCCTGGGGAGCAAGGCCAGCCAACGTATCCACGGCTGTAACCCCGATAATGAGGAGTATTGTCAGAATGGACAGATAGAGGATGAGAGCAATGGCTCCCTTTGACATCATATTGTCGAAATGGTACTTGAGTTTATGTTTTAGTGTTATTTTGGGCATCTCTGCACGAACCTCAGGTAGGAGCAAATTTTGCGGTAGGAAATATGCAATTCAATTTACGAAAAACGCAATTGCGCTCCGTCTATGAGTCTTGTCACAAACTCAAATCGGGATTCTGACACGGCCCGGAGACTCCTTGTTGCATCATTTCACATACAATAGTTGACATCTGCTCCACCAGGTTCGTCATCTATCCCGATATATCACGTATTTGAACAATGGCTGATCCAAAACACAAGCAACCGGAAAATGCAAATGGAAAGTGGTATGTCGATTCGACGTGCGTGCCCTGTCACGTCTGTCTTGATGAAGCGTCGGACTTATTGAGCTACGCCCATGACGAAAGTCACGTGTATTTCAAGAAGCAACCGGAGAACGCAGAGGAAACAAAGCGAGCCGCAAACGCCATGCAGGCCTGTCCGACTGAAGCCATCGGCGATGACGGTTAAACGGACAAACTACTTCTTTCTGGTCAAATTTTTTAGGTCGCTGAACTGAATTAAATCCCTCTGGCTTTTGCCAGCAGCGATCATCGGGAAGACTTTTTCGTCCGCCGGAATCATTACTTCCAGGATTGCAGGCTCGTCATCTTTCAGGAAGAAATCCAGACCCGCCTCGATTTCATCTGGCGATGTAATCCTCATTCCGCTGATCCCGTATGCTTCCGCGAGCTTGATAAAGTCTGGATTGTATGACCATTCAGACTCCGCAAATCGTTCTTCATAGAAGAGCTCTTGCCACTGGCGCACCATTCCAAGGAAGTTATTGTTCAGGAGCAGAATCTTAACGCCCAGGTTATACTGGCGAATTGTCGCCAGCTCTTGAATGCACATCTGATACGAACCGTCCCCGGTGACACAGACAACCAGATCGTTTGGTTTTGCGAATTTGGCGCCAATAGCGGCCGGCAATCCATATCCCATGGTTCCGAGTCCGCCGCTGGTCAGCCAGCGATTGGGTTCGTCAAAAAGATAGTACTGCGCTGCCCACATCTGATGCTGCCCAACGTCAGTTGCGACAATTGCCTTCCCCTTTGACTTCTCATAAAGGCGCTGAAGAATTTTCTGCGGCTTGATCACTTCGCTGGAATCTTCAAATGCCAGAGGGAATTTCTGTTTGTACTCCTCAAGGTGATTGATCCATGTGCTGCGATCCTTCTTCTCAACGTATGGCAGCATGGCTTGAAGGACGTCTTTCAAATCGCCGGAGACAAGATGATCAACCGCCACGCGCTTGTTAAACTCAGAAGAATCGATGTCTATGTGGGCCCTGACCGCATCGCGAGCAAAATCATGCGGCTGCCCGGCCACACGATCATCGTAGCGCGCGCCAAGAGATAGAAGGAAGTCACATTCAAGTACAGCCTTGTTTGCTGCGGCTGTTCCATGCATTCCAAGCATTCCGACCGAGAGCAAATGTGTTCCCGGAAATGCGCCGATTCCCATGAGGGTAGTTGTAACCGCGCTCATGGACGTTTCTGCGAGTGCACGAATCTCGCGCGAAGCCATAGCATTGATAGCGCCACCGCCAACATACAGGAGCGGCCTTTCCGCGCGATTCAAAGCCTCTGCAAGTTTCTTAACGTCGCCGATCACATCGTGCTTCTTGTTGAAGCGCGGCGAAAGATCGGGTTCGGCACTCAGTACTTCGGTTTCGTTTTGTTGAACATCCTTGGGGAAATCGATCAGGACCGGACCGGGACGACCAGAGTTGCAAAGCAGCCATGCTTCTTCAAAGACTCGCGCCAGATCATCGGTTGATTTCACGAGTGCGTTGTACTTCGTGACCGGAATTGAAATTCCAAAAATGTCCGCTTCCTGAAAGGCGTCCGTTCCAATCGCAGTAGTCGGAACCTGTCCGGTGATTACGAACAGCGGAATAGAATCCATCTTGGCGTCGCAGAGACCTGTTATCGTATTGGTCGCACCGGGACCACTTGTGACAATGACGACACCGGGTTTACCGGTGACCCGCGCGAACCCCTCTGCCATGTGGACAGCACCCTGCTCGTGCCTGACAAGTACGTGCTTGATTTTAGAATGGTAGAGTTCATCGTAGAATGGAAGTATGGCTCCTCCGGGATAGCCAAAGACCAAATCAACGCCATGCGATTGAAGCAAATCCAACATAAGCTTAGATCCATTTTTCTTCATTGCACGATTCTCCGGGGATATTTCAATAAAATGCGAATCAGGCCTGTATGACAAGCCCAAAAGAAATCAAGGACAGTCAGGGGCTCACCAGCTACATCCATCAGGCAGATCTGGAGCATCCGGAACCGCTGCTCATCTCGGGAGATGACGTTGAGACCTTCGATGTTGCTGTGGCCCAGATCAAGACCAGGATTCTAGCCCGCCATAAGGACTGCCTCATGCCAGTCTTTGCAAACGAACCGGACGATGATGTTCGATTTGTCACCGAAATCGAGAACGTCCCCCTCTTTGCCCCCTACCGCCTGATCATCGTACGCGATGTGCAGGCCGTCCTGTCCAAAACCATAAAGAACTCGGAAACCAGGGAAATGCTCAGGCACGCAGCCGCCAATCTTCCGGATCGAACGTGGATCGTCATGCAATATGCCGGCAAGCCTGGCGCTGAATTCCTCAGCGTCTGGGCCGAGGGGCTGGTGCACTTCGCAACACGGGATTTGTTCCCGGAGCAGATCATTGAATTCCTGCGGACCTCGTCGCGCAAGGCGGGACTGCATCTGAGCGATGAGGTACTCGCCGAGATTCGCGATCGAATTATCCCGCGTGCGGGCGCTCTTGAAGCGGCCATCCAGCGAATCAAAGCCAACCTGCCGCCCGGAGAGAAGCAGGCATCCCTTGAGTTCGTGGAAGAAGTACTTTTCCCATCACCGGGCTGGAACATCAGCGTGCTCGTCGACGCACTCTTTCACAGGGATCCAAACCGATTCTTTGCAGAAATCGCGAAGCGCGATCCAATGGAGGATTTTGCGCGGCCGCTTAAAGCAATTCTCAATCGAACCGATGAGCTGCGCCGCGCTCGCGTTGCCCTGGATCAGGGATTGTCCGACCGCGATGTCATGGTGCTGACCGGACACGCAACCAAGCACCCGTTTGTTCAGAAGAAAATTATACAGCGCCTCAGATATGAGTGCGAAAATTTCCCGCATGATCGGTTGCTCGCTATCTATCGAAGTCTCGATGGTCTGTTCCTTGCGTTCCGTTCTGGAACGAACCGCGATGAACAACAGATACTATTCCTGGAGCGGCTAACCGTAAACTTCTTCTAGCCACGGATCAACTTGTGGCGCATAGCAGCGGTGCTGCCCACCCCGCTCCAACCCTTGCGGAATACTCAAGAGATACGGCAGTCGCGCGAGACAACAGGCGTTATTTGCTGGACTCCAGGAATAGGAGTTGCCAGATGATAGTATATGAAGGTGAAATTCTGGGGAGTCCGGGGTTCCATCGGATCGCCTGTTAAAGGGCATAGCATCCGTGAGAAAGTCAGACGAATTTTACAATATGCTTCCCCGGCAGACATCCTTGACGACGATGCAATCGAGCGATTTGTAAAGGCGCTCCCTTTCTCACTACTACAGACCTACGGTGGAAATACCACATGTCTTGAAATTCGTTCGGCCCAGAACGATCTGATCATCGTCGACGCTGGAACCGGCATTCGCGAACTTGGAATGAAGATGCTTGCGGAGGGATTTCTCCAGGGCAAAGGCGAATGTGATATGGTCTTTACCCATACGCACTGGGATCACATTCAAGGCCTGCCCTTCTTTGCTCCGTTCTATGTTCCAGGAAACAAGTTTCACATTCACGCTATCTCAGAAAACATTGAAGATCGCCTGAAGTACCAGCATTCCGCCCGCCACTTTCCTGTAGGCTTTAATGAAATGCAGGCCACGCGTGATTTCATCCAGCATCCAGAGAATGAGGAATGGAAGATCAAAGGGCTTAAGGTGCGGACCAAGGGAATGCGACATCCGGGGAATTCGTATTCCTACCGTTTCGAAGAAGACGGGCGCTCCATCATATTTGGTAGTGATGCTGAATTCAAACTTGAAGACATGGATCGAATCGACGAGTACATGGATTACTTTCACAACGCAGATGTTCTCATCTTTGATACACAGTACACATTCGAAGAACAGCTCCAGAAGATTGATTGGGGACATAGCTCCGCATCTATCGCGACGGACATTGCTCTTCGCGCTGGCGTAAAGAAGCTCGTGCTATTCCATCACGATCCCAGCTACGACGACGAAAAACTCGACGAGGTGTATTTGCGCGCTCTGCGATACCGGGAAATGATGGATAAGCAATCGCATCTGGAAATTGTAATGGCATACGAGGGCCTGGAGCTTGCCGTGTGAAACCTCGGAGCACCTCTCTTAGTATATTTTCTGGCCTTGTCCTCCTGACACAAATCTGGTCGGGACCGCTTCAGGCTGACGAACTGCAAGACAGAATGGGAGCAGTTCCAAATCCAAGGCCCACCGGCGGCTGGGTAGCAGACCCGGCCGGACTCATTACATCAAGAAGAGACCAGATCAACGCATTGATTTCCGAGCAAGAGG
>JAEUSB010000024.1 GCA_016788865.1 Leptospirales bacterium
GACGTTTGTAATACCCGAGAAAAATGGTCCACCGAACCACGGACAATTTCTGTCCTCGCGTTGAAGGATCGAAGTCCATACGGCATGGTCGGAATGTGCGGAAGTGCAGCAGAGTGGACATCCAGCTGGTACAACGCCTATCCGGGGCAAACCCAATTCCCCGAACACCTGGCCGGGCAGCAGTTTCGTGTTCTTCGTGGTGGTTCGTTCGCGCAATCCCGTGACTTCGCGCGGACGGATTGGCGGGACTATGGTGGACTCGAGTCCCCTCGCACTGATAGACGCGGTGGAATCCGACTCGTTCTGTCCGCCCGATAGTTTTTGCGCGTCGATCCCGAACATATTTCCCCCACCCCCGAACGTGGGTGGTCAAACCGGAGGTGGGAGGGCCCGAAACAGCCGCGGCACCTTAGGCAGGTTGAGTCCAGAAGTCAAGCCGACCATGTCTCAGGCACGGGCTACACTATAATGGGGAATCATTGGGTTGTGGTCGGGACGGGGGCCGGATTCCGACAAACTTTCAGTTCTGCCTCGCAGCCGGCTGCTGACTTCTCTGCTCGTACATAGTCTTCCTGTGCCTTCCGAATGCCTGCGTCCAATCCCAGAATCTTGCTCTGCAACTCACGCGCCTCGGACTCCTTTCCTGCGAGAGCCAGCGATACCTTCTTGAGATCTTCTTGCGATTGCTTGAGTGCAGCGTCCAGGGCAAGCACTCGCTTTCCACTTTCGCTCGCTTCGGCGTCACGGGATGCCAGGTCCCGTGAAACCTTGAGCAAATCCTCCTGGGCCTTCTTGAGTTCTTTTTCGCGTTCACCGAGACGACCGGCCACATCCTTCCATTCCGACTCTTTAACGGCCAGGCCCTTTTCACTCCTTGCGAGCTGCTCCTGCAAAGATTTCGCATTCGATTCGCTGGAGCCCAACCTGTTCTGGCTTTCCTTGAGCTCTGCTTCTCTTGTTGAAAGACTCTTTTCTGTTTTCAAAAGCGCCTCTTGCAGATTCCTTTGATTCTGATCAGCAACGGCGAACCTGGCGGTCGCGTCTTTCAATTCTGTTTCCCTTTGACTCAATTCGACTCTAGTATTCTTGAGTTCAATCTGTACAGAAACAAGACTCTTGTAAAGCGACTCACTGAATGTCTGAAAATCAATCTTGAGATCACCGGTCTTGCGATCCACAAAACTCACGCTCCCGAGTAACTTTTCATACTCGATTTTTCTTTCGCGTTCCTGTTCCAATTGCTCTTGCTTCTCCTGAATCTTGCTTTCCATGGAGGCAACTTCACTCAAGTAATCCATGCTGATTACTAAAACAGTATTGAAGCTCAAGATAAATATTCCGAGTACGCCCAACCGCGTAACAATTCGCTTTCCATTGGCGTCCGTTTCAATAAAGCCATTCAACGTGGCATAGATTCCGTAAATCAATCCAAAGGCCGTTGACACTCCCTTGATGAAGATCAATGAAAGCTGATTCGCTGTAGCCCCCGTGAACAGCATGAGGAGCAACCCCGCTGCGATTAGCATATATGCGGTAAGTGCAAAACCTCGAAAAAGTGTGCGCACGCTTCTAGTTTCTTTGTACGCGAAGTACAGAATGAATCCTGCTGCCAGGAACAGTACGGAACTGAAGCCATACTTGATGATCTGAATCCAGAGCTGATACATTGGTTTAGTCCATGGCCACGGGCATCCAAACGGATGCCCGCAAGATTGAAGAGTTAGTAGCTGCCGACGTTAATTACTTTGGGAGTTGTGATCTGCGCATGGCCTTCCGGTACCATGATGGAGACAGGTGCAGGCATCCCGAGCGCTGGATCCTTTTTTTGAATCCAGATTTTGTAGACCATACCCCTGATCTTGGAAGCGCCGTAACCTTGACCGTTAGACGGTGTAGCGTTTACCCGAGTTATCACGATTGGATCGGCGTAGACTTTGATGTCGTTATAGTCCTTCTTAAGACCAAATTGTTTTGTCCCGCTACGAAGTGATTTTCCGTCGTCATTTACGAGCGTGCCACCGGCGATCTCCGTAAAAGCCGTGGCGCATTCGTCCAGAGTTTTGCTGTTTCGCAATATCGAAACATACTTAACAAGCACTTCCTTGACAGCAGGCGGAAGATTTTCCACCGGGATGTCGTTTTCTTTGGTTTGTGCATTGGTCGATGCAATGGCACCTACCACGCAAACTGCCATGATCAAGTTTTTGAGCATTTTCATTCCTCTTTTTTCTCTCAGCTGACACAACAGTCAACTTAAAGTAAGGGATTAGACGAAGGACTTCGGCCGGGGTTGCAGGGAAATTCCTTAATTCGCGAGGCGGCTCGCGATCTCCGCTCGAACGTCCATGTACGGCCGCAGCTCGGCCGGTAGACGCTCAACATCGATTCTATCGAGTAACTGCAGAGACTTGTTCAAACGGGCCCTTCCGGAAATTTCCGCGTTGATTGCCAGGTACGCCTCTCCCTGAGCTTTCAACAGTAGTACAAGCATGGCAAGCGTAGTATGATCGGCCGGATCGCGAGCCGAAAGCAACGACACCAGGGAATCTGCTGACAGAGTTGCAACAAGCTCAGGATTTAGCCCTGTGAATTGCTTGAGACCCGCCTCGGTCTCTGCAATGACAACGTCAGGATCGTTCCTTGATTTGAGACCTGCGAGGCGCGCCATCAAGACGACGAACTGCTGCAACATTCGAATAATAAAGTCTCTATGATACAACAAAACCCTTCCCGACTAGCACCTACCTTCTGCTAGATCTCGCAGCGTGCGCAACTGCTTTTGCATCATGATCCAGTCTCCCAGGGGCAGCAATGGAGCCAGCATCTTGAAGATACCCCTTTGGCGTCGCTTAACGATTAGTTTGGCGACCAATCGACATCCAGGATCATCGGGGGCTACGTTGACGGGTTTTCGAATCGCGTAAGTTAGAACCACTTTACCAAAATAGCCCTCTGTCTTTGAATCAAAGGTACCCAGCGTAATAAATTCATCCGCCTTAAAGTCCAGCAGCTTGAAGATTCCAACGAAGACTTGTCCAACCTCAAGCAGGCGAAGGGATGGATCAACGATTCGGGGGCTTTGCTTGAAGCCATTGTCAATCCAATCGTAGCTATAAGGGGCAACCCGCAGCTGACATAGCCAATTGAAAAGAGTGACATTATCCGCGGCGACGGAGATTGCCCGAAAGAGCACGTCGTCGGGGTCCTTGAGGAAACCGTCACATGAAAAGGGCTGAAGTGTTTCCTCTCGCCTGGTTTGCCACACATACGCCGGAGAATCGACAAAAAGTTGAAACATACTTCCCCCGGCACCTAACGGTGTGATACGCGATTCCAAAAAAAAGGTCTGACCCGTCAGGCGGCGCTGAAAAATTGGCGCGTTAGCTATATGAAAGCTCTGGTCGAATTCTTCCTCAAACGCAGCCTACTTGTCAACTTGATCTGCCTAATCCTGATCGTTTGGGGTGGGTTTCTTTCGCAAACCATGCGCCGGGAAGCCTTTCCGAATATCAAGTTTGACATTGTGAGCGTGGACACCATCTACCTGGGCGCATCGCCTCAGGAAGTGGAGAAACTCATAACTAACCGGATCGAAGAGAGCATCCGCGAAGTCGACGGTATCAAGGAATACCGATCCAGCTCAATTGAAAACCGTTCCTCCATTACCATCACACTTGATCCCGACGTGGAAGATTCCAATCGCACAGTGAATGACATTCGAAGCGCTGTCGATCGGACACGAGACCTTCCGCAGGAAGCAGAAAAGCCAGTTGTCGTTGAAATCTCTACGAACATTTCCCCGGTTATCGAAGTTTCTCTGGGGAGCGCAGATCCCGGAATTTCCCAGGCCGAGTTACAGAAACAAGCGCGCGTTCTCCAGCGCGTACTCGAGGATATCGATGGAGTTGCCCGCGTAACAAGGGACGGTTGGCGGAAAACCGAAGTTCTAGTCTCACTTCATCCTCGTGCAATGCTCGAATCTTCCCTCTCGCCAGAAATGGTTGTAGGCGCTATTCAGGGTCAAAATCAAAGCTTACCGGGTGGTGAGTTAGAAGGCGAAAAGCGAATGAACGTGCGCACAGTTGGGTCAATGGAGACCGCGCCTGAAATCGCCCAGGTACCGGTTCGATCCAATGAAGTAGGAATGGGCCTCAAAGTTCGCGATGTGGCCACTGTCACTGAAACGCTCGAAGATCCACTCGTGGTGGAACGAGCGCGTGGCATGCCAGCTATTCGCTTAACGGTATTGAAGCGAGAGAAGGCAGACGTAATCGATGTAGTTGATCGCGTCAAAGTTGCCGTGACAGAGTACGAAAAGTCTCTGAAGCCTGGCTACAAAGTCGAATACGCAAACGATATCTCATTCTATGTACGCCGCCGCATTGGCGACCTATTCTCCAATGGAATCAGTGGGCTCCTGCTTGTGACAATCGCGTTGCTATTCTTCATGGGTTGGCGAACAACGCTGATGGTAAGTGTAGGTATTCCAATCGCGATTGCAGCCACTTTTATCTTCATGGAATTCATGGGGGTAACATTAAATCTCATTTCGCTGTTCGGAATGATTCTTGTTCTGGGCGTCCTGGTGGACGATAGCATCATCGTAAGCGAAAATTTCTACAGACACATGGAAATGGGGAAAACACCCTTTGAAGCCGCCCGGGATGGTACATCCGAATTGGTTGCTCCAATTCTTGGTTCTGCTCTGACATCCTGTGCTGCGTTTGCACCAATGCTCTTCATGACCGGAATCTTTGGAAAGTTCGTCTACGCAATTCCGCTTGTTATCATCATAGTGATTCTCTGCTCTCTATTTGAATGCTTCTTCTTGCTACCTTCGCATCTATATGACATTAACCGAAATTCACAGGACAAAAGAAATGAAATCCGGTCGGAAGGCGCACGCTTTGAAAGATTTCGGAAGAATATCTATGAACCTATTCTAAGAAAAATTCTGAAACACAAGAAGAAAGCAGTCCTTGCGATTACTGGACTGCTCGTTGTCTCGATCGCCCTTCAATTGGCCCTGGGAAAATTCAAACTCTTTCCCGAAGATATCGACATTGTGCAGGTTAAATTAACCGGACACGTAGGTTCTTCCCTGGAAGAAACAGAATCGTTCGTTCGGACCATTGAATCTATAGCACTTTCCCTTCCAAAGACCGAGCTTGATACCATTGCCTCACGCGTCGGGATTATCCAAACCGACCCGAGCGATCCGTTCACGCGCCGCGGGAAGAATTACGGCCAGGTTCTGGTCTTCCTCACACCGGCAAACGGACGGGAGCGCGAAACCGACACCATCATAAACGAAATTAGAAAGAAAGCCCAGGAACAAATAGGACCCGACAAGGCCGTCTTGCAGCTCGATAAAGTATCCGGGGGTCCGCCGGTTGGAAAACCCATCGCTATTGAAATTACGGGTGATGAATTCCCAACCCTGGTTGAAATTGCAGAAAAGTACAAGAAAGTGGCCACGGAAGTAGACGGAGTTCACGACGTGGACGACACGTATCGCCAGGGCACACCAGACTTGCGTGTGCGCATTCGGGAAGATCTCGCTGCGCGAGCAGGAGTAAATACCTTACAGGTTGCGCAAGCCGTAACGACTGCATTTCGCGGGGTGATCGCAACCAAGCTGCGCCGATCAGATGAGGAAGTGGATGTGCGCGTTCGATTCAGGAAAGATGCCCGCAACTCACTTGACGCTCTGAGAAATCTGACGGTTACAAATCAAATGGGAAATCTGGTTCGGGTTGGTGCTCTTGTTCGAACTGAGAATGCAGAGGGTATCGAATCGATTGATCATCTAGGGGGACGCAGGCTGGTTTCTGTTACGGCCAGTATAGATGAGGAAAAAACGTCCACGCTGAAGGCGACGGGTGATATCAGTGAGAAGGCAAAGGAAATTCGGCGTTCGTATCCCGGATACTCGGTTCGCTACGGCGGGGAGAACAAAGATACCGAGGACTCGATGGCAACTCTGGGCCGTTCATTTCTGATCGCAGTCCTGATCATCTATTTGATCCTTACGACAATCTTCAGATCGCTCAGTCTACCATTTCTGATCCTCATCGCCGTACCATTTGGAATCATTGGAGTAATCCTTGCCTTCCTCACGCATGGGCAACCGCTCAGCTTTCTTTCCATCATGGGAATAATCGGACTCTCAGGGGTAGTCATCAACGATACAATCGTTCTGATCGACTTCGGGAATAAATTGATTGAGGAGAATCCAAATATGGACCCCGATGAAGTTGCCTTGCAAGCAGGCTCCATGCGCCTTCGCGCTGTATTCCTCACCGGAATTGTTTCGCTGGTAGGCCTTTTCCCTTCTGCTTACGGATTGGGGGGCAGCGATCCATTCCTGGTTCCCATGGCACTGGCGTTCGCCTGGGGAATCTTTTTCTCCATGGGATTGACTCTGCTCATTGTACCGGTCTTTCTGAGCTCTTTTATCAAGGCTCGGCGAAGGACGCTCGGTTTTTTCAAAGTCAAGACCGACCATCCGGTTTAGGAAAATCGGGCTTTACAGGGCATAAAGGACGCACGCTGATCAAACCCATGGTGCCCGCAACCCGTCTGAGCCAGCTGATAGGAAATACACCTCTCGTCGAACTGTCCCGCATTGTTTCCAAACCCGGAGTGAAACTCTACGGAAAGATGGAAGGAAACAATCCGGCAGGTAGCGTCAAGGATCGTCCGGCGTTCTGGATGATCGAAGAAGCAGAACGGCGCGGCGACCTGAAGCCGGGCATGAAGATCATCGAAGCCACCAGTGGCAATACTGGAATTGCTCTTGCGATGATTGCAAGTGTGAAGGGTTATCCAATTGAACTCATCATGCCAGGCGGATCCACGCGAGAACGCGCCCTGGCAATGGAAGCCTATGGAGCCAAAGTCGTCCTGACCGATCAGGAAAAGTCCATGGAGGGCGCCATTGACTACGCGCATGCGAAGTTCAAGGAAGGCGGATACTGGATGCCCAATCAGTTTGCTAACCCGGACAACTGGGCGGCCCACTACAGAACAACGGGGCCAGAAATCTGGAACGATACGGAGAAGAAGATTACGCACTTTGTTTCGTCCATGGGAACAACCGGGACCATTATGGGCGTTTCGCATTATCTGAAAGAACAAAGCAAATCGGTTCAAATTGTGGGCGTTCAACCAACCGACGGCGCAAAAATCCCGGGAATCAGACGCTGGCCCAGGGAATACCTTCCAAAAATTTTTGAACCGGCACGCGTGGATCACGTAATGGACGTGACGCAAAAGGACGCGGAGGAGATGACACGTCGCTTAGCCCGCGAGGAAGGGGTTTTTTGTGGAATGAGCGCTGGCGGTGCCACGTTTGCTGCCATGCAACTGGCGCAGGAAATTGACCAAGGGGTAATCGTCACAATTATCTGTGACCGCGGCGATCGTTATTTGTCCTCTGATCTGTTTGGCGCCAAATAGTCGTCCCGCGAGTCACAAGCCCTTACATTTCAGAAGCATTCTTATAGATGGCAACGTGGTCCAAGTTTCTGAGTTTTCCGGCAACATCCATCCCATACCCAACGACAAAGTGATCCGGAATTTCAAAGCCGTGGTAGTTGATGGGAGCTTTGAATTTGTGCTTCTGCGCCTTCACGAGCAGGCCTGCAATCCCTAACCATGAAGGCCGTTTCAGAGTGAGATGCTCAAATACAAAATTTAACGTATGTCCGGTATCAATTACGTCCTCAATCAGCATAACGTGTTTGCCCTCGATTGAATTCTTGATATCTTTTAGTATTTTCACGTTACCGGATGACGTCAGGTTATCATCGTATGACGACACTTCCATAAAGTCGACCGTGAGCGGCAAATCGATACATCGCACCAGGTCCGCCATAAATATGAAGCATCCTCGTAGAAGGCCTATTAAAGCCAGATCCCTCCCTTGAAAGTCCCGCGTAATCTGCGCGCCCATTTCCTTTACTTTCCTGGCGATTTCATCGCGACTGAGGAACACTTCCAATTGTTCAGACATACGTCAGAATTTTGAGGTGATGGAGAAAGATCAATTTATTTGAGAATTGCGTTCCAATCAGTGAAAACAGGTTCGAGGCCGTTAGATCTGAGCGCGCGACAAAACTCATCTACAGATCGCGTATCCTCGATTTCGAATTGAACGTCGGTTGGCAGTCCCGAATACCCACCCGGTTCTGTTTTAGAGCCGGCGCTCATCTGTGTAATGCAAATGCGGCTCAGGTGGTCACGAAACTCGGCAGGCTCTCGAGTTGAAAGAATGAGACCGGCGTCGGGAAGGTAAAGCCTTAAGGCCAGGAGGTATTGCACGTACGTTCTGTCCGGAATTACAGGGACGACAGTGAGCCCTTCGGCAGGTCTCAGTCGCGGGAGCGAGATAGATACCTGGCTTTGCCAGTACTGATGCATCACGTAACGCGCATGGGCTGCAAGAGCAAAGACTTCACCGACGGGATCGGCAAGACCCAACAAAGCCCCCAGAGCAATCTTGCGAATTCCCGCTCTACCCGCGCGATCAGGACAATCCAGGCGAAACTCCATGTTCTTTTTGACTCCGCGCAAGTGAACGCGCGCATAGACTTCCGGATCATATGTCTCCTGATAGACCGCAAGTCCATCGACGCCGTCGTCGCGCAGATTCTTGTAGTCTTCTTCCTTCAAGGGATAGACTTCAATGCTAATCGATGAAAATCGATTGGATAGTTTTCTGCAGACCTCACTCAAGTATCTGACGGGGGTGTTCTTGTAATCTTCGCCGGTGAGAAGCAGGACGTGTCTGATTCCTTGCGTGTAGAGTAAATCCGCTTCACGTTCTGTCTCGGCAATGGTCAGAGTATGTCTGCGAATATCATTCTCGTAGCTGAAGCCGCAGTATGTGCAGGATGATCTGCATTCATTTGATAGATACATGGGTGCATAGATCTGGATTATGTTTCCGAATCGGCGGCGGGTCGTTTCCTGAGCCAATCTGGCCATTGCTTCCAGGCTCTCACGGGCGGCGGGAGAAATGAGGGCAATCAAATCTGACGCGTCAAGAGTAGCGCCGGAAGCACTGCGCTGCAGAGCCCGCGTAACGTCCTCCTCCTTTACCAGGCCAACCCGATGCGCCGTGTCCGCAAATGAGAATTGCTTTAGCATCTCAGAGAACAAAAGCACTCTCCAATAGCGAGATCACAAAGTTTTCCACCGATGCAAGTCCCATCGCACTCAGAAGATCAATCACGCAAAAATCCCGTCAATGGGCTTGAAGCCGATGCAACATGCCAATCTGCCTTATCAGTGCCGCCTATCGTCCCCTTGACACCATGCAAGAATGCCGAACGTCCCGCTACGACAGCGAGTGCAAAGGCTTCTGCCGTCCTTACAGGATCACTTGCAATGGCAATTGCTGTATTGACCAGCACGGCCGACGCGCCCATCTCCATTGCATCTGCTGCATGCGATGGCATCCCGAGGCCTGCGTCCACAACGACAGGAACGCGAGCTTGCTCAATGATAATGCGAATGCTTTCTTTGGTGCGAATTCCCTGATTTGATCCAATGGGCGAGCCAAGGGGCATGACCGTTACACAACCGGCGTCCTGAAGTCTGAGCGCCAGTACTGGATCTGCATGAATGTAGGGAAGAACATGAAATCCGTCTTTCACCAGAACTTCGGCGGCCTTCAACGTCTCAACCGGATCCGGAAGCAAATAGACCGGATCGGGAGTGACTTCCAACTTCAGCCAGTCTCCACCACCCATCGCGCGTGCCAGTCGTGCCAACCGAATGGCTTCTTCTGCATTGCGAGCCCCGGATGTATTCGGAAGCAGCGTAATCCTGGTTCTATCCAGAACTGAGACTAGATCCTGATCGTCCAATTTCTGCGTAATGTCAATACGGCGAAGGGCAACAGTAACCATTTCTGTTCCAGAACTCCTTGCCGACTGATTCATGAGTTCTGAGGACTTAAATTTCCCCGTTCCGAGAAACAGCCTCGAGCTGAATTTCTTGCCCGCGATCAGTAGCGGTTGAGGGTCAATTTGGCTCAGATTTTGGTTCAATTCATCGATCATTTTGTTTGCCAGTTCAGGGAAAAACTCGACACCGTTACCAGCAATTTGATTTTTTTGCCAAGTGGAACTGATCCCATTCGATCCCCCCTTCTACGCTAAGAACGCTCATTTTCAAACGGTGGCCACGCATCTTATGCAAAAGCTGCCCGGTTACGTTCCGCGAATCGTTGGTCTTGTTCACGAAACCGCGGTTGTTCCCACCCTCGATGGAAATGGTGACAAACTTGTTCTTCACGTTCACCGATTCCACGATCATGATCAGCCGGCGGTACTCCTGGTTCACGGACTTGAGGGGAGCGCCGACTCGCTGTACATGATCAAAACTGCTGAAAAGCTGCTGAACGCTGGCTTTCATGTTGTGCGCATGAATCTCCGCTCGTGTGGAGCGGGGCGAACTCTTGCAAATACGGTCTACAATTGCGGCCTGACGATTGATCTAGAAGCGGCGCTGGAATTCATGCGCAGGCACGTCTCACGCGCTATTGCCCTGGTAGGATTTAGCCTGGGCTCCAATCTAACAGTCAAGTTTATGGGAGAGGATAGATCCGAACGGGACAGGCAGGTTATTGCAAAGGGTGGACGTCCCTTGCGCACGCGGATCAAGGATCGCATCGCGGAAGTCTTTTGCGCAATCAGCATTCCGCTCGATGTCTACGCTTCTTGCGAGTTTCTTGATTCCGATAACTGCAAACTCTATCGCGAAGCCTTCATGAAGGATTTTCGGAAGAAAATTGAGAACGGCAAGTTTGGCCCGAACGTTCCCGATGCATCCGAACTCGACACAATCACGAATTGGTTTGAGATTGATCATCTCTATACGGCGCCGTCGGCAGGTTTCAAAGGAGCGGTGGAATATTATACGGCATGCTCCAGCAAGAATTTCATCCCAACAATCACCTCCCCTGGATTACTACTGCATTCACGCGATGATCCACTCATCGATCCAAGGACCTGGGAGGAAACACAATGGCAGAGGTATCCGCACTTGACAGCGGAGCTAACGGAGCATGGCGGGCATCTGGGGTGGTTCGCGCACAAGCATCCGTATTTCAGCGATCGGCGGTGGATGGACTATCGCATCCTTCACTATTTACTTGAGTGGAAGGATTCGAGAAAGATTAAGGTGAAGAGAGTGTCGCGGTAGCTTTTTGCGAGGCAATCCGGCGGTAATGTGCCGGTTGAAATCTGCGATTCACGACAGTTTGTTTGTTATTCTCAAAGTGCGTTGAGCGTGAATCAAACTTTCCACGAGCGCCTTCATATAAACCAAAGTTAAATGTGACGCCTAATCGTTCGTATGCGGAAGGAATTAGCAGATCCTCTTGCTTTCCCTTTTCCAGGAGAAACAGCAGCGGCTCTGGATTGCTGCGTTCGCGAAATGCAATCTTACTAAGCGCCGGAAATGGATATTGCGGATCGATTCCATTTGGGGGATTCCGAACCGGCCCTTCGGATTCGAACAGCTCCGTCCGCTTTGGGCTAAATAGAATCCATTCCGCGTTTTCTGAGATGATTCCTGTTTCGCGGTACGCCGTGAATTTCTCCGTACCGCCCACAACTTCGGCGTACATTTGGACTTTGAAATATTTTCCATCCGGAAGAATTTCTATCCATTCTTCTGAATCAGAGTAGGCGGACTTGTGCGCTACTGGAAAGCGATTCTGTGCGTCACGGCGCCATATTCCTTCCATGTTAACGGGAACGCTCCCGGCAGCGAGCGCCTGCCGCTCCGGTGTGGAGTGAACCCAACCTGGTCGAGCAGCGCAGTACATCACAAGCATGAGCAGGAATAGAATCCGCATTTCAACAACAGACTATTGGAAGGCTCAGGCAGTTACAAGAAAAAGTGTGAGTTGTCATGAGACACATGAAAAAAGTGTGGCAACCTCCTATTGAGGCCCCCGGGTGCAACCATGAGCGCAGAGTCCTTGAAGCAGTGGAGATACAGGATCTTTGCGAGCACCTGGCTCTGTTATGCTGGCTACTATTTCTGTAGAAAACCTTTCTATGTGGTCAAGGCCTCGCTCGGGGATGCAAATGCGCTTACGGCAGCAGACCTGGGGCTCATTGGCTCATCCTATCTGATTGCTTATACTATTGGGCAATTCCTGGCTGGATGGGCAGGAAACCGCCTTGGTTCCAGACTAACCGTGCTCATGGGAATGGCGATTTCCATTGGCTGCAATGCTGCGTTCGGAATTGCAAATTCACTGGGCTCTATTCTTGGTTTTATGGCGCTCAACGGTATGGCGCAGGCCACAGGATGGTCCGGCAATGTGGCCGCGATGGCACCCTGGTTCAAGCGCGAAGAGCGCGGAACCGTAATGGGACTCTGGTCAACGAACTTCCAGGCGGGCGGTGTGCTAGCAAATACGTTCGCAGCGTTTCTTCTGGGACATTTTGGTTTTCAATACAGCTTCTTTGGCGGAAGTCTTGTTCTGCTCGCCGTATGGATCTTCTTCTACTTCAACCAACGGAATCGGCCAGAAGACGTGGGACTTGATCCGGTAGAAAGTGAGAATGGTCCATCAGCGGATGCCAAACCCCAGGGATCTGGCTGGAGTCGCCAGATCTGGATCACGATTCTGCTTGTTGGATCATTTTACTTCTTTGTCAAATTCATACGTTATGCGCTCTGGTCCTGGGCACCGTACTTCCTCCAAAAGAATTACGGCCTTGCAGGCGACGATGCCGGATACATTGCGACGCTTTTTGATTTCTGTGGGATCATCGGAGTGATAACCGCGGGGTTCCTGTCAGATCGATGGTTCAAAGGTCGGCGCGCGCAGATTTCAGTTCTGTTTATTGCCGGAATGACTGCCGGTTGCGTTGGACTGTATTTCCTGGGTGGTCAGGCAGTCTGGATCTTTGGGGCAGGAATTGGCTTCATTGGATTTATGCTCTACGGACCGGACGCATTGCTCACCGGGGCCGGCGCGATAGACATTGGAACGCAGGAACGAGCGGCGCTTTCTGCGGGAATCATTAACGGAATGGGATCCATCGGTTCTGTGTTTCAAGATTTACTCATAGGGGATCTTTACACTCGCTCTGGGGGTAGGCTTGAGCCGGTATTTCTACTGCTTGTGGGTTCTGCGATCATGGCCCTATTACTTATGGGCACGGTTGTCCTGCGAAACCGCGCACAAAAATCTGATGTTTAACTTAAATCCTTTCAAAATCGCAAGAATCGGGTTGTGATAGCTGACAGGATGACGTAAACTTCATGAATGCGTACCATGAGTGATAGAATCGATTACAAACGAATCGAGAAGGCACTGCATTTTATTGAAGGCGCCTTCCCGGAGCAACCCGAGCTGGCCGAGGTTTCACGTTCCGTGGGACTCAGCGAGTTTCATTTGCAACGAATGTTTCAACGATGGGTAGGCATAAGCCCCAAGCGGTTCATGCAGTTCCTGAGCAAAGAGCATGCAAAGCAAAAGCTCGCAGAATCGCAGAACATCCTGAATGCATCCTATGATTCTGGTCTTAGCGGCCCAGGTCGTTTGCACGATCTAATGATCAATTGTGAAGCCATGACTCCAGGTGAAATCAAGAGCGGCGGTCAGGGCCTTTCCATTCGATATGCAAAGCATTCAACGCCATTTGGCGATTGTATGATTGGTGTCACTGATAGAGGGATCTGCAGACTCGAATTCATCGAGGATCAAAACGATGGCACACTCCTACGCGAATGGAAAAGCGTTTGGCCCAACGCAAACTTTCAGCCGGAATCAGCTGAGACCATGGCGTACATTGAAAAAATCTTTGCGCGAACCCAGAATCGCACAGTTCCCTTGCATGTACTTCTAACCGGAACAAATTTTCAGATTCAGGTCTGGCAAGCTCTGATCAAAATTCCGACCGGTCGCGTCCTGGCTTACGAGGACGTGGCGCGGATGACGGGAAAGCTTAGCGCGGTTCGAGCTGTGGCCAGTGCGATCGCACGAAACAGAATTGCATTCGTGATCCCCTGCCATCGCGTGATTCGGAAAATGGGAATCATCAATCAATACTATTATGGACCAATGCGAAAGAAGGCCATGCTCGCGTGGGAGGCGGCGGTTACAGCAAGCTAGGGAAGGTTGGTCCGCGACCAGACTTTCTGCATTGTGCCGTAGCCCATCAAGCAGACCGGCCAGTACATTAACCTTGCAATGCACGGTAGCCAGATAGAGAAAAGTCGCTGCCTCTGCATCTCTGAAAACGGGCCAAATAAATCAGAGTACAAATCGTAGTACCGCAATCCGAGGAAAAGAAACAGTACAACATGGGCTACAATCAGCAACGCGATCGATCTTCGCCGGGAGATCAACGAACGCAAATCGTATCCCAGAAACAGAAACCCTGCGAGCAGGTCCAGGAGACTCATTGTAAAGTCTCCGATCAATAGGACGCGCAACTCCACTCCAAGAGTCTCACTGCCCTCGCCAAAGAGCGTACTGGAGAGAACGAAACTGATAATTGCAGCACGCAAAGCGAAGGACGCGCTAACAAACAAATCAATTCGAAGGAGAAGCAGGTTCAGGGAATCGATAACTGGTCGGGCAACTTGCGACGGAGTTGTGGGCGCGGCATAAGGATTCTGGGTCATTAAAAGTTCAAACCGCTTGAATCGACCAAACAGAAATGCTTTTTAGCTAAACGCCCCGGCTTGTCCAACCCGAACCGACTCTTGTGGCGGATTCTTTCCTCTGAACAGGAATAATGAGCGAGCCATTTTGATTTCATCGCCATCACGCAAAGCCCGCGGCCTTAAGAGTTTCTGCCCGTTCAAGTAGATTCCCGATCCACCCATCAAGTCATACAAAACATATTTTCCGTCCACGCGCTTGACTTTGCCGTGAACCTTCGCAACACCGGAATCCTCAACACGAACACTGGCCCATCGACCGGAACCCATCGCTGTATTGTCTAAAAACAAATCATACTCGCGCTCAAATCCATCTTTCTTTCGGATCAGAGAAGCAGAGGCGTAGCGTGGTGCGTCGCGCAAGGCATCTTGCAGTATCTGGTAAGCAGTTTCGCGGAGATATTGCATCATTGGATGCGGAAGCTCTTCCTTGATGACTCCCTCGATGATATCGACCTTCTCTACTTCTCCTTCGGGAAGGTTCATATGATCGGACTCCGTTGCTTGAACGGCGAGGAGCGCAGTTGAATCGGAAATATCTGCAAGCTGCGGCTTTGGTTTTTTCCAGATTACGAACGTTGCAATAACGGAAGCAAGGAAAATCAAGAGGCCCAGTGCAACCAGAGCAATACCGCCTATCGTTAATCCGGTGAATCTTGAATACCAGAATTCCGGAGCCTGCTGCGCCCTGGGCGGAGGTGCGACAAAACTCGCAGAATCCTCGTCCATGATTTCGCCCGAGGTTACCGATAGTTTGATCTCTTTCTTGCCCGAACCAGATTCTGGAGATTTATACCGCAGTAAGAAGGTTTGCTCTGGAAGTTTTCGAACCTGATCAGCAAGGGATTTCATGCTCTTGTCGGAGAGGGATCGCAGCAGGACCCCACCGGTTCTGAGGGAAAGGCGCTGGAAGGTACGCTCACCCCTCGCTCGACCGTACAACACGGTGAAGACCGGTATGCGATTTCGCTCACCCAGTTCCGTTAGCTGCGTGCAATCTTCATCGGTCAGGTAACTACCTTCATCGCGCCCGTCTGTGAATAGAATCACGGCACCGCGCGCAATCTTTGGACTCGTTGAATCGGTATTGCTATTCCGCAGAATGCCGTCACGGGTATTCATGATTCCGGCGTGGAGGGCGTCGTAAACGCGCGTAGTCTTGCCGGTTCGTTTCAATTGTATGATCTTGTCTTTCAGTCCATCTGGCGGCGGAACAAAGCCAGTGACCAGAAGCGGACCTCCATTGATCTGGTAGATTGCAGCTCGATCCTCTGGTTGCAAGGTCCCAAGGAAAGACACGGCCGCCATTTGCGATCGTTTGAAATCGGGGGCAGGAATGGAACCTGTTGCATCAAAAACCAGAGTCAGAATCAAACGGTCGGCTGCTTTTCGCGAACTCAGGATTTCAGGATTGATTGGGCTGCCATTTCCCTCGCGAACCGAGAACGCCGGAGAAGCGCCAGCGGAATCTGCAACTTCGGCCAGAAGTTGAACGTCCGGGTACCGGGTCGAATCGACCTGCACAATGCGCAGAACAGGACCGGCCTCCAGCGCCAGAGGAATTGCAAACAATAGCCCGAGCAGACCGCGTAGCATTGATTTAATTATCGGCCGTTAATGAATTGGGCCGATGATTACATTTCCTTCATTCTTACGCATTTTCTCGAGTACGGCACGACCCTCCGGGGTTCGGAAGCGCTGGAACTGGAATGCGTGATAAAGACCGAGGGCCAGGAATCCGGCGCAGATCATACCCAGGGCGAGCCGCCGCGGGCCCTCGACCGTCTTCATAAACCGGCGGTGTAGCAGTCCCAGGAGCATAAAGACGCCGTACAGGCCCACACCCCCGTAAATGACGGTAAACAGAATGTCGCGAATCACGTTTTCCAGATGCTATGACCATCCCAGAGTTTCAAGCGGAAGAAATTGATTGCGCTCAGAACATACCATACCGTATGGTATGTTCTGGAAGAAGCCTTCGCCTCAGCGCCCCCCGGATTCGGGTAAACTACTCTGCGGCAAATGGGAAGGACGGAGGATGAAAGTATGATCTCAAACGAATTCTGGATTGCGGCTGGTGGCGTCCATAGCGTCGCCTTGTTTCTGTTTCATTTGGGTTTCTGGCGATTGCTCGGCTGGAAAAAGGATCTTCGCCATGTTTCTCCCGTCAATCGAGCCGTGATGCAAATTTTGAATCTCAGGATCATATATATCTTTGGGGCTCTCGCTATCGCATGCTTCTACTTTCGGGGGGAGCTCCTGGAATCAAAAGTGGGTATTGGGTTGCTTGGCGCGGCCAGTCTGTTCTGGGTTGGACGCCTGGTGGAGCAGATCATCTTCTTACGAAATGGAAACTGGATGGTTCACGCACTAACGGCAATGTTTGTCCTGGGCGCAGTCATCTTTGCAATGCCCCTGGTAAATCGTCTTTGAAAGACAAGAAGCAAACGTGGCTTCAAGAAGGTTTCAAGGTTCTCTTTGAAAAGGGACCGGCTGCGCTTACGATCGACCTACTCTGTCAGCGGCTCAAACAAACCAAAGGCGCGTTCTACCATCATTTCAAAGATAGAAACGACCTTGTATCTGCCCTACTCGCAAGTTGGGAAGAAACCAGCACAGATCGCGTAATTGAGCAGGCCTCGGCGGAGGTAGATCCAGAGAAACGAATCCGGCTGCTCACCGCCCTTACACACGATCTTCCCCGGAATCCGGAACGTGCGATTCGAGCCTGGTCATTACGGTATCCGGCAGCAACAGAGGTTCAAAGGCGAGTTGATCAAAAGCGTGTCCAGTTTCTGGAAAGTGTGTATGTGGCAATGGGAAATAGCAAACCTGTGGCTAAGCGACGTTCACGAATTACGTATGCCCTTTTTATCGGGGGCGGCATGCTCGTGCCGCCAATGTCAAGACAAGAACTGGACCGACTTTACCTGGTACTCCGCCCGCGTGATCGTCAGAGCGAACGAGCAAGGTGAGCCGCGCCCATTGGGCCGGCAACGTCTCCCAGTTCTGCCAGACGAATCTGCGGCAATGGATTAATGCATCGCGCGGGAAGTTTTGCGTGAATATGAGGAAGTAGCTTTACGCCCATTGATTCCATAATTCCGCCTCCAAGAATGACCAGATCCGGATTCAGCAAATTTACTGCATGCGAGATTCCGGCAGCCAGAAACTTGCAATAGTATTCGTTCATCAGTGCCTGCGTAAACCCGTCGCCTCTTTCGTAGGCCTTTTTTAGTGACGAGGATTTCACTGGTGTCTTCTTTAGATTGTAGTCAATTAAGTCGCGCAGTAACGTCTTCTTCCTGGCATCGAAATAACGATCAATTCGACGATTCAACGCCCATTTGCCGATGTAAGCCTCAAGGCTCCCACGAACACCGCCATTGGGCTTGCGACCACCGTCGCGAACGATCATGTGTCCTACCTCACCTGCACCGCCATCCCGCCCAACTATCAGTTCGCCGTTAATCGCTATTGCTCCACCTACACCGGTTCCGCAGAAGAAGGCTACCGCCATGTAAGGCTTTCTTGGCATGCGAGCCAGTTCTCCCATCAGGCCAGCGTTGACATCATTCGCCAATCGAACCTTGAGATCGCGGCGGCCTAGAAGCCCCAGGTCCAGCAGTGGATGCTTATTTTCCCAGCCAAGGTTTGGTGCAATTCTTACAAGATCTGTTTCCGAGGAAACGACGCCCGGAACGCCAAGGCCAATCGTTGCGAGTTCGTAGCCCTTTTCTGCCGCCTGTCCTTGAAGCAGTTCGATTTGCTTTCTGATCCGATCGATTACATGGTTGTAACCTTCCTTTGCCTCCGTATCAATTTTGCTTTCAACGAGCGGGACAAAGTCGTCATCGAAAACCACGGAGTAAATATTCGAACCGCCAAGGTCGATGCCCAGATGTGCTTTCATAATGCATTCCGTGGCAAATTCAACCGTCCTGTCAAGACAATGCGACATAATCCGTCGCGCGGAACGGGGGAAGGCCTGGAAGTTTACGGCAAGATGTCGTCAGGTTGTATCATTGTTCCTCGATGCCGTGTCGTAATCCATGAGGTAGACCACAATGGCCAGCAAAGCCGGGGGAATGTTGAGCAATGCATGGAGAATCGTAGCATAAAATAGACCGACCTCAATGCTGTAGCCCAGGAGTTCGAAAGCGGACGCAATCGAAGCATGGAACACTCCGAGCCCGGATGGCGCAGAGGGCAAGGCCACACCAAGGGCCGCAAACAAGATCAGTAGCAAAGACCAGCTAACCGAGAACTCAAGACCGACTAACTTCAGAAAAACTCCGTACAGCAAAAGAACCGGAACATACCACATAAAAGCTGTCATCAGGAATGAGTATGTCAGGAACGATGTTGAAGGAAGAAACTTCATTTCTGATTTTTCAGTCCGATCGCGCTTCAAGAAGGATTCAACCCTGTGAATCACCGCGGTAAGTAGATCAGGTTTGAGTTTAATCAGAACCAGGATGCAAACAATTACAATCAAGAGACCAGCCGGAACCAATAAGATCCGCATATCTTTTTGAAAGAGGGAGAAAGTAATCATCACAGTCGAAAGCAAGATAGGCAGGTCAAGACCCTTCTCAACTATGGCGCGTACGGCAGAAACGCTCACTGGCTGATTTGTCTTTTGCTTAAAGTAGAGCATGCGCAATACGTCTCCGCCACGAGCGGGTAGAAGCGCATTGCCTCCACTTGCCAGCAGAGTTGCTTTGAAAGATGTCCAAACGGACCCTTTGCTCTCATTTACAAACCACCAACGAAGGGCGAATGCCAGAAAGGTAACCAAAAAGATTAGCAGATAAAGTGGCAAATAATTCAGATGAAATTCTGCCTGTACCCGGAGCAATAGACTCAGATCAATGCGCTTGTAAATGTAGAAGATTGCGGCGGCGCTCATCAAGAGACCAATGAACACTTTTCGCTGCGCGTAAATCCATTTGAGTAGTTTCATGCCTGTGCCTTAAAATCTTGTCGCAGTTTGATACTGCGCGCAAGTGTTGTTTTTTCCGCGTACTCAATCGAAGCACCGGTTGGTATTCCATGAGAAATTCGCGTGATATGCAATTTTGCATCTTTGAGCAGAGAAGCGATATACTCAGCGGTCGCATCCCCTTCAAGGGTTGGGTTAGTAGCCAACAACAATTCCTTTAAATCCGGCTCGTCCTGAACGCGCCCCAGAAGCTCTTTGATTCTGAGGTCCCCTGGCCCAATTCCGTCTAACGGTGAAATTGCGCCCATCAGTACATGATAGGATCCACCGAACTCACCCGTCTTTTCAATTGCGTAAACATCGCCGGGCTCTTCGACAACGCAAAGAACAGACCTGTCCCTGCGACTATCCCTGCAGATGGAACAGAGGTCCTGATCTGCAAGGCTCCCGCAACGCGAGCAAAATCGGACCTCTCCCTTCAGCCGAGTAATTGCTTCCGAAATATCATTTGCCTTTTCATTTTCTGAACGAATCAGGTGAAACGCGATACGGAGAGCACTGCGCTGGCCAATCCCCGGAAGGGACGACAACAATCGAACCACGTTTTCTAGAGCCGGGAAAAGCAAGTCGATTAGCCGCCGAACATCTTCTCGAGGCCGGGGATGGAACCCGTGAGGCTTTTCATTTCGTGCGCCATTGCTTCCCGGGCTTTGTTTTGAGCTTCATTTATGGCGGCTATCAACAACTCCTCTAGCATATCCCGATCATTGGGAGAAAGCAGGGTCGGTTCAATTTTCACATTCTTTACTACGCCATCGCCAGATACCGTTACTTTGACCATCCCCGCTCCGGCCTCACCGGTGATTTGCAGTCGGGCCATCTTGTGCTGCAATTCCTCGGCGCGTGCTTTCATGCTGCCAAGATTCTTGAACATTTCGGAAAAGTTGAGACCGTTCATGTTTTGTTCTCCAGGTCGGGCACGGAACCAGGATCGACCATAGTGCCCAGGAATGTCTTTTGGACTTCTTCCTCCGTTGAGAAAGGAATGCCCTGATCAACCGCCGTCGCAAGACGATCAAGGCGCCGCAACACGCCAGAGATTGAAGGTCTGGCTAGCTTTTCCTTAATCTTCAACAATTCCATTTCTATCAGTACACGAGTTTCATATGAATTCTTCAAACGTAGATTGTACGCGCGCGAAAGCAGGTTATGAACACCGTCAAATATTGCCTGAAACTTGGTTGGATCTGTGGCCGAAAGCGAATCGCGCAAGCGCGCTATGTCTGTTGGAGGAAGCCCTACGAAATCGGGCCTATCAATGCCATGGAGGATATGAATTATGGCGCGCAGGAAATCAAGATAATCCCAGACAAAGCGCTGCAAATCCCCTCCTTCATTGAATACACTGTGGACTGGCTCCACAATTTCTTCAAATTTTGATTTTGGATCAAGCAGTTTCTCTGTAAGCTTCAAGTACAGTTCCGTGGGCAGGAATCCAATCAGCTCACGCGTTTTCTCCGCCGTGACATTGCCCTCTGTGTACGTGATGCTCTGTTCCAGGAAGGATAGGCTGTCGCGGACTGAACCGTCGCCACGCCGGGCAATCCAGAACAGTGCCTCGTCTTCTGCCTTGATCTTTTCGCGTTTACAAATTTCTTTCAAGAACGTTTGCATTATTTGAAGCGGCACTTTCCGGAATGCGAACGTCTGACACCGTGATAGAATGGTCTCGGGAATCTTGTTCAGCTCCGTCGTTGCAAGGATGAAAAGCACATGCTCGGGTGGTTCTTCCAGCGTCTTGAGTAGCGCGTTGAACGCTTCCGTGGTGAGCATGTGGACTTCATCAATGATATAAACTTTCTTCTTCGCGCTCATTGGTTGGAACTTAACGTTCTCTCGCAAATCCCGCACGTTATCAATGGATCGGTTGGAGGCTGCGTCAATCTCCTGGACATCAAGCGACGTGCCCGTCTGAATGCTGACGCACGATTCACATTCACCGCAGGGCTCCCCGTCTTTGGGTTGGAGGCAATTTACCCTTTTGGCCAGGATGCGAGCAATGGTTGTCTTCCCGGTACCGCGCGCACCAGAAAAGAGGTACGCTGAACCAACACGGCCGTTGTCTGCCGCGTTCTTTAACGCAGTCACAGCCATGCCCTGTTCCACAACCTCACCAAACGTTCGAGGTCGATACTTGCGAGCAAGTACGAGGTGGCCCGGATCTACCATCAGGATCAAGATGCCAGTAGAAGCGGCAGACAACAACACTATTTCCGTCGATTTTGCTTGTGCGCTCGCCTCCGGAAGCGAATCCGACCTGTGGCTGAAAGAGTACTGCTCGTTGGGCTGGGAAATCCTGGAAAAAAATACGCGAAAAATCGGCACAACGTGGGTTTTGTCGCTCTGGATTCCATTGCAGAAGGCGCCGGCGTGACGTTTACCAAAGACAAACGGGGTGAATGGGCACGGAAAGAAATCGAAACCAGAGGTGGAGAAAAGCTAGAACTCCTGTTTTACAAGCCACTGGAATTCATGAATCTTTCAGGTGGCGGCGTTCGAGACATCATCAAGAAGTATCCGCTGCCTCCAGAACGCATGGTTGTCTTCCATGATGAGATCGAAATTGCCTTTGGCGAAGTAAGGTGGAAGACTGGTGGCGGTCACAAAGGTCATAATGGTCTGCGCGATATCGTTGCCAAATGTGGAACGTCGGAGTTTCACCGGGTCCGTATCGGAGTCGGCCGCCCCGACCACGACGATGTTGCAGAGCACGTACTTTCAGATTTCACTCCCGACGAATGGAATGCAATCCCCGCCAGCATTTCCCGTGCGGAGGAACTCCTCGGAAAATGGATGGAGTCTATTTAGTGTCTCAAGGTCTATCCCCGGCGAAGTCCTGAATCGCTTTAAAATATCCCTTACGGTCGCGCGCAATCATGTCATTGTGCCCCGCGCCAGGGAAAGTCTTTAGCTTGCTGCTGTTTCTTATTGGGTTCCCTTCCAGGCTTGCAAAGTTTTCCTGCGCATGGGTAACTTGAATCAGCATGTCCCGCTCCCCATGCAGAATGAGAACGGGAATCTTGATGCCCCTTAGCTTGATCGAGTTAGAAAACATTTTGTCTGCTTCAGCCTCTTGTTCTGCATTCAGATCTATTCCGAGTAAACGGAGCAGCGGGGTAACGTCCGCGAAACCACTCTCCAGGACCAGACCGGCAAACCGTTCAGGAAACCTGATGGCAACATCCGTTGCGGGAGAACTTCCAAGCGATCGACCAAACACGAGTGGCTTCTTTAAAGGTGATGGTTCCACATTGTTGAGGAAGAACTCTGCGATTCGTGGCGGATCTATTGAAAGATGACGTAACGTCGGAAAGCCGGTACTCCAGCCGTAGCCACGATAGTCGACCACGAAGAGATTCATTCCAACTGCGTGGAACATTGGTGCGATATCATCATAGTCCGGGACCGTCTCGCCATTCCCGTGAAAATAGAGGACGGTGCGAAACGCCGGATCCTTACGATAGTAGCGCGCTCCGACCGTGTCATCCCCGGTTACGGGAATATCAAAATCCTTAGCTCCAACCGGAGTATTTCGCTCTGTCTGTGCCGGGTAGTAGACACGCGATGCAACCTGCTTGCTATCCAACGGATTCACTGTATTACCCCTGTACGTGCAATTGCTTAGAAAACTGAGAAATAGAAAGGTCTGTCCCAATCGAATAGCCGACCACACCCAATTCCACATTGGTCTTCTGTAATAAAAAATCATCAACTGGCCATCAAAAAAATTGTCTGGGTTGACCAATTGTCGCTGCGAAAGCAGAGTGAACGACGCGCCATGAATAAGGATATTCAAAAACTCTTCAAAGAAGTCGTCGGTGTTTCGCTGAACTCCGATCAGGTGAATTCCATTGCTCAGCAGATGGACCGCCGCTTCGACATCCGGGAAGCCTCGGGGTTTGGCAGTGTGATCGCAATTCCAGGGCACGCTGCTGCGGAAGCCCTCATTCACTTTCTGAAAACTGAAGAGAGAGTCGTAGAATTTTTCGAACGCATGCTCGACCAGGATGGCAAGTTCGTCTACGATAGCACGGTTAAGATAGCATACAAAGAAGAAATGATGCGCGTGCTGGATAAACAGCGTTGGATTTTTGACGCGTCCACCAAACGCTTCTTTCGCGATCCTTTCCATGCGGAACAACTGAATTTCCTGAAAAGCATTGAAATGATCGATTTGCGAAACGCAACAGATGTAGGCAAGATAGCGCAACCCATACAAGAAGAAATGGTCCGACTGAAGATCGAAGACCTGTCCTGGCAGGTAACGCTGCGAACCTATCGCCTGACCGGAGAATCAGCGGTGCTGCTTCGCGACCTCATTGCGCTCCTACTTTCCAAGCAGAATCTCGGAACATTCAGTTCAGAAGTGTATACGTGCCTCAATGAGCTGGCAATCAATGCATCGAAGGCCACCTACAAGTTTCTCTTTGAAAAGAATATCGCAAAACCTCAAGGCATCGATCCGCAAATTAGCTACCACGCCTTTATGGATATGTTTCGTCAGGAACTCGAGGCGCATGGTGATGAAAATCTGAGCCGAATGGCCCGCGAAGAAGACAAATATTTTGACATTCACCTCAAATCAACAGAAGGCTCTATCTCGTGCTGGTGCACAAACTACACTACAATCACACGGCAGGAAAAACTTCGTCTCATGCAAAAGCTGAACTTCACGCTCTTTGGTGACAACCTGTCTGAACTTCTGGAAGATCCAAGTCGCGAAGGCGCGGGACTGGGCATCAATCTGGTGTTGACTGTTCTCGGAAAACTGTCTCTCGATAAGAATCCACTGAAACCGGTCTTCTATCCGGATCGCACCAAGATTGGCTTCTTGCTAAAACGCGCAGATCTTGCACGCCCTGCCGCTACGGCCACGGCAACCTAGCATCCGCCACCGCGCGATACGCCCGTAATGTGATCACTCGGGCGCGGAGAACAGTTTTATCAGGTCATTTGAAATGTTCTTCTGCATTGCTTCGTTTGTTCCGCCGCCAATGCTAAGCAGAACGGCATCGCGATACAAGCGTTCCACCGGGAATTCACGGCTGTATCCGTTGCCGCCCAGGACCTGAATCGCGTTGCGACCAACGCGTTCGGCCATCTGCGTTGCAACCAGCTTTGCCGCCGCAGCACCTATAGAATTTCTAACGTTAGGCGCGATTTTTCCCGCAACTGAGTACACGAGCGATCTTGCCGCCATCCAATCCGCGTAACTTTCTGCAATGAAACGTTGAATCTGCCCGTGCTCGATCAGATGCTTTCCGAATGCAACACGATCCCGAATCGCATATCGCGCCATCACTTCGATGCAACGCTCAGCAATTCCAAGCGATTGTGCTGCAAGTGTGATGCGCTCGATTTCGAGATTCCTCATCATAGAAACGAGCCCGCGATTCTCCTCACCCACAAGGTTCTCTGCAGGAACTTCCATATCATCGAAATATAGCAGAGCGGTACTCGACCCGCGCATTCCCATCTTTCGTTCCTTCTTGCCCACACGAAAACCGCCGTAGCTTGATTCGACAATGAACTTGGTGACCTGTTTGTGAGAAGCGTCGCCAAGTTTTGCATACACGAGAAAGTAGTTGCCTTCGTTTCCGTTAGTTATCCAGGCTTTGGAACCGTTCAAAACGTAACGATCACCTTTCTTAACCGCAACTGTTCGAAGGCCCAGAACATCAGTTCCAACTCCTGGTTCCGTCATGCACATGCCCCCGATCTTGTCGGCCGAGATTACACCGGGCAGGTACTTCCGTTTCTGCGCTTCATTCCCGTTTACGAAGAGATTGTTCACAAACAGAATCTCGTGCGCGAGGACGCTGAGCGTGAATGATGGATCGCTTTTGGAAAGTTCTTCATGGAGAATTACTTCTGCCACCGCATCCATGCCGGCCCCACCAAAGTCTTCGCTTACCGTTAGGCCTAGAAGCCCCAATTCCTTGCCTAGCTTACGGAACAGAGGGAGATTGAATTGTTCCGTTTCGTCCCCGTGCTCCGCCTGTTCGCGAACTTCTCCTGTCGAGAATTTGCGAATGACGGCACGTAGTTCCTTATGTGCCGGCGTTGGGTCAAAAAGTGAGGATTCGGGCTGCAGCGATATTTCCATTATCTAGAAAGTTTTCCTTGCGCCTGGTCATAAACAATTTTTTCTTTCAGCGTCGTGCAAGTATCCCTGTCCCTCATAACCGTAAGCGGCCTGTTGATTGCGGCCTGCCTGTACCTCACCTGGGTTCTGAGGCAGAATTATGTCCGATCGCTCACCAGCGTTGAGGAAAAGAGCGCCGGGATTGTTTTCTTCTACAGAAACGCAATTCGCGGTCTTTTTGAAGGGCAACCGCAGCGGCTCTCGGTGCTGGCTGCTCTACACTATGCAACGCTTCACTTGATCCCGTTATTTACAGGATTGTCTTTCTATTTAAAAACAGATGCGAACTTCCTCATTGTTATTGGAAGCATTGTATGGAGTATGCAGCTGTTTCAGCGCCTTTTCCCGGGTGAGGACTCAACGGAAGAAGAGCCGTAAAGTATTTGACCCAGTGCCCCTTTCAGAAAATCCTCGCAGAATACCAAGTTTTTTTAGCTGGAGTTAATAAATGAAGATTCTCGTACTTATTAAACAGGTTCCAGACACAGAAACCAGCATCAAAGTATCTGGCGCAGGAATCGTTGAAGCAGGAATCAAGTGGATCGTCTCCCCATTTGACGAACATGCCCTTGAAGAGGCCTTGAGACTGAAAGAGAAAACCGGAGGAACGGTTACGGCAGTATCACTCGGACCGGATCGCGCCGTAGAGGCTCTCCGCACCGCTTACGCACTGGGCGCGGATGCTGCAGTTCACATCAAAGACGACAGCTACAACGTTCTCGATATTGGTTATACGGCTGCGGTTCTTGCGAAGTATGTTGAATCGGACAAGCCTGACCTCATTCTGACCGGCCATGTTGCGATCGATTCGCAATCTTCCATGGTTCCATCTATGATTGCTCAGGCACTGGGATGCGCTAACATCAACAATGCAATTGAACTCAAAGTAGAAGGAAACAAAGTTAGCGTTAAGCGCGAAGTAGAAGGCGGAAGTGCAGTAATGGAAGCTTCTACACCGGTTGTCATTACCGCTGCAAAGAACCTGAATGAACCACGTTATCCGTCGTTGAAAGGTATCATGGCTGCCAAGAAGAAGCAAGTGGATGTAAAGCCAGTTGATTCGCTCGGAAGTGGCTTCCCTAAAGTTGAAGTAGTTTCTCTTGAACTTCCACCTCCACGCCCACCAGGCCGTATTCTCGAGGGTGATTCACCAGAAACCAAAGCAAAAGATCTCGTTAAGGCGCTTCGCGAAGAAGCCAAAGTAATCTAAGGATTAATGGAAGGAGTTTGACATGGCAGTACTCGCAGTAGCAGAACTCAAGGGCGATTCGCTCAAGAAAATTTCGCGGGAACTCGTTTCCGCAGGCCGGACACTTGGCACCCCGGTTGTAGCCTTGCTCGTAAACGGAACGGACGCGCATGCAAAAGAACTTTTTGCTGCCGGCGCGGACACAGTTGTAAAAGCAAACCTCGCAACATATAGCCCGGAGGGAATGGCAAACATCGTTTCCGCCGTTGCAAAAGAGAAAGGTGCAAAAGTTGTCCTTGCGGCCCATTCAGTACTGGGTCGCGATTTTGCTGGACGCGTTGCAGTGCAAATTGGCGCAAACGTTGCAGCGGACGTAGTTTCCATAACTGGAAGCCTTGATAACATTGACCTCAAAAAGCCTATCTATTCCGGTAAGGCGTATGCAAACATCCGGATCAAGAGCCCTGCTGTAATCACGGTTCGTCCTAACTCTCAAGAAGTAAAAGCGCATTCTGGCGCAGAAGCCATTGAGAACTCTTCCGCTGCAGAAGGATCTGTTAACGGCAAGATCGTAAGCACGGACCTTTCCGGTGGTTCCAAGGTGCAGCTGACGGATGCTTCGGTCATCGTATCCGGTGGTCGCGGGATCAAAGGTCCAGAAAACTGGCCGTTGCTCCAGAGCCTTTGCGACACAATCGGCGCAGCACTGGGCGCAAGTCGCGCGGCGGTTGACGCGGGCTGGATCGCTCACAGCCATCAGGTTGGTCAGACAGGTAAGACTGTATCTCCAAATTGTTACATTGCATGTGGAATTTCTGGTGCGATTCAGCATCTTGCGGGGATGGGATCTTCAAAGTATATTGTTGCAATCAACAAAGACAAAGATGCGCCTATCTTCAAAGTTGCAACTTACGGAGTTGTGGACGATCTTTTCAAAGTCGTTCCAGCATTGACTGATGAATTCAAGAAGGTCCTTGGTTAAGTTTCTCCTGGGGGCAGCACTGATTCTGCTGCCCGCCTTCGCCCTCAGCGCTGAGGCGAATCCCGAGGTTGCAGCCGTCGTGGCTAAGATGCGGTCTATGACTGGCTTTCGCGCACGCCTGACTATTTCATCGGGCGGTGGGTCCATGAGTGGAACGCTTTCCTTCAGTCAGGGAAAAACTCATTTTCAGTTATCGGACGGTCGTGTCATTGCTACCGCCGGAAGAGAACTCGTCGTATATAATCCTGGTACCAGTGTAGCGGGAAAACAATCCATGGTTCCCGGTGGCGGCGGACTGGGCTGGTTGCTCAGTGGTTTCAAGACCAGAGTAAACGGCAATTCGGCGATTCTTGAAGCGGAGAATCCAGCCGCCAATATTCAGGAAGTCAGACTGAGATGGCGTGAAGGCCATGTGCTGGAACAGTTGAGCGTTCGTCACAAAGGCTCGGGGGACTGGACTACCATGACGTTATCCGGCCTCCGCCAGGTTGACAGTTTTCCAGTAAGCTTGTTCTCATACGACGCGCCCGCCGGTTCTAGAACCGTAGAAAATCCACTGAACCAGAGCAACTAGAATGGATCCCACACTGACCCGAGCGGCAGCGCACAAGGTCTTTGGGGATCTTTATCGTAAATCGCGCTCGCCCGAACTGCAAGAGCAAGTTGATAAGGTGATTCAAAGCGTATCCGACGTATACGCGCGAATTCAGAGAATCGAGGAGATCGATGCGCAGGCAGGAAAGCAGAAAGGCGTTGAGACTGCTGGCATCAAACGACCACCAACTAGAAATCCAGCTGCCTCAACACCGAAAGCACCGGTCGCGCCGCGCAAAGCGGAACCGCGTCGGGGCATTCTAGGAGCAATTCTCGGCGGCGGAGATATTGGTGTATGGGGAAAAGAAACGGAAACGCTGTCGGCCGGGTTCCTTGGGCGCAATCTCCGGATATCGCAGAAAGCAGTTGATTTATTCAGCGCTCTCAATGAAGAGCAAATCGTTTCCACTATCAAGAGTTTTCGCACGGCAACGCGCGAAGGTTGGGCTGCCTGGGAACCTTCTATATACAACACGGTAGTTGCAGCCTATCAGTTCTTCTCAGAGTTTGTCGCAGTAGCTCCCATATTCAAGCGCGTTGAACGTCAGGAAAGCCTCGCCGTGGAAACTATGAAAATGCAACGCGCGTACGCGTTGCTGATTCAATATCCAAACTACAAGAAAGTGCTGAACGAAAATCTCGTTCGCTTCATTTCTGAACACCGCGAAGCTAACGCGGGGGCTGACATCCTGAGGAACTCCATGAATTTCATGGGAACAATGGAAGGTCGCCAGCCAACACTCAAGAACATCATATGTGCCTTCTACGGATTGGCGCGCAAGAAAGTCGTTACGTGGCAAGAAGTGCTTCAGGAACTACAGGTGGGCAAGCCTGCCCTTGATAAGTACCGGGCACCAGAAGCGATCATGCAGCATATCCATAGTACGATCAAGAAGCATGAAAACATGATCGAGGCCAAACGCGCCGACATTCATGAAATTGAAGAAGTCCGTAGCAAGTTTTTTGAGTACGATTCTGCGGGAAAAGTACGGACTGATTTCTTGAATCCCATTCTCGCCGACGTGCTACGCAGGATATATCCTGAAAAACTCGTGAATGAAGCCCAGGCCAAAGCACATAAATCAGAACCTCCTAAGCTGCTGTATGTGATCATGAAGGACTTTGAGCTTTCAACCCTCTATCTCCTCGAAGGTTCAATCCATGTTCGTGACGGTGGAAACCAAATAGAAGCGATCCTCTTCAAACAGGGACTCTTCCGGGCAATCATTGATGAATTCAATTCCACAATGCGCGACGTGGACGTTTACTTCCGGAAGAACAAGAACCTCACATTTACGTTTCAGAACTTTTTGGAAACGCTCAAAAAGGAGAATTCGGACGAGGAGATCAGGCGTTTTGTGGCTTTGACCCGCAAGACAAACGCTCTGTTCAAGAAGTTACTAGCGGCATTCCGCGTGATCTATGACAATCACGTTGCAGCCAAGCAGGACACGAACCCTGCGAGCCAGGACAAGCTGGCGAGAACCCGAACAATTCCGATCGAATCCATTTCGGTGGGCAAACGTTACATACCATATTACGACGTGGAAGTGATGTCGAATAACCGCTGGAATGCCATGACTGTCGAAACCGCGATAGCACAGATTGTCCGTGACCTCTACAACTACCTTTTCATCTTCCGCGATGAAGAACTAATGGGACATATGTCTTCTGTCACGAAAATTAAGGCTGAAATCAGCGGGCTTGTTCAGGAACTCAAGAAGCTCGGCGTTAACGCTCGGGAAGACTGAATCGATTCTCCGGTCTGATGCAATGGGAACCTGTCTCCAGACAATCCCACCATTCGAAGAGCCAAACTAAGCCAAAACCTTCTTGACTGCGCACGAACAAACCTTGAATTTCCTCCCCATGGCAATTCAAAAGATCGGCATCTTAACTTCTGGTGGTGACTGCGGCGGCCTGAATGGCGTCATCATTGGCGCGGCGCGCATGGCAAATGCCAAAGGGATCAAACCTTATCTTATTCCCAATGGATACGCGGGACTCTATAACCTCATTGATTTTTCTTCTCTTGTGGAGCTGACATCGGATCGCCTGGAGCAAATTGACGTTTTCCTGGCGGGTAGCGAAGCGGGAAACTCTCGCGTTAAGATCTCAAAGATCAAGGACGATCGCAAATACGATCGCATCAAGGACGGACTCAAGAAGTTCGGAATCGATGCGCTGGTGATTTCCGGCGGGGACGATTCCGGAAGCGTGGTCGTCGATCTGTCGAGCAACGGAATCCCTTGCGTGCACGCGCCCAAGACTATGGATCTTGATCTCATGCCTTACAGTGTAGGGGGTGATAGCACCATCAATCGCATTGCTGAATTTACGCGTGATTTGCGAACAACCGGCCGCACACACAATCGCGTGATTGTTATGGAAGTTTTTGGACGTTATGCGGGTCACACTGCGTTTCGTGGCGGCATTGCATCGGGAGCTGATGCAATATTGATTCCCGAAGTTCCAGTTGATTTTGATTTACTCTATAAGCACGTTATGACTCGCTTCATGGACCGAATAGAGAAGAGCGATGCGCGCAAAGGACTGGCAACGGTTCTGGTAGCAGAAGGCCTGAAAGATTCATCAGGAAAAGAGCTAGTCGATGAGAGCTCGACTGCGGACGCGTTTGGTCACAAAAAGCTAATGGGTGCCGGAAAGTATGTTGTGAAACAACTGGAAGATCGAGTGAAGAAAGATCCAGCAGTTAAGGAATTCATGAAGCGCACTGGCCAATTTGTTGAAGGTGTGTACGAGATTCCGGAAATCCGCGAGATCAGACCCGGACACCTGGTGCGTTGCGGGTTCGCAACTCCAATTGACGCGAACTTTGGTCTGGAAGTGGGGGCCGCAGCCGTGGAACTTCATACGCAGGGTATCAACGGTGTGACTGTGATCTCCTATCAAGAAGGGAAAATCCGCTACATGCCGGTCGCAGAGGCAATCGTTCAGAGACATGTTGACCTCAATTCAGTTGCCCTGTACGAAAAGATGGGAATCTGCTTTGGGCGCGCCCCACAGGCAGTGCAGCCTCAGTTTGAAAAAGTGAGTGGAAGGCCAGAGCGAGTCTACTAAGCAGTCTGTTGCTGCTTACGGGGTTCTCTGCTGATCAAATATAACTGGTATCCTCTTGTCTTTCACTTCCGCTTTGCATCGTGCGTCGCAACAAGTTGGTTAGAAAAAAAAGCAACCTGCGGCTCAGCGACAGGCTTGATTCTGAAAATTGTAGATTCGTTTGAATCTCCGTTGCGGTTAAGATTCGCGTCCACATGGCGCCTTCATCAAAAATGTCAGTAGTATTGTTCTGAAACTCGATGAATGTCATATCCCCGGCGATCACTGGCGTAATAGTTAGTCCAAAATTTCCCTGGTATACTCCGTTCATGTATGCATTTACAAAATTGCCGGGTTGAACTGAGAGCGCCAGGTGCGTCCAGGCATTCATTGGAAGAAACGCGCCAGTTGGTTGGACATTGTTGCCACCCGTGAGAATCGAAAAGCCATTGTCGGCTTCCACGATCATGCCATATCCCCGGAGTGAACTATCACCATTGTAGAGTGGGAGGTAACCCTGCGACGGCGTACTCCGCCGATAGACCCAGATCATCATTGTCGTTCCAGCTGACAAAGTAGTAACCGGTGGCGTTGTTCCGGTAAGAAAAGCTGATCCGTTTCCAGCAATTCCATAGGAGAATTTTCCGTTAGTCGTAACTGGGGAGCCGCCGCTCAACTGAGCCGAGTTGGAAGCAGTACTGGTTAGACTACCCGGTGGGTTATCAAAATGCAGTACAAGAACGTTATTCGTCATATCAATGCCAGATACCGTCCGTGAGCTGGTGGCATCTGGCAGAGTGAGGCTGTCACACTGCGGAAGAGTGGGGACTGCAAGGAGAGCGAGCTCCGGAAGGTTACTGGTAACCGGTGAAAAGCAGGCGCTCAGACACAGTACTGGTATTGAAACAATGATTCCATATGCCCGGGCAAGGGATGCTCTCCAAAACAAGGCCAGGCTCGCCGACTTGATTCCGCAAATCAATCTGCGTCCGTTGGTTCCAGGCGCGCAATGTCTCGCTTGAGATTCTTCTTGAAAATTCGTGACGCGCCACGGAAAGCCAAGCCCGCGCCATCGTCATCGACACGAACAACGCCAGCCCGCGATTTGTATTCATTCCCATTAACTGTAAGCGTGACATGCACTTCCTCACCTGGAGCGCGGTAGCAATCTTCCCAAATAACGTACATTCCCGAATCACTGATATCCGCGGTTGTTCTGCGAATCCCATCCACGATTACTTCTATCGCAATTGGTTCGCGATGTTGCAAACGCCAGCCCCGAGGGTACATCTTCATGTATGGTGCCGAAACATCCCGCCGTACGAAATAGAGGACGGCCGAAATACCCAGCACCGTCTGGATCAGTGCTCCCGCATTGTAAAGTGAGCGCGAAGTGACGAGTGCGTAAATATTATAGACCACAAGTATTGCGGAATATCCCAGGAATAACCACCAGCCCCAGCGTTTCACGAGCAGGAGCCCAATCCCGACTAGAAACGGCATCAAGAGGAGGAACAGCTCTACTGGATTCAACAGCTTGATGGTTACATCTGGAAGCCTGGGAGAAATATGAAGCTGATTTGTAATAGAGAGATAGTTGAGAAATGGTAACAACAGGAACGCCACACCAAAGATGATGAGTGTCCAGGGCCTACGAATTCTGCGGCGACGCTCAAAGAAAGGAATTTTGAGCATCAGATCGCTTTTAGGCATATCTAATGTCATCCGGTTCCACTGACGGTTGCAATCATTTTTGGAGACTCGTCGAAATAATTTGGGCTTGTTCCTGTGAAGTCAGGCGTCCAACCTGAACTTATGCGCACGGTTCTTCTATTGATTTCGCTCTTAGGGCATGCCGTTGCCTGTAGTGTCACGGCGGCGCCCTCGGCCAATATTGCAGAGCCATTGAGCACAGCACCTGAGATCGCATATGAGCAGGCGAATCGCGTCAAAGCCGCCCAATGGATGAGCGGGATTAACCCGGAATATGTGGCAGCCGTGCTCGGGACGCCAGACAGCCCCGAATCCAGAAAGACCCTTGAAGCCATACTTACAAAACCCGACAATCATCCCTACGCTTCCTGGATCATCGTTCAGAAACTTGCAGGGTTTGAGATGCAAAAGGGGCAGTTCGCCCAGGCGGCCGGCGTCTGGCAAAAATATGCCTACTTGTTTCCGATGCGACAAATGGAGATTCAGGAATTGCTCCGAATGCTCATTTTCCAGGAGGGTTCGGTTATCAAGAATATGGGCCCTCTCATAAACAGTTCATCAAACGACTACCTGCCGGTCCCAGAATTGAGTGGCCAAAAGCTCTATTTCACATCGCTCGGAAGAAAGGGTGGCTCCGGCCAGGAAGATATCTGGGTTACTACGATGGGTCCCGGCGGTTGGGGCAAAGCCGAGCCACTCGAAGATCTGAACACAGACTTGTCCGAGTCGCCCGATGGAATCTCGGCTGATGGCACAGTCATGTCGGTGTACGGGAACTACAAAGGATCATTTGGCAATGGGGATATTTTTCAATCCCAATTAACGGTAAAGGGTTGGTCAAGCTTGTCTCACCTTCCCGCACCCATCAACACGTCACACTTTGAATCGGACACAAACTTTACTCCGGATGGCGCCGTTATTTTTGCAAGCGATCGACCAAACGGATACTTCACATACAGACCCGTCACCCAAGCAAGTGGAGGTTTCTTGAATGGCAACACAGATCTGTATATTGCTTTCAAGAAGCCAGACGGCAGTTGGACGCTGCCAAAAAATCTAGGTCCATTCTTGAACACACCAGGAGCGGAGCGAACTCCGTTTCTGTATCCGGACGGTAAGACTTTATACTTCTCTTCAGATGGGTACAACGGATTTGGGCGCGCGGACGTTTACAAAAGTATTCGCCTGGACGACACCTGGTTGCACTGGTCAAAACCTGTAAATCTCGGTCCGCTTATCAATGGCCCCGGCCAGGATTGGGGATTTAGAATGACAGCGGCGTCGGACCGTGGGTTCTTCTCCGGAGAACTGGCGGGCACCGTTGGCGGTCAGGATATTTACGAGGTAGTCCCCCTACCGATTGCGGCGCGGCCAGCGACTGTGGCCGTGGGAATCCGCGGCATCATTAAAGACGAGAATGGAAAACCAACCGATGCAAGTGTAGAATGGCAGGACCTGGCTACTGGAAAGTCTCTTGGAGTCCTATCTACTCGACCTGGAAGCGGAGAGTTCTTCATTGCACTGCCGACCGGCCGCGAATACGCCTACTTTGCCAAAAAGCCCGGTTATCTCAACCAGAGCGAGCGTGTGGACCTCAGATCCATCGCAAACTATGAGGAGCAAAAGGTTGAAATGCAGCTCATCTCCATCGCGTCGGCTCGCAAAACGGGTGCAGAAATCGTTCTCAACAACATCTTCTTCGAGTACGGCAGTGATGCACTCAATCCAAGATCGTTTGCAGAACTGGATCGATTGGTTGGAATACTGAAACAAGACCCGCAAATGCGCATCGAGGTTCAGGGTCATACCGACAGTACGGGAGATCCAACCTTTAACAACTCACTGAGTACCAAACGTGCGCAGGCCGTTGCAAATTATCTCCAGAATGCGGGGGCAAGCTCCACGCAAATTCGGGTAAAAGGATACGGCTCAGAGAAGCCAGTTGCTTCAAACGCAACAGAGCCTGGTCGTCAGCGCAATCGTCGTGTCTCATTCATTGTTCTTGGATCGCCTTGAATGGTTCACACGCTTTTCCAGGAACAGGAGGTAAAGACCTCTCTCAAAGCGGCCTGGGATTTTTTTTCCCGGCCCCAGAATCTCGAAAGAATCACGCCTGCAACAATGAAATTTCGCGTGAAAGGAAATCCACCCGATGCCATTTATCCGGGACTCATGATCTGCTATACGGTGAGCCCGTTATTCGGCATTCCATTGACCTGGGTTTCTGAAATCACGCAAGTGCAA
>JAEUSB010000037.1 GCA_016788865.1 Leptospirales bacterium
GATCTTGTTCAAGTTCACGACGTACTGTTTGTAAATGCGAAGGAAGTCTTCACCGGGCAATCGCTCTTCCATCTTCTTGAGCGAACAGTACGTCACATAATCACGTCCAGTCGTGTGAAGCGCCGAGTAGTTCTCATGCGATGAAACATATATGATGTCCGCAAACTTCACCAGGAAATAATTCTCTTTCTCAGCAACAAAAAGCCCACTGCGCCTTGGTAGCACGGGAGCTTTTTTCTGGATGAATGGCAGAGCTTTGTCGATAGCGCGGTTGAATCGTTCTTTTGCAACCGGCTTGGTAATGTAGTCGATAGCCCCAATCTCAAAAGCATCGAGCGCCCTGTCGCCAGAACCTGTAGCAAAAATCACGTATGGCTCCGGCTCAAGCTGTTCCATTATGTGAAATCCGGACATATCCGGAAGATGAATGTCCATCAAGACCAGGTTGATCTGTTGGGTTGAAATCTGAGCAATCGCCTCTGCACCGGTGCGAGCGGAGCCGCATAGCAGGAGCTCCGGCCTGGACTTAACGAGCGAACAAAGTAGCTCATTTGTGACAGGCTCATCTTCGACCACGAAAACATTTGCAGGCTGATTCTTCTGACTCACGTGGTGCTCGCGCCAAACTCTGATGTCTTCTGCGCGAACGGAGCTCGCGCCAGTAAGCCTGAATAATGTGGAGTTATCGCCTGTCAATCAGGGTAATGATGCGCTCAATGCTTTGTCTTATCAGCAGCAACACCATAGTCATTCTCAATGATGTTCACCTGACCCTCAGGTTTCTGAAACCAGGGCTTGCTGATGAGCATAACAAGAACCCACTTGAAGCCTGGTTTTCGTTTTAAGAGTGCGCGAATTTGCAGTAGCAGAGACGTGGGCCGAACCCAGTGAAATTGTGCCGCAAGTCCAACGCTCTCCAATGCCCTGGCGACTTGCTCTCGGTGGGCTCTTGCATATAAGGCCTGTGAGATTACAAAAGCGCGGTTCGCATGGGTAAGGCGTAGAATTCCAGGTACTAAACATTCTTTCACAAACTTGTTTACATCGCCCACGGTAAGCGGATTTGCTCTGGAAACTCTGGCCTTCAGTTCTTCCGAAAGAAACTCATCGCCTTCGAAATATGGAACGCCCAGTTGGGAGGCCAGCCTCTGACCCTGGAAGCTCTTGCCCGAGCCCATTTCTCCGAATACAATATGAACTGCCATTTGCGTAAGGTGTAGTCTGTGAGATTAAAGCGAGCCGGCGCCTGGCGCCAGAGGGATTCAAGAATCTGCGAGCTACTGGAATCGAACCAGTGACCTCTTCCATGTCAAAGAAGCGCTCTAACCAGCTGAGCTAAGCCCGCGATCGATTCAGACAATTGGGAAGATTTACCGTGTCAAGGATTATTGACAACGGAACGCGCGCGATGCAAACGGAAGGCCACGTAAGCCAGAACGCCAACAGAAATCAGCACGATGACAATAGTATTGTAAACTTTCAACCATTCAAGGACCCGTTCCCAGTTTTGACCAAGGTAGTAGCCACCCGCCGTCAAAAGCCCGTTCCAGATTAAGACACCCACCGAAAAGGCGGAAAGAAATGGGATAGGTCGCACATGTGAAATTCCGGCAATGATGCTTACGAAAAATCGAATCCCGGCTGAGAAGCGTGAGAAAACGACAAACCCTAGCCCGTATTTTCGAAACCAGAACGACGTTTTTTCAATACTTTCAGTCGAGACGAAGCCTTCAAGCAGCCTGTTAAGAAATCGGGGGCGGTGAACCACATGAACCAATCGACGACACAGATCAAGAAATCGGTCCCCGAGGCTATACATGATAAAAGCTCCGGCCACGCTTCCAAAAACGCCTGAAAGAAAAATGGGCCAGAGTTGATCCGGCTGACGCGCAGCAACAAATCCAGCGAACACAATGATCGTATCGCCTGGATGCGGCGGGAAAACATTCTCAAGGAGAGCAGAAAAGAAAAAGCAGATCAATAGAATCCAGACAGGGAAAGATTCTAGGGCGCTGAGTACGGCAGAAAGATGGGCTTCCATAGGAATTAGAGCGGCCGTGGCTTGTTTTGTGCGGCCTGGCGCATGCCGGGACGGCTTTCCGGAGCTTTGCCTTCAACAGGCTTGATCGGAGCCTGGACATTGCTGCGCTGCGAAACCAATGCTTCAATGCGACTCTCCAATTGTTCCAGACGACGCTTGAGTTCCGCGTTTTCACGACGGATATCCACCACCTCATAGATCGCGTTGTAAAAGGCCTGGGCTTTGTTCTCTGACATGCGAGCAAATATCTGCGATAGTGCCTTATACACGCGGAGAGCCAGTGGTCGAAGGGGTCCCCGGATGAACCTGAATTTCCATGAACGAAAATCTGGCATTGGTACGGGGCGGTCATAGAGTTCGCAGGTTGCTGAAGCATCAAAGCCACGACGACCGGAAAGCAAAGGCGATAGGGACATCGATGCTACGCGCTCGGAATCGCCCTTACCTGAAGCGGCCGCCCGGTCCAGGACTTGCCGGTTAATAGAATCCGAGTCTACGCCCTCTGCATGGATTTCGAACACAGGTCCAGTATTGGCACGGTTCCTATCCCCGCATCCAAATTCTGACCCGCAAATCGATCTCTGCGCCGGAATTAATGAATGGCGAAAATACCACTTTTCACAGAATGTGGCCGAGAAACGCCGGAGGGGTTCGATTTTGGGAAAAACAGCATTGGTCACAGGAATTACCGGACAGGACGGATCCTATCTGGCGGAATTTCTGCTCAGCAAGGGCTACACCGTTTACGGCATGGTTCGTCGGTCCTCAACTGAGAATTTCGATCGCATTGAACACATCCGGGACCAGGTCATCCTCCGCCAGGGAGACTTACTCGACCAGCTTAGCCTGCTTAACCTGATAGAAGAGTCCAATCCCGATGAAATCTATAACCTGGCCGCCCAGTCCTTCGTTCCCACTTCCTGGACAAAGCCTCTACTAACCGGCGAATTTACCGGTCTGGGAGTCACCCGGATGCTCGAAGCCGTGCGCGCCGTAAAGTCAAAGGCGCGATTCTATCAGGCGTCCAGCTCGGAAATGTTCGGCCTGGTGCAGGAAGTGCCTCAGAAAGAGACCACGCCATTCTACCCGAGAAGTCCCTACGGCGTGGCTAAGGTCTATGGGCATTTTATAACCGTAAACTACCGCGAGTCCTATGGGATGTATGCGGTTTCCGGAATCCTCTTCAACCATGAGAGTCCACGACGCGGCAAGGAATTTGTGACCCGCAAGGTTACAGATGGTGTAGCTCGCATCAAGCTCGGACTACAAAAAGAGTTGAAATTGGGCAACCTGGAAGCCAAGCGCGACTGGGGCTTTGCCGGCGACTATGTGCGTGCTATGTGGCTGATGCTCCAACAGGATAAACCGCAGGACTATGTCATTGCAACTGGTGAAACACACAGCGTTCAAGAGCTGGTGGAAATTGCATTTAATCACGCTGGCCTGAACTGGAAGGACCATGTCAAAACGGATCCAACATTGATCCGTCCGGCAGAAGTTGATCTGCTGATTGGAGACTCATCCAAAGCCAAGCGAGAACTGGGCTGGAAGACAGAAGTCAGCTTCGAAGGCCTGGTTAAAATGATGGTCGACGCAGATATTCAGCGGCTTAAACCTTAGCTCAGTATGAGAATCACCAGTCGGGGGCGGTACGGCCTGAAGGCCATGATGGAACTCGCCGCCGGCGGGCTGCTCAAGACCCGAGAAATCTCTGAACGTCAGAAGATTCCGCAGAAGTACCTGGAACAGATCATTCATTCGCTCCGTAAAAACAATCTGGTGTCCAGTGTAAGGGGTGCAGATGGCGGCTATCGGCTGGCCCGCAACCCAACGGAAATCACAGTGCTTGAAATCCTGTCCGCCCTCGAAGGCGATCTCTCGATCATTGATCGGGGCGACAGCACCTGGGATGAGTCCACGGGAAACTTCTGGAAGGAACTGGACGAGAAGATTGCAAGTATGCTGCAAATTCCACTGAGTGACTTCATGGAATCCGGCTCGCGCAAAGGCGAGTTGATGTATTATATCTGAGTATTCTCAATCAAATACAACTGTCTCACCTTCCCTGTAAGGAGCGTCGCTCAGGCGCCCCTCGCCCTTTTCTGAAAGCACCCGGGTTTTCTTAAATTGAAAGGGAACCGTAACCCACTCCGGGAATTGGCCGTAGATGCAGAAATGCAGGTGGGGCTGACTGGACATGCCGCTATTTCCAACGTAACCCAATAGATCACCCGCCTTCACCGTTTGATCAGGTTTCACGAGTATCCCGCCTCGCTTCATGTGCGCATAGAACGAGTAGTAGGTCTTGTGATTGATGGTTATGGTGTTTGCTTCATGACTGTAACCACCTGGTTCGTTATCCGGAAATCCATCAATTACACCAGAAACGGTTCCGTCCGCGACCGCATACACGGGCTTCCCAAACATGAAATAATCCTGCAAAGTGTCTCCGGGCGAGCGCGAGATTTCTCCTTTTGCGTCAACGGCAGCAAAATCGTAGCAGTAGTTCGCAAACCCGTTATGCGTCATAGCACTTCCGCCGAACTCACTCCACACGGCGTATCTACCCCGGAGTGGAAAACTCAGATCCATCAGTGGCTGCGGTCTGGGGTTTTTTGCCCAGAACAGGGATAGGGCCTTTCTACGCGCACTGATTGCTTCTTCCCTGAGGGGATCGTTTTTCTTGCCGTGAAGGCGGAAGTTTGCATAGAGCGCAAATCCGTAGCTATCATAAATTTCCGCATTATCGGGTAAGCGGGAAAAAAGTCGGTTGTAGATCTCATCAAATCTTTTACGATCAGACAACTGCCTCATGCCCGAGTTGATAATCATGAGGTAATGCTGCTGCTCCTGCAGAGACTTCTTAGGATCAATCCAGTCCACGCTCTTCTCCACGAAACTTTGAATTGCCGCCGGATCCTTTTGCTCTTTGAATAGTAGATAGCGCGTGTAAGGAAGGACTTCCCTGAAATGCGGGTACTGCGGAAATTCACTGGCTCCTGCTTCGAGATTTTCTATCGACCTGCTCAATTGACCGGTCTCGCGCTGTTTTCGGGCCAATCTATAGAGAACATAGTCCATACGAAGATATGCCAGCGCACGCTCAAGGGTAGGTATGGCGAGCGAGGCAGATTGGGTTTCCGCCAGATCGGCAAGGGATGCGGCCGCTGCTTTTCGCAAATCGGCATCGCCAGGCCAGCGCTGAAGACCGGCGTCCGCCACTTCCTGCGCCCTCCGAAACTCTTTTAAATTCCGCAGAGCCCAGGCGCGCGAAGTGTAGGTCCACTTCTGATCGGGATGCTCTTTCATATAGGGCTCAAGGAGCGCGTCTGCTCGGGACCAATCGCTAGCCTTTAAGGCTTCCGTAATCTCTTCTGCGGGGGTGGGCTTCGCCTCAAGACTGACAGCGACTACGAGGCAGAAGAGAACCATAAGTGACGAGGAAACTGCGGTCTTCCAACTGAGCAGGTGCATAGACCCGACAGGCTCTCACCTGCCACGATTGTCAAGGCCGCACTGCCCCATCCTATCATGCCACGCAAGTGTGACACGTTCCCGTTGACAAATTTTCAAAATCTGCTACAGCAGGCTTCGAGCCGGCACAGGCCCTTCGAAAAACAAATTCCTTTGCCCGCCCCCAAAACAAGACCACCCACAAAGGGGGCGGGAAAGCTATGCCCGGATTCCTGGATCATATGAAACAAAAAACCCCCGGCCAGATGACCGAGGGTTTCGACCAGATCAGGTCGCTGTGGACCCGTCCGATTTCTTTTTGCGGAAGCGATTATACCATTTCTCTTTGGTCTCTTTTTGATCCGGTACTTTCTTAGCGTCTGCACTGGTCTTTTTGTCAGAAGCAGTTGGTTTTTTGGCTTTGGCTGGTGCGCGAGTCTTGCGAACTTTTTCCTTGCGCTCAACCAGCTCAATAATACTCATTTGCGCGCTGTCTTTCACGCGCTCTGGAAGATGAATGATGCGAAGGTAACCGCCCTGGCGATTCTTGAAACGCGGTGCAATGTCTTCGATCAACTTCACCACGATGTCGCGATCGGCGATGTGGCGCATGATTTCACGTCTGTTGTGCAAAACTTGCTCTGGCTTCAGGTCCCCAGCAACGGTGTGCTTGGCGCGGGTGATCAGACGCTCTGCATAGGGACGCAGAACCTTGCAACGCGCACGAGTGGAAACAATACGCTCATGGTCAAACAGACTGGAAGCCATGTTTCGCATCATTGCCTTTCTGTGTGAGGCAACGCGTTGCAGTTGTTTTGTCTTATTTCTCTTTCTCATAGCAATTCCAGCTCAGTTCGAATGATTTCCTTATCAGTCCCGTGGTGCAAAGAAATCACGCATTCCAAACTCAAGGTTCAGCTCAGCGAGTTTCTGGCGAATTTCTTCAACACAATTGGGTGAATAGTGACGTGATTTTTGCAGCTCTTCTTCGTTGCGACGAACCAGATCCGCAAGAGTTTCGATCTCAAGGCTCTTGAGCACTGAAAGCGAGCGAACGGAGAGCTCGAGCTCTTCCACATGCTTCTCAAGGTTCTTGCGCAGCGTTTCTTCGAGCTCATTTGTTTCATCGACTTCCTCTTCTTGCTCTTCTTCGAAGTTGATGAATACAGTAAGGTGCTCTTTGAGAATTTTTGCAGCTTGCGCCAATGCATCTTCAGGAGCGATGGACCCGTCAGTCCAGATATCCAGGCTGATCTTTTCGTAGTCAGTGCGCTGACCTACGCGAGTTTCTGTTACATCCAGGTTAACGCGACGAACCGGTGAAAAAAGCGCGTCTACTGCGATTGTTCCAATCTCATCAATATTCTTCTTGAGAATTTCAGAAGCCACATAACCACGGCCACGCTCAAACTGAACGTCCATGATGAGGTTTGCATCTTCATTCAGTGTTGCAATATGCAGATCTGGATTCAGAATCTGAATCGAGGAATCCACAGCAAAGTCAGCCGCAGTCAACTGACCCGCGCCGCGCTTTTCAATGTGAATGATCTTTGGCTCGTCACGATTCTCAGAATCGTAAGTGGCTCGCAGCTGCTTGAGATTCAGAATAATGCGAGTTACGTCTTCTACAACACCTTCGATGGTGCTGAATTCATGCGAAACACCTTCAATACGAACGGCAGTAATTGCAGTTCCTTCGATTGAAGACATGAGGGTACGACGCAGGGAATTTCCAACGGTGGAACCGAATCCACGCTCAAAAGGCTCGGCGACAAAGCGTCCGTAATTGGGCTGTGTGGCTTCATGCACGAACTCAACCTGTCTTGGTCTCTTTAAGCCTTTCAATAAGTGTTTGAGATTCATGCTTCCTCCTTCAAAAAACAGAAATGAAAAATAACGACTCGATCAAACGCGGCGGCGCTTTCTGGGTCTGCAACCGTTGTGCGGAAGCGGAGTAATGTCCTTAATCGAACGAACATGGATTCCTTCGATAGAAATCGCGCGAATAGCAGATTCGCGACCAATCCCTGGACCCTTTACAAATACTTCAACTTCGCGCACACCCTGCTCTTTTGCTTTCTCAGCGGCGTTGCGCGCTGCAAGCTGTGCAGCATACGGAGTAGATTTCCGTGAGCCTTTGAAGCTCATATGGCCGGCAGAAGACCAGGCCAGAACGTTCCCCTGCAAATCCGTAATGGAAATGATAGTATTGTTAAACGACGCCTGGATGATTGCCTTCCCGCGTGGAACATTCCGTTTTTCTTTCTTCTTCTGAACTACTGCCATTCTTCTACCCGATATCCTATTGGATTAATTATCCTTTTGAAGGTGCTTTCTTCTTGTTAGCAACCGTCTTCTTGATGCCCTTTCTTGTGCGCGCATTAGTGCGTGTGCGCTGACCGTTTGCAGGAAGACCCATGCGATGGCGCAGACCGCGGTATGAACCAATGTCCATCAAACGCTTGATGTTCAGGTTGGTCTCAGAGCGAAGGTCACCTTCCAGGCGGAAGTTTTGAGAAATATACTGGCGGATGCTGTTAACTTGCTTCTCGTCCAGGTCTCCCACCTTTGTGTTTTCATCCACACCGGCGTTCTTGAGAATTTTTTCCGCTGAACTTTTGCCAATACCAAAGATATACGTCAGCCCAATGACTGCACGTTTCTCTTTTGGAAGATCAATCCCTGCTATACGAGCCATTACCCTTGCCTCTGCTTATGTCTTGGATCCGAGCTACAAATTACACGGATCACGCCGCCCCGACGGATTACCCGGCAGTTGGAGCAAAATTTCTTAACTGAAACCCGAACTTTCATAATCTATTTCTTCCTGAATGTAATGCGCCCGCGCGTTAAATCGTACGGCGAAAGCTCCACTACCACTTTATCTCCGGGCAAAATCCGAATGTAATGCATGCGCATTTTACCCGAGATATGCGCCAGCACCTTGTGGCCGTTATCCAACTCTACCCGAAACATTGCGTTCGGTAGAGGCTCGACGACCGTTCCTTCGACTTCTATTGCTTCTTCTTTAGCCACTTTAATATGAAACTGTCAGAAAATTAAAGCGGCCGCGCTTGTCATGCCTTTTCAGCCGATCCCCTTCAAAGCCCCGAGGATTCGCCCGGTAACTTCTTCCAGAGTGCCCTCACCGGCCACTTCGACCAGGATGCCCTCCTTCTTATAGTAGTTAATAAGAGGACTTGTCTGGCTGTGGTATGTCTCAAGGCGCTGTTTGATGACTGGTTCGGTATCGTCCGGCCGGCCTTCCTTCTTTGCACGATCCAGGAGCCTTTCGACCAGAAGGGTGTCGCGGACGTCCAGGTTCAGGGCAATCTGTAGGGGTGTCTTGATCTCGGCCAGCATGGCCTTGAGGGCGTCTGCCTGCTCCAGCGTACGAGGAAAGCCATCAAGCACATAGCCCGGCTGGGCGTCTTTTTCCTTGATTCGATCTTTGACGATGCCGATTACCACAGAGTCAGGCACCAGTTTTCCGGCATCCATGAACTCCTTGGCCTTCTTGCCCATCTCCGTGCCGTTCTTCACGGCAGCGCGCAGGATCTCGCCTGTCGAGATCTGAGGGATTCCGTATTTATCGCAGATGATCTTGGCCTGGGTGCCTTTTCCGGCCCCGGGCGGCCCCATAAACACAATGCGCATGGTACTACCTGCCTTTGATCCGGCCTTTCTTCATGAACCCGTCGTAATTGCGCATGATGAGCTGAGATTCAATCTGCTTGAGAGTATCCAGCGCCACACCTACGATAATCAGGAGCGACGTTCCACCAAAGGTGTATGCCAGTCCCTGAATGTTTGCGTTCGAACGAAAGCCGAGCGTGTTGATAATCAGATACGGAGCCAGTGCAAGCCCTGCCAGAAAGATAGCCCCAGGAAGAATGATTCGATTCAAGGTTGATTCGATGTATTCTTTGGTGTGACTTCCCGGACGAATGCCCGGAACAAATCCACCATACTTCTTGAGATTCTCTGAAAGCTCTTGCGGATTGATATAGATTGCTGTGTAGAAATACGCAAAGAAGATAATGAGCAACGTGTAGATTGTATAATACGGAAGCTGCTGGTAGAATACCGGCGCGAATGGATTGAGCCACTCTTGCATGATTCTCCAACCAACCCAGGATTTACTTCCATCGCCCATCATCCCGACAACGGTCTGAGGAAAGAGCAGCAATGAAGATGCAAAGATGATTGGCATTACGTTTGCAGAGTTCAGTTTAAACTGAATGCTCTGACTGCGAGCTTGAACCAATCGCCTGCCTTGCATCTTCTTTCCATATTGCAATGGGATCTTGCGAACCCCCTGCGATAGCAGGACAGTAAGTGCGATGAGCACAAGGAATAGAGAAACCAGAATCACAATCTCAAAGATTGGGATATTCTTATCTTTTGCCATCTGTGCAAGCATGGCGGGAAGTTGCGCAATAATACCAGAGAAGATGATCAGCGATGCGCCGTTTCCAATTCCGCGTTCCGTGATCTGCTCACCAATCCACATCAACAAGATGGTTCCAGCAGTAATCGCCATCAGACCAACCACAAAGAACCACGTGCGTCCCATCCGAACAAACGGCTCACCGTTGTTTGGATTCTTCTGATCCACTGCCCACACGAGGATGAACAATGCCTGAATCATGCAGAGCAACACAGTTCCATAACGTGTGTACTGATTGATACGCTTGCGACCGTCTTCACCTTCACGCTGCATACGAGCCAGCGGTGGGATGATTACAGTCATCAGGCTCATGATAATAGAAGCCGAGATGTAAGGCATGATGCCAAGTGAGAAGATGGACAGCTTGAAGAGGGCTCCCCCGGAAAACACGTTTACTACGTCCAGGAAAGACTGACCCGGTGGCCTTGACTGTGCCACGGCGATCGGATTGATCCCTGGAATCGTGATGAAGGAACCGAGTCTGTACGTGACAATAAGACCCACGGTAAAGAGGATCTTACTTCTTAGTTCCGGAATCCGGAAAATTGTTATCAGGGAACCCATGATTTCTCCGGCTTAGCCTTTTTTTCTGGCTTTGCGTTCTGCTTTCTTTTCGAACTTGCGATCTACGCGAGGCATGTAATCCGGACGGATCTTTACGCTACCGCCAGCCTTCTCGATGGCCGCTTTAGCGCTGGCTGAGAATGCATCTGCAGTTACTTGAACTTTGCCACACTCGCCTACACCAAGGATCTTAACCGGCATGGCGGGCTTAGAAATCAGACCTTTGCCGCGGAGCGTAACGGGAGTTACTTCTCCGGTCAGGCCTGCTTCTTTGAGGTCCTTCAGGTTTACTACCTGGTATTTAGTTGCGAAGATGTTTGTGAATCCGCGCTTTGGAAGGCGCAGACGAAGTGGGTTCTGTCCACCCTCAAAGCCGAGCTTGTTCTTGAAGCCCGCGCGAGCCTTTTGACCCTTTTGCCCACGACCGGAAGTCTTTCCAACCCCGGTGGCGCGCCCACGGCCAATGCGTTTGCGACGTTTGCGGCTACCTGGAACAGGAGCGATTGCAAAATCGTCTTTTGCGTCTTTCTTTTCAGCTGGCTTTGCCTTCGCGTCTGTCTTCTTAACAGGAAGCAGATTTGACAGGCCCAGAATTTTCTTTTTCTCGCTCATTGATGGCTCACTTTTTTACGGACGGTTCTACAGTGATCATGTAGGAAACGTTCCGAATCATCCCCGCGAGTTGCGGAGTCATTTTATGCGTGCGTTTTTCGCCGATCTTAAACAGGCCGAGCGCGCGCAAAGTTCCCCGATGCTTCGGCACACGGCCAATCGGGCTTTTGATTAATGTAATTGTAACTTCCTGTGCGCTCATGACGGTTTATGCGGCTCCTTTTGTTCCAAAGATATGCTGGAGGCTCACACCACGCTTACGCGCAGAGATAATTGGAGTCTCGAGTTGTGAAAGTGCGTCGAGTGTTGCACGAACCACGTTAATAGGGTTCTTGGACCCAACAACCTTACTGAGAATGTCATGCACACCGGCCTGTTCAACAACGGCACGAACCGCTTCACCGGCGATAATTCCAGTTCCCGGAGTCGCAGGAAGCAGGCGAACACGAGTAGCCTTGAATCGACCAATGACTTCATGCGGAATGGTATTCTTGCGAGTCAGTTTTACAGTGCGAAGTTGCCGACGCGCTGCTTCGATTGCTTTGCGAATTGCATCCGGAACTTCATTGGCTTTTCCAAGGCCGATTCCTACACGACCGGCTCCATCACCAACCACTGCGAGTGCGTTAAATGAAAAGCGGCGTCCACCCTTTACGACTTTGGATACGCGATTGATCTTTACGACCTTCTCGACGAACTCCTTCTCCATTTCCTGCATGCGTTCTCTTTCGGCCATTTTAAAACTCCAGTCCCTTTTCACGCGCAGCGTCTGCAAATGCAGCAATCTTGCCGTGATAGAGAATTCCTCTGCGGTCCAATACGATCTGCTTGATACCGAGCTTCAACACTCGTTCAGCAATAAGTTCACCCAGCTTCTTGGCTGCTTCCTTGTTCTTGCGGCCGCCACTCTTGAAGCTTTCTTCCATAGTGGACGCATGCGCCAGAGTAACGCCCTTTACATCGTCAATCAACTGAACCGCGAGAAAGCGGTTAGAGCGATTGAACACCAGTCTTGGGCGAGCGTGGCGCGAGCGAATCGCGAAGCGAACCTTGGTTCTTCTACGCGCCAGGCGTGATCTTTTTTCTTCCAGACGATTCATGGTTTACTTCTTCCCGGCCTTACCAGTTTTACCGGCCTTCCTACGGATTACTTCGCCGGCATACTTGATGCCCTTGCCTTTGTATGGTTCCGGTGGACGCAGGGAACGAATCTCTGCCGCGACCTGACCAATCTTCTGACGATCAATTCCATTGAGATCAATACGAACCTGATCCGTTACGACTACTTTGATTCCCGCAGGCACTGCGTACTTCACTTCATGTGAATAGCCCAGCGAGAAAGTCAGATCCTGGCCCTTCAGTTGCGCGCGATATCCAACGCCAACCAGTTCCAGCTTCTTTTCCCAGCCTTTGCTTACGCCCAGAACAGAATTCATGAGAATGGCGCGAGCCATTCCATGCTTTTGTTTGATTGCAATTTCATCTGACTGACGATCGAGCTTCAACGTGCCCGCTTCGTTCTTCAGTGTGATGCCTTTTGGTAACGGAGACTCAAGCGATCCCAACGGTCCCTTTACTTTAAGGACTTCGCCGGCCACTTGTACATCAACGCCCTGCGGCAATTTAATAGGTGCATTTCCAATTCTTGACATGTGATACTCCGCCTACCAGACCCGGCAGATCAGTTCTCCACCGACATTTTGACTGCGCGCCTGGCGTCCTGTCATCACTCCCTTAGGAGTGGAAAGAATGGACAGACCCAGGTGGTTCCTGACCGGCTTCACTTCCTTGGCTTTAATATAGAAACGACGGCCAGGGCTTGAAACTCGCTCAAGCTGACGAATCACTGGAGCTTTATCCATGTATTTCAGGGTTACTTCCAGTTCCGTTTTCTTGCTCTCTTTTTTGACTGCAAAATCCTCAATGAAACCTTCGTTCTTGAGGATCTCAAGGATAGACACCTTCAGGCGTGAACCTGCCATAGTAACCCTTGGATGACCCGCGCTCGAAGCGTTCCGGATTCTGGTTAGCATATCTGCTATTGGATCTGAAAGACTCATTTACATATTCTCCGCTTACTCACACTCACCAGGATGATTTGATCACGCCTGGAATCTGGCCAAATCCGGCTAACTTGCGAAAGCAGATTCTACACATATCAAACCGACGCATGTACGCGCGCGGACGTCCGCAAACCGGACAGCGGTTATAAGCACGCACTTTAAATGCCTGCTTCCGCTTGTGTTTTTCCATCATGCTTTTTTTAGCCATTATACCCTCACTTTGCCTGCGCCTTTTTGAAAGGCATTCCGATTGCACTCAGAAGCGCATGCGCTTCTTCGTTCGTTTTGGCTGTCGTTACAATTGTAACGTTCAGACCATGATATGTTTGCACTTTATCCACATCGATCTCTGCGAAGATGATCTGCTCTTTAACAGAGAGATTGTAATTTCCGCGTCCGTCGAATCCAGTTGGATTCAGGCCTTTGAAGTCACGAACACGAGGAAGAGAGATATGAATCAGTCTTTCCAGGAATTCAAACATGCGCTGGCCACGAAGAGTTACCTTGCAGCCGAGCACCATTCCTTCACGAACCTTGAATCCAGCGATGGACTTGCGTGCGATCGTTTTGACCGGACGCTGTCCTGTAATCAGGCCCATCTCTTCCATTGCAGTTTCAAATTGCTTTGGATTGGCACTCGCTTCGCTTGAACCGTAGTTCAGAACAATCTTCTCAAAGCGAGGGACCTGCATGATTGACTTGTACTGAAACTGTTTCTTCAGTTCCGGTACAATCGTTTCTTTGTATTTCTTAAGAAGCGATGACATTAAACTTCTCTCCCATCCGGGCGAGTCACACGGACTTTCTTTCCATCCGGACCAATTTTGTATCCAAGACGAACGCCCTTCTTGGCTTTTGAATCATAGAACATGATGTTCGAGATTGGCATGCTTTGCTCGAGCTCGACAGTTCCACCCTTTGGGTTTTCCTGGCTGGGGCGCTGGAAACGCTTCACGCGATTTACACCCTGAACAACAACACGCGCTTTCTTGATATCGAGCGCCATGATCTTGCCGCGTTTGCCCTTCTGGCTACCGGCAACGACGATCACTTCATCGTCTTTCTTCAGTTTGGTGCTTGTAATTGTTTCTTTCATTACAAAACCTCAGGTGCAAGCGAAACGATTTTCAGAAATTTGCGATCTCTGAGTTCGCGAGCAACCGGCCCAAAAATACGAGTACCTTTAGGGTTCAGCTTCTCATCGATGATGGCGCAAGCATTGTCATCAAAGCGGATGACAGATCCATCAGCACGCTTGATTTCTTTGCGCGTCCGAACCACGACGGCTTTCTGAACAACCTTGTTGTGAACTTTCTTTCCAGTAGAGTCTTTGATACCGTATGCTGGAATCGCATCCTTAACCGCGACGACAATGATGTCTCCCACAGACGCATAGCGCTTGCGAGTTCCACCGAGGACTTTAATACACATTACTTTTCTGGCGCCGGTGTTATCGGCAACATCCAGATAGGTTTGTTGCTGAATCATTGCGCTTTCTCCACAATCTTAAGGAGGCGGTGACGCTTGTCGCGAGACAAGGGACGGGTTTCGAGTGCTTGAACCACGTCGCCTTCTTTGGATTCATTTTTTGGATCGTGAATCTTAACACGGGCCGATTTTGTCAGAGGCTTGCGGATGAGTGGGTGCATCTTGCGACTTTCGAGCAAGATTACGCGCGTCTTATCCATTTTGTCAGAGACTACACGTCCCTGAATGATACGAAGTCTGGCCGATCTTGTACTTTTCTTTGCTTCCATGATTGCGCTTACCCTTTAGCCTTTTTCGCTGGCTTCTTTTCTGCCTTTGCTTCGGCTTTTGGCTCTGCCTTTTTCTTCTCAGCTTTTCCAGCTTTGCCCGGCGTTGCAGCCTTTTGCGTAGCGATTCCAAGCTTTCTTTCGTTTAGTACGGTCAACGCGCCAGCCATAGTGCGACGAATCGTGCGCAGCGAGGCCGGGTTTGGAAGTGAACGAGCCACCCCAAATTGAAAACGAAGCTCTCTCAGTTGTGACCGCGAATCGTCGATCAGCTTGTGCAGATCGGCATCCGCCATTTCGTGCAGTGCTTTTGCCATGACTAGATGAGCTCCTTCTTAACAAAAACAGTCTTGATCGGTAGTTTGTGCGTCGCCAGGTCAAACGCTTCACGTGCAAGCGACTCTTCAACACCACTGATTTCGAATAAGATACGACCTGCGTGGACTACAGATACCCAGAATTCCGGGTTCCCTTTACCACTACCCATACGAGTTTCCGCCGGCTTTCTTGTAACTGGCGTATCCGGAAAAACGCGGATCCAGAGCTTTCCACCACGCTTGACCTTACGAGTCATGGCGCGACGTGCAGCTTCAATCTGGCGCGCCGTGAGGCGACCTGAGTCGAGGGCCTTGAGCGCGTACTCACCAAAGGAAACAGTGCTTCCTCTGTATGCAAGGCCACGCAGCCTTCCTACTTGTCTTTTACGGTATTTTACTCTTTGCGGGGCTAACATTATCCCATCTTCCGTTTAACAGTATATTCGTCTTCTTCCTCTTTCTCGAGGCCTGGCAGTGCATCACCATGATACACCCATACTTTTACACCAATCTGACCGTATGTAGTGCGAGCTTCGCTGTGTGCGTAGTCAATCCGAGCGCGGAGCGTATGAAGAGGAACGCGTCCGTCTTTATACTGTTCCTGGCGAGCCATGTCAGCGCCATTTAAACGACCGGAAACCATGATCTTGATTCCTTCCACGCCACCTCGCATAGCTCCGCGAAGAGCCTGCTTCATGACACGACGGAATGGCATACGCTGTTCCAGTTGCTGACAGATACTTTCAGATACAGTCTGAGCGATTGTCTCTGGCTTCTTGATCTCTACGATTGCTACGTTCAGCGGCTTCTTCAGGCGAGCTTTCAGGTCTGCCTTAACAGCCTCGATGTTTGCGCCTTTTGGACCAATTACAGTCCCCGGACGAACGGTATGAATGTTAATCCCGATTTTCTCAGGGAAACGTTCGATAACGATCTTAACGATGCCACTGCGCTTGAAACGCTTCAGGATGACCTTACGGATCATCAGGTCTTCGTGGAGATTCTCTTTGTAGGTTTCCTTGGCAAACCATACAGAATCCCAGGAGCGGTTGATGCCTACACGCAGACCAATTGGATTTACTTTCTGACCCATTGATTCCTCACTCGTTACTCAGTACAACTGTTATGTGGCTCATGCGCTTCAAACGACGCATACCACGACCACGTGCACGCGGACGAAAACGCTTCAGCGTTGGTCCCATATCCACATACACCTTCTTAATGAAAAGATCTGCTTCTTTAACTTCCTTCTGGAGAGACGTTGCATTATGACATGCAGCCTTTAGAACTTTTTCCAGATACCGCGAACCCTTGCGTGGGATGAAGCGCAGGATATCCATTGCTTCCGGATAGCTGTAACCGCGAATCTCATCTGCAACCAGACGGATCTTACGCGGTGCAGAGAGTAGAAATTTACCTGTAGACTTGGCTTCCATTGAATCAGGCTCCCGGCTTCGCTGCTGGTCTTACTTTTTTGTCCAGACTTGTGTGACCACGGAATGTGCGCGTTGGAGCGAATTCGCCCAGACGATGCCCAACCATGTTCTCATGAACATAAACTGGAATGAAACTCTTGCCGTTATAAAGCAGGATCGTGTGGCCAATCATTTCCGGGAAGATTGTAGATCTTCTGGACCAGGATTTGAAAGGTTTCTTTTGCCCCTCAGCGTTGAGTTTGGTAACTTTCGCCATCAGGTGGTCCGCCACATAGGGACCTTTTTTAAGCGACCTTGCCATTACACACCTATCCTCTTATTCTTACGTCGCTGAATAATAAAGCGATCGGATACCTTGCGCTTCTTGCGCGTCTTGTATCCGCGAGTTGGCTGACCCCATGGAGTAACCGGATGACGGCCTCCAGATGTTTTGCCTTCTCCACCACCGTGTGGGTGATCCACAGGGTTCATCACCACACCGCGAACTTTTGGGCGTCTTCCCAACCAGCGCGCACGCCCCGCTTTACCGAGACTGACGAGGTTGTGGTCCTTGTTTCCAACGATTCCAACAGTGGCGCAGCAGTTTTCATGAACCTTGCGAACTTCACCAGAAGGAAACTTCAGAATGATGTATTCCTGATCACGACCGGAAACGGTCGCAAAAGTGCCAGCTGATCTTGCCACCTGGCCACCGCGACCCTGGCGCAATTCAATGTTGTGAATGTTTGTTCCAGGCGGGATGTCTGACAGTGGAAGTGAATTCCCTGGACGAATCGGTGAACCCTTTCCAGACAGAATAGCCTGACCAACCTTTACTCCGTCCGGAGACAGAATGTAGCGAACCTCTCCATCCACATACTGGATCAGAGCAATGTTAGCGGAACGGTTTGGATCGTATTCGATGGATTTAACAGTCCCAGGAATGCCAAGCTTGTTGCGCTTGAAATCAATGATACGATACATCCGCTTGTTGCGTCCGCCCTTACGACGAACTGCGATGCTTCCGTGATTTGCCCGACCCGCACGATAGTGTACAGTCTCGAGCAGACTCTTGCGCGGCTCCGATGTTGTGATTTCCGAGAAATCCAGAACAGTTTGATAGCGGAGGGTCTTTGTAAGTGGTTTAAATCTTTTGACTGGCATAGTATTACCGTTATACGCCCTTCGCGAAATCGATCTTCTGACCGCTTGCCAGAACCACAATGATCTTCTTCCAGGAAGGAAGCTGGATCTTGGCCTGACGGAAGCGCTTCAGCTTGCCGCGCACGTTGATCACTTTGAGATCAACTACTTTGACTTTGTAGAGCTTGTAGAGCGCCTGCTTTACGAGTTCTTTGTTTGCATCCGGATGAACGCGAAGCGTGTAGCGCTCGCCTGTTTTACCAAGCTGCTTGATCGTTTCGGTCTTTTCCGTGATGTGCGGACGAATGATTACATCGTTCAGATTCATGCCGGCTTCCTTTTGCGCTCAATCTTGTAGCGGCCTTCGAGGTACTTGATGGCACCTTCAGAGAAAAACACGCAATCAGCGTAGAGCAGCTCTGGAGCATTCAGGCGTTGCGCATGCATGATCTTTGCATTTGGAAGGTTGCCAAATGATTTCTGAAGCTTAACGTCAGAAGAATCCGTTACATATACAACCGGGCTGCCTTCAAAGCCTGCCTTCTTGAAAATTCCGTGGATTGTCTTTGTGCTGAATTCAGCAATTGTCAGAGCATCAATCAGAGCGACTTGCTCTTTAGAAGCCTTCTTGGAAAGAATGGAAACAATTCCAAGGCGACGAACCTTATCATTGATACCAATACGATAATCGCGCGGTTGCGGTCCAAGGGCAACGGCACCGTGTCTCCACTGTGGAGCACGAATCGAACCCTGGCGCGCATGGCCGGTTCCCTTTTGACGCCATGGCTTCTTACCGCCACCACTCACTTCTGCGAAGTCTTTGGTCTTGTGCGTTCCATGACGACGGTTACGGTTCTCCGTGCGAATCACTGCATGGATTGCAGATTCGTTTACTGGCGCGCCAAACAGAACGTCTGTAACTGTAGCTGTTCCGGACTCAGCGCCGGCTGCAGAATACTTCTTAACCTTCATGACTGAACCTCAACGCGCAGCAACGTCGTCCGGGCACCAGGAACAGCGCCGGAAACAAATAACAAATGATTCACTGCATCAACTGCAACAACCTTCAAACCGCGAACGGTGATACGCTCACCACCGGTGCGACCTGGCATGCGCTTCCCGCGCCAAACTTCAGCCGGGAAAGTGTTCGCTCCCAGCGAACCTGGAGCGCGGTGAAACTTGGAACCGTGCGCAGCAGGACCACCACGGAAGCCGTGACGCTTCATAGAGCCCTGAAAGCCCTTACCTTTGGAAATCCCGATCACCTTAACGCTATCACCAGGATTAAAGATAGAAACATTCACTTCCTGACCGGATTCAAAGCTACCGGGCATGTCGCGAAACTCGCTTACAACTCGCTGCAGAGCCACATTGATCTTCTTGAAATGACCAATGGCACCCTTAGTGCTAAGCTTCTCGCGAATCGGCTCAAAACCGAGCTGAACCGCAGAGTAGCCGTCCTTGTCTTCAGTTTTTACCTGAGCCACCGTGCAGGGACCAGCGCGCAGAACAGAAACCGGAATCAACTTCCCGGAATCTTCATAGATCTGCGTCATCCCCAGTTTTCTAGCAAGTATACCCGTAGCCATAATTAGCTCTTAATATCCACACTGACGCCGGCGGGGAGCTGCAGTTTCATCAGCGCGTCCACCGTATCAGGATTTGTATTCATAATGTCGATGAGCCGTTTGTAGGTTCTGATCTCAAACTGCTCCCGAGACTTCTTGTTCACGTGCACAGATCTCAGAACTGTGAACTTTTCCGTGCGCGTTGGCAACGGAATGGGGCCAGAGATCTCCGCACCCGTGCGACGCGCAGTTGCGACGATCTCCGCAGCTGACCTGTCGATCAACTTGTGATCGAAGGCCTTTAATTTTACCCTAATTCTCGTTGCCATGAACCGTATTCCAACCTAACTCAAGAAATGATCTCTGCTACAACGCCTGACCCAACAGTCCGGCCGCCTTCGCGGATCGCAAATTTAAGACCTTTATCCATCGCAATCGGAGTGATGAGCTCTGCTTCGATAGAAACGTTATCACCTGGCATAACCATTTCGCGGCCTTTTGGCAGAACGATAGTTCCAGTTACGTCAGTTGTTCTGAAGTAGAACTGTGGTCTGTAATTGTTGAAGAATGGAGTGTGACGTCCGCCTTCTTCTTTTGTCAGAACATAGATCTCAGCTTTGAACTTCTTGTGCGGAGTGATGGATCCCGGCTTGGCCACAACCTGACCACGCTCAACATCTTCTTTCTTAATACCGCGGAGCAGCAGACCAACGTTATCACCGGCCTGACCGTTATCGAGAAGCTTGCGGAACATTTCAATACCAGTAACAACCGTTTTGATTGTGTCTTTGATACCGACGATTTCAACTTCTTCGTTCACGGAAACTTTGCCTTGCTCAACGCGACCAGTTACCACAGTTCCACGACCGGTAATTGAGAAGACGTCTTCAACTGGCATCAGGAAGTCTTTGTCGAGAACACGCTTTGGCTCTGGAACATACACATCGATAGTTTCGATGAGTTTTACAATCGCCTGAGCTCCAAGCTCGCCTTCGTCACCTTCCAGCGCCTTGAGGCCTGAACCTTTAACGAATGGTGTGTCTTTAGGATATCCGTATTTAACAAGGAGATCACGAACTTCCTCTTGAACGAGTTCGACCATTTCGTCGCGCTCGCCTTCGTTGATCATGTCCACTTTGTTGAGGAATACAACGATGTATGGAACACCCACTTGACGCGCGAGCAGGATGTGCTCACGAGTTTGAGGCATTGCACCGTCAGTTGCGGATACAACCAGGATTGCCGCATCCATTTGAGCAGCACCTGTAATCATGTTCTTTACGTAGTCAGCGTGACCCGGGCAATCCACGTGCGCGTAGTGACGCGTTGCGGATTCATATTCCTGGTGGGAAGTTGCAATGGTGATCCCTCTGGCTTTTTCTTCCGGAGCGTTGTCGATTTGATCGTAAGCAACGGCTTTGTTCTTACCGCCAAACTTCTTTGCGAGTACAGTCGTAATCGCAGCTGTCAGCGTAGTTTTGCCGTGGTCAACGTGACCAATGGTTCCAATGTTAAGATGCGGTTTCGATCTATCAAATTTTTCTTTTGCCATGACTATCTCCCTTTTCTGTAACCTTCTATAGTATTTCGTTCAAAAAGTAGGAAAACCAGATTTTCTAAATTGATCCCTGGCGTCCACCTATTTATGTCCTCTACACTGCTGCTTTGGCCATAATCTCCTGCGCCACGCTGTTTGGCACTTCTTCGTAGTGCTTGAACTGCATGGTGTAAGCTGCACGTCCCTGAGTTGCACTGCGCAAATCAGTCGCGTATCCAAACATTTCTGCCAGTGGCACGTCCGCCTGGACAACACGCGCGTTTCCACGCTGCTCCATGGCATTGATGCGGCCGCGACGACGGTTCAAGTCACCCACAACCTCACCCATATAGTCTTCCGGTGTTACCACCTCGACACTCATAATAGGCTCAAGCAGAACTGGTTTTGCCTTGCGGCATGCATCTTTGAAGCCCATAGATCCTGCGATCTTGAAGGCCATCTCCGATGAATCCACATCATGGAAGCTTCCATCGAACACTTCGACTTTCACGTCGACCATTGGATAGCCGGCCAGGACACCAGCATTGAGAGCTTCCTGAATCCCTTTGTCAATCGCCGGGATGTATTCGCGCGGAATCGCGCCACCGATAACTTTGTTGGCAAACTCGTAGCCTTTTCCGGGCTCGTTTGGCATAACGCGCAGCCAGCAATGACCGTATTGACCACGACCACCCGTCTGACGGATATACTTGCCTTCTTCTTCTGCCTTCTGGCGAATTGTTTCGCGGTAAGCAACCTGCGGCTTACCAACGTTGGCCTCGACCTTGAATTCACGCTTCATACGATCGACCAGAATCTCAAGGTGGAGTTCACCCATACCCGAGATGATGGTCTGACCGGTTTCGCGGTCTGTCTTAACACGGAAGGTAGGATCTTCTTCAGAGAGACGCATGAGTGCCATACCCAGCTTTTCCTGGTCGGCCTTTGTGAGCGGCTCGATCGCAAGATCGATTACGGGCTCAGGGAAGTTCATGCGCTCGAGAATGACTGGATGCTCTTCTTCACAGAGAGTATCGCCCGTAGTTGTGTCCTTCAGACCGACGGCCGCAGCAATGTCCCCGGCATACGCTTCTTCGATTTCATCCCGCTCGTTTGCGTGCATTTGCAGCAAACGACCAATACGCTCGCGCTTGCCTTTGCTGGCATTGAGAACATACGATCCTTTCTTGAGGACGCCGGAATAAACACGGAAGTAAGTCAGTTTTCCAACATATGGATCTGACATGATCTTAAATGCCAGAGCCGCAAACGGCTCTTTGTCGTCAGACTTGCGAACAATTTCGCCTTCGCCATCCACTTCATGACCCGTTACAGAAGCAACGTCCAGAGGAGATGGGAGGAAATCCAGAACCGCGTCGAGCATTGGCTGAACGCCTTTGTTCTTGAAGGCGGATCCACAGAGAATTGGGAACATCTTCATTTTGAGAGTTCCAGCACGGATAGCGCGCTTGAGCTCAGGAACGGTCAGATCGCCAGACTCCAGATACTTTTCGAGGAGTTCATCATCGCACTCGGCCGCAGACTCCATCAGCTGATGGCGGTACTCTTTGGCCTGCTCTTTGAATTCGTCAGGAATCTCTTTGTATTCGAATTTGGCACCCAGCTCTTCCCCGTTCCAGATAATGGCACGGTTTTCAACGAGGTCAATAAGGCCGCTGAAGCCGGCTTCTTTGCCGATTGGAAGTTGAAGGGGAACCCCGTTTGCGCCAAGACGCTCGCGAATGGATTTAACACAGAAAAAGAAGTCTGCGCCCATACGATCGAGCTTGTTTACAAAACAAATGCGTGGGACTTTATAGCGATCAGCCTGACGCCATACGGTTTCAGTTTGCGGCTCAACACCGGCAACGCCGTCGTATACAGCAACCGCCCCGTCAAGGACGCGTAGCGATCTTTCAACTTCTACAGTAAAGTCCACGTGACCGGGAGTATCAATGATGTTGATACGATGCGGTTCGCGATCTTTATCTGCGCCATTCCAGAAAGTAGTGGTTGCAGCAGAAGTAATCGTGATCCCACGTTCCTTCTCTTGCTCCATCCAGTCCATTTCTGTTGAACCCTCATGAACCTCCCCAATCTTGTAGGTACGACCGGTGTAATACAGAATACGTTCTGTAGTTGTGGTCTTACCCGCATCAATGTGGGCCATGATCCCGATGTTACGGGTTCTTTGGAGGGATACCTTGCGCGCTGCCATATTATTCCTTTGTTACCATCTGTAATGACTGAATGCTTTGTTAGCCTCAGCCATCCGACGTGTTTCGTCTCTTTTCTTAACTGCACCGCCGGTGCTCTTGAGAGCATCGAGCAGTTCATGCGCAAGCTTCTGCGCCATTGAATGATCCTTTCTTGCACGAGCGTTCTGAACGATCCAGCGAACTGCCAGTGTGCGCATGCGCTCTGGACGAACCTCAACTGGAACCTGGTATGTTACCCCGCCCACGCGACGTGAACGAACTTCCAGCTCAGGTTTTACATTCCCAACAGCTTCACGGAAAACCTCGAGCGGCTCGCGCCCTGTTTTCTCTTTGAGAATGTCCATAGCACCATAGAATACAGTTTCTGCTGTAGACTTCTTTCCATCTACCATCATGTAGTTGATAAAGCGTGCGATTTCCTCGTCATTGAAGACAGGATCCGGAGCGACGAAGCGCTTATGCGATACACCAGTTCTGCGTGACATATACTATAGCCTCTCTTATGCCTTAGGTCTCTTCGCCCCATACTTGGAGCGACCCTGACGGCGCTTCTCTACTCCCAGAGTATCAAGCGCGCCGCGAATAATATGATAACGAACACCCGGAAGATCTTTTACCCTTCCGCCACGAACGAGCACAACGTTGTGCTCTTGAAGGTTGTGACCTTCGCCGGGAATGTATGCCGTGATCTCAATTCCAGTTGTGAGCCGCACACGAGCAACTTTGCGAAGCGCAGAGTTTGGCTTTTTAGGTGTGAAGGTCATTACACGAGTACACACACCGCGCCTTTGAGGCGAGCTGTTCAATGCCGGAGATTTAGTCCGGTTCTTCTGCTCTTTGCGGCCGTGGCGAATCAATTGACTGATCGTTGGCAAAATAAACTCCCTGCCGGTTATAACCGAAAAATTCAGCGTTTTTCTAAAGGACTCCCAACTTGCGAGCTCCATCCTGTGGAACGCAGTTTTGGTTCGTCGTTTGCGGATCAAAATCGACCGCGGGGCCTTAGCCCGAAACACGCATCGCCATAAATTTCAGGGGCAGTCCGACTGACAATCGGTTTCCACGTCCAGGTTCAAAAATGCATCCGCATATCGGCTGATTATGTCTCGTCCCGTTCTTCCCGGTCTTGCTTCCGACAAACCGGGCAGATCTCCCCCACCCCCGAGTGGGTGGTTTCCTATTTGGTGGCGGGCAAAGGCTTTCCGGGGGCTGGAAGCCGGAGCGCCCGGAGCGTTGGCGTGTGTAGCAGATCCTGGAAATTCGTCAATCGGGACCTGTCTCACTTGCAAGGTAGAGTACTATGGGGGAATCCCTGCTCGGCTTGGCTGTTTCAGGATGCATCATCCGATTCCCAGGATCAAAACTGAACCCTGGCGAAGACCGAATTGCTTTCTGCGGCCATCGGGCCATGTTTGCCGCGAGTGAATGGACAACAAGGATCACTGGTCGAGAAATTCAGACCTCTCAATACCCTACGGATCGTCCTGTCAGCCTTCCTCGTCTGGTTAGCGTGGAGTCAAACCGCGCCGATCATATTCTTCTACGCAAACATCATTCACTTTGCCTTCTCAGTGACCTGGATGGCGCTGATCGAGACCGAGGTTTTGATAGAAAAGAACCATCGGTGGTCGGGCTATATTCCGGCAACACTGGACCTTACTGTAACGACCATGGCACTGCTGCTTACGGGTGGTCTCGGTTCGCCGCTGATGGCGGGGTATTTCACTCTCACAGCGATCGGAACTACAATCCAGGATCGAATGTATGCGCTTTACGTGGCCATCTCGTCATTCTTGCACTACGTTGTTGCCAGCGCACTCGTCCTGGGCGGCTGGCTTCCAACGGTAAACATTTTGCGGCCCGACGTTGGTGCCGGGAACTGGTTTGAGTTTGGGATCTTTGCGTTTCTGGTGGGAATTGGATTGGCCAGTGTGCATAGTGTCTGCTGGAACTTTGTGAAGCGTAACGAGGTTCTGCTTCACAAATCACAGAAACTGCTTGAGACGGTGGCAAGCCAGGAAGGCGAACTACGCATCCGCAACTCCATCATTGAGAAGGATCTCGATCTCGCGCGCAATATTCACGTGAGGCTACTGCCCGAAACCCTGCCGAGCATTCCAGGATTGGAATTTGCATCGCTGTATGTCCCTCTGGATAAGGTCGGCGGTGACCTTTACGAAATCAGACAGGATGGGCGCTATGTGGAACTCATGGTTGCCGATGTAAGCGGTCACGGAGTCTCAAGCGCGTTTCTTGCGACGATCTTTCGCATCTCCATGGAGCGACTCGATAGGAGAAACCCCGGTAGCTGTCTCGCTGCTGTGAATGAAGTTCTGGTGAGTCGCTCATTTCGTGGCTTCTTTCTCACTGCTCTACTGGGAATCTTTGACCGCGAAGAGAACACCTTTCGATTTGCGTCGGCAGGGCATCCCGGGCCTGTTCTCGTCAGAGACGGTAACCTTACCGAACTCCAGGCAGGTGGAAAACCTATTGGGATCATACCAGGCCTGGAGTATCCGGAAACAACCGTCACCTTGCTCCCGGGCGATCGACTCTTCCTTTTTACCGACGGGATCGTTGAGTACCGCTCAACCGAAGGCGACCTGTTTGGCGAAGAACGATTCTTCAATTTGTTGCGCCAGAATCCGCAACAATCGATCTCGGATATTCCTGCAGTCCTTATGAGCGCCCTGCGCAGTTTTGGCCAGGATCATTCTGCGGAAGACGATATCACGATGGTGGCAATGGAAATTGGCGGGCCTACTCAGTGAGGCTGTGAAGCCGGGCCCCGGTCAATTTTGCGAGGATCACAGAGTTTCCCTTTTCATTGTATTTAACAACATCAAAGAGAGCGCGCGCCAGTGCGATTCCGCGGCCATGGGATTCCTGAAGCGAGCGCATGCGCTGCTCTTCACCAGCGCGCATTGCCTCGTGATCAAATCCATGCCCCTCATCAGAAATGCGGAACCAGACACGCCTTTGATTTAGGGAGAACTCAACGATGACCCGCCTGCTCTTGTAAGGCTCCACCTTCTGACGATCGCGGATCAGTTGCATGTATGTTCCGTCACGTTGGGCTTCTGTCTTCTCTGCGTATGTGATTTCGAGATTTCCGTGCTCTATGGCATTCATCAGCATTTCACGCAAAACCAGCGTAATCTCGTCGCAGCTGTCGCGATCAAAATATCGAGCGAGACTCCGTGTAATGCGTTGATGCACAAGGTCTGAAAGATTGAGATAGTTTTCGATGGTGTAGCTTCCGTGCTCTGCTGTGACACATGCAGCCAGCACATCATCCTCATCAAGGGTAGCCTTGGCCAGAATCAATCCGTCTGCAATTCCCTCACCACGTTCGCCGGCCCCGATGCGTTCCAGTCGTAAAGCCAAACTCACCGGTTCACCTGTCTTAGAAGAAAAGCGCACGCGCGTCTGTAGAACAGAATTTCCGATTTGTTGCACAGCGTCGCGGAGACGCATCAGGTCGTATCCCTGAGACTCGCGCACAGCTTCATGAAGTAGCGAGAAAATTGATTTCCCTTTCAGGTCGTCGGGTGAATGGCCGAGTAGCCTGCGGGAGGCGTGATTCATAGAAAGGATCCTCCCGGAAAGATCAATGGAGAAGATAAGATCGGAAGTGTCCTCCACTAGCACGCGGTATTTCTTTTCTGATGTCGAGATCAATTCATGCGCGAGGGCGATTTCGCGTAGATTCTTCTCCAAGGATTTTTTCAGCGTGTTAATTCGATCAGAGAGGGCAAGGGACAAAAGAATCATCTCCACAACAATGCCGAGCTGAACACCGTGTTGAATCCAGAAGTGATGCGGAATTACTCCCCAGATACGTAGTGAGTTAGCCGACGCTCCCAGGGTAAACAATGCGATGGCGAGGACGTAGAATCGCGCCGGTTTAAACCCTCGCCTCCAGACAATCCACCCCGACACGAGCATAGCAATTACGGAGAGGATCGCAAGACCCGCAATAATATATAGCGTCGAAGCGAGTTGCAAAAATGGCATGACACTCGCAGCCGCCGCGAAAGCGGCCAGCAGGGCAAGGCCGATATGTATCCGGTCCATTGCAGGCGCATGCGAACGCGTCTTTAAGAAACTGCGCGCAAACCAGTTCATGGCAGCCCCGAACAAGCAGACAAACACTGCTACACTCCGGACCAACCAGTACTCGCCCACCCAGGGCATCAGAACAATGTGGAATCCTTGAAATGCCGCCGAATAGCAGATTGCCATCAGCGCATAGATTACGTAAACGCCGTACGGAGTTTCTCGGGTAGAAAGGAACATGAGAAAGTTGTAAAGGGCAATGGCACCCACCGCTCCAAAAAACAGACCGAAGACGAGGGTTTCGCCGGTCCGGAACTCGTTGAAGATTCGCGCATCCCACAGGATGAGCGGCATGCGAGACAGCTGCTCGTTCTGCATTCGCAATAGAATGCGCGTGTCGCCCGGTGGCAGCTCCAGTTCCGCAGCTGGCCTTCTGTGGCGAATCACGTCTGGATTGCCGCGTGCATTCAAACTCAGATCGTGCGATTCTACAGTGGAAGCCGCCCAATCGAGGCTGGCACCTTCCCTGTTTAGTTTGTACAGGAGCAGCCGCGAGATGGCCGCGTCCGCCATCAGCACGATGCGACGCGACGCAGTCGTGCGCAGCGACAGCCTGAACCAGTACGCATTCGTCGTGAAGCCAAAGTCCAGCTCACCTTCGGGCTTTTTCCAACCGTCGCTCATATAGATATCGCGCGGGGATTTTCCAACCATGTCAGGTGTTTCGGGTTTGAACTCGATCCAGTCCAGGAGTTTGAATCCATTTGCGCTTTCTGGAACTGTGAGGGGCTGGGCTAACAAGGGAGCGAGGTAGAGAAACCAAAAGGAAACCAGGGCAAGTTGCTTCAGTTGCATTCGGTTCTTACAGGTTCACAAGCCAATTGCGGAAGACCTGCTGACCTTCAATACTCCGCCACTGGAGCAAAGACAACTCAAAAATACCAAAAAGGCCGGCACTCGGAGGAGTGCCGGCTCGTAGGATTTAGTTGATTTCTATCTTTCTGGGTTTTGCGGCTTCTGCTCGAGGAAGCACAATGGTCAAGATGCCACTTTCCATCGAGGCAGTAATTTTATCGGAAGCAATGGCATCGCTGACTTCGAATCGCCGGGAGTAATGCCCCACGCCATACTCTGTATAGAGCGGCACGTAGCCATCGTAGCGCTTTGGATCGATTTTGCCGTCGATTTCCAGAACACCCTTCTCCAGCGAAATCGAAACCTGGTCTTTGGCCACGCCAGGGACTTCAAGCTCCAGGGTGATCGCTTCGTCATTTTCGTAAATATCCGCCGGTGGAGTATAATAACGCGTTTGATGCGTCATGGTCTCCCCTTTCTCTTCCTTTGCTTTGGGCTCAGTAGTCCTTCTTTTGAAAAGTTCCATGGTATCCTCCTTATTTTATGCTGATTGCCTGGGGCATTTCCTCTTCCGCTTTCGCAAGGTGGATGGACAGTATTCCGTCCGCGTATTCGGCGTTGATCTGGTCAGGCTTTGCCCTAAACGGGAGGTTGATTCTCCGCGAGAACCTGCCGCTCCTCCGTTCGATTCTGTGAGCCCCTTTTTTGTCTTTAGCAGGAATCTCACCTTCTATGGTAAGAGTCTTGTTCTGGTAGCTCACTTTGATTTGATCTTTGCCGGTGCCTGGAATCTCGGTCACGACAATGATCTTCTTTCCTTCATTCCCTTCAAAAATATTGATCGGGGGATATGCACCCGTGGCGGAAATGGAATTTCCAAAAAATGGGCTCTCCCAAACAGAATCGAATGCCCGCTGGATATCCATCAAACTCGTCAGTGGGTCTCGGTATCTGATTTGCATCTTCTTTTCCTCCATTGATTTTTTGGAATTGATGCAAGGTAAGAAGCAAATGGCGTACCATTTTCGACTTTGAAAATCGGCCATTTCTAGCCCGATTCTGATCAAGTGGACTGACAGGAACGTCAGGCGGAATGTCAGAATGGCACCCGGAAATTGAAATAGCTTTTCGATCGGCAGTCAGGTGGGTAGATTAGAACTTGGCTGGCCAACTAACGTCAATCGGCACGATACCGGCAGGCACCGCTCCGGTCGCAGTCTCAATCGCATACTGAATCGGTCCAGGACAAGGTCGGTTTTTCGACACCCGAAAGCAAAAAGGGACTCCGCATTTCTACGAAACCCCCTTCAAAGCAAAATGGGGCCGGGTTCCGGCCCTTCTGATTTTGTTTAGCGATCAGCCGCCAGAAGTCTGTGCATCTGCTTTGAGTTGCCCCAGAAGTGCGCGCGCTGCCGCTTCTTCTTTCTCTTTCTGCGAACGCTGAATGTCGCCATACGTTTCGCGGAAGATCTCAATGGTTCTGTAATGTTTCAGACCGGTTCCAGCAGGAATCAGATGTCCGATAATTACGTTCTCCTTGAGACCAAGGAGCGCATCTTTCTTACCTTTGATTGCTGCATCGGTCAGAACCTTTGTGGTTTCCTGGAAGGAAGCCGCAGAGATAAACGAATCCGTATTCAGGGACGCACGAGTAATACCAAGCAGGATTTGACGCGCCGTTGCAGGCACTCCACCTTCTTGAACCACACGTTCGTTCTCCTCGCGGAATGCAAAGCGGTCTACTTGCTGATGCCCAACGAAGTTTGTATCACCTGGATCTTCCACTTCGATCTTGCGAAGCATCTGACGCACGATGATCTCGATGTGCTTATCATTGATGTAAACGCCCTGGAGACGGTATACTTCCTGAACTTCATAAATCAGGAACTCATGCAGTGCATTGATTCCTTTGATTCGAAGAATATCATGCGGATCGAGAGTTCCTTCATCGAGCTGATCGCCCGCTTTTACATAATCGCCATGGCGGACACGAACGCGCTTGTAAACCGGAATGGTTACTTTTACGCGATCTTGCTCTTCACTATCCGGAACGATGTAGATTACTTTCTTCTCTTTTACAACTTCATTGAAGTCTTCAATGCGACCGTCGATCTCTGCAAGAGTAGAAGCATCTTTTGGACGACGTGCTTCAAAGAGTTCTTCTACACGCGGCAGACCACCGGTAATATCACGAGTCTTTTCGAGGCCGGAAGTGATCTTGAGGAGAATGCTTCCCTGCTCAATCTTCTGTCCGTCTTTAACGAGCAGCAGTGAATTGAGTGGAACGGTGTATTCTACACCACCAACAACAATCCGAGGAGAGAGGCGTTCGCGCTTGTATTCTGCAATGCGGAAGTTTCCTTCTTCGTCTTTCTTGAGGTTCTTGCCTTCGACAATATCCTGTAGTTGAACGGTTCCGGTTTGCTCGCAGATAACCACGTCATTGAACGGGTCAAAGCTGGCCATGGTCTCGTTTTTATCGAGGAGTTGGCCCGCAGTCACAACGATTGCAGCACCGGCTTTAATCGGGATAGTAGTCTGTTCGCCCAGGATCATGAACTTGCCGTCGCGAATTTCAATTGTTCCCTGGCTATCTGCAGTTACGGATTTCTCTTCACCGGCGTAACCGCTGGCGATAACTTCACCCGGAACCACAGCCTGGCCCTTTTCAACGCGCATGTTGATGAGCTTATCTGCGTCCATAATCTGGCTTACGCGCGATGCATTGATGTTACCGCGGTTTACAAACACAGTTTGCTTCTGTGGGTTAACTACAGTCTTACCACCAACACCCAGAATCAGTGATTCATAAGGAAGTTTGTAAGTGCTTTCTTTAACCTGAACGTTAGTCGCAACCCCACCGACGTGGAACGTACGCATTGTCAGCTGTGTTCCAGGTTGGCCAATCGATTGTGCCGCGATAATGCCCGTCGCTTCACCGAGTTCAACCGGCTTGAGCCGCGCCAAATCCATGCCGTAGCATTTTGTACAAATGCCATAGCGGGTTTCGCAGGTGAGTGCCGAGCGAATGAATACGCTGTCGATACCCATGCTGTTGATTTTTGCAGTGGCAGCTTTGTCGATGAGGCTTCCCTTAGGAATTACAACAATCGAAGTAACAGGATCACATACGTCTTCCGCGGTTACGCGACCGAACACACGATCCCCCATGGATACGATGGTCTTCTCGCCCTCTTTTACAGCGCGCAGACGAACACCCTGTTCCGTTCCACAATCCACTTCAGTGATGATCACATCTTGTGAAATATCAACAAGGCGACGCGTCAGGTAGCCCGCATCGGCCGTTTTCAGAGCCGTATCCGCGAGACCCTTACGAGCACCGTGCGTTGAAATGAAGAACTCGAGAACCCCGAGACCTTCACGGAAGTTGGAACGGATCGCCAGTTCGATGATCTCGCCAGATGGACGAGCCATAAGTCCGCGCATACCGGCCAGCTGACGGATCTGCTGCTTGGAACCGCGAGCACCCGACTGCGCCATGATGTAGATTGGATTGAAACCTCTTTGATCTTTTTCCAGTTCTGCGAACATTGACTCAGTAATGAGTTCGTTTGTGCGAGTCCAGATCTCGATCACTTTCTTGTAACGTTCGTCGTTTGTAATAACGCCATTCTTGTGCGCCTTTTGAACGTCGGTTACTTCTTTGTTCGCTGTGTTAATGAGATCGAGTTTCTTTGGAGATACACGAATATCAGAAATTGAAATCGATGGGGCAAAGATGGTCGCATAATGGAAGCCGAGTTCTTTCACGCGATCGAGCATTGCAACCGCATGCGCAACGCCATGCTTGTCGTACACGTCAGCGATGATCCGGTTTACTTCTTTATCAGAAACCGGACGGTTTACGTACGGATAGCCTTCTGGCAACGTTGCATTGAACAGCACGCGACCCGGAGTCGTCTGAATCATTTTCTCGCCACGCAGAACTGAAATCTTGGCGCGCAGGCCAACAGCGTTGACACTGATCGCATACATGATCTCGTCCAGGTCAGAGAAAACTTTTCCTTCGCCCACATCACCTGCAAGCTGAGAAGTCAGAATGTAGATCCCAAGAACCATATCCTGCGTTGGCGCGCAAACGGGAGCTCCGTTTGCCGGGTTGAGCAGGTTGTGCGGAGAAAGCATGAGCAGCCACGCTTCCAGTTGCGCCTTAGGCGACAGTGGAACGTGAATTGCCATCTGATCCCCGTCGAAGTCAGCGTTGAACGCATGACATACCAGTGGATGCAGCTTGATTGCCTTTCCTTCTACAAGAACAGGAAGGAATGCCTGGATGCCCAAACGGTGCAGCGTAGGCGCACGGTTCAGCATTACTGGATGTTCCTTGATTACTTCTTCGAGCGCTTCAAAGACTTCTTTCTCTTCGTTTTCTACTTTCTTCTTGGCCGACTTGATGTTTGGCGCGAGTTCGAGATCTACAAGACGCTTCATGATGAAGGGCTTGAAGAGTTCGAGGGCCATTTTCTTTGGCAGACCCATTTGATGGAATTTCAGATCCGGTCCGATTACAATTACTGTCCGTCCGGAATAATCCACGCGTTTTCCAAGGAGGTTCTGGCGGAAGCGGCCAGTCTTACCTTTCAGCATATCTGAAAGTGACTTCAGCGGACGGTTCCCTTTTCCTTTTACGGAACGCTTGCGGCGGCTGTTGTCAAAGAGCGCGTCCACAGCTTCCTGAAGCATACGCTTTTCGTTACGCACGATGATCTCAGGTGCTTTGAGGGCTAAGAGACGTTTGAGACGATTGTTTCGATTGATTACACGGCGATACAGGTCGTTCAAGTCAGAGGTAGCAAAACGGCCGCCTTCGAGCTGAACCATTGGACGCAGTTCCGGTGGAATCACCGGAATTGCTTCGAGCATCATCCACTCAGGACGGTTCCCGGATTCGCGGAGAGCTTCGAGAACTTCCAGACGCTTCAGAAAACGGCGATCCGTGATCTTGCCTTTTTCCTGGATCTTGGCGCGGATTTCGCGGATCTCAGCGTCAACGTCGATGCGCGCGAGCATTTCTTTGATGGCATCGCCACCAATCATTGCTACGAACTTATCGCCGTATTCATCCAGGTACTCATGATATTCTTCTTCGTCGATGAGCTCGCCCTTTTCGCGACCGGAATCTCCGGCGTCGACAATCACATACTTCTCAAAGTAGAGAATGCTCTTGAGCTGGTTGATTGTAAGATTGAGCAGAAGGCCCATGCGCGATGGAACACTTCTATAATACCAGATGTGCGCTACTGGAGTTGCCAGTTCTACGTGGCCCATGCGCTCGCGACGAACCTTGCTATGTGTAACTTCCACGCCGCAACGATCGCAGATTACGCCCTTGTAGCGAATCGACTTGAACTTACCGCAGTAGCATTCCCAGTCCTTCGTAGTTCCAAAGATGCGCTCACAGAAGAGGCCATCGCGCTCTGGACGCAGTGTCCGATAGTTGATGGTTTCCGGCTTCTTTACTTCACCGTATGACCAATCGCGGATGCGATCGGGTGATGCGAGCTGGATGCGGATTGATTCGAAATCGCTTATGCTAACACTTGCCATGTACTCTTGCTCCACTTCCTTCCAGGAGCCTTTGACAACGCCTGGAGGTAATTCCTGTTAAACTGCTACATCCAGACCGGACTATTTTTCAATAGTCTCGATCTTGATCTTGTTCCTGCGACCACCGCGGCCCAGTTCGTCTTCGATTTCAGAAAGCTCAACGCGTTCGTCTTGCTGATTGTACAGCGCCACGTCCAGTGCGAGTCCTCTGAGTTCTTGCATGAGAACGTTAAACGATTCTGGGACACCTGCGCGAATACTGTGTACGCCCTTTACGATTGCTTCGTAAATGCGAGCACGGCCGAGCATATCATCTGACTTCACAGTCAGAAGCTCTTGCAGGGTATGGGATGCGCCATAGGCCTCAAGTGCCCATACTTCCATTTCACCAAGACGCTGCCCACCGAACTGAGCTTTTCCACCCAGAGGCTGCTGCGTAACAAGTGAATACGGTCCAGTGGAACGAGCATGGATCTTGTCGTCCACAAGGTGAGCGAGTTTCAGCATGTAGATGTAACCGCAGAATACTTTGCCTTCGAATGGCAGACCATTGCGACCATCGTAGAGTTGGAACTTGCAGTCGGCTGGAAGACCCGCATCCTTGAGATGCTTTTCAATGATAGGCTCGTCGCCGCCGTCGAAGACGGGAGTTTCAAACTTGATTCCCAAACGATTTCCGGCAAAACCAAGCATGGTTTCAAAGATCTGACCAATGTTCATCCGAGAAGGAACACCCAGCGGGTTCAGAACGATGTCTACGATTGTGCCGTCCTGGAGATACGGCATATCTTCTTCAGGCATGACCTTTGCCACGACACCTTTGTTTCCATGGCGACCGGCCATTTTATCGCCCACTTGAAGCTTGCGCTTCTTGGCGACGAATACCTTCACCATTGCTTCAACGCCAGCCGGGAGTTCATCTCCTGCTTCGCGTGAATATTTCTTAATGTCGATTACAACACCCTCAGATCCGTTTGGCATCCTGAGACTTGTGTCGCGAACTTCGCGCGCCTTCTCACCAAAGATACTGTGGAGGAGTTTGTATTCCGGAGTCAGATCAGATTCACCTTTTGGTGTAACCATTCCAACCAGGATGTCACCAGACTTAACTTCCGCGCCCACGCGAATGACCCCATTCTCGTCGAGATCACGGAATGCCTTGTCGCTAAGGTTTGGAATATCACGCGTGATGATTTCCTGACCCAGCTTTGTTTCGCGGGCCTGGATTTCATATTCATCAATGTGAATAGAAGTAAATACGTCTTCTTTTACTACGCGCTCACTGATGAGAATCGCATCTTCAAAGTTGTATCCTTCCCATGGCATGAATGCAACGAGCACGTTCTTGCCCAGAGCCAGACGACCGTTGTCGATTGAATGACCATCAGCCAGGACAGTTCCTTTCTTCTTTAGAAGCCCACCGGGATCGCGATGCTCACCATACACAGCCTGACCGGCCAACAAATCACCGTGCTTTACAGAAGCACCGTTCTTCACCATTGGATGGAATTCCATCTCGCCCTGTTTCAGCTTGAAAACGACTGGATCCCCTTCACCCTGGAACTCAACCGCATCTGAAGTGACCTTTACTTTTCCGTCAGCCGGAGCGTTGAATGTAACGGCTACCGGACGCTGATTAACGCAGGTGCCCTGGTTAGAGCGCTTGAATTTTTTCAACGTGAATGTGATGTCTTCCTGCTTCTTGTCAGATGGGCGGACGGTAATTTTGTTAGAGTCTACACGAATTACAGTTCCATCGGTCTTTGCAACCACACAGTTGCGGGAGTCATACGCGGCTTTCTCTTCAATGCCAGTCCCAACATACGGAGCTTCATCCACGAGAAGTGGCACAGCCTGACGTTGCATGTTTGAACCCATGAGAGCACGGTTTGCATCATCATGCTCAAGGAACGGAATGAGCGATGTAGAAACGCTCACCACTTGAAGTGGAGCCATGTCCATATATTGAACTTCTTCTGGTCCAACGAATGGGAAATCCCCGCGCTTACGACAGCTTACGGATTTGGTTTTGAATGCGCCGTCGTCACCAACAGGAGCATTTGCCTGGGCAACGTTGTAACGCTCTTCAATGTCAGCCGTTAGATACTCAATCTTCTCAGAAACTTTGCCATTAGCAACTTTGCGATACGGAGTCTCAAGGAATCCGTAAGGATTCACGCGGCAGTAAGAACTCATGGAAACGATCAGACCAATGTTTGGTCCTTCCGGAGTTTCAATCGGACACATGCGACCGTAGTGGCTGTAGTGAATGTCACGAACCTCAAAGCCTGCGCGTTCCCGCGAAAGACCACCGGGCCCGAGTGCATTCAAGCGACGCTTATGCGTCAGTTCTGCAAGCGGATTGGTTTGATCCATAAACTGCGAGAGTTGGCTCGAGCCAAAGAACTCGTTGATCACTGCCATGATTGGCTTAATGGAAATCAGTGCCTGTGGAGTGATGACGTCAATATCCTGGACTGTCATGCGCTCTTTTACAACACGCTCCATCCGGCTAAAGCCGACTTTGAGCTGATTCATCAGAAGCTCACCGACTGAACGCACGCGACGATTTCCAAGGTGATCAATGTCGTCAAAATGATACTCGGGAACCTCATTGATGAGATTCACAAAGTAGCGCATGGTCTCGATGATGTCTTCCGGTCTGAGCGCGCGCGTATCTACGCCGTTAAACTCTTTTGGGTTGTGATACGCGAACTTGTTATTGATCTTATAGCGACCAACACCACCCAGATCGTAGCTCTTCTCAGAGAAGAACAAGCGATTGAGGTCAGCCTTTGCGTTTTCCGGATTGAACGGTTCGCCGGGACGCATCAGAGAATGGAATTTCTGCAACGCTGCTTCTTGCGTTTCCGTTCCTTCTTTCTCAAGGCAGTTGATGATGATTACATCGTCTTTGCCGGTTGGGAAAACCAGGAGCTTCAGCTCCTTGATCTTCATTTCTTTGATAATGTCAAGGTTGTCTTCGTTGATTTTCTCACCGGCGTACATGATGATCTCATCACTTTCCGGATTGAGAACACGTGCTGCAAGCCTGCGGCCGATGATCTTCTTCAGATCCTTGCCTGCCAGTGAGGCAAGTTTCAACGATTCCACTTTATAGAAGAGTTTGAGAACTTCCTCTTCGCTACCATAGCCCATTGCCTTGAGGAGCAGGGTCGCCGGGAATTTCTTCTTACGATCAATCCGAGCAACCATGATACCTTTGGTATCGAGTTCCAGCTCGAGCCAGCTTCCACGGTATGGAATTACGCGGGCAGAGTAGACGCGCTTTTCAGCGTCATAGAAAAAGAAAATACCGGGACTTCTGTGAAGCTGAGACACAACAACGCGCTCTGCGCCATTGATTACGAAGGTGCCCTGCTCTGTCATAACGGGCAGATCACCCATGTACACGGATTGCTCACGGACTTCTCCGGTGAGCTTGTTGATCAAACGAATGATTGCTTTAAGTGGAACAGCGTATGTGGTACCGCGATTCTTGCATTCTTCTTCATCCCAGCGCGGATCTCCGAGCGAGTAAGAAACGTATTCGAGAACCATGTCTTCGTTTGGACTTTCAATTGGGAAAGTCTCAGAGAAGACCGCCTGAAGGCCTTGCATGGCCCGGCTGGTGTCACCTGCAGCATGCTGCAAGAACCAGTCGTACGACTTAAATTGAATCTCAATGAGATCCGGAATTTGATCGTAATCAGTAATGTTGCCGAGGCGTACGTATTTATGCAGTTGGGACACGGGATGCTCCTATCCAGGAATTAAACAAAAGCGCATGAAAAAGGAAACAGGGCGGACCTCATACGAGGCCGCCCTTTTTGTTTTGCCGACTTGGTGAAAGGACGGCGACGTACGATTAGCCCGCTTTGAGCTCGATCGATGCGCCAACTGCTTCCAGTTTCTTTTTGAGATCTTCTGCGCCAGCTTTGTTCAGGCCTTCTTTGACAACTGAACCAGCTTTCTCTACCAGGTCTTTGGCTTCTTTGAGGCCAAGACCGGTCACTTCGCGAACGACCTTGATCACATCGATCTTCTTGTCACCATGTGCTTTCAGAACAACGTTGAACGTTGCATCTTCAGCATCCCCGCCACCAGCAGCGGCTCCACCGGCTGCTGGACCTGCAGCAACAGCAACAGGGGCAGCGGTCGAGATTCCGAACTTCTCTTCCATCTTCTTTACAAGCTCAGAAGCTTCAATAAGCGAGAGCTTCCCGATTGAATCGAGCAGTGCATCCACAGACATAAACTTTTCTCCTAATCCTCAGTTCTAAAAAACTAATTCGTTAACCGTTCTTCTCGCCGACAGCTTTGATCCCGCGAGCAAGCCCTGCGATGATCTCTTTCATGCCGATAGCGATTTTGGTTGCAGGCGTATTGAGCCCACGACCAATAATTGTAAGCAGTTGCTCGCGCGATGGCAGATTTGCAATCGCCTGAACTTCTGACTTATCCAGGCATTTGCCATCCATGCAGCCTGTTATGATTGATACCTTGTTGATCTTCTTTGAAAAATCGAGAATTGCCTTGGAAGCAGCAGAGAAATCTCCACCTACAAACGTAACGGCAACTGGTCCAACGAGCTGATCGCCAATCTTTTCAGCGGCGTCTTTATGAACCGGTGATTCTTTCAGTGCGAGGCGAAAAAGGTTGTTCTTGATAACCTTAACGCGACCTTGCTTTTCACGAACTACGGTACGCAGCTCACCCATCTCGACTACATTGAGTCCGGAGTAGGTTGTTGCGACGAAATCCTTATGCTTGCTGAGGATCTCTTTGAGCTCGGCTACGCTCGCTTTGTTTGCTGGACTTGCTACTGCTGGCATGACTTTTCCTTATGATTCCTACGACTCATTACACCATGGAGCGGATATTTACCCGCGCCGCTGGACCCATCGTTGGTGAAATATAGAAACTTCTTACATACTCGCCTTTTGCGTCAGACGGACGATCACGTGTGATAGCCGTAAACACAGCGCGCAGGTTTTCTTCAATGTGGTTTGCAGGGAACGATACGCGACCAATGCGAAGATGAACGACTCCGGTCTTGTCCGGACGATATTCCATCTGACCTGACTTCAGGTTCTTAACCGCAGCGCCCACTTCCGTTGTTACGGTCCCGGCCTTTGGCTTTGGCATGAGTCCTTTGCGACCCAGGACCGCACCGAGCTTACCTACATCCTTCATAAGATCTGGAGTTGCGACGCAAACGTCGAAATCGGTCCAGTTTTCTTTGAGGATCTTTTCAACGAGCTCAACACCGCCGACGTATTCTGCACCGGCAGCTTTAGCTTCCGCCTGCTTGTCTTCTTTTGCAAACACAAGCACGCGAACATCTTTACCCGATCCATGCGGAAGACGGACAATACCGCGAACGTTTTGAAGTGACTTATAACCGATCTTGATGGAAGCTTCAACGGTTCCGTCAAATTTAGATGTGCTGAGTTCTTTTACGAGAGCTGCAGCTTCTGCTGGCTCATACGATTTGGTCGGATCGACCTTTTCGACAACTGCTCTATACTTTTTGCCGTGGCTCATCTCAACCCTCCACCAGAACGCCCATAGATTTGCACGTTCCTGCCAGAATTTTCACAGCAGCGTCCATGTCATGGCAATTCAGGTCCTTCATCTTCAGCTGGGCGATCTTTTCAAGGGTGGCACGCGATACCGAGCCCACTTTGGTCTTGTTCGGAGTTGGTGAACCCGACTCGATTCCCATCTCTTTCTTGATCAGGAGTGCTGCCGGAGGCGATTTTGTAATAAATGTAAAGCTACGGTCGGAATACACTGTGATCACGACGGGGATCTTGATCCCAACCTGATTCTTGGTGCGTTCGTTGAACTGCTTGCAGAACTCCATAATGTTCAAGCCATGCTGACCGAGAGCCGGACCAACTGGAGGCGCTGGAGTCGCTTTTCCCGCTTCTACTTGAAGCTTAACCTGAGTGATAATCTTCTTGGCTGCCATCTAAATCCTCTATATATATAATGCAACTATCTGACGTTGGTTGCCACTTGCAGGTAATCCAGCTCAACCGGAGTAGCCTGACCAAAAATCTCAACCTTCACGCGCAAGCGACCTTTGTCCGGCATAATCTCGTCCACCACTCCATTGAAGTTGGCAAACGGACCATCCACGATCTTCACAGTCTCGCCGACCGAGAAGAGCATCCGTGCGCGCGGTTGCTCTTCTTCCACAGCCCCCTCTGTCGTCATGAGGTTCTTGACCTCGTCTGCGGTTAGCGGCTGCGGATCCGGAGATCCTACAAAGCCAGCAACCGAAGGAAGCTTGCGAATTGCGTATTGCAGATCATCTGTCATCTCAAGCTCTGCAAGCAGATAGCCTGGCATGAACTTCTTCTCTACAACGCGCTTCTTGCCGCCTTTCATCTCGGCAACTTTGATGGTAGGGATGTTCACCTGCCCTACCTTTCCTGCCATGTTCTTTGCTAGAACGAGCTTCTCAAGGTTGGTTTTAACCTTGTTCTCATGACCGGAATAAGTTCGTATTACGTACCACTGCAGCATCATCTGCTACCCAATCGAACCAGTGTGTCAAAAAGGACAGAGAAGAGACGATCAATTCCAAACAAGAACAATGAGATCAGAATAACCGCCGACAATACAACCAGGGTTGAATTGACGACCTCTTCCTTTGAAGGCCAGACAACCTTGCGTAACTCTTCACGACTCTCTTTAAGAAACTTAACCATAAATATAAATCCCTGAATCTCCAGGCCGGGAGAGAATCGAACTCTCATCTAGGGTTTTGGAGACCCCTATTCTAGCCGTTGAACTACCAGCCTTCTGAGCCCTCTACCAGGCTTGAACTGGTGGCCTCATCCTTACCATGGATGCGCTCTACCAACTGAGCTAAGAGGGCACGCCCTTCAAAACGGCTTTTACACCATGCCAAAAGGAAAGTCCATAAAATTTAAGCCGGGGATAATTGTCAAGGGGAATGGAAATTGCTTAGCAATCCAGCTCCAGACTGAATGCCCCCGGGCCTCAAAAGCGCCCAGGCACGCGTCGCCCACCCCCCTGTGGGTGGTTCTTCGAGGTGGCGGGGCAAAGGATTTGGGCAAAATGAACGCCCGCGCCCCGGCCCAGAGGCTGCCCTTAGCATAGGCGAGCTAGAAGTCAAGGGCAACCTGTCCCAGGCAAACGTTACAGTACTCTGGGAAATACTGGGCAGAGGTCGCGCTGGCCAGGGACACCGTCGCAGAAATCGTTTACGCGGTGGATGCGGCGCAGGCCATGATCGCTCATGTGGCTGAAGCGCATCTTTAATCGGCTTATCCGAAGCGGACTTGACTTAGCACTGCCCGAAGAGCGGAAATTCATTGAAACCGCCAACATTCTCGCCGTACTCTTTTGCCTGATTAACGTAGGCACTCTTCCGGGACTTGCACACTTCCTTCCCGAGTCAGCAGCCCTGCTCCTGGTTCAAGCCAGTGTCTCCGCGCTCTGGCCATTCGTCGTCCTTCTCAACCGCGCAGCTCACTTTGCCCTTGCTCGATTTCTTTTTGGAATCTGCACGATCGTGCACATATCGTTGCTGATGGCCTTTTCCGGGAGTGCTGCCGGCGCCCAGTTCCTGATTCTTGCCGGGAGCAATCTCCCTTTCTTCATCTATCCCCCGCGATATCGACGCTGGATGTATTTGCATGCGGGGATATCCCTTGCTGCAGCCGTCTTCTGGGTGGTCTATCCGCCGATATTTGGCGACTTCGTTCAGCCAACGGAACTTTACTTGTACTTCCTGCAGGGGCTCGTGGTTTTTGGAATCATCTACGTTGTATTTTTCAGCGCTTTCTATCACTACAACGTGCAGCGCCAGGCAGAATTGGCGCTGCAAGCTGAGCGAGAAAAGAGTGAGAAGCTGTTGCTGAACATTCTACCCGAACCGATCGCAGAGAGACTGAAGCTCGGAGATCGCAGTATTGCGGAAGACTTTGAGAGCGCGACAGTGCTTTTTGCTGACCTGGCAAACTTTACCAAACGAAGTTCAGTAAGCAACGCCGCTCAAATTGTTGAAATGCTCGACGGAATTTTCTCTGAATTTGACCTCCTTGCAGAAAAGCACGGGCTTGAAAAAATCAAAACTATCGGCGATGCTTACATGGTTGCTGGCGGTGTTCCCGTACGCGGCGGGAATCACGCGGAATCGGTAGCGCGCATGGCCCTTGGAATGAAAGAACTCACGCGAACTAAACCCGAAATGTTTCGGGGCTTGCAGGTGCGAATTGGAATTCATACCGGTCCATTGGTAGCAGGCGTGATTGGCCGACACAAATTCATTTATGATCTCTGGGGCGACACAGTCAATACTGCAAGCAGGATGGAATCCCATGGTGTCGAGGGAGAGATTCAAATATCGCGAACCACGCGCGAGGCACTGGGCAAAAGATTTCAAGTTGAAGAGCGGGGATCCATCGAAGTGAAAGGCAAAGGGGTCATGGAGGTCTATTTGCTAAAAGGCGAAGCCGCGATTTGACGCAGATTCATTTGAACCCAATGCCCGGCTGATTCAATGAAGAAGGCCCCTGCTGCAGGTACGCCGGATAAACTTCTGCGCGGGCAATTTCCTTCTGCGTGAGCGACTGAGGAAGTGTCCGCTCTGCGTCGCGATTGCGGTAAAAGTAAATGAGTTGAACCAACACCACCTCATGCACTGAGACGGGTCGATCGAGGGGAATGCGAATCGTTTCATCAATGCTGCCGCGCCAGTCCGGACGGAGCACGTTTTCTGCGTAGTAGTGTTTATACACGCCACCCGGTGCATGCGCATCTTTGAAATCTCCCGTCTTTCTGCCAAATGTCTTGCGACCAATTCGTTCGCCAGAGGCTAGCACATCCACGTCCAGGCCCCGGAAAAGGTCGCCGGTGGGAAAGCTATGTGGAATTCCCCGGATCGTGACGCGGGCAACCGCAACACGATCGTTTTCGAGAATCGCCTCGAGAGTAACCTTCTTTTCCAGCCACCCCGGTGTATGCGGGCCGTAGACTTTGTGGTTGAGGGGGGAGCTATGACAATCTTTGCAACCAATCCCAGCAAGAGAGAGCGACGACATCCTCCACTCACTATGCGTGCTCTGCATGGGTGACGGACCATATTCCACAACCTTGTCCTTTGGAAAATATGGAAAATTGAACTCGTGACACCCGCCGCAAAAACTAGAGCTGCTCAGGTAGGTTGAATATTTCATGGGATGATGTTTGGAGCCGCGTTCAATTGCGCCCTTGTTGGTCCCATAAACAATCCCGTCTCGCACGTGACAGGCTACGCAATTTATCCCTTCATTCCTGAGCGCCGTTTGCGAAACTGTTTGGACGGCATTGCGATCAACGATTCCAATCTGCCCCGGCAATGTCTGCATAGCCTGCTCGCGCAAAGGTGCGTGGCAGTTGACGCACCAAACGGCGGGCTCGATTCGGAATGAGTCCTGAAACAATTCATTCGTAAAAGCACGCCCGTGCACTGATTCCTTCCAATCGTGGAATTCCCCGCGGTGACAAACCGCGCACTCACTTGCAGAGTGAGTGGCGATCCCGGCAGGCAGAGCGCCTACATGCACGGGATTCAAACCTTGATCAAACTCCAGCCGATCAGAACAACCGACCACGCAGATTACAATAAAGACAGCTGAAAGGAGCCGAAGACTCCGGATCATGACGGACTGAAACTGATCCAGACCTCCGCGCTTATTCCTTCTTTGCATTTAAAACAAGGATGGTGTCCGCGCAAAGATTGTATGGGTCTGCCTGAGGCGACAGTTCAATACGTGCGTCGGGCTTTTCCTTGTTTATATCTGCGGGTGGAACAGAAACGCGGAAGGTCCCGTTCCCTTCGGTGAAACATGTGAACTCGCTCAATTCCGTTCCGCCCCCGCGACCCATAATTGTACGAAACTGAATCCGGAATTCTCCTTTGGGTTGATACCAGGATTCGACGGCCATCGTACCGTTTCCAGCGTACACACCGTCCCCAAATCTTCCGTTGAACCCTTGCCCTTCAACGACGATATTTGGACTCTTCTTAATCAGATCGAACATCATCCAGTAGTGATACTGCGAATCACTGAGTCGGATCTCGTATTCCAGCCGACCTTTCTTTCCTTCCGGGGATTCAACGGCATGTCCAAATTTCATCGCGGTCAGCATCAGGGCCCTCTGGAAGCCATTGTCTCGCTGAATCTTCTGCCAATCACCGGGGATGTTTTTTACAAAAGTTTCAAGGCCCGGCCCGCCGCGTGCCAGGTATGGCGGAATCACTGCCGGCGTTACTTTGACTTTGCCGTAGCTGGTTTGCATAACAAAGGCCATTCCATTCTTGGAAGGTTCGGCTGAAACGGAGCGGACGAGGAAATCCTCCTCCTCGGCTGGCCTTGTATCACCCTCCGCGAGCTTCCTCTCTGGCTTTACTTTTGCCTTGATGAATGTTCCTTCAAGCGGCCGCACTTCCACTTTCCACTCTGCGCTTTGTGTGCCAACGTTATCCGGCAAAGGTGGATCAATTGTATAGTCAGCACCTTCAAGCGCAGAAGCAAGTACGGTTTCCTGCGCATACGGGATATGACTGAGCAACTGAAATTCCCTGGCCAGACCAGGCCAATTATTAGATCTAAAAGGGAAACCAACTACGACGTTCGCCATTCCAGAATCCGCGTAGCGCTCCTTGTCACGGGACTCAAGCCCGCGCATTACAGCACGAATTCCACTGACAAGCGACTCACGCGCCGAGTTCGATTCCGGATTTTTTTTACCGTCAGAGGCTTCAGACTCTTTGGGGGTCTGCTCGTTTTTTTGCTGCTGGATACCGTATCGTCTCCGCAGTGAATCCAGGCGAGAGTCCTTGAGTTTTTCCGGATGCTCAAGTGCGTCCGCGAGAAGCTTGAGCTCAGCTATTTTTGCTGTGCGGGCGTCCTCATCAGGGATTGTGAGCACCAGGGCCTCAAGCATATCAGGCTCTGTCTCCATGGGCAGAGTCGCCGATGGCCTTAAAAACCAATCGCGGGTCTGCCGGTACTTCTTGGCCGCGCCAGCAACCGCTCGATCCAACTCGATTCCAATCACTCTGGTAACTGGACTCACGCCTGCGAGCTCGAACGCTATGCCGGAGTTTTCAATGTAACCCACGCCGTCCTCGCACTTAAGTCTGGCGGGGCATTGAATCTGCAGGAAGCTGGCAGCAGCCAGGTCCATCCTACCAATAGCCTGAGCATTATCTGAATCAAGGATGGTACCCAATGCCTTTTCTGCCTTCTTGGGATCCGGAAATACCTCAATCGACTGTGCGGGAGAAAGAAAGATCAAGACTTGTGGAACATCGAACTTGTGAAACTCGCCGCGCTTGCACATTGCAAAAGCGACTAACGTACACAGGGTGAAACTCAAACGGATTGACTTACGAAGCATAGCCCATGTGGTTCCGGTCAGAAATAATAGTCAAGGACTTGTTCACCGCATTTCCGAACCGGAATCCGCCCCTACAAAGTGCTTGAATTGGGTCCTACCAAACGCATCCTGGAAGAATGAACGAGTTGTCTACAGGCCGTAAAGTCGCCTTCACATCCATTCCCATTGTATTGCTACTCTTGATTTCCTGGGGCATTCTGAGCCTGATCGATCGCGAGCGTGTACTCGTGCGGGGTGACGATCCCGAAATGGTTTATTCCTTTTATGAAAATCGCGAAGGAGTCGCCGCCTCTGACGAGTATCGTTCAAGCGTGCGCATCAACGCAAAAGGACTTCGCAGCCCAAACCTGGATTTCAAAGACTCAAGCCCTCGGGCCATTTTTTTCGGGGACTCTTTCGCGGAAGGCTGGGGTGTAGAACTGGACGAGTCGTTTCCAATCAAATCAGGAGCATTAGCGGGAGTTAGCGTGGACAATGCAGGCATTCACGGAGGCGGACCGTGGTATTACATTTTGCGGGGACGCAAATTTCTAGCGGATGCAACCTACCAGCACATTGTTATTCAGATATTTGACAACGACGTTAAGGATCAGGACGAATTCCTCCCCGTCATCGAAGTTTCCAATAACCGACTGGTAAGAGCAAAGCCCCCCGGAATGCTCTTCATTCCCTCTGGAGGCTTTACTCGTTTTCTACGCGATTCCGCTCCATTCCGAATCATTAAACGACTCGTATTCGCCCTGCGTGGAAATAGACTCCCTATCAAATACTACAAGCCAGGTCGTGAACCAAAGGATCCTCTGCTCGATCATGCTGGCGCACTAACTAAATTTGGACCCATCAAACCACTTGCAGACCCGGATAAGGACTTTGGCGGACAGTTTGGTTTTTACCGATTCAAATCACTTGCTGAACTGAAAAGGGATCCTGTCTGGTCCAGGCGTGCGGACGGTTTCCACAATGCAATGCAGCAGATGATTGAAGAATTCCGGGCGGCGCAACCAAAAGCCAGGCTGACTGTAGTTTACCTGCCAGCCCGACAGATATTTGCTCCGGGCGGCGCCGTGGTTGGTGGCGCAGATGGAATCGTAAGCAATCCTCTTTTTGAACTGCTTCAAGAAAGCCTGGCAAATCACAATGTGACGCTCGTTGATTTGAGACAGGACCTGGGAACGAATCCAAACGACTTCTATTTTCCCGGAGATGGTCATCTGAACGCTCGGGGACACCAGGTGGTTGCGCAACATCTTGCACGCGTTCTGAAGTAGGCGCTTGTGAGTCGGAGGTGGAGCGCCATTAGCAAGTTCCCAGCCCGGTCAAACCATGGACAACTGCTTCAGATACGGACCCAGGATAGTTTTGAGCTTCTCTTTCCTCCCTGGATCGGGAATTGCCAGCATCAGAATCTGCAGCCTTGAGTTCAGGGCTGCTTCGGTACCGCCCTCTTCAAAGAGAAGTTTAATCTGAGGCCATAGTCGCTTCAGGTCCTCCATTTGTGGTGGAGCCGCTGTTCGCGCCACCTGCATTAGCCCGCTCCAGATTGAATGCACTCGCGCAAGCTTCTTCAAGTGCTGATGCACGCGGGCAATATAGTTACCCTGAGTCCCAAGCCTGTTGCTCAATCCGTAGTATTCATCCTGCCAGTCTACCGGAGTTCCGGCCCTTTCTTTCTTCTCAAAATTGCGGATGGCTACAAGCACCTTGGTTTCAAGGCTAGCAACTGTGGTAAGCCACTTACGATAACCGTCTTGATCCTGACTCGTCTGGAAATCTTGAAGCTTCTTCAGAGCATCCAGGTAGTTTGCAAACGTAAATGGAACAGGCGTTTCAAAAGCGGGTTGCGCCTCCATTGGTGCTTCGTCCATTTCTTCAACGTCGTCGGAATCATCGTCCTCCGCATTTTCGTCTGCGAATGATCTGGGCACCAGCTTTTCCGGGATATCAAGCGTGTTGCCAAACTTATCCAGTACCTCTTTAAGAATGGATACTTCTCTGCGCGTAGTTGGTTGCGTGGAAACGGGCTTTGCAGGAGCGGCCGTGCCCGGGGTGGGAGCAACAGCGACTTCTTCTTCTGGAATTTCCTCTTCGTCGTCTGGCTCATCACTTCCATAGTCGCGCACAACAAGCTTGCCAGGAATGTCTATACTGGAACCAAAGCGTTCCAGTATTTCCTGGAGAATGGATTTTTCCGCACTTGAGGCTGGTCTTGGTTGTTGAGGCTGAGGCGATCGAGGAGCTGCGGGCGACGGAGATGCTGGCGTAGTACCCGGCGCTGGCACGGGAGCAGCATCAAAGTTTATTTCAACCGCGCCACCGCTTTCCCCGCTTGCAAGGAAGCTCTGGGATTGCACTTCACCCTGCGGAGTGATTAGTTTCAGAAAGCCGGTATCTGCGACTGCGAACTTACTGCCACCGGGGAGTTGGATTGGACAAAAGTGAATAATATCGACCAGGAAACTTCCTGATTTCTTGGCTGACGGTTGAGCCGGCACCGAAGCCTGACTTTGAACCTGGGCCTGTTGCTTTTGGACAAACTGCAGAGCCTGTAAGAAATTGGTACCTATGAAAGTGGCCAGGGTTTGCTGGTTCACGCCCAGCATTCCCGCAAACTCCGGGATTCGGGGAATCAGGTCATCCGGTGTCTTGATGACGGAATCCATATGGTCAGACAGGCGACGCATGAGCGCGTCGCGCCCCGCCTGATCCAACGGGCGTTTAGAAAGAACGGATTTGAAAAGCTGGAGGTAGGCCTGCTTGTGCTTTGTTAACTCATCGGCTAGCGCCGCTGTCATGCATCCTGATTCAAGGATAAGCCGGAATGGTCAAAGTCTTTTTGACCAACCACTGCAGCCTCCCGTTCAATAATGCGATAGCGCAAATACGTGTTGCAAGTGGCTTCTTCCGTATAACGGACCAGGTCAAAGTCTACACGCGGGGAGATGAAGAAATTCGAATTCCGCAGGCGATTCTCGATCTCCTTCTTTACGTGTGCCCTGCATTCAGAGCGCCTGTCGTAGATTGTGGGAAGAGTCATTTCATTGCGATAAACGAGCTTCTTATCGCGGTATACTGCCACAGTTAGACGAATCTGATATTGGGTTTTTTCTAACATTTAAAATTGCCTGCATACTCTGTATCGTCTTCGCGAAGGTGCGAACTGAAAGGTGACTGCGATTTTCGATTTAGTTTTTTTGATGCAACGCCGGCGGGTGCATCATGTTGCCACGCTACAAAATGGCGGAACCGTTCATACCTGAGGTGACGTAAAGTAGTGGAGGATGGTCCGTTGCAATTCTTGCGAATAGTTTCTATAGTTCCTGCGCCACGCTTCCGATCCGCCGGGACCAACCGAGTTGGTTAGAGCAAAAATGGCCGTAAAGGGCAGATTCTTTTGCCGGGCGACAAAGCCAAGGCCATAGCATTCCATGTTTTCAAAGACGATATCGCCAAATAGATTTCCGGGGTTAACGAGCGTTATCGAGTCCGGGCAATTTGTAGACCCGACGACCGTACCAGGGGTTGCTGCAAGGCCAGCTCCTTTTTCACCACGCCGCGTCTCAATCAATCCAGGCAGGAGCCCGGGGCGATTACTCTCGCCGCGGGCTACGGCGAGGTCACACTGATAGAAATGATTTGAGATGCCGATTCCAAAGACGTCAGGACGCGATTCGTACGTCCCTGCAGAACCAACGAACAGAACTTCATCCGGAGCCCGATGCGCTTGCAAGTATTCACTCAAGCAAACAGCTGCTGCAACGTTCCCCACTCCGCAGACCAACGGAACCACTTCCACGTCGGAGCCAGACAATCCGTGTAAGTGTTCCTGCTCATCTAGAATCGCAGAACAAATAAGAACAACTTTTGAGCGATTTATGATTGCCCCCATAGGTGCCGAAAATTCCGTATGCCTGTGAAATATTTTGTCATCATCCTGACTCTAAGCATAGCCGCAGGCTGTAGCCGCAAACCCGGGAAAGAAGAATGCGCGCGTTACAATCAACATCTGAGCCAGCTCGCCGGACATCCAGCAATTGACGCAGCTCTTAAGAGCGCGGATGGAAAGGCCGCTGTTACAGCCCATTGCATGGAGCTAAAGAAGTCACAGGTGGAATGCGCAACAGAGGCCACCTCGCTGTCAGATGCCACTGCCTGCGAGACAAAGAAAGGCTCTTTCTTCGATTTTTGAGGCATTCACAATCCGCCCGCCTCAATGGTGGCAATCGCCATTTCAGGGAAACAGTTCTGGTGACTGTGGACGGGATCGCTAAACTCATCGCACTTCATGACGCCAGCCCGGTTTAGATCCAGGTAGATTCCCCCGCTTGCTTTGAGATCACGGACGACACGCGCAAAACGATCACGCGGATCGGCCTTCTCCTCGACCGCATTCCAGATTGGATGAGCCGCCGGGTTCCAGAACACAATTGGAATACCGTCGCGCTTCGCGCGTTCAGCCATGAGAAAAGCATACTTTGTCATGTCCGCGTCGGGCCTATAGCCCTGGAACATAGTTCGATTCATTTCCGACGCAATGTGGTTGTAGGTTGCGAGGGCGATTGGTTCTTCGCGGCCGACCCGAACGCCAGCGCCCGCGGGCGAGCCATGGGCGCGCTGTGTGAGCCGGTCGGTAAACTGGTTGAACAAAGTTTCCCACATAGGAGCGGAAACGGCCTTTGGGGCACCAATCCGATAGCGCGAGAGTGCAAAGACGCGGCTGCCCACGACGGTTGCCGAATGCGCTCGAGGCATGCTCCAGATATTCTTCAAAACAAAATCAAGCGGGATCCCGTTCTTAATTTCTTCATCGTGCCAGAGACTGTTCGCGTTCAATGAAAATCTAGAAAACTCAATCGCAAGCAGATCCGGCTTTACCCCGTGGTCCAGCCATTGTATCATCCGTACATACTCGGTCACAATAGAAGCACCTGGGGCCGCGGAATTAATCACATCCCAGGACTTTAGTTTTTGCTTTTGTGCCGGCGTAATATACTGAGAGCGATCTATCTGTTCAATCGTGGGTCCGGCAAAGTATCCCAGCGAACGCGATGACCCGAATGTCATCATGATGCGCTTGTTTTCTTTGCGCGCCTGGGCAATGAGTTCGTCCTGGCGAAAATCAGAGTTGAGCGAAAGCCTGTACATGCTCGCGGACGGAGCAGTGGTACAGCATTGCCGAAACGCAGGTATCAATGCAACTTTGTCTATTGCGAAAACCAGGAGCGCGACTAAGACAGGGAAATAAACTTTTTTCATCATTGCATCAAAACTGAAAATATACGAATGGGACGTTGCCGGCAGCCTTCCAGCTTATTGCGAACAGCAACAGAACTGCAAAGCCAACTAAAGCCGGCCGCTCAAAGGCTTTCCACTTCTCTCGCCGTTCAAAGATGAATCTAAAATCATTGTACTCAAGCCAGTGAAGAAAGAGGAAAACCAGAAAAACCAACCCGTGATATGAATTCAGACCAAAAGGGATGGTTTCGCGCGAAAACGAAAACAGCGCCGTATAATTTCTGACTATTAGATTCAGGTCTGTTCCCGCGTTAAAAAAGACACCGCCCAGAGCGACCAGGGTAAAGATCAAAGCCATGCGGAGAAAATTCTTGAAGGTCCGGAAGCCAAACGTTGTATTTGGTTCGTTTTCGCGCCGCGCCCAGCGTTCCTCTTTGGAGAAGATACCTGCCTCACGGAGAATCCGCTCAACTACAAGGAATAGGCCAACTGCCAGCCCCCAGAGTACAAAGCCCCATCCAGCTCCATGCCAGAGGCCACCCAGGATAAAGGTTATAATGAGAAATACGTGCGACTTGAACTTGCCTTTGCGATTCCCGCCCATGGCGATGTAGAGATAGTCACGAAGCCAGAATGAAAGCGTGATGTGCCAGCGCTGCCAGTGTTCCTGGTAGGAAAGCTGGTAAAAAGGGCCCCTGAAATTCACGGGCAACTCGAAGCCCAACAACAACGACGAGCCACGAGCAATATCTGAGTATCCTGAGAAGTCAGAGTATACTTGAATAGCAAAGAAGGCGCACCCGAGGAAAATAATGATTGGGTCATATTTTTCCGGACTGTGCGTGATGGACGCGGCCAGCTGCGCAAACAAATCCGCGATCAGAATCTTTTTTACAAGCCCGATTCCTATCAGAGCCAGGCCACGTTCAACGTCGACTGCGGCAGGATTTCGCGGTTCATCGAGTTGCTTCAGCAAATCCTCGTGGCGAATAATTGGTCCCGCAATGTGCTGAGGGAAATAGCTGATGAAAAGGAAATACTTCCAGAATCCTGGGACCTCCGTCACTTCCCCGCGATATGCATCCATGTGAAATGCAATAATCTGAAATGTGTAGAAGCTAATTGCAAGCGGCAGGATGATTACCGGGATGATGTCTCCGTTTTCGGGCGTAATCTGCGACAGGGTTACATCGTAACTGGCAGGCAGGAGAACTTCCAGAGATCGAATAATGAAGTAGAAGTACTTAAAGAATGCCAGGTTGCCGAGATCCAGTATGAGCGCGCCTATCAACGCACCACGTGACCTGCGTTTGACTATCAGATAGAGCAGAGGATAGTTCAGAGCCAGGATCACGCAATAGTGGATCAAGAATGGGAATGACCAGTACGCGTAGAACAGCAGCGAGGCAACGATCAGAATGACGTTCCGGAAACGCGGGACAGCGGACCAATAGATGATCAGGAGAATACTGAAAAAAACAAAATATTCTATGCTATTGTATAACATGCGGATTAAAACGCTGTAAGGGCTGCACGGAGGAAACTATTCACAGGAGCCTGTTCCCGCGTGTCTTCCAAACTCTCACGAAGTTCCCGCACCACAATTTGCGCGTCCGTTAAGACCGTGTTCGCATTGCGATGCAGCTCATCGTCGTTGATTAGAAGCCCAACGGTTCCCTTGCCTTGATTGATTTTGGTAGTGATCTCTGCAACGTTGTTGAGCGTTCGGCGAATGTCAGTGCGATTCTCCGCAAGAACTTCAGACAAGCCGGCCAAAGGATCACCCGCACTCTCTCCCTGTAAGTCCGTAAATCCACCGCCCTTTTCCAGGCGATGCTGCAAGGCGGTCTTGCTTTCGCTTTGTAGTTCCGATGTGGAAGGGGCCAGAACTTTGACGACTTCCGGAATCTTTCCATCTTCCCCCGGCCGAACCGATCCTGGATCAATCGCAATGATCTTTCCTGAAAGAATGGTCTCATTTTTCACTGCGATCTTGTAGTTGCTGTAAAACTTAACGGGTTTCTTCAGTTCTATTGTCACAGCCACACGTTGCGCTACAGCAAGACTTTCATCCGCAACGGGGCGACGCTGCTCATCTACACCAATCAACGCCAGATCCGTGATGGTTCCTGCGGGCACCCCGAGCACTGTTACTCGCGATCCAACTTTGATGCCATCAGCGTTGTCAAAATAGAGAACAGTCTGGTTCCCCTTTTTTGCAAATGGTCCACTTTCTGAAATAATTGTAAAGAAGCCGGCGAGGGCCAGAGCACCAAAGAACAAAATCCCAACCAGGATATTCTGGAACCAATTCACTGATAAACGGTCTTGCTCACCAACAATAGGTCAAGCGAAAACTCTGAGCGCTTCCTCGATGCGATCGGCACAATTTGCAATGCCTGCAACCTTTTGGATGATCGCGTCGACGGTGGCGTCAGGGCAACTCGCGCCAGCGGTGACCAGGATTTCTATTGGCCCGGCGGAACTGCCGTTCTTCTTCAACCAGTCGCTGGTAGTCACCACCGCCGCGGCCTTCATGTCAAGATGGCGTATGGCCTGGGCAGACAGAATTTCATCCGCGTCACGAATATAGTACGTGGGCAGCCGCTCTTCACAGAGCTCGACAAGATGCGATGTATTGGAAGAATTGTAACCTCCGACAACAATCGCCAGATCTCCGCCCGAATCAAGGAGTCCATAAACAGCATCCTGATTTTCGGAGGTCGCATAACAGAGCGTATCACGCGTATCAGCAAAATGACTGCTCAGGCTACTCTCGCCAAAGCGGGCTATGACTGCATTTCGTAGATATTCGCTAATTGCCTGGGTCTCTGTCGCGAGCATGGTCGTTTGGTTTACCACACCAATTCTCTGCAAATCAACGGCAGCATTGAAGTTGGGCGAGAATCGGCCGGGGAACACCTCATAGAATTCTTCCGGTGGGCGTTCGCCCCGGACAAACACAGCAAGCTTCTCCGCCTCTTCCATATTACGAATCATGACAGATGGCGCCGTCTGCCTTGCGTGCGAGAACGTGGCCCGAGTTTCTTCGTGATTATCAAAGCCGTGGATGACCACCGTGTAGCCTTGCGCGCCCATTTGCTCGGCGCGATTCCATACTTTCTCCACAAAGGGGCATGTGGTATTATAGGTCCGCGGATTTATCCCGATATCAGCCAGGCGATTAAACATTTCCACTGTGGTCCCGAATGCCGGTACAATCACGACGTCCTGGGGCTTAAGGGTTTCAAAAGGAATGAGCTGTGAACCATCCGTCTTCATCAAGAAGCGGACACCCCGACTCTGCAAATCCTGATTCACATGAGGATTGTGAATCATTTCACTGAGCAGATAAATGGCTTTTCCGGGGTTCTCTTCAATAGCTTTGTAAGCAATCTCAATTGCATTCTCCACTCCGTAGCAGAAGCCAAAATGACGTGCAAGTTTGAATCGAACCTTGCCTAGATCCAGGACTGACGGACTGAAGTCTTTGCGCAGACGATCCTGAGTCTTTCGTGAGCTCTTGATTACAGAAAGTATCGGAGATCTATAGAACGTAGGAATTTCAAATTGCCGGGGCACGCTTCCAGTAACCGAAAACACATCGCCGCTGAAAACTCAAATTTACGGGGTTGTCTGACGGAGGTGTGGCCCCCGGGTAACAGGCCCGAAGTTCTAAGGGATAAACCAAATTCCGCCTATTCAGAGTTTGATTTTTTAGCCGTCGGGTCTCCTGCATCGATCTGCATTGGTCCGGAAGTTCGGCCATTTATAAACTGTTGAACAATGGGATCCGTTGAATTTCTGATTTCATCTGGAGTCGCAACCAGCCGGACCTTTCCCTGGTACAGGAATGTAATTCGATCCGCGATTGTATAGGCTGAGTTCATATCATGCGTAACCACAACCTGGGTTACACCAAGCTCCGCGCGCAATTTGTTATTAAGCTCGTTCAATACCTGGCTCATTACTGGATCCAGGCCAGAGGTTGGTTCGTCATAGAGAATAATCTCTGGATGCGTGGTCAGTGCACGTGCGACGCCGACGCGTTTTTTCATTCCACCGGAAATATTTGATGGAAGCAGATGCATTGCCGGCATGAGTCCCAGCCATTGCAGTTTCTCTCGAACAATCCGATCAATCTCTTTGGGTTCGGCTAATCGTAGTTCTCTTAGTGGGAGAGCCACATTGTCGTACACGGAAAGCCAGTTAATGAGAGCGCCGCTTTGAAACAACACGCCCATCCGCGACCGCAATTGCTGGCGAACTCGCTTTTTGGCACCGTTCATCTTGATGCCATCGATATAGACGTTTCCCTCATCAGGTTCGAGCAAACCTATGATGTGCCGGATGCTCACGGACTTGCCAGTCCCTGAACCTCCCAGGAGGACCATGGTCTCACCTTTGCGAATGTCGATATCAACTCCACGGAGTATCTCCCGACTACCGAAGGCTTTCTTCACGCCCCGCATTTCAATCATTGCAGACATTCAGCCTCCCAGACTCAAGAACGCCGTAATCGTAAAAATGAAATCGATGGCAGCGCGACTTTCGCGCGAATCCTCGACGCCATCGCGAATCTCCTGTATTAATATAATGGCCCCTTTCAAAATCTCATTAGAGCCATCGGCCAGGTCCGGCCGATTCAGAATTGAAGCGATTGTGCCTGAGCCACTGTTCATCTTCCCCGTTATCTCGGCCAGGTTTCTGGTGATCTTTCTGATAGGTTTCCTATTCTCCGCAAGCGTGGTTGCAATCATGTATAGCGGATCGTCAAAGTTTGCAGCAATGAGCACCGTGTTTCCCAGTTCCGGAACAAGACCTGTCTTCTTCATTGCGACCAGCTCTTTGGAGCCCAGATAGCGCGGCAACAGGGGACGGTCTTCTGGACCTTTCTTCCTGCCCGGATCGATTTCAATGATCTTTGCACCAAGTGCTGTCGGATAACGAGTGATTATGCGGTAGTTAGAATAGAATGTAACCGGTTGATTGATTGCAAGTAACGCAACAACCATGCTTGAGTCAGAATTTCCGGATCCATCCCCTGGTGAAATCAGATATAGCGAGTCTACCGAACCCGCGCTCACACCCAGGATCGAGATGGCAGCCCCCTGTCTGAGCCCTTCCGCAGATTCGAGGACGAGCGGGTAGAATACCGGCGTCTTCTCTGTCTTCTCTTTTGTCCGCACGATCGTCAGATACGCGATGAACCCCATCACAGCAAAGAAAGTGCAACCAACATAGAGCGTTATGTTTCTATGATTGAACAAGGAGTTCCTTTACACGATCCCGGATCGTTTCCGTCAAACGCTTAACTGCTTTCTTGCTATTCCCTTCGGGGAAGGTTTCAGGCGCGATAGGCACACCGATGTGATAGACTACTGTTCGAATTCGGCCGGGCTTCCAGGCTGCAGGATTTCCGAGCCCGGTTGTCCCGACCAGGGCACAGGGGACGATTGGGACCCGGGCGGCCAAAGCGAGCCGCGCGGCAAGCCCGCGAAAGGGCAGGAGCTTTCCGTCCTCCGAACGTTTGCCCTCCGGATAGATGGCTATGGCATGCCCACCATCGAGTCTGCTTAGAATTGCGGTAGTCAGGTCCCGGTAGTACGCCGCTGATTCGTGGCTTGTACCGCCGCGATAGCTTCGAATGATCGGCACCGCTTCCACATCTTTGATAAACTGGCTGATTAGATTCATTGCATCTGCAAGAAAATCTTTTGGAAACTGGCCTAGAATATCACTCCGTGATAGAAGATCTTCAATATTAATTCCAAGCGATCCACCCGTCAGTCGACTTCCTGATTCAAAGAGTTCCGACTTGGCAAGAAATACAATGGGTCTTGTGGTATAGAGCAATTGAATAAGTCCATCTGACACATCACTGTGATTGCAGGCAAGGATCACCCCGCCGGATTCCGGGATGTTGCTCGAACCCTGTACGCGAATCTGAGCAAAATGGGATAGGAGGCTGCGCAAAAAAAGAATTCTATCTTCGCGCTTTAGTTCCAAATTGTTGCTCGAAACGTTAGCTGATGTAAGACAGAACTTTCTGCGCGTTCTCTTTCTGGAATGGAAAGGTTTTCAGAACCTCTTCGAGAAAGGCCCGATCGAGAACACGCTGACCAAGCTTTGCTCCCTCAAGATTCTTCCAGACCTCGCGGAATTGATCCGATGTGAGGAGTCCAGCATCGAGGAAATGCAGTGCAAAACCGACAGCGCCACGTACCACAAAAGGCTTCTTGATTGTGCCCCATTTGAAAGCGTTCTCCGGTAAAGCCTCTACAATGAGCCGTTCAACTTCTGGCCCGTCAGGTGATTCGTTTGCCTGATTGATCCAAACGTATTCTACGGGATTGATCTTTCCGTGGATCTGAAGATTCTGCGTGGTAAGCTTTGCTATGCGAATTGAATAATCGCGCGTTAGTGCTTCGCGGCCGTGAAACTTCAAATGGTAAAGATAGTCTACCAGCTGATCGTCACGAAGCCGGCCCGTTAGCAGTACCTGGTAGAGCGTAAAGATGAAATGATCGCTCTCGGTGTTGTCCCCCATCAGAACTTCACGCGCTCCGGTTGGCTGCATGAGGCGATTGTCCAGGAGGGTTTCCAGCTTGTAGCCAACCTGGTCGAAAAGGCTCTGTACACTTGAAATGAGGAACTTGGCAGAGCGATCCACTGCCCCGCCAATGCCGGCCTGCAGATAATCGTTTATGTGAAACGCCGTTTCGAAGATCTTACGCCGAGCTTCTTCAAACACACCCTGCAGATATTTGAGTCGAAGACCGGTTACCGGAATATGATGCAGTTCAAAGAGCGAATTGAAGCTGCGACGGAAAAAGTGCGGAGACGCAGACAGAAAATGTAGCGGCATCCCGGCTTTTGCCACCTGACGCATGAGCTCAGCCATTCCCGGCAATGGTCGCTTCTCCGGTGGCATCTCAAACAGAGTCTGCATTAGCCCGCTTCGCGATTCGATTTTGGTGTCTAGAAATGTCTGATCAATGTCAGAAGTTATGATCCAGCCCGTGTAGTCTGTTGGGAGAACCCTGAATTTACCCTCCCCGATGATTATATCCTTCTTGAGGGTGATGCTTGCCCGACTGGGCATGAAAGCAATGTCAGCCAGGCTCTGTCTGAGCGAATCAATCCCGCGCAGGATGACGCGCGTCGCATAGACGCCGGGCGAAAGCTTACTGACAGTAGTATTGAAGAAACTATTGTCATTTGACGCGAACTGGTCGGATACCCAGAGGGGCGGACTCATCCCGTCACGCTTCTCAGGGAAAACTTCTGCCTGCAGGCGAGCACGACGCACACCATTCATGCCAACGTCCTGGAGCGGCCGAACCGTCAATTTTGCGATGCGGGGAAGGCCAAGAAACATGTCCCAGTCAGACTTGATTTCCTTTTCAGTAACCGGAATGTCTACGACCTGGCCGCGAATGGCCACGCGATCCGGAACGCCACATGTTCCTTCGACAAGGGCTAGTCGCTTTTTATCAACGGGAGCATCGGGCTGTTTGTTTTCTTCTGGCATTTTGGTTGCGTTTTGAATTTTACAGATTCGCGGGTCGCTTCACTTTGACTTAGCGTACGTCTGGCTGTCATGCAAAAAAACTCTTCTGCCGAACCAAGTCCCGTTTTCGTATATTCCTCCGGTTATGACATGGACCTGGGACCACATGTCTTCCCGTCGGTGAAATTTGGATTTCTGTACGCTCGCCTGGTGGATAATCCCAAATTCAAGAAGCATCGCTTCCATGAGCCAGAGCCTTTGGAGCCCGGGCTGGCGAATCTGGTCCACACAAAGCCTTATTTACAAGATCTCAATACCCTGACCATGTCGCCCCGCCTCAATCGCAGCGAACTGCCCCTGAATCGCGAGATTGTGGACGCATTCTACCTGGCCTGTGGAGGCACGTTACTCGCTTCCCGGCTGGCCCTGCAGCACGGCCGCGGGATGAATCTCAGCGGCGGCTTCCACCATTCCTATCATGACCACGCAGAAGGCTTTTGTTACCTGAACGACGTGGCCATCGCGATTCGCGTGCTTCAGAAAGAGCGTGTCATTCGAACCGCCATCGTTGTGGACCTTGACGTGCATCAAGGAAACGGCACGGCCAAGATCTTCGCAAAGGACGATTCCGTTTTCACGTTCTCGATGCATGAGCAGAACAACTATCCGGTCAAAGAAGAAAGCGATCTGGATATTGGTCTTGAAACGGGTTGTCGCGATGAACAATACCTGGGGCATCTCTCGCAGGCCCTTCACGACATCAAACAGCGATTCGTTCCGGACATCGTTTTCTATCTGGCCGGGGTCGATCCGTACGAGCACGACCGGCTCGGCGGACTCAGCCTCACCAAGAAAGGCATGGCGGAGCGGGATCGTATGGTTCGCGACTTTATGCCAGGTGTGCCTTTGGTCACAATGCTCGCCGGCGGCTATGCTGAGAACACGATGGATACAATTGATCTTCATTATCAGACCTGTGAGGTTCTTGCAGGGATTCGTTGAATATGGGGATATTCAATTGGTCAGACAAGTTTAGAAACCAGGACAAACGGATTGAATTGTCCGGACTCGATGAAGCAGAACTAAACGAAGAGCTTCACGGCGGTCCACTTGTGACGGATAAGTCCGTTTCTAGAATCTTTGCCAAATATTCTGAATCAGAAATCCATGAATTGCTTCAATGGTCCGGCATCTTTACCGCTCTCAAAGAAAAAGGGTACAAGCGGACAGAGATAGAACTACAGTACCTTTCTGATCAAGATCAGCGAATCTTTGTGAAAGAGAAAAACGAAATTCTAATTCACATCAGGCTCAAGCTTTCTTCCTTTCGATTCAGATTGCATCCTGGCGCTCCGCAGCGCAAGCTACTCTACATTGACTGGCTCATGACGCGCCATCCTCGCATCAAATCATTCAAGAAAGAGAAATTGTTTCCAGGACAAGAACTACCGGGGCTTGGAATATTCACGCAGATCACAGACTTTGTGACCAACCTGGCGTTGGGGGTTGGAGCACGCGGTGCATTTAACATTCCGGAGTACTTCCACGATGCGCTGCTATTCCACAGAGAGTTTCAATTCTACGATCCGGTTCGCGAAGCGCACTTCAGAGCACTCATACGGGACCTGAGACGATTTGGAGCACGCGAAATTTCCCGCGGCCTGGGAGAAGGGCGAGTTCGGAGCGGCGAAGGCGAGACCCTAACATGGAGCCCTGGAGAGATGATTTCAATCCTTGACCCGGAGCTCGAAGAGATGATCTGGACACCAGAATATTTTACGCGAGTGGTCCGCGAACTAAAGCGCGCTTCCTACACCATGACCTGAGCATCAGGTTGTGGCTGCTTCGTTCTCTGCAAAATGAATATTGGCTTCTTCGAAGGTTTTCATCTCGCGAAACAGGCTGCAGCCATTGGAAATTATCCCCATGGCCAGCGCAGCACCGGAGCCCTCCCCCAGACGCAACTTCAGATCAAGCACCGGGCTGAGACCCAGCGCCTCAAGGATTGGTCGGTGCGCTGGTTCTGCTGACAAATGCCCGGCAATTAAGATCGATCTGATTCCAGGGTTTTTCTGAGACGCGACCAGGGCGGCAACCCCCGTCATCAGTCCATCGAGAACAACAGGGATATGCTTCTCGAATGCGGCCTCGATGGCCCCTTGCAGGGCTGCTATCTCAAATCCGCCGAAGCAGACAATGGCATCTTCGCCCGAAGCAATTGCGCTTTTATAGAGAGCCAGGCCATTGCGTATAACGTTAAGCTTGCGTTCAAGTGCTGTGTTGCCAACGCCCGTCCCGCGGCCGACGGCATCCTCGGGCGAGATACCGAGCAGTACGCTTGCAATTGCAGCCGAAGGTGTTGTATTTCCAATACCCATTTCGCCCAGACCCAGCAAATCACAATGGCTGAGCGAATGGACAGCGTCGTATCCAGACTTGCGGGCAATTTCAAACTCTTCGCGTGTCATGGCGGATTCGCGGAGAAAATTCCTGGTTCCGTGACGCACCTTCCGATGCAGCAAGCCAGTGGCGCCTTCAAAATCGTGATTCACTCCGACGTCGCACAACAAAAGATCAATGCCATTCGATCGGGCGAACGAGTTCACGGCAGCCGTTCCTGCAATGTACTGATACATCATCTGAGCTGTGACATGCTGATTGTAGGCACTGACTTGCTCTTCCGTAATTCCGTGATCACCCGCAAACAGAATGATGTTCTTCTTCTGCGCGGACGGAAAATCCTGCCTCTGGATGCTGGCAATCCGCAGTATGATTTTTTCCAGGTCTCCAAGGGACCCGCGCGGCTTGGTGAGGTGATTCATTCTTTCCACAATTGTCTGCGAAACGATTGGCTCAACTTGCGGGGTGGGAAGATCCTGCGATCCTGTAAATCGCTTAACATTACCCCAGACGTTATCAAAAATGAGGTCGGCAAGGTTCTCCCGCTTTCGCCATCCCACCGACTCCAGCAATGGAGAGTCAGGAAAGCTTACCGGGTACCCCAGGGTCAAATAGGCAATTGGAAGTACCTGATCGGGAATCCGCAGCAACTCCTTTAAGAACGCAGTTTCCATAATACTCATCCAGCCGACACCCAGCCCTTCTGCGCGCGCTGCGAGCCAGAAGTTCTCGATTGCGAGACAGGTGCTGTATATGTCAGTATCGCGAATTGTATTTCGACCGAGGACGTTCTTTCCGCCGCGCTCCCGATCGCACGTAAACACAACATTAACCGGCGCGTCCAGGATACCCTGCAGTTTCAGGGATGAGTATTTGAGCTTTCGTTCGCCTTCGTAGTTTTCACCGGCCTGCGAATTCATTTGCATGAAATGATCATATACGGTCCGTCTGATTTCAGGATCACTGATTAACAGAAAGTTCCAGGGCTGCATAAAGCCCACGGAAGGAGCATGATGGGCCGCATCGAGCAGCTTGCGTATAATATCCTCGCGAACTGGTTCGCTTCTGTATGCACGAACATCGCGCCTTTCATAGATAGCACGGTACACGCCTTCGCGTTCGTGTTGAGAAAAGCCGTCAGGAGATTGGTCGGTCATTGGAGCTGGCGGAAATACATCAGTTCATCCGGGTGAATGAACTGATGTAGGTTTGAAACTACTCGATTATGGTAATTACGATGCTGTTGATAGCTGGAAACGCTGTAACGATTGGTGCAATGGCGATCATTGCATAACCAATGTAGCGGACAGCTGCTGATTCTTTTAGCGTCCTTCCCACCAATGCGCCGATTGCAAGAAGCGCAATAGCAGACAGAGAACAACCAGCAAGGAACCATGCTACATGAGCACCGGTTAACGCTTGAAAATTATCACCCAGGATTGCATGACCATGAGCCACTGCAAAGACGACGAGGGCTCCAATGCCAAGGGCAAGCGGGAGTTTTGGATTCAGACCAAGGTACGTTCCGACGAGAATTACGGATGCAAGAATGATTGGCTCAACCAGTTGAACCGGCGCGCCACCAATGTTTACAACGCCGCCAATCAGAATGGCTGCCAGGAAAAGGCCGGATACGATTAATCCACGCTTGCCCCAGTTCATGCCTGCAATCAGGCCAACCGCGAAGGTGAGCAGCATGTGATCCAGTCCATGAACCGGCATGCTCACACCTTGCAGAAATGGGCGGTCTTTCATGAATTCAGCATGATGCGCAAACAGCATAGCTGGCGAAAGCAGCATGGCGATAGCCACAAAACGAAAGAAATTTTTTGAACTTATTCTCATTGAGAGTCTCCTTCTCTGTTCATATACGACTCTGAAGCAAACCAGAATCATTCCCGCCGGGGCCCTTGCAATTAACAAAAATGCACACAAGACTTCATCCGCGAAAGTTCTTGTACGGGGAAGCTCTGGCTCACAGGACTTACGTCCCGCTCACAGTTGCGCGTCAGCGCGGGAATTCCTCGCGGTCACCCGACTTCCTCCCGTTGGAGATACCCCAGAATGCATTCCGATCCTTGCCTGTCAAGCAAGGCAAAACTGCAGCACAATTGAAAGGCAGGACACCCACAGACCCACGGTGAGTAGCATCAGCCGGTTCGCGCGGGCAATGTGCTTCACATTCAGCGCTTCCAGCCTGTCTCCTATCAACGGCTTCTGGCTTGCGACCCCACGGTAATAGTTCAAACCGCCAAGTTGCACTCCCAGAGCGCCAGCGAATGCAGCCTCGCACTGCCCGGAGTTGGGGCTCGGATTGTTTGAACCATCACGCCACCAGATTCGGAGTGTTGCGATAGATCTTTCTCGAAGAACCAGGGCCGCCAGAGCCACAAAGAACGGGGTGATCCTCGAAGGGATCAGGTTTAATAGGTCATCCGTGCGCGCCGCCACCCTGCCAAACTCAATGTATTCTGCATTCTTATAACCGAATAAGGAATCGGTTGTATTCACCACTCGATACAGGATGGCTCCGAGCGCTGCGCCTGCGGTACCAAAGAAAAAGAATCCAATGGCCGCATAGAAAAGTGGGGCTGTGATTCCATCCACCAGGCTTTCCGCCGTGGATTCGACTGTGGCCCGAACAAGTTCCTCCGGCGGAAGATCCGCTGTATCACGCCCCACAATCATGCTTGTCTTTTCCCGGGCGCCGACAAGGTCATGCGCATTCAAACGGTCAGCAACAGCGTTCGTATGTTGAAACAACGATTGGGATCCAATCGAAAAAGCGATCACTGTTGCAGAACCAACGGAAGCAGCCAGCGGATGGACGTACGCAAGACTGCTGATAACTGCCCATGTGACGATTCCAACGATCCCAAGCAAAACTAGTTCCGTAATCAGTCCGGCCAGTATCAGACCGGAGATTTTTCGGCGCGTAATTCTTTCGAGGATTCGACCCAAACGACCAATCAAAACCACGGGATGCAGCGGTGTACGCGGGTCGCCAATTATGAAATCGAGGAACAGGCCAAGGGCAAGAACGGGAAAAATCATCACAGACAGCCCAATCTAGAATTGCAGGAATACGGATTCATACCCTAACCGTTAGGCGCTATTTGATCCGCATCGGAATGCCGCTCACTAAAAAGTGAACATGTTCGGCTTCTGCCGCCACAATCTGGTTGCATCGACCTGCCATGTCACGAAAGCGACGGGCCAATCTGTTCTCTGGAACTATCCCGAGGCCAACCTCATTGCTCACAAATATGACGGTCGATCCAGACTGGCGGCTGGATTTCATTAGAGCCAGCGAGTGTTTGGCTATATCTTCTTCCGTAAGTTCTGCTGCGGGGGAGCCGGCGCCAGCTACGTAGAGCAGGTTATTGATCCAGAGAGTCAGACAATCAATCAGCACAACCGAGCTTTTCAAATCCGCAAGAACCGATGCCAGTTTTGTTTGTTCTTCTATAGTATTCCATCCACGCCCCTGTCGCTCGAGTTTGTGTTTGTGAATCCGTTCCTTCATTTCCACATCCAGGACAGGAGCCGTAGCTATGAATGTTCGTGAGTCGCCCAGCGACTCAGCCAGTTTCAAGGCGAAACTACTCTTGCCGCTTCTGCTGCCACCGAGAACCAAATGAATCTCTCCCTTGCTCATCTTCGTTCGTTTTTCGCGGTGTCTGTTTAAACGTTCGAGGTTTGCAAAGCTGGAACTTCAAATCGGTCAAACTCATGCGGCAGGAGCGAGGACGGGAACGGAAGCAACTCGCCGTGTTCTGCGCTGGAGATAGCCCAGGCAACCAGATCTCGATAGATCTCATCCGTGGAGAGCTTTCCAAACCAGCGCGACTGATTGGGAGTGTGAACCCATACGACGTTTGGAACATCGCAGGGACCAAGGCATCCGCTGATGGTCAGCTGGATTTTCTTGTTTAGCTTGTGTGCTTTCCATTCCGATTTGATCCAATCTACTGGCAAAGCAGGATGGCCGCGGTCTGGCCTGCCGCAGCAACACCCAAGGCAAAATATAACCTGACCAAGCACATCGCCGCGTTTGGTCGCGGGTTTTGCGGAGAGCATAGCAGCCAGTGCCCCGGGTCAGGGCGCAGTGTCAAATCAAGAAAGCCGATCTGCTTGACATTAGCCAATCCTGTTCGGCGATAGGTTATCTCATGGGAGGAAGTTGGGTGCAATTCCCACGCTGACCCGCAACTGTAAGCACGCAAGTGCAAGCCAGATCTTCTCTGTATTGTTTTCTCGGGTTCAAAGAGACAATGCAAAATTCGTCGCAAGATGAAGGAGTCCCTGAGATAGGAAGGGGCTTTGCAGCAAGCATCAGTCGCATCATCCGTTTTTTTCCACGGCGGTGATCTCACACGGCTGGCCAGGCAATTTGGCCTGAAACCATCGGACATTCTCGATTTTAGTTCAAATATAAATCCGCTAGGACCTCCGGACTACCTGCGCGCCTGGATCAGCCAGGACGTCGACACGCTTGATACATACCCGGAGCCGCGGGCCGAGTCGCTGTGCAATGCGCTTGCTGCCTCGATGAACCTGCCCACAGACACGATTGTTGTCGGCAATGGAGCAAATGAGCTCATCTACGCGATTGTCCGCGCGGCTCCCGCGAAGCGAATGGTAACAGTAGAGCCCACCTTCGTGGAATACCGCAGGGCAGCAATGGCCGCGAATTTAACTCACCTGCCAGTCCTCACTAAACCAGGAAGAGAATTCCCGTTTCAAGAACTTGAGAGTGCACTGCAAGAAAGAGATATTGTTTTCCTCGCACACCCGAACAATCCCACGGGGGCGTTGCTCGACCGAGAGAACATCGCAGAGATCATTCGCAAACGCACTGAAATTCTATTCGTGATCGATGAGTCATTTATCGACTTTGTAGATAAAGCCGCACCACAATCCAATCTCAGCTTTGCACATTTAGGGCTAAACAACGTCATCGTGTTGCGCTCTTTCACCAAGTTCTTTGCCATCCCGGGCCTGCGCCTGGGATATTCAATTTCATGTCCGGATCTTGCATTAAGAATCCAGGAACAACTTCCGGCCTGGAACGTGAACGCAATCGCACAAAGTGTGGGGAAGAAGATACTTTCAATGGAAGAATCCGCAAGTATCTTCAAAGCCCCAGGCCCCGATCAGCTCAGTTACGCAGGGGAAACCAGGGCACTGATCGCCACGAATCGATCGCTCTTGCTCCGCGAACTCGCGGAAATCCCGCAGGTGCACCCGTTCGAAAGCTCGGCCAACTTTATCCTTTGCGAATTGAAAAATGGCACCGCAAACGACCTGAGCAATCGACTAATGGAACGTTATGCGATCTCGATCAGATCCTGTCACAACTATCTAGGAACCACTGCGGGCCACTTTCGCGTGGCGGTGCGCTCCATTGAGGACAATACGGAGCTCGTCCGTTCTCTAAGAGCGGTCCTGGCCGAGGCGAGCGACGCAACGACCAGACAGGCTAACCCGGTTGCGCCACCACCGGCGCGAAACTATTCCCGCAAGCGAAACAAACGGCCAGCCATCATGCTCCAGGGCACGGGGTCCAATGCCGGCAAGACCCTGATGACGGCGGCTTTCTGCAGAATCTTGCTGCGACAAGGACTGCGTGTAGCACCCTTCAAATCTCAGAACATGTCCCTGAACTCGTTTGTAACTGCCAGAGGAGAAGAGATTTCGCGCGCTCAGGCATTGCAGGCAGTTGCATGCAAAATAGAACCGGATACGAGAATGAATCCGGTGTTGCTCAAGCCCAATGCCGACACGGGATCGCATGTGCTCCTCCACGGAAAGCCAGTGGGGCATATGCGCGCAGTTGAATACCAAAAACATAAGGCATCGCTTTTTAAGGAAGTCAAGGCCAGCTATGATTCACTCTGTGAAGATTTTGACGCAATCGTCCTTGAAGGAGCCGGAAGTCCCGGAGAAGTGAATCTAAAGAAGAACGACATCGTAAACATGAACATGGCCCGTTATGCGGAATCTCCAGTATTGATAGTGGGAGACATTGATCGAGGTGGAGTATTTGCGTCTTTTGTGGGCACAATGGAAGTCCTGACCAGAGAAGAACGAGCAATGGTTCGGGGATTCCTGATCAATAAGTTCAGAGGCGATCCTTCGCTCCTGCGCGATGCCCTCGACTACACGCTCCTGCACACCGGGAAACCAGTGCTTGGTATTGTGCCCTACCTGCGCGGGCTCAATTTGCCCGAGGAAGATTCGGTAACATTCAAAAGCCAGGCACAGGATCAAAGGAGCAATCGTGACATCCAGATTGCGATCGTTGATCTACCACATATTTCAAACTTCACGGACTTTGACGCCTTGCGATTGGAGCCCGACGTGCAGGTTCAGATTGTGCGAACCGGCGAATTTCCGGGAACTCCAGACGTTATCATTATCCCGGGCACGCGCAACACAATCTATGACTTATCATATCTAAACCAGACCGGACTTGCAGCGTGGATCGAAACGCAGGCGAGACGAGGTGCCGAGATCGTTGGGCTGTGCGGGGGCTTTCAAATGCTTGGCCAGACAATTTCTGACGCAGGGCAGATTGAATCCAATGTCGCTCTGGCAAATGGTCTCAGGCTACTCGACGTCGAGACTGCTTTTGCATCAGAGAAAACTCTAAAGCAATCGACAGTGGTTCATATTCCGTCCGGGATTTCTGTCCGCGGGTACGAAGTCCACCATGGCCAGACAAAACTTGGAAACGCGCGAGTTCTACTGAATAGTGGCAACGCAAGCCTTGGCTGTGAGAGCGTGGACGGAATGATCTGGGGAACGTACCTGCACGGAATTTTTGACGACGATCAATTTCGAAGGTGGTTCATTGATCGAGCGCGTACCAGACAAGGACTACAACCGCTAAGAGAAATACAGGCGCGGTATGATATGGACGCAGGACTGGATCGCCTGGCCGATGAAGTTCAATCGGCTGTAAAGCTAGAAGAAATCTTACGGATCATGGGACTCTAATGCCAAGGATATTGATTTTCACAGGAGAAGGAAAGGGTAAAACCACAGCAGCCCTTGGCATGGCCCTACGCGCACAGGGGCATGGAATGCAGGTAGCAGTGCTGCACTTTGTCAAGGGCAGACGCGACGTGGGCGAAGTAATGGCACTGGAGCGCATGAATGGCATTCAAGATTTCGTTGGCGGGCTTGGATTTTTGCCCCACCCTGACAAACCTGAATTTAAGGATCATGTGAAGGCCGCACATGATTGCCTTGTAAAAGCGGCAGATCTGATCGCTGACCCCGACTGCAACATGATCATCCTGGATGAAATATGCTGGGCCATTCACAAAGGGCTGATACCGGAACCGGACGTCATTAAACTGCTGAATAGTGCGCCGGAGGATAAGGTCGTCGTGCTAACGGGACGTTTTGCGAGCCAAACCCTGATGGCCTGTGCGGATACTGTTACGGAGATGCGCAGCATCAAACATGCTTTTGACCAGGGAGTGCCTGCGCAGAAGGGAATCGAAAAATGAAGATACCGACGCTTGTGATCGCGGGAACCGGCAGCGGAGTTGGCAAGACTTCCATCTCCATCGGTATCACGGCAGCCTTGCAAAAGCGCGGTCTGAACGTCCGCGCCTTCAAGGTTGGCCCGGATTTTCTGGACCCCTCCTGGCTTTCAATGGCTTCGGGCGAGGTTTGCTTTAACCTTGATTCATGGATGACAGGAAAGGATTACGTGACCGAAATCTTTGCTCGTTCCTGCGAGAATGCAGACATTGCAATCATCGAAGGAGTCATGGGGCTATTCGACGGTGCATCTCCGGATGCGCTCGTCGGGAGTACAGCCGAGATTGCGCAAATACTTGAGGCTCCGGTTCTACTCATCATTGATAGTTGGGGCGTGGCTCGCAGTGCCGCGGCCATGGTCCGCGGCTTTGCTACCTTTGAGCCAGGCTGTAAGGTAGCCGGAGTAATTGCTAACTACTGCGGATCCGAAGGGCATGCAAAAATCATCTCGCAGGCGCTTCAGGCCGCAGGTCAACCACCGCTTCTCGGATTTATTGAACGGAATGCCCTGCCCTCGCTGCCTGATCGTCACCTGGGATTGTACGCTGCCGTAGCACGGACCGACAGCCATGAGCTCATTGAAAAACTTTCAGCGAGTATAGAAAAGAACCTGAATCTAGACGCACTGATTGACCTGGCAAGGGCTTCCGCAATAAACTTGGATCAACCTCCGGACGGGCCCCACAAATCGCCGGCTAACGTTTCCTCTTTAAAAGAGGAAATACCCGGGGACCGTACAAAAACGAAAACCGCCCATAGAACCCGGTTCGGTGTGGCCCGCGATGAAGCGTTCCATTTCTACTACCCGGATAACCTGGAGCTCTTACGGGATGCGGGAGCACAAATCGTCTATTTCTCGCCACTCAATGAAACTGCACTGCCTGCCGATCTCGATGGAATCATACTCGGCGGGGGCTACCCGGAAGATTTCGCTGAAAAGCTATCCGACAATATCTCCATGTTGCAAGCCGTCCGCGATTTTGCCCGTGCTGGAAATGTAGTTTACGCGGAATGCGGAGGACTCATGTATCTTTCGAAATGGATTGAGACCATCTCGGGCGATCGCAGGCCCATGGTGGGAATTTTGCCGTTTGGGACCAGAATGCTACCAAAACGAAAAATGCTGGGATACATTGAATGCCGTCTAACGTCTGAATGCCTCATTGGCAAAACGGGCGACTTGATCCGGGGCCATGAGTTTCATTATTCAGAAATCGTGGAAAACGATTCGGAAAAGTCCGACCCGGCCTGGAAGCTCGCTTATGAAATCACAGGGCGACGGGGCGCAAAAACCAGAACCGAAGGATATTCCATGGGAACCATTCTCGCCAGCTATGCACATCTACACTTTGGCTCGAACCCGGCAGCCGCAACAGCCCTGGTTCAAGCAGCAGCAAGGACGGTGTCAGTATGAAGCAAGAACGCGCCGTCGTATTCATTGGACACGGAAGCAGAAACAATGGGGCGAACCTGGAAATGGAAAAGCTGGTGGCCGCCTATCAGGCAAAGCATCCAGACGTACAGGCAAGCATTGGATACATTGAACTGGCAAAACCTTTTATGGGTGAAGCGCTACGTCAGGCGGCAATGAACTGCAAAGAAGTGGTTGCGGTGCCGTTGCTGTTGTTTCGCGCCGGTCATGCCAAGAACGATATCCCGATGGCATTTAATCAAGCACAGGATGAATTTCCGGATGTGAAGTTCTTCTGCTCTGATGTGCTCGGTGTGCATCCGGGACTGGCGGAGGTCGCGTATGAACGTGCCCGGGAAACGGGGCTTTTGAACGATGAGGATCGCGGCGAAACTGCAATTGTATTCCTGGGCCGCGGTGCAAGCGATCCGGATGCAAACGGTGATCTCTGCAAACAGGCCAGGATCTTCCAGGAAGGTCGTGGATTTTCGCAGGTGCAGCCCAGTTTTGTCGGGATTACAGAACCGCGCCTGGAACCAACTCTGGCACTTGTGGCGCGAAGCAGACCAAAGAATCTTGTTGTTGTACCACACATACTCTTCAGCGGGACGCTGATGGAAAAAATGCAGATCATCGTGGATCGATTTGCGGCTGAATACCCGTGGATCCGCGTAAGCTTGAGCCAGTCCCTTGGAATTCATGACACACTGTTGAATGTTATAGATGATCGGATCAATCAGGCCAGACGCGGCGAGCTATCACTTCCCTGTGATACCTGTAGATTCAGAACTCCACTTCCGTCCCAGGAGGAACATGTGGGCGGGCTCAAAGCACTCCTGTGGAGCATCCGCCATACATTCACACACAACCAGGCAATGCCACATGAGCACGCCCATCGACCGCTGAAGAAGCATGTGCTGGTTTGCGGAAACGTTGACTGCGCCTCAAAAGGAAGTATCCGTACCATCCTCGCTTTGCGTCATGGCTTGAAAGCCCGCGGACTACTCAAAGAAATTGCTGTTACACGCACATCGTGCATGGGGCATTGCGGCGAGGGTCCTACAATGGCTGTCTATCCGGATGGAATCTGGTATCGTGGGGTAGTTGCCTCGGATGCAGAGGATATAATAGAAGAACATCTCGTGAAAGATAAGATAGTAGCTAGACTTGTTGATAACATAATGTAAGGAATCTGGAGAATTAAAATGGCCTGTCATGAATTAGCAGCCCTGCGATTGGGATTGATGGAAGTAATCGGGATCGATGATCCGGCAGAAAAGGAGCACGAGCTCAAGGAAATCGGGAACGCAAGAAACACACCGGGTCCTGTTAAGTCCCTCCTTGAGAGCAATACCCTTGAGAAAGTTTATAAATTTTACGGAGCATCGCTGGCTGATTTGCAGGAGAAGGTTTCAAAAACGGCTCCCACTGATCCATCCATGCCATACTATCGTACGTTGCTCGTACTAACCAAGAAGGTAGAACAGGATTTGCAAATGCAAATTGAAAACCTCAAAGTTCTGTACAATGACCTGGACGAAATCCATCATTTTGTCCACGAAATCTATCCCGGGAAAGAAGAAGACTAGCCTGGAAGCCAGGTGAGAAATTTCACATGCCTCAGACAGCAAAATTAGTTGAAGCCCGGAACCTGAATCCTTTCACCCGTCTGCTAAAATTCCAGACGAGCGAGCCAGTCAATTTCGTGGGCGGCAACTGGGTCATGGTAAACTCAGGGTTGACTACTGCAGAAGGGAAGCCGGCGAAGCGCGCCTATTCGATTATCAGTCCCGATTCCAATCAAAATGAGTTCATGCTCATTGTGCGCGAGATCACGGGCGGACTTGCATCAAAGCATCTCCATGGGATTGAACCCGGAGATGGGATCGAGTGGAGCGGACCTTACGGGAAGATCTTTAAGCTGCAGGATGGCGATACAGGGCCCATTTTGATTGTTGCAACGGATACCGGCATCACGGCTGCGCTTGGCATCGTGCGTGGTGCTCAGGCACAACCTCTCCTTGGAAAAATCAGACTCATCTGGCTGGTTGAAAACGATTCTTACTTTGTTAGTGCAGACTTCGTGCGCGAGATCCTGCCGGCAGGTCTCGGAAGATTTGAAGTTCATAGTATTCCAGACGCGAAGGAAGTCTGGGGTAGAACCGAGGCTGCGCGCGCTGCAATCACACCTGAACTCGTGGTCGAACGTCCTGCTCTTGTTTTCCTATCGGGCGATGGCAATATCATTCAGGCGTTATCGGATGTCTGCCAGGTACAAGGAGTGGACGCAGCACAGATTCGTGTTGAACCCTTCTTTAACGCAGAAAAAAAAAAGCCCTCTCCGGGGATCCCGCAAAGTTAAGGACTGGTTATACAACGGGGGCCTGCGCCGCGGCCGCGGCACGCGCTGCTACCCGAGCACTGATCGAACAAAAGAACGTTATGCGCATTGATTCCATTCTACCTTCAGGAGAGACCGTAAATTTCGCAATCAAGCGTTGCGAAATCAAGGCCACGGAAGCCACATGCAGCGTCATCAAGGATGCAGGCGATGATCCGGATTGTACGCACCTGGCAGAACTTGTTGCGACGGTTCGCCTGACAGAAACGTCGGGCGTTGAACTGAAGGGTGGATCCGGAGTGGCGACCGTAACCAAGCCCGGACTGGGACTGGAAGTAAACGGTCCATCTATTACGGCAATGCCCCGAAAGAATATCATCGATATGGTAAGCCTGGAACTCAAGGGAAGACCGGGCGGCGCAGAAGTTACAATCAGTGTACCCCGGGGCGAGATCATGGCGCTTGAGACAACGAACGCTCGCCTGGGGCTAATCGGTGGAATTTCAATCCTTGGAACCACGGGAATTGTGAAGCCATATTCCACTGCCGCCTATCGCACGAGTATTGTGCAGGCCATCGATGTGGCAGCACATCGCAAGCGGACTAGAGTCGTACTTACAACCGGCGGGAAATCGGAGCAATATGCAATGCAGGCGCTTCCAGAGTTACAAGAGGACGTTTTTATTCAGGTGGGAGACTTCATTGGTACGGGCGTCAAGCATGCACGAAGACGAGGCATGGAGCGCGTTTATATCTTTGGGATGATGGGAAAGCTCTCCAAAATGGCCGATGGCGTAACCCAGACCCACCAGGCTGGATCACAGGTGAACATGGCGCTGCTTGCCGGAATTGCAAAAGACCTGGGCGCATCAACAGAGGCAGTTCGCGAGATAGAAAAGGCCAACACAGCGCGCCACGTACTTGAAATATGCAAGGCACATCAAATCCAGGGACTTACCGACGAAATCTGCAAGCGCGTGGTTACCGTTATGCGGAATTTCTCGCAGGGGGTCTCAAGAAGACTGCTGGCACAGGATCAATCTCCGGATCAAGCGGGTGCACAGGAAGATGCGCCCAATCCGGACTTTGAGGTTGTATGCTGCCTGGTTGACTTTGATGGAACGACGCTTGGCCAATATCCGGTTCCGGGAGACCTAAAGAAATGAGCAATCAACCAAACGATATGCGACAAATGACCCAATTGGGTCGGAGCATTGAAGATCGCAGCTTTGCGATCATTGACGAAGAGGCAGGTGCACACAGTTTCACACCTGAGCAATGGGAAGTTGTCCGTCGCGTTATTCATGCTACCGCTGACTTTGAGTTCAAGACTCTAATGGAATTTTCACCCGATGCGGTCTCTGCCGGGATCCAGGCATTGCGCCGGGGCTGTCCAATTCTAGTGGACGTAAAAATGATCTCGTCCGGTCTCAATGCGGATCGTCTTGCAGCGTATGGCTGCGGAGTTTACAGCTACATTTCAGACGAGGACGTAATCGCCCGCGCAAAGGAAAAGAATACCACGCGCGCCATCGAAGCAATGGTAAAGGCGCACTCGCTGGGTCATCTGGCCGGCTCCATGGTTGCAGTTGGAAACGCTCCCACCGCACTCCTTGAAACTTGTCGCCTGATCGAACAGGGAATCAAGCCGGCGTTGATCGTGGGTGTTCCAGTAGGATTTGTCTCCGCTGAAGAATCAAAAGAGGCGGTTCGACCACTTGGCGTACCCTATATTATTGCCCGTGGCCGCAAAGGCGGAAGCGCCATCGCAGTAGCTATCATCCATGCGCTGCTGAAGCTTTCGGTAGAAATGCCAGCATGAAGACTCGCGCCATTACCATTGTAGGAATGGGCGACGATGGTTGCGCCGGACTTAACTCGATTGCAATCGCGGCAATCTCGAGCGCACAGGTCCTGGTGGGCGGCGAGCGTCACCTGGGATTCTTTCCGGATTTCCAGGGAACGAAGATTAGCCTGAAAACAGAAATCTCAAAGGCCCTCAAGGAAGCCGCGGAGCTAGCAAACGAGAATAACGTCTGCGTCCTGGCATCCGGAGATCCCTTATTCTACGGAGTTGGCGCTCTGCTTGTTAAACTTGTTGGCGCAGAACACGTCCGCATCCTTCCACATCCAACATCGCTCCAGGTAGCGTTTGCGCGTGCAGCATGGCGCTGGGACGATGCAAACTGGATCTCACTGCACGGAAAATCCAGGAACAATTTCCTGACTCGACTCAAGCGAATTGCGAAACTCGGAGTGCTTACGGATCCAGAAAACAATCCCGCAGCAATTGCGCGTTACATGCTCGATCATTCAGAAATATCCTGGGAAGCATGGGTTTGCGAGAACCTGGAAAGCGAAGACGAAAAGGTCAGACATTTTTCAAATTTGGAAGATCTGGCAAGCTGCACTGACGTCGGTCCTTTGAATGTGCTCTTACTCAGACGTACGGACAAAAACTGGCGTCCGCTGCCACAGATTGTAAACCAGAGTGAAGATCTTTTCGCAAAGCGGATTCCCAAACAGGGCCTGATAACCAAGAAAGAGATTCGTCTATTGTCCATTGGAGAACTACAGGTGCGCCGCGAAAGCGTCATCTGGGACATTGGCGCAGCGTCGGGCTCCATTGCGATTGAATGCGCCTTGCTAGCGGATCTGGGCCACGCCTACGCGATTGAAGTGGACCCAGAAAGCATCGCCTTTTGCCGCGATAATATCGAACACTTTGGCGTGGACAACGTTACCGTAATCGAAGGGCGCGCGCCCGAAGTTCTTTCAGAAATCAAAGACGATCCGGATTGCGTTTTCATTGGTGGAAGCAAGGGAAGCCTTCAGGCAATCATTGAAACCAGTTTCAATCGTCTGCGTCCTGGTGGGCGACTCGTTGTGAATGCAATCACATTTGAGAATATTGAGGAAGCCTACCGAACGTTTCGCGAACTGAAACTGGAGCCAGGCATAATGATGATCAATATTTCACGAGCGGTTCCGCTTGCGCGGTTCATGCGCTATGAGGCGCAGAATCCCATTCACAATTTTATGGTAGAAAAACCATTCGGAGTAGCAAATGAGCCAGGGTAAGTTATACGGCGTTGGCGTTGGTCCAGGCGCAAGCGATCTAATGACCATGCGATCCATTAACGTTTTGCGCAAGGTAGACGTGATTGCAATTCCTCAGAGTTCGCCGCACGTTAAGTCTGTTGCATGGCGCATCGCGGAAAAGGCTGTGGGGCCGGTTGAGGGCCAGGAAAGAATCTTCCTGCATTTTCCAATGACGCGCGATCCGGAGCAAACCGTTCCAGCCTGGAACATTGCATTTGCAGAAATTGAGACCAGACTCAAGGCCGGCAAGAGCGTCGCCTTTATCACCGAAGGTGATCCGCTCTTCTTCAGCACGTACATCTACTTACACACGCATGCAAAAGAAAAATGGCCTGAGGTTGAAATTGAAGTCGTGCCTGCAGTTTCAAGCTTCACTGCAGTTCCATCCATCATCCAGACACCCATTGCTGACGGCCAGGAACGAGTGGCGGTAATCCCGGCAAGCTACGGGCTTGATGATCTACCGGCGATCTTTCGCCTCTTTGATACAGTGCTGCTCATGAAAGTGAGCAGTGTCATGCCAGAAGTCGTCAAAATTCTTGAGGATGAGAATCTACTCGAATGCTCTTATTACGTAAGTCGCGCAACAATGGAATTCGAGAAGGTTGTGCGAGATCTAAGAAGTATTCAGAACGACAAGTGCGACTACTTCAGCATGATCGTTGTTTCCAAACGGGGCCGCAGCGGCATCCTGGCCGGTAGAGTTGCAAGTGAAACGTTAGGCGCTTAATCAAAATGGCAGAAACTCGCAAAGAATTCGCAATCTACGTCATTACCAAACATGGCGTGGATCTTGCGCGCAAGATTCGCGCCGCCTTGCCGGACGCTGATTTGTATGTATCTCCCAAGGTAAAGGCCGACGCCCCTCCTGATGCAAAAGATCTTACCCTGCCCATGGGACCAACGCTCTCAAAAACTTTTTCGGAATACTATTGCCACATTCACATTATCAGCGTTGGCGCCGTGGTCCGGATGATCAAAGATCTTATGCAGGACAAGAAGAAGGATCCAGCCATCATCTGCGTCGATGACGCGGGCAAATTCGCAATCTGCGTACTGTCCGGCCATGTTGGTCGCGGCAATTTCTTCACTGAAAAGATTGCGCAGGCGCTGGGTGCCATTCCTGTCATCACGACCGCTTCCGATGCCCGCGGCACTTTGACCGTGGATATTCTCGGGCGCGATCTGGGATGGCGCCTGGACGATATGGACCGCAACGTTACACGGGGTTGCGCAGCAGTAGTAAACGAGACGAACGTCGCATTTGTTCAAGAAGCCGGAGAGCCAGACTTCTGGCCGCTGAACCAGGAATTGCCACCGGGCGTTCAATACTTCACGAGTCTCGACCAGGTGAAACCGGAAGACTACGAGATTCTCTTGATCGCAACCGATCGAGAGATCAAGGCGTCGCATCCTGCGCACTGGAACAACTCGGTCATCTATCGGCCCAGATCCCTGGTACTTGGCCTGGGTTGCGATCGCGACACACCCGCTGAGATCATTGAGCGTGGCGTGCTTTCCTTTCTGAAAGAGATGAATCTCTCCATCATGGCCGTACATTCAATCGCCTCCATTGATCTTAAAAAAGACGAGCCCGGTCTCCTTGCACTTGCAGCAAAATACAACTGGCCGTTTACAACCTATTCTCCGGAAATTCTGGACGCAACACCTGGAATTGAAAACCCATCCGAGACAGTTAAGAAACACACTGGTTCCAGGGGTGTCGCTGAACCCGCAGCCCTCCGAGCGGCAAACGCCGCGCGACTGCTCATGCCCAAGAAATCTTACAAAGAGCCAACCGACGTGCACAACATGACCATGGCAATCGCGCGCATAGATTTTGGAAAAAGAACCGGCGCGAATGCTGCTGGCAACACTGCCAGAGAGGAAGCAAAATGAGTGATACCAATCATGGAGTTCTAAGTGTAGTTGGAATTGGTCCGGGAAACGATGAACACATTACACCGGCCGCCCTTCAAGCAATCAAGGAAGCCGAACTCGTAGTGGGCTATTCGACGTATATCAAGTTGGTCAAGCATCTAATTGAGGGCAAAGAAATCGTTCGGACCGGGATGACGGAAGAGATTGGCCGCGCAAGTGCGGCTGTAGAACAGGCCAGGTCCGGTCGCAAAGTGGTCCTGGTTTCCTCCGGCGATGCCGGCGTGTACGGAATGTGTGGGCTCGTATTTCAAGTGCTCGGACAGATCGGTTGGAAACGCGGTGATAGCCCGGAACTGCGAATCATTCCGGGAATTACCGCAATCAATGGCTGCGCCTCGCTTGTGGGCGCGCCTCTGGGACATGACTTCTGCGCTATCTCACTTTCGGATTTACTAACTCCATGGCCAGCCATCAGGAAGAAGATTGAGGCCGCAGCCAGTGCTGATTTTGTCATTGGACTGTACAATCCGGCGAGCGGGCGCAGGCAGCGCCAGATCGTGGAGGCGCAGGAGATCATCAGAAAGTATCGCCCGGGAAATACACCCGTTTCCCTTATCAAGAGCGCCTATCGTCGCAAGGAACACATTGTTAAAAGCGATCTCGATCATTTTCTGGATTACGAAATCGGTATGCTGACGACAGTGCTCGTTGGGTCGACTCAAACATACTATTTTGAAGATTACATGGTAACACCGCGCGGATACAACAATAAGTATCTAATGGACGGCACGGTCCTGGACGGCCAGACCCCGGGCAGAAGCCTCGTGCTCGACGAATCCGGAAGGCCAATAGCGGAAAAAATGGAGCGATCAGGAGAAGCATAATGGGACGAGTGAGTAGACTATCGGGCGCAATTCTCGCGGAAACAGATGGGAATTACTACCTTATTGGAGACTTGAAAGAGCCCTGTGATTTTGAAAAGGCTGGATTTGAAAATCCAGGAGAAATCGCGCCGCTGAAAGAGCCATTCAAACGCCTAACAGCCAGGCGCGCTATTGAGCTAAAGTTGCCCGTTCTAGAAATCGATCTGGAGGGCGAGCCTCTCGCAAAGCTACTCTCCCGCAGCCTCACAATTTCCAGAAATGGTTCCGTCAGCGAACGGCTCTGGTCTTTGATTCTCGATGCAGAGGAGAACGAGGATGAAGAAACCATTCAGGCCAGCTGGCTGGCGAGTATGCCGGCTGAAATTTGGGACGTGGTTCGCGAATCTATCTTAAAGTGCAAATGACCAAGGCCGGCTTCCTAAAATTGTCCCGGAGTAGAAAATGAAAGTATTCATAATTGGAGCAGGGCCTGGGGATCCCGAACTGATCACTGTTAAGGGCGCAAGGCTCATTGCTGAGTGTCCAATCGTATTGTACACTGGATCCCTGGTTCCGGCGGAGGTCTTGCGGGGAGCTTCTAAAGATGCGCGAGTGCTTGACTCATCTGGAATGACGCTGGATCAGATTGTAGAGATTTTAACAGAAGCGCGTGATAAGGACCTGAACGTTGCGCGCGTGCATACCGGGGATCCATCCATTTTTGGCTCCACGGCCGAGCAAATGCGCAGAATGAACGCACTTGGCATTGAATACGAAATCATTCCGGGAGTGTCCAGCTTTAGCGGTGCGGCGGCGGCCCTTGGCCGGGAGCTCACTCTGCCCGAACTTTCCCAGACTATTATCATCACAAGGATGGAAGGCCGCACACCAATGCCCGAGAAAGAGAAGCTTGCCGAACTGGCAAAGCACCAGGCTACACTCGTCCTCTTCTTGAGCATTACCCTGGTTAAACAACTGTGCGCGGAACTAACGCCAATCTATGGTGCAGATTGTCCAGTTGCTATTGTCCATAAGGCTACTATGCCAGATCAACAGATCCTAATGGGAACGTTAGCCGATATTGAGGAGAAGTGGAAGGCTTCCAGCATTCGCGCACAGGCAATCATCATTGTTGGACGCGTATTGACTGCGGAGGACTTTGCAGATTCTCGACTTTATGCAGCCGACTTCTTCCACAAATTCAGAAAGCGTCCGCGTGTGAGTGAAGCAGAGAATGTTTGATCAAATTTTAGGTCTCACAGAGACACACCTGCCCATCATTCACCTTTGTGGCAATCCGGCAGCCCTCTCGCCTATTGCCGCGCCATGGCTGCCTGCAATAATTCTGCAATTTCCTTATACCCGTATTCTTGAGCAAGCTGCAGCGACCGAGCATTCACGTGTGCTCCGGCCTCAAGAAGTATTCTTACAATCTCCGCATGTCCCTTGTAAGATGCAACGTCAAGCGGCGTCCACCCTCCCTTCCCGGGCTGGTCTATGTTTTGATTCGTTTCAAGGTGACGGCGCAATCCCTTTGCGTCCCCTTTATTTGCAGCCTGATGTAGTACTCCGTTCTTCAAACAACCATAGTCTGGAAGGGCAAGCATGACAGGCAATCACTCTTCAGATCGAACAACTGCCGCGCAAGCGGCGTTGCCGGCTGACCAGGCAACAGGGAACTCTGCAACGGTCTACCTGGTTGGCGCGGGGCCCGGCGATCCCGACCTGCTAACGCGCAAAGCAGCCAGAATTATTGAGCAGGCAGATGTCATCCTCTATGATAGCTTGATAGGTTCGGAAATTCTGGATCTGGCACGAGCGGATTGCGAAAAGATCTTTGTCGGAAAGCGGAAAGGTAAACACAGTTTTCCGCAATCAGAGATCAACCAAATGCTGCTGGCCAGCGCGGGAAAACACAAACTGGTTGTGCGGCTGAAAGGTGGAGATCCTTTCATCTTTGGCCGCGGTGGAGAAGAGATAGAATACTTGCGTGCTCACAACATTAAGACAGAAGTAATTCCGGGAATTACAGCTGCCACCGCAGCTTCCGCGCTCTTGCAAGTTCCTCTGACCCATCGCCTTTATGGAAAATCGCTCATGCTTTTGTCGGGATACAGCAAAGAAGAATCGGGAGATCATGGTGGCTTTCCTGAACATGACTGGTCATATCTGGCGCACGCAGAGCTTACTCTGGTTTTCTACATGGGCCAGCATCATCTGGGAAGAATCTGTAGCTCGCTCACCGGTGCCGGAAAATCTGAAACCACGCCTGTGGCCCTGGTTTCAAATTGCACCCTGCCGGGGCAAACAGTCTTGCTTACAAACCTCAGGGATGCAGACAGCGCCGCGAGCAAGGCAGCGCTCCAGTTTCCTGCGCTCCTAATAATTGGAAACGTGCTTGGACTTGTGAATCCGGCGGATCCGTGGTTGCGCAGCTAGGTCTCAGCTTTCCAGGAACTTACTCAGCGCGTCCTTTAAGCCCTGATAGTCCTTGATTGATTCAAACTGCGGGAACTCCGACGCAATTGACTCAGGAGCGTGAAACCAGTACGCGAGATCGGCGTTCTTCAACATCGACAAGTCATTGTGCGAGTCTCCGGCAGCCATGACTCGAAATCCGTTTGCTCTTAACCCGCGAATCATTCCGGCCTTGCTATCGGCAGTCCGCAAAGCATAGCCCGTAATACGGCCATCCGAATCAATGCGAAGACGATGACAGAATAACGTGGGATTTCCCAGCGCGCGCATGATGGGCTTTCCAAACTGAATAAATGTATCCGAAAGTAAGACCAGTTCCGTGCGATCGCGGACCCAATCAACAAACTCGCGAGCGCCATCATAGGGCTTCATGTCCTGAAGCATCGAAACGATGGCCGGCATTCTAAGATTGTGCGCATCAAGGATGGCCAGCCGCCTTTTCATCAACTCGTCATAATCGGCAACCTGGCGGGTGGTCAGGCGAAGGTCGTCGATGCCGCTTTTTTCAGCGATGTGAATCCATATCTCCGGGATTAGACAGCTCTCCAGGTCCATCGCCAGGAGGCAGGGCTGCATGCTCGATTCCATGTTTTGTTCACGTCAACGATTGGCACCCCTCCGTCATGCGGAAAATCATGGAAGCCTCGTCGAAATCAAGGGAACACCCACCGGGGGATTTGGCTTGACCGGCCCCCCGACAACGGCGCATAATTGCCGCATGTCGGGCTCCAAGGCCTCATTCAAGCGGTCGGTTCTACTCAGTCTTTTCTGGGTTGGATTGGTGGCAATTGCAGCATCGTGCCATCCAACCGACCTTGCAAAGGTTGGAACGGCATCACAACCGCTGGTCATGAAAATCATCCCCGGGCAAAGCGTCCCGGCCAGCGAGAAACTGGCGCAGCTAACTCAGAGGCGCCTGGAGAAATACGGTATCGCCGCCCGCGTAACCGTTGCCACCGACGTTCCGGCACTTATCGAGGAACTCGGTGGAGGGAAGACCCACGGGGCAATCCTGAACACAATGAGCTACGCCGTAGCGCGCAAATGGACCCGGGCACGCCCGCAACTTCGTCTGGTATTTCGATCCGGAAAGAGTGTCTACAGAGGGAAGATCCTAGCGCGCGCGGACTCAGGTATCAATCAACTGAGCGACCTCGCTGGACGTCGCATAGCCCTCAAAGACAGGTATTCAACAACCGGATTTTTGTTACCCAGATATCAGTTTCGCCAGAATAAGGTTCAGCCTGGATCAAGCGAATTTCTGGGGACCTACAAAGGTGTCGTGCTCGCAGTTTACAATCGGACGTTTGATGCAGGTGCAATCTATTACGACGATCCGGATGGTCTGGGCAAAGCCCGGGATGCGCGAGCCGAGCTGGTTGAACACGTAGACGCCACAACCGTGTTGAAAGTCATTGCAGATACGGGCGAATTACCCAGTGGCCCCCTGGCACTCGACGATCGTCTAACTGCAACGCTTAAAGACTCCATCGAACGAGCATTGCAGAGTGCCGTGGCAGAAGATCCGGAATACAGGCAGACACTTGAAAATGCACTGGGTGCGATTGGTTTTGTCAAAGCTGCAGACTCCGACTACGAGGGCTTGTCTGCCATCATCGCTGGCGCGGGTCTTGAAGAAGAAGACCTGATTGAGAAAGGCTACGTTTTGAAAATACGTGAAGCCTTGCAGCGAATCGAATAGAATCAAGTACACGACTTGTCTATTCCAAGCGCAGTACACTCCTCCAATCATTGGAGGTGCCGCGAACCCGCCAGATAAAGGCGTCCAGAATGTAATGCGTGGCTTGCGGCAGGGCCAGCAGCGGCAACAACCAGACTGAGTGCCCGCCTCTTACAGGCGCCAACATCCAGTGAAAAACAGCGAACAGGTTTCGATGTTCGTCCCAGAGCAATGCGTCCCAAATGCCTTCCTCGGTAAACGCGAGCAAAATCAAAAACCCTGCGAAAGCAGGAATCCAACGGATTGTGAAAGCGCGCTTCAACCAACCGTCCTCCGTGCTTCTCTCAGCATTCTTTCGTCCGTAGAGCCAGACCAGGGCTATATACGGTATTCCGTGGCTGACGACGTTTGTAATTGTAAATGCAAGGTCTCCATCATAGTACACGATTCCAAAATACCACGAAACGGCAGTTCCGATGAGAATGGCCTGCTTCGGAATATTGACAATTCCAGACCGGGCAATTTGGAAAGACTCTTTAACCAAATAGGCTATCATTGAAACAACATAGATTGCCAGTGTCGCATAGTAGAAACCGGGACTATCAAACCTCAGAAAATCCCCGGCGACGAACCATTGAAAAGCTCGGTCGTGAGTATGCCAGTAGACCAGGGGGAAGATTGCAGCCATGTGGATAGCCACCGTATCTATCCAGGAGGCTTTTTCTTCGTGCCTTGAGTAAAGACGCATGAAGCCGTACTGCTGTCGAACGAAGTGGAATACAGCAATATATGCGAGAACGCGCCAGAATACCAGGGAACTCTGAATCGATGCCAACAACAGGAAAAGAAATCCCAGAACGGGAATTGTAACGAGCATGCGACCGTGTTCTTTTCGCTCCTTTGGATCCAGGTACGTCTTAAATAGGGTGCTGTAGACGTGTGCAACATCGATACACATGACGAGCACAACCCATTCGACCAGGCTAACTCTACGGATTTCGTTTCCACAAACGGCGACAAATGCTACGCTTAGAAACGGCGGACCGAGGATCAAAAAGCTCTCCGCTACCGGCGCAAATAACCAGGGACTCCTCGTTCGATTGGCAATCATAGCAATGCGCGCACGCTCATGGCCGCCTTTACACCGCGGTATTGAGCTTCTTCAAAGATTGAAATCCCACTCATATCGGAATTTGCAAACGTGATGCGACCATGCGGCTTCAGCATAGCCCGCCTGGTTTCCCCCCAGATGAAACCCGGTGTAGGTCTGATCATCCCATGGCCAAACAAACGAATCTCCATTCCCAGAATGTCTCGTGCAATATCGGGATGCATTGCGCTCAGGTCATTTATGATAAACTCCTTCCACTCAGAATCAGACCTTGCGGCAGCCATCTTGCGTGCCTGGGATGGTTCTCCTTCATCCAGCGGAAGGTAATATGTGATGACAGTTTCTTTTGCAAACAGGTGCGGACTCTGGTGCGTCGCAACCACATATCCAAGCGACTGTGATCCGTACCTTACGTTCTCCCATGAGAGGGCAGCTCCGTTCCCCGCGGGCTTTTTCGCCAGACTTATGTTGGCCACCAGCCACGGCGCATAGGTTATGCTTTTCGCTCCATCTATCGGCGGCAGATCATTGATCACTCGGGTCGCCGTGAACCGGGGTGCCGCGTAAATTACTTGTTTTGCGTGGATCAAGATCGAGACATCCTTTGAAAAATCGTAGACCAACAAACTGACGCGATCCGGGGATTGATTGATTTCAAAAACCACGTGATTCTCTTTAACCTGCCCTCGGCACCTTGATCGAAGCTCGTTCGTGAGAAAGCCGTTGCCGGCTGGCCACGTCAGCACGGCATCACTTTCCGCGTTTGCGGCCACTCCAGTGCGAGCCGCAAAGTAGTGTACACCTGCCCAGGCCGATGTCTGGCTCAGCGGCGTTCCATAATCGTCGCGACAACAATAGTTAACGTACCATGTTAACGGCGAGGCGGTGAAGTTGTGATGGCGCATGAACTCCTCCATACTCAGCCTGTCCAGACCAGTAAACTGCGGGTCCTTCGAGCTATCCTCGATCGGCAAGCCAAACGCCTTCCTTCCATCCCGACCCACAGCAAGTTTCATTTTGTGCATCATTGCCAGGAACCGCCGGAACTGAAGTCTTTCTGAAGCTTCCAATCGTTTCTCTGGAATCACACCATCCTGCCAGGCGCCGCGAAACATGAGCCTTTCGGCCGGATCATGCACGAGCGCCCATTCGCTGTAGAGAGGTAACCCGCTTGGGTCATATCCTTTGATAACTCCGATTTCTTCAAATAGGCTGAGCACGAATCGAGCGCTGCCAGGTGGGAGCGGCACATAGTGCGCTCCCCAGGGAAATTCTGAAATATCGTTCTTGCCTGAGCCCGAGTTGCCACCGATACTTTTGCCGAGCTCAAGCAACAAATAGTCCGAATAGCCAGTTCGCGAAAGCCACCAGCCCGCTGAAAGACCAGAAACTCCCCCACCGACAATTGCAATCGGTATCTCGAGTGTGGAGGTAGGAGCAGGAAAATTTTTCGTGCGCAGGCGATGCCCTCGGGAGGCCGCGGTATCATCCACAAAGGAGGTTGTTTCGCAGCCAGCTAGGCCCAGCGCGGTCAACGCGCCAAGGAACGAGCGACGTGAAAGTCTATTGGTTGTTCGCACGTCCCCATTCACCTTCAAAAACCCGGACTAGAATCTGATTATTTAGACGATTCACCTCAGTTTCTGCTGAACGCATATCCTGGGGAAAGTCGAGCATTTGCTCCAGGGTACGCGGACTCGCGAACTTTAGGCCCATTGGAAACGAGTTTTGTAAGAACAAAGGCTTTCTCGAAGCAAGCAAGAATCCCCATTCGCCAAAGGAAGGGACGTATGCATGGTACGGCACTGTAAAGAGGCCGACAGACCTCACTGTGTTCTCAATGATCCAAAAAGATCGAGGAGCAAAGAAAGGTGAAGTACTCTGCAGGGCGACAATGCAGTCCTGGCTCATGGCGCTCAACAATAGCCTGTACATTGTGTCTGTATAGAGTTTGCCCGTGGAAAAATTCGCAGGATCTGGAAAATCAATGGCGATGAAGTCAAACTTCTGAGTATTATTTTGCAGCCAGACGAGCGCATCCTCGTGGACAATCTTCATCTTACTCGAAGTGAGTGATGCGCTATTGAGAGACCTGAGTCTTTGATGCGTGCTAAAGAGATCTGTCACAGCTGAATCAAGATCCACAAGGGTAATAGTCTGAACGCTACTATACCGCAAGACTTCTCGCGCGGCAAGACCATCGCCTCCGCCAAGTATCAAAACATGCTTCGGCCTAACAACCGCGGATAGCCCCGGATGAATTAGAGCTTCATGATATCGATACTCATCCCGGGAGCTGAATTGAAGGTTACCGTTCAGATAGAGACGGATTTCTTCGCCGCGCGCCGTAATCACGATTCGCTGATAAGGCGAAGACCTGGCGTGAACCACGGGTTCCGAATAGAAGGCCACTTCAGCAAAATTCAGTATTCGCTCCGAATAGATGGCCCCCGTTACTTGCAATACAAGGACGATGCCGGCCTCCAACTTGATGAGCCTGGCATTTTGAAGCGGGAAAACCTTCAGACAAGCCAGGGCAGTGATCGTATTGAGGGCACCAAAAAGGAGACCTGAGCGGATCAAACCGAGGCGGGGCACGAGGATCAGTGGAAAGATCAGCGCAGCAAGAAGTGCTCCTATATAGTCAAGCGCCAGGACTCTCGAAACCAGTTCTTCAAACTTCAAACGGTCTTTCAGTAGTCGCATGAGTAGCGGGATCTCAAACCCAACCAGCACGCCGGTCAAAAGAACTAAGGTGTAGAGGAGCAGGCGAAATGACGTTATATGCTCAGCAAAAACGAAGAGAATCGCGCCAGACGATCCCCCAACGATTCCAACAAGCACTTCAACTCTGATGAAAATCAAGGGGATGTTTCGCGTAACGTAACGGGTGAGGAAAGATCCACATCCCATGGCGAACAGATAAAGCCCAATGACTATGGAGAATTGGGCAACTGAATCCCCGAGAATGTAACTGGCAGTAGTACCGGCGATTAATTCGTAAACAAGTCCCGAAGTCGAAATTATAAATACGAATACGAGAATTGCGGCCTGCATCTATCCCCGGATAGCTGCCGCAATTATCATCGCGATGGCCAGTGTCCACGCACCGGCAATGATTGCAAGGGCTGTGTTGGATTTGTCTACAATCTCCTCCCACAGTTTGCCCGGCGTGATCCGATCAAATATAACAAAAGCCAGCGTGAGAATCAATAATCCTATTCCCGCGAAAACTACTGCGTTGACCACATTGTGAAGGTTTATCCAATCCATTCCTATTTTCCTCTGTTTCTTTTTTTGCCGAACGAAAACTACTTATGCGAATAGTGGGAAGAGCCCGAGTTGGAATTGCCGGAGCCCCGCATGAAATTTCGCAGGGTACCACCTACCGAGAAGCCGGTATAGGCTGCATAGGCGAGCCCCAGCAGCAGCACGGCAGAATAGACTAAATAGATTCGCGTCCAATTCATTGTTTCTTCTACCTGTTTTCCCATCTTCTGTTGTTGAACTCGCTTTGCCGCCAGAATAGAAAGAGCGGAAGAGCAAGGATCAGAAACATTCCTATGAACAGATTGCCATACATTGGCACATCGCGCTTAAGCCTGACATCCAGCGTAACTGGAGTGCTGCCACTCTTAAGACCCTCGGCATCGAGGACCAGCCGATACTGACCGCCGGGTACCGATGAAATAATGCGTGTTCCCCTTGTGTCTCCTTCCGTCCAGCTTCCCTCGGAATCGCTCCCGGAGTAATATTCCAGATCAATGTCGGACTCAAAGGCCTCACGGGTACCTTCATTCGTGAGGGCAAAATCAAGGGTGATCCAGGAGTTGTGAAGGTCTGCAATCAGCTCAAGTTCAACATTCGCAGTACCTTCTGGGAGTGTAAATACAGGCGTCGTTTCATGATTAGAAGCTGCGTTCGGCGAATATGTGAGCCTGTGATTAAATACTTGTTCATTCTTACTGGCCGCAGCAAAAACTAGCTGAACACAAAACATCAAACTCGCAGCAATCACTGTCAGTCCTGCCAATCGACCGCTCTTCGAGCCGAGCGCCGTCGGCTGGTTGGGGGCGATTCCATCCTGGCGTGGCATGCGCTTCAGGCCAAACGCCTTCCGCACTTCCTGCGCCTCAACGTAGACTCCGTCGAACCAGGTTTCCCCTGCTTCATTCCTCTCCACTGATAGAAGATAAGGAGGGCAAATATATTCAATCAGACTGACACGCTGTTGTGGAGCAACAGGCCACGCAAACTCACCGAGCAATGCAACAACTTCCGCCCGACCTTTTTGAAACAGCTTATACGTGCGTCCCTGGTATCTCAGGCTCTGGGTATGGTTGTAAAGAGGCTTTGAGACGGAAGGCGCTTGGGTTGTTTCGGTAAGAAGGGTCCAATGGCCGTCGACTTCGGCCAGCCATCGCAATGCGCCATTTTCTGATTGGAGACAGTACTCGCGCCAGAGGAAATTGCTTTCTTTCTCACGGCGAACCAGGTATGCAATTGCAACAAACTTGATTCCCCGGAGCACACCGGTGCGGCCAATTTCCAGGAGGGGAGACTCTACAATAGGCTGCGTTGAATTAGCCCTGGCCCAGTGCTGCCCTTTTCTATGAAGAACAGAAAAGCAAAAAGAGCAACCATACGCTTCGCTGTCCCACGAATAGAGGCGGAACTCCTGCCCGCACCCCGCGCATTCAAGGTCACCAGTCATTGGGCTGAAAACTCCGTCGGACCCGGTTACGCGTCAATCCTCAATTTCCCGAACCCCGGCAAGCTCAAGCCCCCTGGAGATGCAAAATGGCCGGGTGCTGCGGAGAAATGCGACGGAATCCGGCAGACTATCCGGCAGCTGGATCCCATTGAGAAGGGGCATACGTTAGAAATACGTGAAGCCTTGTAGCGAGTTGAATAGCACTACGCGATTTCAGCATAAGCCGAGCACGCAGTTTCGTAAATGAGTTGGCCCGGTGGCGTCTGGCCTATACTTGTCGCAAATTCCAGAGTCGGTAACGGTATTGTTACCCGAAATATTCAAAAGCGAATCTAGAATGCTGCGTTGGATATCAAAGGTTGCCATTGTCACGGCCACCATAGCCGCCATCTACATCTACTTCTACAAGAGCACAGAAGTTCCCGCCGGTTACTACGTTGACTCCAATTCAATAGCGCTCAACGCGCAGTGTCTAAGTCTTCTGGGGACAGACGAGTACGGCGCCAGTTACCCTCTGCTGATCAAATCCTTCGGAGACTATAAGCCTCCGCTTTATACTTATGCTGCATCATTGCTTTTCGAGCTTTTTCCGCCAGATGTTTTCACGCTGCGTATATTCTCGATGATCATGGGGCTGCTTGCAATTGCCATCTCATTGCTTTTTCTCCGAATCAATTTCCACTCACGCGAAAACCTGAACCATGGCTTTTACTATTTAATCTTCTTTGTTCTGTTTCTATTTTCCCCATGGGTGTTTGCTACCCAGAGAATCCCTTACGAAGTTACTCTGACGTTTTTCTTTCTTTCGATTCTTTTTTCCGCAACCTTCTATGTATTGAAGGACCCGTCCAACCTGGTGGCCGGAGTCATTATGGGCGTGAGTGTCGGCCTGCTTCCCCATACGTACCACTCTACAAAATTCAGCTATCTGGTCCATTTTCCTTTCTTAATCATATCAGTCCTCCCCTCCGGGAAGGCGCAGTTTTTCAATCTTGTTACATCCAGGGGTTTTTGGGTCGGACTGCTCATTTGCGCTGTACTTTCAACCCCACTTGCGCTGGAACTTTTAACAGAAGGCAATTCGCTGGCGCGGTTTAACGTATTGGGCGGACGAGCTTCGATTTCTGAGTTCATAAACGCCTATTTCACCCACCTGAATCCAGAGTTTCTATTCTTCTCCGGAGATACGGAAATCAGACATCATTCGCAGTACAGGGGCATGCTCAACTTGTTCTTCTTACCCTTGCTATGTTGTGGAGTTCTCTTCGGAGTGAGAAAGGTAATATCTTCAAGGAATAGCTTCCTGATGTATGCCATCTGTATGTTTTTTCTTTCGTTTGTGCCGCCCAGTATTAAGATAGAATCAATCCCTCATGCGCTCCGGGCAAATACCGCGCTCTTTCCCATTTTATTTTTTTCGTTCTACGGTATGGTTGAGATAATCTCGCTATTAAAAGCTTATCTCAAACATTATCCCGCAATAATATTCGTTCTTATTGCAGCATGGTCGCTCTTTGGCATTCGCGAAAGTAAGAGGTCAGTTACATTCTACTTCACAACCTTTGCTCATTACAATTCCTTCTTCTGGACATACATTAAGCCAGATCCGGCCTGGGATAGAGATGACAACAAAGTGACGCCACTTGATCATTCCTTTGGAACTGTAAATGAAAGATACTACCGACTACTCAAGAGAAATGATCTGTCCTATTGCAATGACCAGTAGTGCCTCGGGAAAGCAGCTAACTTACCAGCTTCCGATATGTTTGCTTACATGACCTCTCGACCGGATCCTGGGGAAAATCAATCGTTTGTGCGAGCGGGCTGCAAAATTCGATTCAACATCTTCTCAGTCGCAACGATAGCCGCCATTACTTGATCACAGTCCACGCCAATTGTGCGAAATGCTTTCTTCCCCGGCTGTGCCCATTGAATCATCGCTTCCACAAGCGCGTCTGTCTTGCCGCCTGGTGGAATGCGAACCTCGTAGTCGACAAGCTGTGGAATTTCAAATCCAATCTTTGAAGCAATTTGTTCGAGCGCCTTCATGAAAGAATCGTATCCACCGTTTCCTTCTCCGCTTGCTTCGTAGACCTTGCCGTTGTGTTCTACAGAAATCTTCGCGGTAGGATTCCCACCAATGCGCGAATGAATTTCTGCGCTCCGAATCTTTATCGCGCGCGAATCACCGTTTCCAAACAGGTCTTCCATCAAGAAGGGCAGATCATCGGGTGTGATTGTCTGCTTTTGATCGCCCAGGTGTTTGATTCGCTCCAGAAGTTGTAACTCCTTATCCGGAGAAAGTTCGAGGCCGAGCATCTTGAGATTATTTGAAATGGATGCTTTGCCCGCCAGCTTACCCAGAGCGTATACGCGTTCACGACCAAACCGCTCGGGCATAATGGGATTTGCATACAGGTTGTTCTTCTTGTCACCATCGGCGTGGATTCCGGATGTCTGCGTGTAAACGTCCTGGCCAACGATTGGTCGATTCGTTGCGATTCGCTTGCCGCTGAATGTTTCAACAAGACGCGAGACATCGACGAGGGCCTTCTCATTGACATTGGTGCTCACGCCCAGTTTGTCCTTGAGCGCGGTTACGACCGCCTCCAGGGGAGAGTTTCCGGCCCGCTCGCCAAGTCCGTTTACGGCGCAATGAACCCCGAGTACCCCCGATTCTACGGCTGCCAGGCAATTCGCCGTGGCCAGGTCGTAGTCATCGTGGCCGTGAAAATCCACCGGCAGATCCGGGAACTTTGAAAAAATATCCCCCAGGCCTGCCTTTACCTCGGCCGGGCTCATGATCCCCAGGGTATCCGGGAACAGGAAGCGATGGATGGGAAGCTGCCTGAGCCCCTGGACCATTTCGCGAACGTATTCGGGGGAATGGAGAAATCCGTTGGACCAATCCTCCAGATACACATTGACCCGAAACCCCCGGTCAGCTGCGTATTTTATCGTCTTCTCAATGTCGGCAAGATGTTCAGCCAGGGTCTTGCCCAACTGCTCCCTGCAGTGCCGGAGCGAGCCTTTTGTGAGCAAATTCAGGGTTTTTCCGCCTGCTTCCTCAATCCAGTCCACAGAGGGTCCCTGATCCGTAAACCCGAGGACCTCAATCCTGTCCAGGTAGCCTTTTTCGCGGGCCCAGGAGAATATCTCTCGGGCAGTCTGCTGTTCACCCTTTGAAACGCGGGCGCTTGCAATCTCGATCCTATCGACGCGGACCTGCTCGATCAGGAAACGGGCAATATGTAGCTTCTCAAATCCAGAAAAGCTGACGCCGTGCGTCTGTTCCCCGTCGCGCAGGGTTGTGTCCATGATTTCAATGTGCTTGTGCAATGCCTTAACTCGTCCAATGACTCAAGATAGCCAAAAAAAATAGAAATGGATAGGTGTAAACGCAGAACGTCGCCGAGTTCTGCCTCTACTCCTGCCGAAAATAGAAGCAGCGACTTTTTTGGGGGTTCTCTGAAACGAGTTTATTTATCAATCGCCGGGTTCCTGCTTGCATCAGGGATCTTCTCGGCTTTGCCGCGGTTTGTGTCCATGTCCGGTGGTCTTTCGGGATCGACCTCGGGCCCCGGTTTTACGCGCGTCCCCATCCTCTGCTTCCACAACCTCAATGGCCAGGGTCGCTATTCTATCAGCAGTCCAACTTTCCGCCATTTCATGCGCAGACTCAAAGAGGAACAAATCCAGGTGATCAAACTTGAGACCCTGGTTGAACATTCTAAGAAAATGCAACCATTGGATGCCCCGTCCGTAGTCATTACCGTGGACGATGACTACGAAGGAGCTGTGCGAATCGCTGCCCCGATTCTGCGCGAATTTGACTATCCCGCAACTTTCTTTGTCTATACAAACGGAATCAGCAATAACCCGGCAGATGGAATGTCCTGGGACGATTTGCGCCGTCTACTGTCTGAAGGGTTCGACATTCAAAATCATTCGCATTCACATACAATCTTCCATGTCCCGCGCGCCGGGGAAAATCCAATGAGTTATCAGAAGCGACTTGATCTCGAAGTAGATACATCGCGCGAAATTCTGGAAAAGAATCTAATGGGACATAAGATCCGATTTTTCGCCTATCCGATGGGTTATCATTCACCTGTACTCCGCGAGCGTGTATTTCGTTCCGGATACGAGTTAGTTGTGACGACCGACGCGCGCCCTGTTGATCTGACGAGGCCCTTTACAGGCTCGTTTGACCGAAGAACGCTGGAACACGAGGGTGGAATCGCTGAACAAATCTTTGATCAAGCGATTCAGATAGCTAAAAAGCCAATGTAATACTATAGAAACCCGATAATTACGATTGACTGTGCTTTTTCATTTGAAGAAACTTAGAGGGATTGGTAACGCCTGTGATTGCTGAGCTGCGAACAAAGAACCAGATGGATTTTCCCGGTGGGGGAGTCCTTAACATAGCAGACGGTCGTGAATGGCTTCGCGATATGGGCGGATTGCGCGCTCAGATCAGCGATGTTCAGAGCCGCGGCATCCACGAACTGCTGATCTATGCGGAACGTCAGGACGTACCCAAGGAATTGATTCGCGCCTGCAAGACGCAAGGCCTCACTGCATCGCACATCCAACCACAACCCGCCATTTCTACTCGCGAATTTGCTCAGATTCGCAAGAACCACAGTGCCCTCGTTTCCAGAATTCGTAAGCACGGCAGTATGCTCCTCCACATCTGGAACGGCGACCCGGAAGAATTGCAATTCTTCCTTGCCGGACTTGCTATTTATACGCAACGCCACCTGACTCCGGACCAGGCAGTTGAACTGGTTTCAGATGCTCCCATCACAGATAATGTGCGTGATGCATTGATTCAGTACAGCAATTTCATCCATGTTGAGAATGGTGTCCACGCTGCAACAGCTGCTGTTGCTCCAACTCCAGGCAATGGCAATGGCAACGGGCACCATCATGAAGTAGAAAGCGAAAGTGTCGAACACGCCGGTGCTGTACTCGATATGCCTACTCCATCACAGGGTGGATCTGTCATTGCAGACGCGGAAAAAGTAGCCACGCATGAACCACTGAGCTACACAGAACCGGCAGTTGAAACACCTGCTTCAGAAACAAAAACAGAAACACACGCGGATGCTGGCTCCCCGCCGGTTGAGACAGGCCTGGCAACTCAGAGTGCAACGGCGCTTGAACCAAAGCCGCAGCCAATCGCAAAAGTAGAAGCAAAAGCCCCGGAGAAAGTCAAGAGTTCAGCTCCGTCCATTCAACGAGATCTGGGTGAATTCAAAGCATCCAAGCTAACGATTAAAGTCAAGATGCTGACAATGATTTCCGGGATCATCATTGCAGCCATGTCTGCGATGATTTTTCTCGCGACTTACTTCTTCAAGTCAGATAGCGAAAAGAGTATCCAGGGTTCAAACTTGAGTCTAACGGAAATCATTGGACTTCAAGTTAAGTCCGAAGTTGAAACGCTCTCGTACAAATCGCATTTGATGGCGACAACGCTCGAGCAGCCGCAGTTGCCGGATCAAAAGAAACTCTTCATTGATTTGTTTTTTGAAAACAACTCGCAGTTTGTTTTCATTGGAGTTGCAAGACGTGCGGGAGATACACTGGCATTTGGTCAAACGGTTAGCAACGAAAAGTTCCTGGCCGCAAATAGCCTTGGGCCCGCAGACATTCAAAAGCTCCACGATGCAAATGGAAAAGCATTCTTTAACTCGTTTGGTGGCGCAACGGTTGTTCACAACGCATCGCCTGGATTCAAGATGCCGCTTCTTGGTCTTTCCGTTCCGCTGGTAAAAGGCGATTCAATCGTCGTTGCATATCTGGATCCAACAAATCTGATTAAAACGTTCCAGCAAAGTTTGCCAGGAACCATTGCGTATCTTGTAAATGAATCAGGAGATGTGATTGCGCATCCAGATTCCAAGCTTGTATTCAATAGAACCAACCTCGCAGATCTGCCCATCATCGAAGAACTCTTGAAAAGCAAGGTTGACATTGGTCAGAAACGCTATTCAGATAAGAACGGCTGGAATCTGGGCGCTTTTAAGAAGCTCGGAATTGCAGGCCTCGGTATCATTTCAACGGCACAAGAACAAGTCGTATTTGAGCCAATTTTTACCACACAGCGGCGAAATATCTACATTATGGTGATTGTCGTGGCCCTGGCCTTCATTGTGGTGTATTTCTTTTCCAAGACGATTACAGTTCCAATCGTCAAATTGGTGGGAGCTACGCAACAGGTGGAACGCGGAGATTATGGCATCGATATCAAAGCCCGTGCCGGGGATGAAATTGGTGTACTTACGCATTCATTCGTAAACATGGCCGTGGGCCTTGAGGAACGCGAGAAACTCAAGGATGCAATGGGCAAATTCACCAACCCGGAAATTGCGGAGATGGTTCTGCGCGGAGAGATGAAACTCGGTGGAGAGCGCAAAGATGCGGCTATCTTCTTCTCCGATTTGCGCGGATTTACAGCCATGTCAGAGAACATGGAACCGGAAGAAGTGGTCGAATTCCTGAACGAATATTTCACAGACATGGTTACCTGCGTGGACGTAACCGGCGGCGTTGTGGATAAGTTCATTGGTGATGCTGTCATGGCGCACTGGGGTGCTCTCTTCTCGCGTGGGAACGATACAGAAAATGCAATCGATGCGGCTATCATGATGCGGAAGGCTCTCTACGCTTTCAATCAGCGGCCTACAACAAAGTCAGGCAAGAAGAAGCCAATTGCAATGTTTGGTTGCGGCATCAACACCGGTCCTGTGATTTCAGGTCAGATTGGTTCGGAAACTCGTCTGGATTATACCGTGATCGGGGATGCAGTGAACCTTGCAAGCCGCGTGGAATCATTGAACAAACCATTTGGCACGGATATTCTAATTACAACAGACGCATACGAGCGTGTGCGCGATACCTTTGTTGTAGAAGAAATGCCTGCAATCAAAGTTAAAGGTAAATCAGAACCGCAGATCATCTATGCTGTTCTTGGAAGAAAGGATGACGCTGAGTCTCCCAAGTCGCTCCAGGAATTGCGCAAGATGGCCGGCATTAAATTCGATGAGGAAAAGGCAGCCAAGATGGCAGAGGCAGCGTCGGGTGAAGGCGAAGTGAAATACGAAGTCGTCGGCGACAAGAAGAAAGAATCACACTGATTGTTGAAAGGGTGTTATCATGAGTCAGCTTGCAATTCTTACTAAACGACTGCCCGGTGAACGGGACGACTGGTTCTTTGTTGGAGTCAGTATTCTCATAATCGCGCTTTTTTCATCCCTGCTCTACTATGATTTCAATCGCAAACGTAGCGGCGGTTCCGGGGAAGCAATCGGAACCATTACATTTAAACATAGAGTAGCGCAGCGCAAATTTGATAACCAGGTCATCTGGGATGATCTGGATATGGAAACGGTGTTATACAACCGCGACTCCATTCGCACGGCTGACCTTTCGGAAGCGGTGATCACTCTAAAGGATGGAACAAAAATCCAGCTCGATGAATCGAGCATGATCATTCTGAACATTACGGATAAATCTGCTGACATCAACTTCGCATACGGCTCGGTGCAGGCAAAACGCGAAACCAAAGAAGGCGAAGAAGTTGCGGCCCTCAATATCCGCACGCAAGACAACAAGGTTATTTCAATTCAGAACTCCGACGTGAAACTTTCAAAGACCGGGGATGAAGACCTGGCCCTGACAGTTCAACGCGGGGAAGCAAATGTGCAAACCGCAAACGGTCAGACTCAGAAAGTCGAGAAAGATCAGAAGGCTACAATTTCAAACGAGATCTCGGTCAAGAAAGTGCTCCTCAGACCCATTGCTCCTGGCGATGGCTCGCGCGCTTTCATTACTGAAAACCAGAAGACTTTCGAGTTTAGCTGGGTTCAACCCGCAGAAGCCGTTACATTTGAACTCGCCACGGACCGTGGATTTGGTCGTGTAATTAGCAGAAGCACACTTACGGGTGATCGCACGGCTGTTGCACTTGGGGATGGTTCTTATTTCTGGAGACTTTCTGCGCGCGATGCAAGAACGGGTGCCGTTGACTTCAGCGATGCGCGTCGTTTCACTGTGATCCGCAATGCGCCTTCCGGAATGCTTTCGCCAATCGATGGCGCACGTTTTGATTACGTAACAGAAGAGCCGCTGATTACGTTTGCCTGGAGCAAGAGCGAACTTGCATCCGGATACAAACTGGAGATCGCACGCGACGCCGGGTTTGGAAACATGGTTTCCTCTACTGACACTTCCAGTACGTCGATTGCGAAGAAGCTCGGAGCTGGAACCTACTATTTCCGTGTAACCACCGTGAGCGAACAGGCTGGAGCGGTTTCCGGCCCCGCGCTTTCGCTTGTCGTTGGAAAGAAAGAGAAGATCACTCCGCCGCAGCCACTCCGACCGGCGGGCGAGCGAATTGGTCGCGTGCTTCTGGAGAAAGAGGGTCTGCCATTCGCCTGGAATACCAATCGCGACATCAGAAGTACTCAACTTCAGATTTCAACAACCGAGAACTTTTCAAACACAGTCTACTCCGGTTCGTCTGAAACGAATTTCCTGAACGTAAAGCAATCCCTGAAAGAGGGCCGCTATTTCTGGCGCCTGCAGGGCCTGGATCGTTCGGGTAACCCAACGGACTATTCCGCAACCCAGAGCTTCTTCGTAACAGAAGCAGAGAAGATTGCTCTCCGGAGTCCTGGGAATGCCCAGGATTTTGACCCTGCTCAGATTCGGCAGGATGGTGTTCTGCTCTCCTGGGATGGACCGGACCTGTCGCAGTTTAGAATTCTGGTTTCCCCAAATCAGACTCTGAATCCTGCAATTCTCTCAGAAGTGACCGCCACCCGCGCTCGCAATCTGAAGAACCTCACGCCGGGTCGTTATTACTGGAAGGTCGTACTGCTTTCACAAAATGGCGGAGTGCTCACCGAGAGTGAAACCCGTTCATTCAGCATTCTCGATCTGATTCAGGCACCTACCCTGCTTGAGCCGCCACGCGGCCAGACGGTAGATATGACAGACAAGAATGAGTTGTACTTCCGCTGGGCTGCTGTAAACGGTGCTGAGGGATATGATTTTACACTGTATCGCAATGCTCCGGAAGGCAGAAGGCCTGTGATTAATTTGAAGACGCAGCGGCCGGAATTCTTACTCCGCGATCTGGGTGTGCTTGATATTGGAGCCTTCTCCTGGACAGTGAATGCCTACGGCAAGAATCAGATCAGTGAGCTTTCCGTTTCGGATTTTAACATTACTCTGAGAATGGATGTAGGCAAGCCGGAGGTTGTGACTCCAGGGGTGCTGTACACAGAATGAGAGGCCTGCTCTTAATTGCGGGCCTGCTGCTTTGTACGGGACTTTTTGCCCAGCAGGCCAATCCGTTCATGGAATGGAAACCCATCCAGGGAGCCGGAGGTTACATCGTCCAGGTGCGCGACGCTGCGGGCAAGGTGGTTCTTGAGAAAAAGGTCCAGGAGAACCGGGTAGAACTGGAACTGGTACCCGGAAGATACGAACAACGCGTTGCAGCGCTGAACAAATTCCAGAAACCCATGCCGTTCTCCGACTGGAAGGAACTGAGCATTCGCGTTCAATCGCCACCTGACGTTAAGGACCTCTCCACAAGCTCAGAACGTGTAGGCGAACAGGTCGTTACCATTGAGGGAAAGAACTTCAATGAAAACACCAAGGTGTTTCTAGATACGGATAAGGGGAAGGTCGCCTCATCCAAAGTAGATTTCGTAAATGATCATAAGATTGTGGCCTCCTTTGACACCCAGAAGATTGATCCAGGAAAGCACGACATCGTCGTTGAGAACTCCAGGAATCGAATTGTACGTGTGGAAGACGCGTTTAAAATGGACGCGAACAAGAAAGTGGCCATCAACGACAGCGCTCGCGTAATCCAGGAGAACAGCGCTGGAAAACAGGAGCGACCGCTCGATCAGAAGACCGAGCCAGGGAAGACGGAACCGGGTAAAACGGGAGATATTGAAGCAGATCGCATCTATCCACCGTACGAAGGCGGAACAAGTCCTCCACGATATAACTGGAAAATGCAAACAGCAGCATTCGTTCCCGGACTCGTACGCATTCGGTCGGCGGATAGGAAAGGTTACACCTGGCCAGCTTTGCTCGGAGGTCTCGTCCTGGGCTCCGTCTATGAAAACAACAAAGCGGACAAAACGGTTACTGCGGCTGAGGGCAGCGGACTTGCGCCCATTCTTTCCGGCCCCATGGTCCTCGGAACCACGAGCCTCTGGACAAATTCGGGCTTTGTGACTCTGGCAACGATGGAGTATCAGAACCAAAAGAAATTCCGTAACACCTATAGAATTCACATTCGAAATCGAAACATTCTACTCGGGTCTGCAGTACTACTCTACGGTTTCCAGATTATTGATGCCGCGCTGATTGATGATACCAATGGCTTTTTCTTTGCTCCAAAGGCAACAATCGTAGGTCCCGTGCCGGGACAAAGAAACTTGCAAAATTCAGACGTTAGTTTCAAGTTCTCCCGCGATGCATGGATCCCCGGAAAAGTTCGGCGCAGCAGAGAGGACAGAGTTGGAACGATAACGTTAGGCGTTCTAGCTGGACTTGGAGCTGGCTTTGCTTATGAAACATACAATGCCAACCGCATCCGTCGGGCTGCAGTTCGCTTGAAAGATGCACCTCTTCACCAGTTCCTGTCCAGTCCACTCCTCCCGTTTTCATCATCATACTGGACTAATCCTGCGTTTATCTATCCTGTCGTTGCAGAAAGCCAGGACTACAAATCTTTGAAACGACAGTACAAGAAGAGCCAGCAATTGCAGGGCGCATACGCCCTGGCGGGCGCCCTGGTATACCTTGTGCAAGTCTTTGATGCAGCAGCACTCCAGGCAAATTCGTCTCTCTTTGCGCCCGCAAAACTGGCACCGGGAACGAATCCACCCCCCATGCCCGATATGTACTGCACATCGGGTGGATGTATGTATGCCCCGGCCTCAGACTTCTATTTCAAACCAAAGGGGAATGCGTTTGTTCCGGGCCGTGCCCGATCGCAAAACGGCAACAATGTCACAGGAAATGTGATTCTGGGTGCCTTCATTGCTGCTTCTGCTGGCGCCGCTTACGAAGGCTACCTCACCTACAAGGCGCGGCGTGGGGCCATCCGCGAAAACTCCAATGGTGCCAATGTGCTCTTCTCAAATCAGTTTGTGGTTCTGGCGGGCAGTCAATACTGGACCAATCCTGCCTACGTCACCCTCTTCACGGATTACTACTTGAAAATCCGGCGATACGATCGGAAGTTTTCCCGTTCAAGCACGGCACAAAACACTCTCCTTGGAGTGGCCGCAGGGATCTATCTGGCACAATTTATTGACGCGGCAACGCTCGGGGCGGGCAAAACCTCACTGAACGAAATCAAATCCCCCGTCGCAAGTGCTCTTGAATCTCAGGGCGCCAGTTTACGAATTGATAGCGATCTGCAGCGCGAGAAGATTGAGTTTCTGGCCCAGGAAAAAATTACTCCAGTACAGAAAACGGGCGTGCTTGACGTGGCAAACTTCAGTTACTCGCAAAACCTCTAACGCTGTTCCGCCGCAAGCTTCTGCACAACTTCGCGCCGCTTCTTCAGCAATGCAAGGGAATGGTCCAGGAAAAAGGGGTCCTCTGGATGCTCAAGCATGCGATCGTATTGTCTCAATGCTTCCTTATAGTCCTTAAGATTGGTGCAAACTTCGGCTAGATAAAAATGCAGTGCGCGATCGTAGTCGTCGCGCCAGCTTCCGTCGATGTTCTGAGTCCGCACACTTTCAAAATAAGATCTGGCGCGGAAGAACTCCGCCTTCTGCATATGCAATCGCCCCAGTCCGATTCGCGCCTGCGCATTATCCGGAAACTGCTTCAGTATCCGTTCGTACGCGTCACGAGATTGAGGGAAGGCACCGGACTCGAGGTAAAAATCTCCAAGCGCAACAAGTGCCGTTGGATCAAATGGATTCTTCCTGTATGCCGTCCTGAAGTTCTCCACCGCAGATAGCCCGTCGTTCAGACGAGCGTGGGCTCGGCCCATAAGCAAATAACCAATCGCAAACTCTGGCAGACGCGACCGCGCCAGTGCAAGATACGACAACGCCTGCTCTGGCAAATTCAAGAGCAACTTGACTCGCCCAAGGTTATGCAGGAAGGGAAAGAACTGTGGATCCTTCTTAAGTGCCAGAACGTATGCGTCTTCTGCAACGGTAAGCACAGAACGACGTGCCGCAGACCCTGCGTCCGTTGCGTCGATCCCCCGAATGACTGCCGCCGTTATCCGATTGTTATATGCTCCTGCTGATACACCGGGTTCAATCTCGTCGATCTGTCGACCGGGTGGAGGATCGGGAGAATCTCGACCCGCACATAGTACAAAATCATAGCGGGCCGCCCGAAATGTACCCACCGTTGTGTTTGATTTACCGGATGCGATGAGATCAGGAAATTCTAATGTTTCGTCGGCGGAAGGCGGGGCATCCTGTGAATGCAGAGGAGCGGCCAGAAGCCAATAGGTCAATGCGAGTATAAACCCGGAGGCCTTCAATTGGCAAGATCCGCAAGAAAGAGTTTGGCCTTTTCGTGCGTGGGATCGGTCTGAAGCGCATCTTCGAGCGCACGCTCCGCCAGATCCGCTCTCCCTGATTCCTTGTACAACTTTGCCAGATGCAGCAGGTTGCGAACCATTGATGGATCCCGAAGTCGGCAGCGTTCGGCAAAAGAAATGGCGCGATCCAGCGCACCACTCTTTGCATAGGCGTAAGATGTGACATACAGAAACTCCGTATCGGCCGGAAAACGAAGGGTATAGCTCTCGGAAACGTTAGCCGCTCTATCAAATAGCCTTCGTTGGATCAAGACGCGCGAAAGAAGCCTCATAGCGGACGAGTTTTCGTCCGTGATGTCCATTGCCTGCTCGAGGATGAATATGGCCTCATCGAGCTTGCCATCAAGCGCGAGGGCTCTGGCCTTTCTGACTTCTGCCTTGTATGCAGCAATGCGATTGTTTTCGTCCACCTCCCTTGCTAGAACTCCGGTCTCCTTGAAACCAATGCGCAGCAATGTAAAATCGTCAGTGAGCGTGCCGAACGACAGAATTGACTGCTCAATCTTCCGGAGATTCGCTTCCCCCTTTTCGACGTGGCGCAGGAACTCCATTTCGTTTTCATTGATAATCCGGTTTCCGTTCTCATCCACGCCAATCTGCACGTCGTCTCGCCCATCGGAGCCAATGATTACAACGTCATTGGGTTGGAGCTGGCAGGTCTTTACCTGAAGAACTCCAGATAACCCGGAAACGCCTAGCTTCCGCAATGTGATGTCATTCTCAAGGAATTCCGCCGCCTTGTCCCGATACAATACCACGAATGGATGTTCGGCATTGATGTAGTATAACAGGCCGCTGAGCTCATCCACAAGACCAAACACAGCAGAAACCATCATGCTTCCATCAAACGAAACAAACACGTTCTGCAGCTCTAGAAAACATTCCTTCAGCCATTGTTCGGGGTACTTATCCTGCGCTGCTGGTGTCATTTGAGTCCGCGCAACCATGGACTTGAACACGGTTCCAAGAACGAGCGCGCCGCCGGCCCCTTGAATCGATTTGCCCATTGCATCGCCATTCAGAAACACTGTATATGTCTTCTCCTTCAATTGAATGTTCTGGGCGATGCACAAATCACCCCCAATCTCTGCCTGCCAGTGCCTGAATTGAAATTGTTTCTTCTGCCTTAGAAGCATGTCCACGGAAACGTTTGGACTCTGGACATAGTTCCCGGTTAGAGGTTGGATCAAAAGAGAAGTCAGAAAATAATCTCCATCCTGTTGAATCTTGAGTTTCTGAACCTCGTCGAGCGTTTCGGTTAGCTGTTGCGTACGAATCTTTACCTTGTCCTCAAGCTTTTCATTCAGATGCTCCACTTCGTTGTGAACTCGCATAAACCGATTCGCGAGAACGGCAGCAATCGACAGAACAAACAAGATAAATGCGAACCTGGCAATGTGTGTGCCCGGAATCCAGTGGCGCGCAACGGCAATATCGTGCAATCCAGCGACAACAAGAACGATCACGCCAAAAGCAAGCCAGCGGGCATCCTTGTTTTTGCGAAACACCTCGCGAAGGATATAAAACGTTCCATAGCCGCCGATTACCGGAATGCTACTGTATTGCCAGATGGTAAGACATCTTTTTGCTATCGAATAGGGTGCAAAGATCGTTGTCAGCGATAGAATGACTGCAAACCCAAAGATTACACCACCAACCTTAGAAAACCTCTGATAGAAAAACAGGGAAAGGAAATACATCAACGTAGCCGGTATGAAGAATAAACTCACATACTCCACTTTGAGCCTGAGAATCACGTGATTTCCAAAGATGGAGTCTCGAACACCGGAACGATTCAACCAGTAGACAGTAAGCAACATGCAGAACAGACCAAACATCAGATTATGCCTGTCTTTTGATCGGCGGCTAAACAGCAGCAGATGGTAAACCCCTACAACGAAGTATATGCCAAGCAAGAAGAACGAAACAATCTCGTTAAAGTAGTACTCGGAAAAGACCGCGCTGCCTCTGCCAATGATTGGATCACCATCAAACTGCAGTGGCTTTGCGCCGTCCGTGTACATTGCAACATGGATCATGTTGGGTTCGCGAGAAGGGATTGCCGGGAGTTCTTTGAGGAACAGGCGGAATAGACCGGATTCATAGGGATCATCCTGGCCGATTTGACCAATCTTTTGTCCGTTGATATAGTAGACGGTAACGTCGGAGGTCCATCCCATACTGAGCGCGGCCGCTCCCTGGGCCAAATGCTCCGCAGCTGTTGACGGAATTGATCGCCTAACGGTAACCCAACCAGGAGTACTTATTTTCTTTTGGTCGGAAATTGTACCGGGGACCTGCACAGGTTCCCAGCCGCTGTCCGCCGGATCCAGGAAAGATGTCTGATATCCCTTCTTGAACTCCCATCCACCCGATAGAGAAACTATCTCTTTTTCCCGTGCACATGCGGAAAGGAAAACGAATATCAGAACGACCAGGGCGCGCATTGATTAGCCTTGAATTTGCTAAAGGCCGGTCAAGATTTCTTTCCGTCCTCCTCTGCAGGCGCAAACCTGCTCCAGACGGCGGCCAGTGCGCTTCCAATGACTGAATGGAAGAGACTTGAGATAGCCGAGGGAACTGCCACCAGAGGGTTGGTAAAATTCGCCCGGGCCAGCACTACGCCCAATCCGGAATTCTGCATACCAACCTCTATCGAAATGGTCCGGGCGGCTGTCTCCGTAACCAGGAACCGCGACAGCACATAGCCAACCAGAAACCCCAGGGCATGAAGCGTGAACACGGCACCGAGTAGAATTAGACCCGAGGACTCGATTAACTGTCGATTTGCGCCCAGGATGGAAGCCACGATCAAAACAATCGTAAGCACGGCCACCGGCGGTGCAAATGGAAGGATAGCCGAGGTAAAACCCTTGAAGTATCGCTGAATCAAAACCCCGAGCGCCACGGGTATCAGAACAACCTGGACGGTTGAAAGAAAGAGACCAACTGCATCCACTTCCATTCGACTACCAGCCAGCTGGTCCGTTAAGAACGGAGTCAATACAACCGCCAGGATTGTAGAAATTGCCGTCATAGTCACGGAGAGGGGAACATCGGCGCGCGCGAGATACGAAATAACGTTAGACGCTGTTCCACCAGGGCAGCAGGCCACCAGGATTAGCCCGACAGCCAACGGATCTGGCAGGTTGAAGATTCTGGCCGAAAACCAGCCCGCGAACGGCATGACGGTGTATTGTAAGACAATCCCCAGAAAAACGGCGCCCGGCATTTTACTGACGCGCTTGAAATCGTCGAGGGTGAGCGTCAGTCCCATTCCAAGCATTATGATTCCAAGGCCCCAGGTGATCCAGAGACCCGTGAACCAGGTAAACAAGAATGGATAAAAAAACGACAGTGCCCCTGCCACGACTACCCACAATGGAAACAGGGTTGTAAATGTATTGGTAAGTCTCGCGAGCATGGACATGCATGCTCGTTGAGTATTCTAACGCAACCCTTGATCCGTCTGACTTGAAATTTTCTGAACCAGGTCTATAACGCCAATTCGAATCTGCCGCCCGGCAGAAGTCTTCTGGATGCGAATGCGGTTGGTTTCCTTCCAGACAAGTAGATCGAGATTGCGAATAGACTCGGTCCGTCTTGTAGTTGACTCTTCTGAAAAGGCAATGCTGCCGGCCTGCTTTGCGGCGCGGAGGTTCAAACCAACTTCTACTTCCACATCAACGTTCTCCCAACCGATCCCCGCCTTCCAGAACCCGGATTCAACGGGAGTCGCTAGCATGACTCTGATAACAGTCTGAACCGCAACTTCGCGAAGTCTGCGGTCATTGATGGCGAGACTTCCTAGCAATAGCAGGGCCCAGAGGGGAACCTTCCAGAAGCTGGCGCTCTGCTTGATCTCAAAATCCGTACAGTCACCCGAAACCAGAAGCTCGATGTTCAAATTCCTCGCGGCGGCAAGAGTCGATGCAGGATCTGCTAGCTCCGGATCAATCCGCCTGCGCTCTTCAATAAAGAGATGATACGGCACAACTTCAAAGCGACCCGATTGAAACAACTCTGTCTCCGCTATCTCGCGATACAGATCGCCGGGCAAAATCCGATCCACGTCAGGCTTCGAATTTTCAGCTGCAGGCTTGCCCGGACCAATGGTCAAGGGAACGAGCGCATCAGGTGACCTGGGTGGTGCGGCAGCTGCTTGCGAATCGCTGGATTCCAGATTTGCGGGGGTATCTTGCAGACCGAGAATGTTCCCACTGTAGTCGCCATCCGGAACTATATCAAAAGCCTTCATCTCCGCAGAGTTGTCAAACGGCATGAGTACTAGGCGAATCTTCTTGAAATTTGCAGGTACCGGCCCATATCCCTTCCTGCTCTCGAGACCATCAATGGTTTGCTGGACCCGTGTGAGGGTGGAGCAGGAGAAGAGCAGAATCACAAGCGCGGAGACACCGCGCAACGGAATCCGCATATTTAGAGTCCGCGGATTACTTTCTCAACCAGATCGCGCATTGCATATCGCAGTAGCTTGCCGCCGGACGATTGAAGGATTTTCACGTCCGATCCGCCACGGGACAGCAGAATTCCGGTTGATGTGGAAGCATCCGACCTACGATTCTCAACGGAGTCCGCCTGAAGAATCTTTGCATCTGGAACAGAAACGAGCCTGTAGTCGATCCCGGTTTCAACTATGTATTCTTTCTTTTCGCGCGATCCCAAAATACCAAGCAACAGACAAATGCCTGACTCTGTCTGCTTGATTTCGAAATTGGTAAGACTTCCTGTTAGAAAGTACTCTGCGCCAAACTTTTCCTGCAGGGTTTTCAACTTTTCTGTAGTGATTTGATCCTGGGCGGAAATAACGCTTTCGACGAGCGATGGCTCGATAATTTCAAAGTACCCGGATTGAACCATGAGCGAAGTCAGCTGGGCTGTAGCCGGTTGAACCAGGTACGATTTGTCCGTGAGGTTCCTGAAATTCACAAGGGCAATCTTCTTGCGGACTGTCCCTGCGGGAGCCCGGGTAACCTCTACTCGCTCTTCTACGGTTTCATATTTGGTTGGTTGCGGTGAAATGCAGGCCGCAAGCCATAAGAATGATATTGCAAAAATTCGA
>JAEUSB010000061.1 GCA_016788865.1 Leptospirales bacterium
ATTAGAATCTTCTTCATCCTATCCGTTCCCTTTCTTGAATGTACCCGCGGCGGTTTTGCACTGGTCGAGCGTCATGTGGAGATAGCCTTTCCCTTTGCATGAATTGGTTCCCTTGCATGATCCGCCATCAGCGCCGCCGCACTCACCGGTGCCTTTGCAGGAATTGATCCCGTAGCATTCGCCGCACGCTTTGTCCGCGCCCGGCGTGCATGTCGATTTGGGACCGTTTGCATTTTGTGCCGCGCTAGCGCACGACATGAGACCGCTCAGAGCGGCCGCGATTAAGAGATGTTTTGTACCCATTTTATCCTCCCAGATGATGGTTCATAGTATTTAATAAGACCCGAATGACCGATCAGTTGAAATAGCGCGGTGACCTGCTCGACATCTATGTCTCGCGCGGAGGAAATCGCGTCACCGAGGGTGAGATCCTTTTGCAGCGCTTGCAAAACGCAGTGCTGAGCCGGCGTGAGATCTTTGACGAAAATGCCATTGTTCTTCTTATATGCGATCCCCGTTTCAGCCGTCCGCATTTCGAGCGCTGCGGCCATCGCCTGCTCGTCGTCGCCAGCACGCCAGATGGAGAGCACGGAAAACTCCGATTGGAAGAGGAAGAAATGTTCGTGAAATCGCAGGCGGCATCCGTCGTCCTCTATGGCGCCAAAGAATGAGAGGTCTGCCGCAATGTGTTCCTTTTTGTGAAAGAGTTCAGCCATCTTCCATTCGAATTGCGCAAGATCCCGGAGAACTGCGTGATCGGGGTGGCAATCTCCCAGGAAATCAGCAAAGTCTCCGCCATAATGGGATAAATTGTGGGATGCCGAAGGGTGTGCGTGGATGTATGCACCGCACTCGGCAAAAAACAATTCGTCTCCGAGAATTCTCCAGACAGTCCGATAAGTATCACCCAGTGCCTCCGTCAGGCGCGCTTCATACGCTGCCGCATAGATTCCAACCGCATCCTCGGGCGTTAGGGAGCCAGCCGGTATGATGCCTTCAATGAATATACCCGGTCGTTTTCCCTTTATGACGGCATCAAAGTTGTCTTGAATCTGAGAAAGCATTGCCCTGGCCTTAAAAAAATGGGGCGCGGTGCGCCCCGAGTGTTCATGCTTCAAACTTCCCATTCTTAGCTTCGCAGTCTTTCTTGTTCATATGCTTCCAACCCATTCCCTTGCATGAGTTCTTACCGGCGCAGCCGTGGTCCTTTCCGCCGCAATCCGTCTGGCCTTTGCACGAGTTAATGCCGAAACATTTCCCCTCATTTGAAGCCGTCGTTTGCGACGAGCCACAGCTCGCCGCAAGCATGAGACCGCTGAGTGCGGCTGTAACCAGTGTCTTGTTCATTTTCATCTCCTTTATGTTTTGGTGACTTCTAAAATAGAGTCCTGTTCAATTGCTTCGCGGCATTCAGTCTGGGCGCGTTCAAGCTCCTGTTCGAGTTCGGGGAAAGAAGGAATATCTTCGTCGCGTTCGAGTAGAACCGGGACGCGCGGCATTCGCGCCACCGCGCACCGAAGCAGATTCCAGACATCATCGCAGACGGCAGTGGAATGCGTATCAAAGAGATGAGTCCCGCGGTCTGAATGTCCGGCTATGTGGATCTCGGCAACGGACTCGTTAGGGATCGATTCTATAAAAGTCTTTGCGCTAAAACCGTGATTCTTCGCATTCACATAGATGTTGTTCACATCCAGAAGCAATCTGCAGCCGCTCCGGCGCACCACCTCCGAAATGAATTCCCATTCTGACAAAGTTGAGCTCGTGTAAGTCAAATAACTCGATACGTTCTCCAATGCGATTGAACGACCCAGGTATTCCTGAACGATGTCAAGATTCCGGCTAACGCAAGCGATGCTTTCTTCGCAGAAAGGAAGGGGCAAGAGATCGTGCAGATATTCCGCGCGTGCTCGACCCCAGCTGAAATGATCCGATACAAGAAATGGATCTATCCGCTGGGTGAGATTCCGGAGGCGCTGCAGATAAAGCATGGAGGGCGGCTCAACAGCGCCGATCGAAAGGGAAACTCCGTGTAGGGCCACCGGGAAGTCGCGGCGCACGTGCTCAAGAACGGCCATTGGACGGCCCTCACTGTCCATGTAATTTTCAGAAATCGCCTCAAACCAACCGGCAACTCGCGGACGATTCTCAAGCAGAAACGGATAGTGTTCCCTGCGCAGTCCGAGTCCTACGGCGATCATGCAGTTGTATGCGCCGGCATCGCCGGAAGGTTACATCGAAAATGTATTTCTATGGGTTGGTTTGATAATCATTCGACGCGCGTCCAGCGCTCCTCGCGACCGAACAGTGGAAGCCCCAGGTACCCTCGAACGACCAGAACCTGACTGCCCTCCAGCCACATGCGGCAGTCATAGGTGCGCATGGTCTCCGGGTCAAAGATTCTCCCGCCGATCCATCGTCCGTCCTGGTAGGAAAAGTCAGAAAGTACCGTCATCCCTAAGACCGGCCTGTTCTTGTCGGTCAGCTTTCTTAGCCAGGAAACCTTGCCGCAAAATCGGTCCGCACATGGCTCGATTTTGATTCGCGCAAATCCATCCGCAACGAGCCATTGTCCCGTAATATCTTGAGGCTCTGCCCGAAGAAGCGCGGGAAACGATACGATGAGGAGGACCAGGCTCCAGAGAATGCGGCGTGCTGGCTTCACTCCTCCAGTTCGCCGGCCGGTTCATAGCGGTTACAACCGCCTACGGAAAAGTGGATGGCATGTCGCTCACTGCCGGCTTGTGGCAAAAATTTGATCTAGTCGTGTAACCCGCAGGCTTTCTTTCCGCATTCCAACGTATGTCGCAGCCCCTACGCAATCGCCTGGTCGTCACCTCGGGTGCAACAAGGGAATGGATTGATCCTGTTCGGTTCATTTCTAACCCATCGACGGGCGCGATGGGCTGGGCAATTGCCACTGCCGGACTCAGGCGATTTGAAGAAGTGGTCTACATCCCGGGCCATTGCTCCCCGGGTTTTGGAAACTTAGACGGAGCCCTCAACCATCCAGTGACTTCAACTGAGGAGATGCTTGAAGCTGTTCTTCGCAGTACGATCGAAGGATCAGTCCTTGTGATGGCAGCAGCACCCGCTGATTACACGCCGGTTCATACAACCGAACACAAGATCAAGAAGGACCCGATTCGAAATCTGGTGATTGAACTCCGCCCCACGCCGGACATTCTCATGGCGGTGGCGGAACGCGGAATTCCCGATTGCACACGCGTTGGATTTGCCGCGGAGACGGATAATCTAATTGCAAACGCCGCGGCAAAGCTTCAGAAGAAGGACCTGGACTACATTTGCGCTAATCGAGTTTTCAGAGAAACCCAGGGCTTCGCCGTAGATTCCGGCACCTTGATCGTTCTGGATCGAAACGGAAACCAGACAACTCTCGGACCTGAGTCCAAAATAGCACTGGGGGAAGAGCTGATTGGATTCCTGGTACGCAGTCTATCACCTACGCCCTCACGAATCCCCGCTGCTCCGCTTTAATCTTCGGACAGAATTTCGTTTGTAACTTTTCGCGGCCACCGCCGAATCAACCCATGCAGGGGCCCGGTGGAGAAGATGAGGCCGGGCGGCTGACGCGTTTGATGGTTTTAAGTCAGCAGGGTGACAATCAGGCTTACAACATTTTCTTAAAGGAAGTCAGCGTGAGGACTCGGCCATACATTCGATCCCGAATCGCCGATTCAGACGCGGTTGAAGATGTTGTTCAGGAGGTGCTCGTGTCGATTCACAGAACGCTCGCAACGTACGATCCAACTCGACCCATCCTGCCGTGGCTCTGGGCAATTGTGCGGTATCGCATTGTGGATTATGCCCGAAGAAAAAATCGACAACTGGATGGACCTGGATCGTTCGATGCGGCTTTCGAAAATCTGACGGCGCCTTCGCGAAGTGAATCCGACAGCATGGGCGAACTGATTCTTCAAAGTGTTGCGAAGCTTCCGGAGAAACAGAAGCGGGCATTCGAGCTCACAAAGATGCAGGGAATGTCCGTGCGGGAGGCGGCCAGAGAGCTGAACATGACTGAAACCGCTACCAAAGTCACCGTTCATCGCGCAAAGCGAACGTTGCGAAAAATTATGAGGAGCCTTGGCTATGACAACGGATGAGCTGATTCACAATCTCACCCGCAGCATCAAGCCGGTGAATCGCATCGCGAGCACGCCGGTTCGTCTGATCGTCTGGTTCGTCTGTGCAGTGACCGCCACCGCCATGCTGATTGCTTTAGTACGCCTCGCCGCGCCTCAGATGCTAATTATCGTAGAACCTGCCTTTTACCTTGAGAGCCTGTCGGCGCTGCTCGCTTGCTTTCTGGCTGCCGCAGCGGCACTGTACCTGAGTATACCGGGTGAGCGACTTTTGCTGCTCCCCATTCTGCTCGCGGCCGCAGTGACTGTCTGGCTGGCATCAATCGCCTATCGATGGGGAATCCATCATGCATTTCTCTACATGCCCGCGATGGCAGAAATGAGGTGCGGTCGCGACATTATGATCGGCGGCCTGGGCTCCGCCGGAATCCTCGTCGGGATGATCAAGCGGGCCGCGCCGGTTTCTCCGATACGGTGCGCGATGCTTGCTGCCCTGGCATCCTCACTGCTGGCCGTGGTTGCTCTCCAATTCTTCTGTGCCATGCAGTCACCCTGGCATCTGCTCACATGCCATGTCGCGCCGGCGTTCGTCGTCACGATAACCGGCGTGATAGCAGGGAGGTGGGTGCTTGCCTGGTGAAAACGACCCTGAGCGGCAAACGCTTTTCTTCCCCTGCGAATCTGGCTAGCATGAAAAGCAGGAATCTCGCTCGGCGCCTTTTACGCCACCAACCAGAGCCTGAATTCCAGAATTATCTGGTCAATGACCGAAAATCCGGGTTCAAGATTCGTCCCTTTCTGGGCATGGATTCTTAATATTGGGGATTACGATCCTGGTGACCCACCCCGGTACGCACGCCCCGTTTTCCTTACTCTCCTGCCTCCATCTGTTTGTGATTCGGGACAAACCAGAGCATTGCTTCGATGGCCAACAATTAGAATGCTGATTTGGGATATCCAATCGCGGCGAGCAATGCGGCGATCAGATTCACGGCCATCGTCAAATAGCTTTTGGCGTGACCCTGTTCAGGTTTGCAAACTTCGAATTTGCGCCGTGAAGTCTGCACAAGCCGTCAACAATGTATGAGCGACCGTAACCACCGTCAGGACAAGGACGTAAATTACTCAACCTTCAAGATAGCCGCTGCGGACTTCCGCGCAGTCAAGATCATGGGTGTTGTGGAGGAAAAGGCGCTATGAACTTTGTGATCATGCCAAATGAACTCTGAGCGGACTCTTCTTTTGCTAGCCAGACTTTAGGGTCAGCGAATGCTACGCCGGGTGAGTATGGTGCGCCGAAGCCTTTTATTACTTACGCTCATTGTGTTCGCCCTTGCCGCGACGCCAGGCTTCGCGCGTACACAGCTTGTCCTGGAGGACGGGTCTGACTCGCTAAACCTGGGTGACTATGCAGAATATCTGGAAGAAACGGGCCCGACGCTAGAGCTGGCGGACGTAGTCGACTCACCCAACTGGAAGGCCCCCGCTGATGCATCTTTGGGATTTACTCCGCGAAAGCATGGGATCTGGTTTCGAATTCGTCTGGTCGATGGTTCCAGCGTCCGCGATTGGATCCTTGAGTTTTCCTATCCTCTCCTGGATCGAATCGAAGCCTATCAACCCGATGCCAGCGGAGCTATGCAACGTATTTCGGCGGGTCGACTGCTTCCGTTCGCTGCGCGCGAAATCCAGGATCGAACCATCAACATCCGCCTGAACCCTGGCAAAAGCGGAAGCTATTCTTACTTTCGCATTCAGACAGAAAGCTCGTTTCAGGCTGAAGCACGAATCTATCAGCGCAAAACATTACTCGAACGCTATCGAACGGACACTCTCGTATACGGATTCTATTTCGGAATCCTATTCATAATGGCTCTGTACAACTTTGCGCTATTCGTTTCGATTCGCGATCCAAACTACTTTCTCTACTCCGGGTATGTGGCGATCTTCTTGGTGTATCAAATCTGGCATCTAGGCTACGGTTTTCAATACGTGGTTCCCAACGAACCGCTCCTCTACAAGCAATCCTACTACGCACTCCTGGGCCTTGCCGTGCTCAGTGCCATCACTTTCTCGGCCAAGTTTCTCAATTTAAAGGAAGTACACCGATTGCTGTTTTATGTGATCGTTGGCGCGACTGCGATTGTAGTGACCGGCGCCATGCTTGGGGCGTTCGTATACTATCCGCTTGCGACAAAGTTTGTCCCACCGCTGGCCGGCATTCTTTTCTTTTTGACGCTCGTCGCCAGTGTAATTTGTATTCGGCGAGGCTACAAGCCTGCCAGGTACTATCTACTTGCATGGGGCGCATTCCTGACTCTAGCCATTCTATTTGTGCTCGGAGTGCGGGGCATCATTCCTTTCGAAGGATTTGTAAAGCACGGGATGCAAGTGGGTTCTGTCCTCGAAGTCCTGATGCTTTCGTTTGCGCTGGGCTATCGTTACAGTTTACTCCAGAAACAGAAGGAAGACGCACAACGCGAGATTGCAGAGTCCAAATCACGTTTGCTTGAATCCGTTTTCCGCTTTGTACCGAAAGAATTTCTCAGGTGTCTTGGGAAGGACAGCCTCGAAGGGATCCAACTTGGGGATGCAGTTCAGCGCGATATGACCGTGCTGTTTTCTGACATCCGCTCGTTTACGACCATCTCTGAAGGCATGACACCAACAGAGAACTTCCAGTTTCTAAATGCGCTGTACCGGCGCATCTGTCCCCTTATTCGCGAGCACCACGGCTTCATCGATAAATACATTGGCGATGGAATTATGGCGCTCTTTCCAGAAAACCCTCGCGACGCAGTTACAACGGCAATTGAGATGAACCAACTGCTTCGCATTTACAACGATCAGCGATTGAAGCAAGGGTATGCGCCCATTCGGATTGGAATTGGGATTCACTCCGGAAAGTTGATACTCGGAACCATTGGCGAGGCGCAGAGGATGGAAGGAACTGTGATTTCTGACGCGGTGAATCTTGCGAGTCGAATGGAAAGCCTCACCAAACACTATGGGGCGGTTTTGCTTGTTACAGAAAGCACGCTGCAAAACGTTTCAGCCAACGACTTCATGCGACGAACCCTCGACCGCGTCCGCGTCAAAGGAAAGCAGGAACAAGTATCGATCGTGGAGATTCTCGACTGTGAAAGTCCAGAGATCCGAGATCTAAAGCTAACAACCCTCGCAGACTTTGAATCAGCAATCAAAGCATACAACGCCCAGGATTTTGAAACAGCGGCCCAATCGTTTGGACGAGTGCTGGAACAAAACCCCAACGATTTGACTGCCAGGATTTATCTGACCAGGCTGGACCATTTGCGTCGCCTTGGCGTTCCGGAAGGATGGGATGGCATCGAAACGCTGACAATCAAGTAGTTCGGACCCGACGACCTTACAGCACGTTACTCATCAGGCGTCTAAAGAGAATGCATTATTTTTTTACGACTACAACAAAAGTCAGATCATCGCGCAGGTTTTCCGGATCAACCCCGTGATGGTGTAGAGCGTCCAAAATGTCTTTGCGAATGCTATCTGCAGTTCCGGATGTCTCATGCATCAAGCCCTTCAGTCGATCCACACCAAACGGCTCCCCGGAGGTATTTTCTGCCTCTGTTAAGCCGTCTGAGTAAAGCAATAACTTGTCACCAGAAGCAACCTGCGTGCGACGCGATTTGATTTTCCCCTTCAGTTCAGGAATTCCAAGCAACACGCCATCGTTTTCAAGCTCGTGAACGCGATTCGTTTTAGTTCTTTTGTAAATTATGTACGGGTGACCTGCATTCACGTACGAAAATTCGTTGTTGGTGAGTCTGACAGAAACACCCGTAAGATAATTGGAAACGTTTCCAATGGCCTGGCAGAGTTCCACATTCGCGTCGGACATAGCCTTCCAGAGCATGTCGTCTTTGTACAGCCTGTGATTGCTGAACAGGATAGGCCGCGCAATTGCAGTGATTAGCGCTGAGGAAATACCGTGGCCGGACGCGTCCAGCAATACGACTCCAAGATTTTCTTCCTGGACATCATCGCCAAAAAAAACATCTCCAAAAGTATAGAAATCGATGATGTCTCCTGAAACGCCGTGCATGGGTTTAAAAAAGAAACTGATATCCCAGTGTTCGGATTTGGGAATTTTAGGAATAAGTGATGTTTGGAGCGTTTTTGCAAGATCCAGGTCTCTGCGCATCATCGTATATGCGCGTTCCATTTTCTTGTAGAGCTCAGCCTGTTGCGAATCCTGCGCTTTTACAACATCAAGTGCTATCTCCATTTCCCCCGCCGCAGCAACGAGACGATCAAAAGCAAGACCAGAAGATTCAATCAGTTCATGATAATTAGTAACATCCGTAAGCACTGCCGCATAACGTTCACCCATAGTTAGAGTGGCCTTCAACAAAACCACGAGTCTGGTTCCGTCTAAAAGGATCAAATCCAGGCTAATGCCACGAACTTCACAATGCACCAGATATTCAGAAATTCTAGGCGCTTCTTCACCTGCGGCACGCAGCAATACATTCGGGTCTGCGTTGCGCAACAGGGAGTAAAAGTATTTGTTTGACTCCATGACGTGTCCGGCGCCATCAAGTGTTGCCACAGCGATTGGGAGGTCACCCGCTAGCGGCACAATTTCTTCCAGAGGCGCAGACATAACCCCGACGGTATTCCCTCAGGGAAATTTGAAAACTAAAAAACGGAAAGTCACGCCTGAAAGTCAGGTCGGAGGTTGGATCCCAAAACTGTTGCTCGACTATCTGATCAAACGTGGAGCAGTTGTAACTACTCCGACTCGAGTCGAGCGAGAATTGTCTTTGTGGCTTCTTCAAACGAGCTGAGCAAGGTCCATTTAAATCCACCCGCAAGACATTCAAACGTCGAGTCGTGAAAAGTGAAGATGAAATGTCGTCCGATTGAGTTGGTCCCGAGCTCGTGCCCCCGGGAACCCCAAATTCGTTTTGTTGTTTTTTGCGCGCGCTGCTCCTCCGCTCCGGCCCATTCAGAATTGAGAACCTCCCAGATACCGTATGCCTGAAGACCCAGGCCATAGAGAGGGTGCTCCGGCAATCCTTCATCGTTTGGGGAACCGAATCGTGTTGCGAAACAGGATTCGAATTCTATCAAGGCAGTCCCAACGTTTTCCCAGACAGAGCCACCTCCGGTTGATTGCACAGCGTTGAAGGTAAGAAAAGTACTGGTCTCCGACTGGAAAAGAGCTGCGCCAGAAACCGCCGCTTCAGGTTTGAAGTGCAATTCGACGGGAGTAAGTTTTTGCACCGAATCGGCCATAGAGTTATCGGTCTTGCAGGCCCATCCCTTCAGGGTCATAATATCGATCGGGCTCAAAAGACCGCGTCAAGTAGCCCTGAAACAGTAGCCTCCCGTTCCCGGCACAACCCGGATGTGGAAAGTCGTAATACGGCTTGTCGTCTTCTCTGTCTTGAATGCATTCAATGCTGTACGTAATTTGATTTGAACTGCAACTCATTCGCCAATTGCAACTTGTGCGGTTGCGCACACGCGGGCAAGACGGAAATCTAAGCTGGGAATTTCACGAAATCGAGGTTGAACGTTCCATTAAGAAAGCGGCAGCTTTATCCTCCGGATTGTATTCGAGAACGGACTTAAACAGGGTTCGCGCTTGAGAAATGTCTCCCGAAGAAATCGCTCGAACGCCTTGCTCAAACGTGTTGCGGGTTTCTTCTTTTGCACGACGCAAATCAGATTCATCCCCGTCGAATGCTTCAAAGATCTCTACCGGCTTTGCTTTGCCCTTAAGACTCGCAAAACCGAGCGTGCGCAGGCCATAGGATGCCTTCAGGCGCGCGAATGTTGCTTCGCTGATCAAGATTTGCGAACCGTAAACTTTATTCTGTCCTTCAATTCGGGACGTGAGGTTTACCGCATCCGAAATCACGGTCCCCTCCAGTCGCTCCGCTTCTCCGACAGTTCCAAGCATAAGGCGTCCCGTATGAATTCCGACACCCATCTTGATCTCAGGGAATCCCTGAGCCAGGCGGCGTTTGTTGTACGCAGCCAATTCCTGCGTCATTCGGATTGCCGCACGAAGGGCCTCATCCGGCCCCCCAGCAAACAACGCCATGATTCCGTCGCCAATGTATTTGTCGATAAAGCCACCGTGTTCCCGGATCAAAGGACCGAGCCGGCGGAGCAATGCGTTTAGAAACTCGAAATTCTCAAGCGGGGACATAGTCTCAGAGAGTGATGTGAAATCTCGAATGTCCGAAAACAGAATCGTCATTTCGCGTTCAACCTGGTCTCCAAGACGTACATCCTCAATCTGGGGCCGCCCCAGTAGATTCAAAAAGTCCTGGGGAACAAACCTGCGCATTGAATTTGACATGCTCTCAATGCGGCGGAAGGCGTTTGAGAACTTCACAGAAATTAAGACAGACTGAGTAAAGATGAAACCAAGTAAGCCAAAGGGGGTAAGGCGTATCGAGTCAATGATCCCTACGGAATACAGGGAATCGTTCACAAACGCCAGGAGCAGTAAAACGAATCCGAAAAGGAAAAGCCATGTGCCGGATTCCTTTTTATAGGCGGCTATTGTCATCCGGACGAGCAGATATAGACCAAGGACGCCAAAAAGAAAAAGCAACCATTGGATTTGATCGGCATACAGGCGGGCCGGAAGAAAAATTACTAGCCCCACGTAAATCAAAGCGACAACAATAACCAGCTTTGCAAGACGCGCAGATGCAAGCATCGGAAATAAGGCGCGGACATACATTATGAAGAATGCAGGAGTGATAGCGGCAGTGATGAAATCCAGCGCCGTGTCCACCTCCCATGGAATAACGTTAGGCGCCAGAACGGACAAGAATCTCTCTCCCGTTATCATTGTCCGTAAAGCTATCAGAAGCGAGCAACACGCGAAAAATAAAAGAGATAGTTCCTCGCGACGGAGAAAAAAGAGTGTAAGATGATAAAACCCAATTACAATTAAACAACCAAACAGAAGGAACTCTAACCCGAGTTGTCGCCTATCGAGCGCAAGTATTTGCTCTTCCGTTCCCAGAAAGATCCCAAGTCGCATCCCTCCTCTGGGCATGTGATAGTTTGAGATCTGCAGAACCAGGTCCACAGTTCTTGCCTCATTGTGTGCGCGCGGAATAGTGAACGTTACTAAGGCGGGTCTGTTCTGTGGTTTACCAGAATCTGAATTCTTGCTCACAGTGCCGTTCTCGCTCAACATTTGGCCGTTGACCCAGAGTCGATACGCCGTTGATGCAATCGGCAACTTCAGTGCAAGCCTTTCAAGGCCAGGCGGCAGCAATACGCGTAGCCGGAGCGTTGCGTAGCCCTCGCCACTTGCGATCACACGACCATCTCGCAATTTCAGCTGGTTCCAGACTCCAGGAAGATTGAAAGCCCCGTCTGGTTCCCTGGTATTCAAACCCAACTCCCCGGGGCCCACGAGTTGGGCCCAATACAGATCCCACGCTCCATCAAGGCGAGCGGGGCCGGATCTGTTGAAGTCATAACCGCTGAGATCTAACCACCCGGAAAGCGCACGGGGCTGATGCCCTGGTCTACAGGCGCAGAGCAACAATAACAAGCCGGCCAGGAAGTAGAACCTGCTGCAGGTTTTTGGGTGATTCATTTCAGTTTCACAACATACTCGGTGCGGCCAGGTTTCCGGCGATGAATTTTCGCAAAAAGTCCGACTAATTCGCGCAGTGGGTCAAGGGCGATTCCTGCCCTGGACGAGTGATATCGAAGAATAGAAGTCCATTTCAGATTTGAAGCAGAGGATCGAAAACGTTTGGAGCCTCCTCAAAATCTGTTTACGAGCGGATCTAACGATGCGACAATGCTGACAAGAACAGGGAAACCAAATGAAATCATTTCGATCGCAATTATCACTGCTGCTCCTACTGACCGTCACTTGCTGCACTGTCCGCGATATCGATCCTTCGGCTGCGCGCAGGATCTTTGAGTTAACGGGGCCCCAGACCAGGGAAGTTCGCTACGAGATTGGAGCATCCACGATTGAGAGCATCCGAAAAGAATATGAGAATATCAAAGCCAGAATCGTCGCTTCCGAGCCCAGACTCGATCCGGCAAAATTCGCATTCAAAATGGAGATTAGAAAGCACACGGCTACCTCCATGCACGATTCTTCGGTGAGTACCATCATCATAATCATACGGGTACTCGGTCCCAAAGGTGATGTGCTAGACCGATCCTATGACCTTCTAAGGGATGAAGTCAACCTGCGCCTTGCCCCGAGCCAGACTCGGTTGGTTCCATTTCAACATGCTACAAATTTCATGATTAAGTAGTTTCTAACAGACTTGCAACCGACTACAGGCTGACCGTCTGCGAAACCGGTTCCACTTTCCCCATCCCTGTCCTCTCAATATCCTGCCAGAGCTGCTCGCTCAACCGGCCTTCCGAATCCGTCAACATAGTCGGTTGAAAATATTTTTCGTACCGACTCTCTATTCTGAATGATGGCGTGTAACAGGGATCCAGTCCCTCTGTCGAACTCACATGGGTACGATCCAGGCGCTGTGTCTTTCGCAATCCATTCCCGGTCATCAGTCGATTGAATGCAAGAAGAGCGTTTGGAGCGAGCGCAACCAGCATCCGTTGGAGACTCAGAGTTTTCCGATACCTCTTGTAAAATCCCAGGGCATGCCGCATCAACGCTCCTCTAAAAGGCTGCAGATCTTGTAGACTGCGCACAAACGCCACGACTTCGTCCATATCATCGAGCGGCTTCATTGAGAGAGTCGAACCGTCCAGATCCCGCAGCTTTGTATTTGGAAGAAAGAGATCCCTTTCCAGGCATTCACGGAAGTAGGGAGTACCTATCAAAGGAATTGGGAGTGTAACAAAAGACGGCATCATCATCTCATGATTCGAAAAGAGGAAGTCCATCTCTGTGCGTATGTCGTCCAGGGAACGATTGTAAACGTCAGCAAAAAGGCCGTAGAAGATAACCAGCCCGTGATTCAATGAACGACGCATCAACTCAACCTGGGGCAACTTCATGTTTTGAAGCTTATTATACCCGCGCAGGCTTTTCGCATCGAATGATTCAATGCCGGTGAAGAAACCCGCGCAACCAGAGCCTGCAGCCAATGCCAGATTTTCTTCCGAGAGGTAGAAGTCTCCGGTCAACAGAGCCGTCCAGTATTTGAAATAGCCTTTCTTGTGATATTCGGAGATAACGGAGATGCGTTGTTTGAAAAACTCTCTGTCATTCCCGTAGAAATTGTTATCCACAAAGTGCAGCGAATACTTGTTACCGGTTTTGTGAATTAGCTCCAATTGCGCCCGTAGATATCCAGGATCGTATTTCTGGTACTTTCCCCCCTCTCCCGTTAACGAACAAAAGGAACATGCGAAGTTACAATAACGGCTGGTTTCGAGATGAGCGTGCTTGTTAATCCAGTAAGCCAGGTCCATGCGGGGTAGCATTTCCGGCGCAACAAAGCCCTCGCCAAAAGAGTCTGCGATCACATCCTTCATTTCCTCAACGTCACCCGTGCACACATAGTCGAAGAAACTCCGGGAAAAGTTCTTTAGAATTCGAACGGCGGGGCCCCCGGCCACTACGATCGCAGCAGGATTCCTCGACTTCACATGGGCCGTAATGTGCAGCATCCGATCAAACGAAACGCTCAGGCCGGTCAATACCACCATGTCGGGCCATGAGAGCAGCGACTCGTCGGTTAACGGACCGGAAACAACTTCATTGTAGCATCTGACATCGCATGAGTTTTCATTGAAGGCGCCCGCCAGGTAAACAGTACCCATTGCCATTGGATATTTTCCCGGCCGTCGTAAAGGAAGCCGTGTGACGTCAAAATGCGTTCCTACAATCAGAATTTTTTTTCTTTTTGTCATTCAACGATCTCCCATAAGTTCTACAAGAGCTTTGTCTGGCATGGCTCTAACTCCCCAGACAAGGCCCGTCGCTTCCAACGCTCTGATGATCCAGTAAACAGGATCCCACTCCGTTAATGTAAATCCGCATTGCGCCGAGGTCGGAAAAGCATGATGGTTGTTGTGCCAGCCCTCTCCAAACGAGAAGATTTGAGCCAACCAGCTATTGGTTGATGTATCCCGGCTTGCAAAATTTCGGTAACCCCAGGAGTGGCCTAACGTGTTTACTATACCGGCTGCGTGTATTGACATCACTACCGGCAACAAATAGGAGATAGAAGCAAATCTGAGGCCAAAGAAAAAGCAGAGGCTGGTGAACAATAGGAGGGCAATTAAAACGCCAAATCTATTCAGGAAGAGCAGTTCCGGGAATTTGATTAAATCGGGAGCTTGCGCACGAATTTCAGAAGCTGAATAGCCCGGATCCGCAAGACTACCAATCCAACTCTGGTACCAGCCAAATTGGGGCCCATGAACATCTAGCGCAGTATCGACATGGCGATGGTGCAATCGATGCTTGCCCGCAAACGCGATGGGATCAGTAAAGACGAGGGCACCGAGAATTCCGAGAACAAACTGAAACGCGCGGCTCGTTTTAAAGCTTTTGTGCGAGAAATAACGGTGCAATCCAACATTGACGCCCACCATCCCCAACAGCACTGCCCCACCAGCGAATCCCAACCAGTCCGTGGCCACCGGCTTTAAAAAGATTCCCACGCCCAGGACTATGTGCAAAGCGAGCACAAATCCCAGCCTGGCTGCGCGCTCTGTGTTCGAGCGTGTCCGTCGCGACGGATAGAGTTTGGATACTTTTCGTTCAATCATCATTCTAAAATCCTTTTGCTGCCAGTGTTCGAATAAGCCGCCTAACGTCGTGCAGACGCCTCTCCGACTCTTCCTCTCCGATTCTCAGTAGATCATTCCCTACACTAAAATTCGTGGTCGAATATCCTTCCACTTGTGGTCTGAATTCCAGATCGATGCACCTGCTATTCCTCTCAGTTGCTGCAAAAAGCATTATGTCGATCCCCTGGATAAGGGCGGGGACAAGTCGATTTGAATTGAAGTCGCTGTGGGCCGGGTCCGGCGTAATATTTGAACCAATCACAGCTGCCGATCCGAATTGCCGCAGCACGCTACCCGGAACATTATTGAGCAACCCGCCGTCACCCAGGCAAACGCCATCAAAGTCGACTAACGGATGGAATCCCGGAATTGCCGCAGAGGCTTTTGCGGCCAGCCAAATTGGACCAAATCGCGGGTAAAACTCGCAGGCACGTTTCATATCCGTCGCTACAGGGAAGAACGGAATTTCTGTTTCATAGACTCGAGTATTCCCAAAGCAAACTTTGAGTAGCTCCTCGAATCGGCGCGCCCGGGCCATTGATTTGATAGGAAGAACAAGGTCAACGAGTGGATTTTTTCGCGCGTTTACCAATCGTTCAATGAATAGCTGTTTTATCTTGCTCGAGGCCCAGCCCAGCGCAACCATTCCTGCGATCACTGAACCGCCGCTAGAACCCGCAACTTCATCAATTTCAACACCTTCCGATTCCAGCAACCTCAGCAGCCCAACGTGAGCCAGAATTCGAGCTCCTCCTCCACCGAAAGCAACACCAAGCGTGTTACCGCCCAACCATCGGGCGATCCTTCCTGCAAACCTGAGTCGATCGCTGACCTTAGCCGGGTCGATGGCCTGTGGAAAAAAACCACGGCAGGATTCCGTCAAGTTTCGTCGGAGTTCGGAGACAACGTCCAGAGCAGGCTCGCCAGGAAATATATACAGACGATCTCGACCAACCTGCAGCCTGCCGAGTAGGTGCGAAGCAGGATTTGAAATCAGGATGGCCGTGCGTTTGGATTGTTCCAGCAACTGGGTCACCGCCTTCTCACCACCATTTGCGTCAACAACCAGGACGAGTGAAGCTTTTGACCTGGCGTGCTGATGCGCGCGCAAAAGCAATTCGGAGATTGAATCTGCATCTGTTAGCTCCGGCGCAAAACGACAAGTAGCCTGTTGTCCTGGAGTCCCGCCGCGCGCGAAGGGATCTGAATCCGGGTTAAACTCAGCGAGTGAATGGACAATCTCAATCGGATTCCGATGCGTTCTGAGGATGAGTTGAATCGTCTGCTTCGCCAAATCAATGCAGGACTGATTGGAAGAATCAAAGAAGAGGGTAACCACAGTCAACTTCCGCGGAGCATCAAGACCTTTCGCAGCTCTAAAGACGGCAGAAATTCCGGAGCTCATTTGTTTCAGCGCGGTATACGAAATTTCGGGATTGTCGCGCAGCAGGCTGGCAAGGTGGTTCCTGTCAAGCCTCAGCAAATCGGTTTTAGTGATAGCCTCAGCTCGATGCTCTCTGGTATGACCGGCTATCGTTCCGTTTAGTCCAAAATGTTGCGCGGGCCCACAGGCAGCGATTTCTTTCAAGCCGTCCGGCGTTCTCAAGGAAAGCCTGACGAGGCCTTTCTCGACGAGATAGAGCGCGTCCGCTGTATCATTCTCTCGGTAGATGATTTCACCGGCTTCGCGTTGTTCGTACATCAAGTCGGGGACAATCTCGCGAGCCTGAGAGACCGTCAGACCCTTAAATAGAGGAACACTCAGAATCAATGAAACTAGAGAGTCACCGCTGCTCCGGTATTTTCTGAATTGTCGCAGCCATTCGGCCATTTCTGCCACACTCGAAATGGAGCCCTGCTGGACTAAAATCTTCCCGAGCGGAACTCTGAGATTGTGATCTTCTGAATACGTTTCCTCGATCTGGGCTCTGGAAATGAATCCAAGATCGGCGGCCGATGTATCAATGGATTTACTTGTTTCGATTGCATGCTTCAGTATTGTTTCTATCTCGCGACGATCCAGTCCCTGTTCAATGCTTGCCATCAGGTTCAGAAGGCGAAAAGATGCCTGCTGCCATTCAAGGGCGGCGAAAAGCTGCTCTGCAGTTATCGCCCCTTGCCTGACAAGGAATTCTCCGAGTAGATAGCTGCTGCCTGTGGTGATTCCCACGCCATTCATATCATCCCGAACCACTTCTTTCCTCAGACGTATTTCTTGCTGCAATGGCACCCGGCGACAATTTTACGCGAAGCTGTCGTGTTCCACTCGATTCAGTAAATCTGGACCTTCGATCGCCGATTTGAGTTACTCCGTCCGGGAAAATTTCCTGGCCGGACGCTCGAGCAGCCCGGGCCTGGGCCCAACGACAGTAGTTCTTCCGGTAAGCCGCATGATCCTTTGGACGAGGCCTTTCGGCAGGTCCCATCTTTTTTCCAACATTAGTGGATTGAGATTGTCCATCGCAATATACCAGAAAAACTACCGGAAAATCAAATGCTCACAAAAATTGAAAAGGACTTTGCAATAGGCGGCGATCTGCACGTTTCCCGCATTGGATTTGGCGCGATGCGTCTCACAGGAAAAGGGATCTGGGGACAGCCAGAAGATAAGGCGCAGGCCCTTCAGGTGCTCAAGTGCGCGATCGATCTGGGCGTAAACTTTATCGATACTGCTGACAGCTACGGACCGGATGTCTCGGAACAATTAATCGCAGAAGCCCTGTATCCGTATCCTCGGGATCTTGTGATTGGAACAAAGGGAGGCCTGTTGAGATCCGGCCCCAATATATGGACTCCGGACGCGAGTCCAAAACACCTGAAAGAAGCACTGGATGGCAGTTTAAAGAAATTACGCGTCGATCGTATTGATCTGTATCAACTGCACCGAATCGATCCAAAAGTACCGGCAGCGGAAACGTTCGCTTTCTTAAAACAAGCCCAGGCAGAGGGTAAAATCAAACACATCGGGCTATCAGAAGTGAATGTCCAGGAAATCAAGCATGCCGAGCAATTCTTTCGCGTGGTATCTGTTCAGAATATGTATAGCGTGGACAATCGCAAGTGGGAGAATGTTCTGAAGTATTGCGAGGACAACGGGATCGCATTTATTCCCTGGTATCCGCTCAATGCCGGCGCAGTAGAGAAATCAAAGATCTTGCATGAAATCGCACAAGCGCGTTCGTCCACGATTCATCAGGTCGCACTGAGCTGGCTATTGCACAAATCCAATAACATTCTGCTTATACCAGGAACCTCAAGCGTCCAACATCTTGAGGAGAACATGAAGAGCGCCTCTTTAATACTCAACGATTCAGATTTGCAGGCATTAGAAAAGCTCTAGTCTCTACCTAACACCTGGTTTTCAGAATTCAAATTTGAAACGGACAGTCAGCACCTGCAAAATGGAACGAATTGCCAGCTTACTGGAACCTTCGAGAATGACCATTCGTGGGAAGGCGGGAAGTGAAAGACGATATTTTCAAACAGATCATCAGGCGACGAGAGATTCAGAATGAGAAAGTCGTCGCAATCGCGCGCTTTACTTGCATTGGCGTCGCCATGTGTTTCGATATTATGGCACACTTCCATATCATCCACTTTACAGCCGTAGTGCCAACCGGCACGACCCTCGTGCTGGATTTGCTCTTCGTTGTGGCATCGGGTACTATCCTCTTGTACGTTCTGAAATTTCCCTATTGGCCTTTTCTGAAGTTTGTTACAATCACAAGTGATTTCTTTTTTGCCGGCATGATGGTCCGTTTCGATCCTACAATTCCCAAGGAAGGCGACCTCGTTCCATGGATTGCGACCGTCGCAGCTATCTTCCTCTACACGTATAACCTGCTCAGGTTTTCTCGGGCCGGCACACTGTACGCCGCTTTCCTGGCCGTGATATTCTTCCTGGCTTTTGGCCTGACTGCAGGGCAAAACCGAACGTCGGAACTGCTACCGCTGTTGATGGGTTTATTAATGACCCTCGGCATAGGCTATTCAATCACCCTGGCTAACTTGAAGATGATGAAGGAGGCGGATTCGAAGCGGATGATGGAACGGTTTCTTCCTCCCCAACTGGTCAATGAGATTTACACCGAACAAGAAAGTTTCTCCCCCGGAGGCAAATCCCAGGAAGTGACGATTGTTTTTTCGGATATTCGGTCATTCACTCAGATTTCTGAGTCAATGCAACCGTCGGACGTGGTATTGATGCTCAACGACTATCTCTCCGCAATGACGGACGTGATATTCTCTCACACAGGGACCATTGATAAATTCATCGGAGATGCAATCATGACAGTGTATGGCGCGCCCAGGTCCGCACCCGATGACGCAGCGCGCGCTGTTCACACGGCCCTTGATATGCTCGACGCGGCAAAGGAAGTCAATGCAAGACATCCCGCACTGCCACAACCGCTCAAAATCGGGATCGGAATTCATACGGGTGAAGTTATCGTCGGGAACATTGGTTCGGAAAAAAGGCTCGATTACACTGTAATTGGCGACAATGTGAATCTGGCATCGCGCATCGAGGGGCTGACAAAATACTTTGGATGCTCCGTCCTGGTTTCAGATGCCACAGTTGCGGCCCTTATTGCTGCGGATAAAGCCGGGCAGTTCATTTTTCGCAAGATTGGATCCGCTCGCGTGAAAGGGAAATCACACAGCATTGTCGTGCACGAACTAATGGGTTCTGCGAGTCCGGAGAATTCGGCCCTGCTTTCGTTAAAACATGAATTTGAAGACGGCGTTGAAAGCTATTTACAAAGAGATTTCGCACATGCACTTTCGATCTTTCTCAAGCATCCGGGCGACTCTCCTTCGAGAGTGTACGCTGAGAGATGCAGAGTTTTCCAGCTCAATCCGCCAGCACCTGCGTGGGACGGTGTGCACGACATGCTGAATAAATAGCGACATCTTGTGTCGATCCCAGGTCGGATCAAAGTCAAGTCAGGAATTCATGCAACGATTGTATCTCGGCATCTTGACAGAATCGGAATAGAATCCATGACGTGCCATGGAAATGTTAGCAGAAGAGCGCGAGAACGCCGTGATCGTGCGACTCGCAGGTGAAATTGACTTATACAACGCCCCGGATCTACGACAGCTTTTGTCAGAGCAAATCAGGAAGGGAAATACGCGAATTGTCCTCGATATGAATCGAATTTCTTATGTAGATTCATCTGGCCTGGGTGTCCTGATTTCTGCTACCACGGAAGCCACCAAGCGTGGAGGAGGACTCAAACTCGTTTCGCTCAGCCAGAATGTGCGCGCCGTAATAGATCTGGTGCGATTGAATGCGATGTTCCCGGTGTATTCGTCCGAAAACGACGCCATGTCCGCCTTCCCGGCATAGCAACTGTATGGATTTTGTGCATCCACCGCGGGTGGAAACCCTTGACATGTATTCGCAAATTGATCAGTAAGATCATGGCCGTACTCTGCAGGATTGTATCCGTTCTATTCATCTTCTCCGCAGTTGGCCTTCGCGGTGAGTCACCATCCACATACTTGCAGGCCAGGGAACCGGAGACAGCGTATTCTCTGAGCCTGCCCATTCCGCGCGACAGACCAGGGTTTACTTACTCGACATATGAGCCAACGACGTTTGCCCAACTTTCTGCGTTTGCGCCGGACAAAGAGAAACGCCACGGACTTGCTATCTTCGGCACGCGTCGCAGATTGGTTCTGACGCTCCCGGCGCATCCCACGCCCGGACTCACCGACGACCAGAGGATGTCGCGGGATGCATGCGGAAAGATTTTTCCCACACTAAAGACTCTGCCCCTGCACAATCACAAACTTCCGATCGAGATTGGCGGTAAGAAATTTCTTCTGTTGTTTCAATCGCAGATTGTGCCTTACCTGGAACGCGAGGCAAAGCCCGGTCAGAATGTAATTCTATTCGCATTTCACGCTACCTATGATGATGTCGAAAAGGAGCATTTGCTTCTAGTCGCTGAGTTCTACGTGCCTCCGGAAAGTGCGACTACAGCCCAGCGGGAGGAGCAACAAACGCAAATCGCCACCTTCGCCCAGCTTGCAAAGGCAGATGCAACTGACCTTAAATCTACTGCCGCTTCGCCCGGAAGCCATTTGTATCGTGAGATGCTGCAACTCGATCTACCTGAGAGACCGGACATCGAGCCTTTGTCAGAAGCCGGCAAGATGGAGCTCGAGGCTTTCGTCAAGCTTGTAAACCTCAAGGAGGCTCTTGCCGCCGATTGCACGCACGAAACTATGCTCACCGTGGAAGGGCAGAGGTTTCGACTAATCTGGGCTTCGAGGAGCGCAGCGTTATACGCGCGCAATCGCAACGTCCCAAACACGACCCATACAGTTATGGCAGCCAACGGACTGTTGAGCGATTTCACTAAAATCCATACCCTTGTGGTATTCACGTACGGGTACAAGACTGTTTTCCCAGAAAACACGGGGAAATGGGAGTAGCCAGACCTATCCGCAAGTTCCTTCCGTCAGATCAAGAACGGAATTACGCGTGTCCGCGAGATGAATCGGATTTCTCACGTAGATCAATCTGGCCTCGGGTGTCCTGATTTCCGCAATTGGATAACGTCTGAATTTCACTTGTCGAGAAAGGAGAACAATGATGCAGATGATGCCAATGGAAGACCTCCGCCAATCCTTTCTCCAGACCGTGGGTCTCAAAGATTTCAAAAGATTCCTGGCCGGATTGCGCAGCAAAACACGTCTCTTAGCCTGGCAAGAAACCCTGTGGAAAACTTTTCAATCGAAGGAGCCCAGGGCTCCTTCGGAGTATTCGGACATTGTGCGCGCCCTTGTCAGACCGGACAGGATTCCGGTTACCAGGTCACAGTTTCTAGCCAATCCGGTCGAATACTGGCATTCTCCCTATTTTGAGGTCGAGACTGAATGGCTCGCGGCCGCCTGGGAGAACGAGGAATTCCGCGATAGCGTTTGCTACGAAATATCGAATTCCGTGAGCAAGACGGGAGAGTTCAATCTTTGCGCCATCACGGTTGAGGCACTGGCCGGTGTTCTTTCATCCGAGCAAGCGTATTCGCTATATCAATACGTCGCCAGGAATGCGGAGCGTTCTCGAAAGGAATGGAGTCCAGCTTTCTTTCGATTCTTTCCCCAGGCGCAAGGGAAAATTTCATCCTGACTCCGGTCGGAGTTCTGAAAGTTCGGCACATCAAGTTCAGATGCGAGTGTTCGTGATCATGAAGGACAAATCGAGGTGCAATTCTAATTGGCGCGGGAAGCCCAGGCCGTTCATCGCAGAACATTTTCTGGAAGCACAATTGTGCTCCGGTGAACATGCTTGCTCTGAACCACAAGAGGGTCGCTGAATGCGATGCCATTGCAGCCGACCTGCGCGAAATTTGCTTCCCCGGCGAATCTGCGAACTGCCGATCGCCTGACGCAGAATGAACGGCGGTCAGAGAAAACCAAACCGCCCGGCAATACCAATGAGTGCGGCATAAAGGAGCACTATGGGAATCAAGGGATCGAGAACAAGGCTGTCTTTCTTCTTTCTTTGAGCTGGCAACTCGGGAATCCCCGTCTGTTGGGCAAGGTATTGCAGAATGCTGAGCGCAATCCACGGTTCCGCTATGAACGGACTCACTTTGCAAAAACCAGAATTGGTTTGTAGCAAAACCTGAACACCCCGATCAACGAAGGGTATTGCATGGTGACCCTTGACCGTGAGCTGCCGCACCGGTTGGACCCGCAGTCCTGTTACATCCCGCGGACTGGTTCGCAATGGCCCCCATCCCACAGCATATCTTCTGTCCTGCATGAAAAAGTGCCTTTTTCGCAGGAGCCGGAAGGTGGCTGATACAAGAACTGATGCAAGCCCGATCAACAAGAATGGCCTGAATACGTGAACTGCCCGGTTGGCGGGAGGCTGACGTCCGCGTGCCATTTCAAAACCGGCGACACTGCCGATCATCAATACAATCCAGAAACAGAACAACCCCAGACCCAGCGAAACTTTCTCGAACGGATTGCGCTCAACGAGCAGCATTTGTGCCCTATGGTTCTCAACCCTCACGTAGACAAGGGCAAGGGCATCCGCCCCTCCGGAGACTGATGGTTTCGGAAAACTATCAGAATTCCGAATAACGTCCATGACGGCCTCATGAAACTCGCCAAATCGCTCGAGGCCGCGTGGCACAAGGACAGTAAAACTATCATCCTGGCGCAACGAGAGGCCGGCTTCAATCTGAACTGCAGTAACGCGCCCCAGATCTAATGTCCAGTTCTCCCCCCGCTCCCAGAACCTGCGTCCAGACAGGTGAAACTCCCTTGTTTCCCACGGTTTGAGGTAGAAACTCAAGGCAAGGTACAGGGGCACTAGAATCGAGAGCGCCAGAAGGAAAGCGTACAGTTCACTTTCTTCCAATCCGTCGAGACTCGCAAGTATCCCAATACCGACAAAGACCAGTAACAGGAAAACGCCCCCTGCAACCATTCTGAGGGTTGCCCTGCGTGCGCTCTCCGTGCTCGTCCGCCAGACCATATTTTGATGGGTCAATGGACCTACCGAGAGTCAAGCGATCGTCGGATTATTGGACTCGAATTTGTGTTTTTGTACGGCGCTCGGAAAACCTTTCAATGCCAGAGTCACAAACCAGCAAACTCCAGGTATCTCAGTTCTGAATACTGCGGTCACAGGGGAATAAAAGTGAACTCGTCTGAAATGATGTTCTGTTCGATCAGGTATCGATCGAGCATTTGCGCAGCAACCACAAGCTTATGTGACTTCTCGGTTGTGGATAAAGCACTGAGAAATACAGAAACTCCTCGCGCCAGGTCGTGCGATTCCCGGTCGTCATTCGACGAATTGACGAACCGGTTCCAACTAACTATCGCCTCCGATGCCACCGAGCCAGGGTACATTTGACAGATCATGATTTCACCCAATTCCATTGCGTTCAGGTGATTTATCGGAAGTGCCAACCTTTGCAATGCGGCCTCAAAGACTAACTCCAGCTCCTGCATTCCTGCGGCTGCGTCCTTTGTCTTATCAGCAACATTCTCCAGAATACTCAAAACCAATGAGAAGTCCACGCCCGTTTCAATCTGAGACTTTTCTTTTGACATCCGGATTTCAGACTCGTCGACCTGCCAACAAATGTCGAGTCAATTCATTCAGTATCTGGCGATGACGTTGCGAAGACACCATGATCGTCAAAACACACTTGACTCTCAGCCACAACAAAACGTGTATTGGGTACCCTGATCCTTTCATGAGAGAGAGGAGAGCATCCGGGTCAGAGTGAACAGTACAGCCAGAAGGGAGAGCTTTGATGACAGGGATGGCCCACGACGAGCGAATCGGAAACTACTTTGACCAGTGTAAGGTCGACTACCGTTTCTGTTGGTCCCTGGATAGATCGAAATGCATGAACTACGGCCTCTGGACCCGCGAGGTCAAGAATCTCTGGATGGCCAACCAGAGACAAATCCAACATATGGTATCGCTGGGCAGCATTCGCACGGGACAGAAACTTCTGGATGCAGGTTGCGGATTCGGCGGCCCTGCGGCGGCACTGGCGGATCTTGGCTGCAACGTTGTGGCCATCGATGCAAATCCACGCCACATAGCGTTTGCCCGGGAATGGACGCAACCGCTCCCTTTCGCACAGCGAATTGAATTCGAACTCGCCGACTATTGTCGGACGCGCTTTGACGATTCTAGTTTTGATATCGTATGGGCGCTGGAAAGCGTATGCTACGCAAAGGACAAGCAAGCTTTTTTGAACGAGGCCTTTCGGGTACTGAGACCAGGCGGCTCATTAATTATGGCAGACGGATTCGAAAATCTTTCACCCACTTCCAGAAGAGATCAGCGCACTTATGATGACTGGCTGCAAGGTTGGGCACTCCCTTCGCTCTTCCCTGTTCATCGAGTCAAATCGATGGCACAAAATGCCGGCTTTCGGGACGTTAATGTACGCAGCTACAAACGGTTCGCATTGCAATCGTCGCAAAGGCTGTATTTCATGTCGCTACCAGCGCTCCCGATTTCGAGGACCCTGGAATGGCTTGGGATGCGAACATCCGTGCAAACGGGGAATGTCATTGGTGCCCGCGCACAGTATCAGGCGTTGCGCAAGGATCTCTGGGACTACTGCATAGCCAGATTTCGAAAATAGGCCTCAGCGAGCTACGAACAATACCATTATCGAGGAAAACAATGGAAAAGAAAAAGAAACTCATCCTGGCATTCGTGATTGGAATCCCAATCCTCGCTGTTCTCAGTCTAACTGTAGTGCCTGTCGTCATATACTATTTGGCCCTTTCCTCGACCCGAGCTCAATACAAAGACCTCTCTAAACCGACAAGGCCGGACGAGGATCTGGCCATGTTTGCTTTTGCAGGTGAATTCAAGATGCCGACGCTGGACAACCCGCCGCACTTTGTTAGGGCGCGCATAACCCTGGGCTATCAGAAGGAATCAGCCCTGACCAACGAATTAACGGAGCGCCAGGAACAGATGAGAAATATCCTCAACCTCATTCTTGCGGGGAAGCGGAGGGACCAAATTTCAACCGTTGAGCAGCAGCTTGAATTGCGCGAAGAAATGAAGCAATCGCTCAACCACATTCTTTCGAGTGGAAAAATCCAGGACGTGTACTTTAGTGAATTTGGCGTACGATAGATTTGCCTGATCAAAGTAACCAACCATCAAATACTAACAGTGGATCCAAACATCAAGACCATATCAGTTTACTCGGAGTTGGATCAACTGTCAGACGCCATCCTGAAGGAATACTACGCGGGCTACAAGGTGAACCTGGAACCGCCACAAAATCTGACCCGGTCGCAGATCCTACAAATTCTGGAATCCCTTCCGGAGGGCGGAGCCATCGAATTCTTTGAATACAGGGATGGAAGTTGGATCAATGATTGGTCCGGACTCTTTACCACAACACAAAGACTGGATGAGGCTTTTGCTTTCAAAGGGGGCAATCATGGACGATCTTCATCCTGGAGGAAAATTTCCACATCGGATCTAGCAGATTTCATTCTAGCTAACTTGCGCCAGCCAGATGCTTTCTTACAAGTCGGCCGCGCTGATCGGCCTGTGAGAAACTGGCATTCTTCGTATCTGGACGAACTCTAATCGGAGTGTATAGGCGGAAAACGTAACAACGAATTCCGCCTATCGTTGGTTTTACATGATCTACAAGAAATCGCAGACTATAGCTCTTCGATTTCCTTTAGAAGCGCATCGACCTGGGCTTGTGCATCTGCCGGTGAAACAACTTCCTCCGGTGTGTTCTGAGTCATTTCCGGGCTTTTTTCCTTTCCGGGGCAGCCGGTCACGAGCAACACGGATAGTATCAAGAGAAAGAAAGGTACGATTTTACGATTCATTTTGTTTCTCCTGCAGGTGAGACTGACTCGGAAGCTGCTTTCACTTCTTCGTCGGTAATCTTAAGTTTCTTTTTTTTCTCGGCCAGCTTTGCCTCGGCCTTTGCTATGGATTTACGAATGTTAGCCGCAGCCTCTGTATTCCCTTTTGCATCGAGCTTGTCTGCGACCTCTTTCAGGTGCGCAATCTTCTTCTGGAGAGCAGCCGTCCTGCGGGCCTGTGCTTCTTTCTTTCCGTGCGCCTTATCTTTCTTTTCTTTCTTTTCCTCGGCCTTTTCTTTGGCCTGGTCCCGCTTTTCGTGGGCCTGCTCGCGTTTTTCTTTGGCTTTGTCTGGTTGTGCAAAGACACCTGTAACCAGGGCCAATGATAATGCGAGTAAGAGCGAAGTTACTTTCATCTTGATCTCCTATCTCAGATTTTCTACAGACTAGGATATCCGTTCATCGAAAATGCGCAAGACCTTTAGCCTTGCCGAATCGACCCCGGAGGGGGCAAGCGGCGGCGGATTCAACACTCTTGACGGCCTGTTAAAGACAAATCTGAAATGAAAGGGTATGGGGTTAGACTTGCACACCGCTCATTAGCAAGTGATACATCAGGCTTCCCGAATGAACTGGCTTGGGAAAGACACAGCGAATGAAGGGAACATCGGCCGCCCGTTCTGCTACTTCATTGGTAATATGTCCGCTCAGTAAGAATACCGGAAAGCCCAGATTCCCGGTCCTCCGTTTGCATTCCTCAAGGAGCTGAAACCCATCCATGTCGGGCATCTGGAGATCCAGAAGGGCGAATAACGGAGTTGGCTCTATGCGGAGCATTAGCTCAAGCCCCTCCGCTGCTGAAGGAATTTTGACCACTTTCCAATTTGGATTCAGGCTTTGAACAATGGCCTCCGCAACGTTAAGCGACACAATGTCATCATCGATAAGCAAAACCGGTCTCATAACGGTGTCAGGACGTAGCCGGGGAAATGAGATGCAACTAAAATATTCAGGAGCGTTTGCCGTTAAGTAAGCCATTTGGCTTACAAAGAATCAGCCACCAATCGCAAGACGCATAACTTCAAACTTTGCATTTGGCAGGAGCCCCTCTTCATCTGCAGACAATTCCGGCTTGATACGATTCACAAAATACATATCAATCTCTCCCTTACCCTTGGCTTTTACTTTTCCTCGGTATTCGCAATCAAAGAAGTCTTTTACAAGCGCGTAGGTGTCCCCAGAAATATTTACCATACCCGGTGCGCTTGACGATTCCATGCGGCTCGCAGTGTTGACAGTGTCTCCCCAGATATCATAAGCAAACTTGTTAGTACCAATGACACCCGCGGTCACTGGCCCGGAGTGAATGCCAATCCGAATTTGCCAGAACGACAGGCCCATGGATTTCTTGATGTTCTCTGCCGTGATCATGAATGAACGGAACTCCAGCGCTGTCAGGCATGCATCGATGGCATGGGTATCGCTGATCAGCGGCAAACCGGCTGCGCACATATACGAATCACCTATTGTCTTCAGTTTCTCCATTTTGTTTCGACGCACGACTTCGTCGAATTGACTGAAGCAACCATCGAGCTCTGCAACCAATTCGTCCGGTAGCATTCCCTCTGAGGCCTGTGTAAATCCAACAAAATCGGTAAAGAGCACAGAGACGGAATCGTAAAACAGAGGTTCTACGCGACCATTGTGTTTGAGCTCCTCGGCAATCGATGCTGGAAAAATGTTGGCCAGGATTCTGTCTGACTCTACGCGCGCTGCTTCAGCCTGGGCGCGGGCAAGATTTGTTTCCGCAAGAAGTTGGGCATTCTGAACGGCCCCGGCAATTTGATCGCACGTCCGCGCGATGGCCGCAATCTCCTTGCGCGAGAGCCTGCGATCCGCATCGGCGAGCACAATCCCCACGGTCTTATCCTGAACAACGAGTGGAATGTGCACGAACGCTTTTAAGTTTGTCTTCTCGATGATCTGGCTGTCCACCAGGCTATGACGCTCATTCCCGAATCGATCGACATACAACGGTTTCTTGCGAGCGTACGTGCGATACAGGCTACCGGTTTCGGGCACAAGGGGAGCTGAGAAACCGTTCCAGAATTCCCGGCTGGTATCGTGGAGGACGGCAACAGATCTAATCTCCCTGGCCTGATCGTCGCACAAGAGGAGTACAAAACGGTTCAGCCCGAAGCGATCCCTGATGTATCCAAACACACCCTGGGAAATAGCGCTGAGGTCAGCGTTCTCGTTGATGTGCCTGGTAACTTCGGCCATTCGTTCCACGTCACGCCTGGCCTCCTCTGTCTGACGCAGTAATTCTGAAGCGCGAACGGTCCCTGAAATCTGCGCCGCCAGGCGCTCACAGAATTGCAGATCCTTCCTGCCTAACCGCTCGCGCGCCGGGCCGCTGAACGATAAGATAGCTACAACGGAGTTTTCTATTTTGAGAGGAACCTGAACAAACCAGTCGAAATCGCCTGCTTTTACAATCTCCTTATCAATAGGAGCGAGCTCAAGCGGACGACGACTAATTCCTGTAATATAGAGAGTTCTTGAACGTCGCCAGGTTTGAAACAATGTACCGCTTGACTCTACGAGCGGCACAGAGCGAATTAAAGGCGAGAGCGTTTCCGGATCGATCAGACTCCCTTCCCGAAGGATGGCTCGGAGCTCAAGTCTGGTTTCGTCAGCATCGAGGGTATAGAGCACCGTCCGGTCAGAACCGTACATATCCTTTAGCACGCTGGCTACGTGCGTACAGAGTTCGCCAAGGTTTGTGGCTTGATTGGCTTTTCGTGAAATTTCTGCCAGGACCTCAATTTCAACGCGCGCACGTTCCGATTCCTGGCGAAGCTTCTCTGACGCCCGCCGCGCATCGATAACTTCTGCGAGAAGTTTAGTAGTCCGGATCCCTCCGGCGATTTGATCCGCAAACGCCTGCATGTTGCTAACTTCAGTGCGCGTGATGGATTGAGCCTCAGCTGAACGACCGGCGAGTATGATTCCAACCGTTCTTCCCTGCACCACGAGGGGTAAGTGAAGAATGTTCTTCGTCAGGCCCAGGTTACTAACAATGAGCGTGTCCACCTGGTTGCTGGAGGGTGGAATCCGTCTCAAATAGAGCGGTTTCCTTGTTTTGTATGTTCGATAGATTGCACCGGACCCTGGATTCAGTGGTAACTCAAGAGAAGCAACCCAGGCGGCTTCCTTTCCCTCGGCAAATCCTCGGTGTGCCACCACCTCAATCTTTTCCTCTCTTTCATTAACCAGCAGGAGCCCAATCTTTTCTACATCATAGGTCTCCGTCATAAACTCAATGGCCAGATTCGCAATGATCATCAAATCCGGATTTTCGTTCAGCTGGCGAGAAATAGCCGCCAGCTGGTCGCTTTGCTGACGCGATCTGTCTGCTGCGACCCGCTCTCTTTCTGCACGCTCGCGTTCAGTCTGTACTTCTTTTAGAAGATTCGAGGCTGCAATTGCCCCCGCGATTTGCTCTCCAAAAAAAGCCACAGAGCGAACTTGATCCTGGGTCAAATGCATGGGCTCATTGAAGTTGGTGAGATTCACAACACCAACGAGCTTCCCGTGTAATTTCAAAGGAATAAACATGAGCGATTGCAATTTCAAGTTCTCCGTCAGGGTTTTCTCCAGTGGACTCAGGGGTATCGCGGATAGATCCGGAACATAGAACGCTCGCCCGCGACGTATGCCCATGACCAGCCCACTCCGATCGCTCAACGGAAGCCGAAAGTTCATGAAGAAAGCTTGCTTGTCTTCGAGGCCAAGAGGATAGCGCGCACGATATCCGTATAGTTCGTCCCGTTCTTTGTCCACCAGGTAGACACCGCAGTAGTTAACGTTGTACTGCTTCATGATGTAATCGAACACGTTGTCGAGCACCGCATCCAGGTCGGTGTGCGAATTGATTTGCCGCGTGATCTCGCTCAGTTGTTGGAGTTCGGCTGCGGCAAGTTCTGCAGCAGCCCGCGCCTGGCTTGCCTGGCGTAGTAGTTCCAGTCCACGCACGGCCCCGGCAAGTTGAGCCGCCAGGCGTTCGCAGAATAGTAGATCTGCTCGAGAAAGTTTCCTGGGTTCTGGCCCGGCAAAAAGAAGTATGCCAATCACTTCGTCCTTGATCAGCAACGGAATCTGGGCAAACCATTCAAACTTCAGTCCCCGCTGCACAGCCCCGTCAACCGGTGAACCCTGCAGCCATTCCTTATTGATTCGAGGCAAATGGAAGGGACGTTTCCTGAGGTACGTTCTCAAAATCGTTCCGCTTTCCGGTGCGATAGGTATCTCGCGGGGAACATCCGGATAGCTGTCAAACGATGCTGCAGCCGCATCATAAAACATTGTTGGCAGGGCGAATCGGTTGCCTGGCAGATCGACAAGAAAGAAGCCGACGCGATCTACACCAAACTTCTCTCGTGTGGCTTCCGCGACGGCGGGAAGGATTTCTTCGATACTCTGACCGGAGTTTGCTTTGCGCGCCAGTTCTGCGAGCACTTCGGTTTCCGCGCGTGCGCGTTCAGACTCGGCGCGAGCCTCTTCCTTTTCCGTCAAGAGTCGCGCCGTATGAATTGCCGATGCAATCTGGTCGCAGAAACCTTGAATGCGTCGAATTTTCTCCTTCGAGAGCTTGAGCTGTTGGCTATACGACGTGCACCAGAAAATGCCAACGCACTGATCCTTTACAACCAGCGGCACATGCAACAGCGATCTCAAATTGAGCATTGAGACTATCTCTCGATCGATCGGGTAATCCATTGCCACGTCTGTTCTGGCGAGGAAAAAAGGCCGCTGCCGCCTAAAGCTTCGGTAAAGGGTTCCGCCTGAATCGTTGAGCGGAATATCGAGCTCCGCCAGCCATTCACTTTGTTCCGCTGAAAGCGCCGGTGCCCAAATTCGCAATTGCTTGAGATGTGTTCCATCAGCAGAGGGAACAGCAAAGGCCATCGCTTCCAGACCAAACTGCTTATTCAAGTACGCGAAAGCCTGATCGATCAGCCCATCCAGATCACCGGTGGATTCCTGGATTTGCCGTGCAATATCATTGAGCGCTGTCACTTCAGCGGCAGCGTCCTGTGCGTCCTGTCGGGCAGACTCAGCCTGCACACGGGCCAGCTCCATTTCGCCAAGCATACGTGCAGTCCCAATGGCGCCCGCTATTTGATCGCAAAACCTTCCAATGGATTCAATCACGGATCGAGTCCGTCGCTCGCTGCCAAATGATAGCCAGATGATTCCGATTGTCTTGTCCTGAATGACAAGTGGGAACTGGGCAAGCGATTCAAGTCTGAGTCGGCGGGTGATTTCCTCATCGAGTTCAGTGGGAAAGCCTTGAAGTTTATGCGCATAGAATGGTTTTTGCTTGCGGTACGTCCTGTATAAAGTCCCACCTCGCTCATCAAGAGGGACGCGCAGGTTCATTGCAAATTCAAGGTCTGCGGGACCCCGATTTGTTGTGCATTTTACAGTATGCAGCTCCATCTTGCTTTCATCGACAAGTTGCAGTAGAATGTCCTGGGCATTGAACGCGGTCTTGATATAAGTAAAGACTTCATCCAGGATTTCAGCGAGATTGGTTGTTGCGTTGATCTTTCGCGCAAACTGTGATAATTTTTGAGTTTCTTCCCTGGCCTTCTCTGCTTCTTCACGCGCAAGTTGTGCTGCGTCGCGCTCGATCGTTAGATTCGCAAGCAGGCTAGAAGAGTAGATTGCACCGGCCGCGTGATTGCAGAACTCTTCAACAGCATTGATCTCCTGCTTGTTTAAACCATGTGGTCGACTATAAGACGTAAAGAGTACAATCCCAATGCTCTCCCCACGAATCACCAGCGGAACCAGGAGGAACCATTCCAGTTCGAGATCCTCAATAAATGACCTGTCCCCTTCAACGCCCGGGTACTGTTTGCGGAAAATATCGCGTGGGCCAGTAACACGAACCGAAAGCGGTTTCTTACGTTCAAAAGTGGCACGGACAATCCCACCTTCTGCACCAACAGCAACACGCAGACGCCTTGCTGTCTCAGCCATTCGAGGGTCAACGCCGGGTAGCGTCGAAGCCTGGGCAACGACCAGCTCTCCAGTTCCCGGCTCCGGAAGCAGCAGGATCATGGAATCGATCAGAAATTCAAACTGCAGATGATCGACAATCTGGTCCATCAGCGAACTAAAGTCAGTACTGGCGTTAAGCGCTCTTGTTACGTCGCTGATACGTTCCGCGTCTTTCCGTCGCTTGTCGGCTTCTTCACGAGCCCTCATCATGTTTACAAACAGGCGATTTGTCAGGGTCGCAAGCGCGCCGAGTGCAGCTCCAAGCAAGCCGCCGAGGAATACAATGGTCCAGACGGAGCCTGGAGTTGGTCCCTGGGCCAGGATATTCGCATCCGGCAGATAACCCAGGGTCGTTACAACTTCGGAGCCGATCGCCAGGACCGTGGCCACGATTGCCACCCATCGCCCTCGCCAGGGATCAGCGCCTAGAGCACCGAGGACCGTCGGAACAGCCAGGCCCACGAGCAGGGGCGAGTTTAGTCCCCCGCTAAAATGAACCATGATTGCAATTTGTGCGACATCGAGAAACGACCGCACGTAGGCGGCCGTGGCACTCGCGGCCAACCTTGCACGCCATGAATTAGGAGCTCCCGGAAGCCAGGAGTTCAGCGCAAACGTAAGCGAAACCAGAAAGTAGACGAGCTGCGCGGCAGCAAATGAGGTAGCCCCCAGAATCAAAAGAAATGGAAAGAAAAGTGCAGCGAAGATCAGGCGCAGCAGTGTCGTCTTCTTCGAACGAGCCAACGACTCGATCCTGTCTGCCCATGCCGCTTCCTCCGGGGCTGCCGGAATTATAATCCTGCGGCTACCATTCGGGATGGGCGAAATGGTCCCTTGCAGAGTGCGCACAATTTCACTCAACAGGTTCTCGCGCAGTGAACCGGCCGAGTCAAACTGCTCGGTCATAATTAAAGACAGCCCGGTTTCCCTGTGATAAGCTATGGAGCGTCGACCAGGACTTACGATCTCAAAAAGCGTTTTCAACAAAGTTTCCGTGCCGGCAATGCGTGCAACCTCCGGCCACCGAAATCCGGGGAAGATCCGGGTCAGTTCGTCACCCTCCATCACCCGAATTGCGGCACCCTCAACTCCGGATTGAATCCTGGAGAGCAGAAGAACGCCGTCTAACGCTTCATTCAAAGTTACACCATGGTCATGCAACTCCTGGTAATCCGAGGCAAGTTTTGTCTCTCGCGATTTCAAACGACTCACAGCCGAAAGGATCAGTGCTACCGGTTCAAGGAGGATCTGCGTGACGTTAGCCACCATACGCTCTTTGAGTTGATCCATTTCGGTAAGGCGCCGCAAAGTTTGTCTCGATTGTTCCTGCAACTCGACAAAGGACTGGATCAACGACGTAGCCATCGCAGTAACCAGGACAAGGAAGCCGTACTGCGCCATACGCACAGTCAAAATGATGCGCCTGTCATCCAGCATGTCATTGATCACAGTTGCAATGAAGACAAGGGTTCCCAGCAACAGTACACGAGCCTCGCGACTTCCGCGAAACGCATTGCGCAAAAGAAAGTAGAGGACATACAGAATTCCTGGGATTGTTGCAACGTGAAACCAGGCGGCGACCGCACTCCATTTTACCACATCATCCGTGGAAAGTGGCACGTAGAGGATGCCCATGAAGAAAAGCGAATAGAGAATCGCAGGCAAGGGAATAGATTGCTGAAAGCGTGTTGTCCAGAATGCCAGAAACGGAATTGGTAGCAGAAACAGAACGCAATACTCTGCACGCTTCATGGCAAGAAAGTCAAACACGTCCACCAGAAGAGTACTGCGGGCCAGCATGTAGAAGCTGAGCATGATGCAAAATATGGAGAAAAAGAGGTGCGCACGGATCCCCGGCAGTCGCAGGAAAAACGTTAAGAAGTACAGGCCCGCAGCCAGGTAGATTGCTGCAAGTGCAACCTCTTTTACTTCTTCTCTCGCCCGTTCGCGCTCCAATTGGTGCAGGTTGCTGATTTCAAAACTTCCCTGGGTAAGCCCGGAAAACTTTGGAAAAACCCCGCGCACTCGCACAGCCAGGACGTTGCGCCCTGTGTACAGGTATTCCGAAGGCATATAATAGATGCGACGAATTCCGTACGCATAACTGCGCGCGTCTTCTACGACACCAGATTTGCCGATCAAATGCCCGTTGAGAAACATTTCATCAGCATCGTGCGCAATGAATGCAATCGCTCGATTTGTGAGGGGAAAATCAGGCGGGAGTATGAATTCTTTTCTATACCAGGCCACACCTGCGTAATCCTTGACCAGGGTCCAGCTCCCGGGAACTGCAATCTGCTGCCAGCCTTCGTCGACAAAATCCCGCGCCTTGAATTCTGGGCGATCAGCGAACTCAATCTTCCAGGTTCCGCGCAAATCAATTCTGGAATGCTGCGTTTCGTCTGCACAGGCAGAAACGAGGAGCAAGGATGCGATGAAGAGAAACTTACCCATGCGCCGCAGCCCGAACCAGCGAAATCGAGAATATACTGCCATTGGATCCCGTGTCTTTCAATGAGAGAGACCCGAGCATCTTGCTGGTCGCCAGCGAGGCGAGCGCAAGGCCGGTCCCGGTACCAGGAACCGAGTATGTGCTGCTGGTATCACCGCGGACAAATTTCTGAAAGAGACGCCCTCGAACATCGGTAGGAATCCCCGCACCTTCATCGGCGACAAGGATTTCGACCGTATCAGCTCCGTCGCGCGTCTCTAACGTTAGCCGACCACCATCTCGGTTGTACAAAATAGCATTCTCAAGAACATGTTCGAGAACGCGCTCGAGTAGTGCCGGATCAGATTTGACACGTAAGTCTTCGGGAATTCTTGAATCAATCAGTATCTTGCGTCGGCTTGATATTTCGGAAAGGCCGCGAAGGGCATCCTCCACCTTAGGAGCAAGTTTGCAATCTTCGATTTGCGGGATGTACTGATTCGTCTCTAGAAGATTAAGCAGAACCGTGTCTGAGATGATATGCTGCAACCGAGCTGAGCATTTCTCGATCTCGTTTGCCGCATCCCGAATGTCTTCCTCCATTTCCAGGGTTCCATCAGCCAGCGACTCGGCATAGAGCATTATCTCAGCAAGTGGTGTGCGAAGTTCATGCGAGACGTTCGAAAGAAACTCTGCCTTCCTTCGATCCAGATCACGCAAGACGGTACTTTGCTTCTCCTGTTGCCTGAAAAGTCGCACGTAACGGTTGGCCAGAATCAGCGCGATGCAAAGTAGAAAGAATGTAAAACCGTAAGAAACAATGAATGATCCCCGGTGAATCCCCATCGCCAGAAGCAAATCGTTCACAACAGTGCCCGCAAATACGACCATTGCGACGGCTATGTACCGTGCTTCTGCATTTCCCTGAAGGGCTTGCCGGACTATAAGGGCAATTGCCCAACCAAGTGCGAAAATGGCGGAGTATCTGAACACGACAATGATCTGCCGCCAGTTGTCAGGCTCCGGAACGAAAACGATATAAAGGACGGAGCCAAGGAGCAGAGCATCATAGATGAATAAAGGTCGTGGGAATGGCTTTCCAAGAAACGCATACAGGAATCGAAAGAAGAAGATTGGAGTGACAAGAAACAAGGAGTATTCCATGCGCATGAGAAATAGTGATGAGTCAGTGAGAAACCCTGGCACCGTCCGACTAATGAGATAGCTGGCAAAGATAGTGTTAAAGAGTGCAAAAAATAGATTCTCACGCGCTGCCCGAAAATTCCACCAGAGATAATAGAAGTAAGCGGCCACAAATAGAAAAACCGCCGATAGTACGAACTCCGGATACTGACTTCGCGACTGGGCTCGTAGGAGTTGCGACGCGGCCTGGGCACCTACAATCTGCGGGGCACGTTCAATGCCTCCTTGATTACCAACGATTCGAACCCGCAGAGCCAGAACATTGGAGCCCGCCACCACCATTCTGGCGGGAATGGGATAAACGCGCACGCGCTGGCTTAAAAGGACACTGGGCCCTTCCATTATTCCTGACCCCCCGATTCGGCGGCCATTGACGAAGGCTTCATCTGCGCTTCGCACTCCACGGAGTACGACAGCCTGCGGTTCTGTGTTCGTGACCGAAAAATCGCAGACATACCAGTAAATCCCATCTTTGTCGCGCAAATCCGGGAAACGAACCGGCAGCCAGTGTGGCCCCGGGGCTCCGTTGCGAAATCCAACCTGATCTGTGAGTGACAGCCTGCAGCTTGTGAGCTCTGTACTTTTGTTAGGGGGCGCTGAAGTCTCAGGAACCGCCGCAATACTCGACACCAGCAGATACAGGATCGCAAGCGCCGCCCACTTGAGGGCGGTCCTGACACTGAACTTCAGACGGGAACCTCAATTGTGAATTGTGTGCCTTTACCTGTTTCTGTTTCGAACTTAATTACTCCACCGTGTGCTTCAACCATGCTCTTTGCAATGGCCATTCCCAATCCTGTTCCATTCGATTTTCCGTGTGTAATAAACGGCTCAAACAGGGTGGCCCGGATGCTTTCAGGAATTCCCGGACCATTGTCGCTTAACGTGAACCGCAGGGAACCATTGTTGCGACAAACGTCAATGTCAAAGTGACCGCCCGACCGAAGCACGTCTGCAGCATTGGCCGAAATATTCATGATAACTCTGAGGAAACGATTGGGATCAAATCTAGCTTCTCCTGGATACTGACAGGTCACCCGGCATTGGACGTCTCGCCCCTCGAAAAGCGGTCCAATCGCCGTCCGGACGCGACTGATGTACTGGTCGACTTGCACAGGCTCTTTGCTAACCTGCACACCACCCCGACTAAAGTCGAGAAGATCCTGGACCAGGGACAAAATTCGCTCCGTTTCAGCGTCCACCATGGCATGGAGCCTACCCCTTTCGTCCTGGGTCGTGAGCGGATCGCAGGCCATCTCGACCGCACCCTGAATGACGCTCACTGGATTTTTCAGATCGTGAACAATGCCTGCGGCCATGTCTCCAATGGCCGCCATCTTCTCTTTCTCGCCAAGTTTCTGCTGCAACTGTCTGGCAAGAGCCTCAGCGTCCCGAAACCCGGACTCGGCCTTAGCGCGAAGTTCTGCCTCTCGATCACCGGCTTCCAGCAGCAAGCGCGACCGCGTCCAGCTGCGCATCCGCCATGAGCCCACCGCATAGATAAGGAATGAGCTCACAACCAATGAGGCAATGAGGTCGCTGCGGCTATATGCGGTGCGCATGGACTCAGCCGGAAACCCGACGAGCGAGAGCGTGAGAACAAAACTACCGACCGAGATAGCCAGTAGCGAGATCAGGATAGAACGGGGCACGGGGGTAACAGGCAGGATCATAATGACAAAAACATAGCCGCCAACATAGATTGGATCGGCTGAAGCCAGACCGGTGAGGATGCCGCAGGAAATCTGAAGATACGATAAAAACAGTGTCCCGACGACTAGACCTCGAAACGGAAAACTGAACAATGCTCGAATCAATAGGCAGATTGCGGACAGTGCTGAAAAGCCGAGTCGCAGCCAGACAATAGCTGGCTGGCCCGGGTGAAGGTGGCTATCCAACGTAATGTACGGCAACCAGACCACAATACCCAGACAAGTGGCAAACGGCAGGAGGCGATCACACTGCTCATCCAGGTCGCGAAGGAACGTTTCGCCCGGTCTTCTCTGGTCTTCAAAAAAGATCAATTTCAGAACGTTACCTCATCGAACGCGAAGCCCCGGGCCCTCGTCTCAAATAGTCCATAGGACCAGGAATGTTTGAAGGCGCAACGCGAAACGTATGACCTTGCCCCCCTGAACGGGGGGGATTCGTCCCCGTTGATTTAGTTCAGGCCAGGGCTAACGGCGCTGGTTCTAAACTCGGACGCGCTCTGTTGCATGTTGGACGACAATCCTTTCAGCCGTACCGCGGCGCCGGCAACCTGTTCGGCAGCGGCGGCCTGTTCCTGGGTCTGCTGCGCAAGGTTTCCCGTAGTTCTGCCGAGCTCGTTGAGAGCTGCAAGTTGTTCAGACGCTGCGGTCGAGATTTCTGATGCCAGGCGTTTTACATCACGTGTCGCGCGGTCCATTGAATTGGCTGCGTCCACCTGATGTCCAATCTGACTGGCTATACTCTGCAGCTCTTTCGTCATATCGTTCACACGCTTGATAATTCGTTCCGTTACCGACGTCAGCGTGCCAACCCTTTCAATGCCCCTTCCTACTTCGTTCGCATTGGCCTGCGCGTGATCATTTATGTTTGCAAGGCGCTGACTGGTTTTTCCGGCCAACTCTCCAATCGACTGAGCAACAACAGCAAAGCCCCGTCCGGCTTCACCTGCACGCGCCGCTTCGATTGCTGCGTTCAGCGCCAGCAAATCCACCTGATCTGAAATCTCACTCAACGAACTTACTATTTCAAGAATGATTGAAGCACTATCTGCTATCTCTCGCATGGCGGTGTTCATGGAGGCAAGGGAAGCCTCCGCTTCCTGGGCATCACGCGCCGTTTCTGCAGTTCGCTCAGATAGGGCCTGAACCGACTGCTGTGTAGCTGTGCCCTGGACGGAGTTTTCGTGGCTTTGCTCTGCAAGCTTTGTCAGGTGCTGGGCTTGCGAAGAGGCGTTCTGCGCGATTGACTCTGCACCGCCGGAAACTTCTTCTACACTGGCCGCCATTTCCTCAGTTGCTGAAGCCTGGTTCTGAGCGCCAGCACTCAATTCCTCCGCAGCGCGATTGAGCTCCGCTGCGGTCCCCGTGAGGTTCGCAGAATCCTGACTGAGTCTCCGAACAATGCCTTCCAGTTTTCCAATGAGGTTGTTAAAGCCAGCAACAAGCGGCGAGAATTCTCGAGCATTTGGCTGCAGACGAAGCGAAAGATCATTTTCATCGCTTGAACGACGAATTCCGTTGGCTGCACTATCAATTGCAGACTTAACGTGACGGACTGTGAGAATCAATATCCCCCATGATAAAATGAGAGACAGACCCCCGATTAGAACTGCAGCCGAACCAAGAATGACGGTGTCCCGCCGAGACTCGGCAGCAAGGTGCACTTCAATTGCGCGCGCAAGCTGTTCAAATTCCTCCGTTGGACCGCGGTCCTTTCCACGAACGATGTTGTCTATTTTCCTTGTCGCTCCCGCCTCGCTGAGATCGCTTTCAGCAAGTGCCTGATTGTAGGATCGATTGAGTTGCGTCAAGTTCTGGCGCAGGCTCTGCGCAATACGCACTATTTCGGGATCGGTTGCCAGTTCGATTTCTGCCAGCTGCTGATCGACTTTTGCGGCGGCTGCATCAAATCCAGCCTTGTATTGTTGAAATTTTGCCGGGTCATGCCCCCGAATAAGGATATTCTTCCACTCCTGAACCTGGATCTTAAAATGAATAGTCCCAACGCGAGCCTTATCACGCAGCCCATCAAGTTTCAACCGATGACCAGTGTACCTATAGATCCCAAAAAACAATGCCGTCGCCGCCAGGCCCATGACGATTGTCACAACTAGAAATGATTTGTATAACCGACCTGCGATTGCCCCCGTTTGCATGTTGCCAATGACACTTCTTGAAGTGGAAATGCAAGCGCAAAACTTGAAGTTACATACGTCGATTAGCCTTCTGGTATTCCGGGTCACTACGTAAGGGAGATTACGGATGGTCCCCGGAGATGCGTTCCGGGGTATTGATTTGCATATGACAAATCAATGTCTCACTCAGTAGGATTCACAAGCCCGCATAACGTTTCTCGAGCCCCGGCCGTGAGCAATCCACGGCGGCCGCTGCTAAACGCGATTCGATGTATCGAAACGCGATACGGCCCAATCTAGCGGGCCACCGGAACAGCAGGCCTGTTTACGCTGATTTTTGATTTGCCGGTGCAATTGCTGCACCGCTATTTTTGTTTGAAATAGTAGATTATGATTGGTGGATCATCAGTCGTGACGGTTTTGAACTTTCCTGGTGCAATCTTTACAAACCCTGCCCGCTCTTCCGCTCCGTCCAAATAGAAGACAATTTCAGAACCCTCTATCTCTAGCTTATTGGCACGGCCTGGATTTGAATGCCGCGCGGCCGTGGGAATAAACTTGCGACTCTTGAAGTCGTATTTGCCATTGTAGAATTTTAGATCAGGGGCAATCATGATGGCGTCCGAGCTTTTTGCAGCCGCGTCTATCGAAACCTGACTCGAAGTCCAAATCCCCGGCAGGCTAATGGAAACTCTGGATGAGTCCGGTGTTGCAAAGACAAGGCTTGAACTCAGGTAAATCAAACTAACTAGAATCTGTCGCATCGTGTATTTCTCCATGTCTGAGCTAGCCATCCATTTGCCGCGCCAGAGCCCATAAGACAACCGCCTTCAAGCCTGAATCAGAAACCGGAGGAACCAGAACAGGAACCCGGTCCAAAAGACGCCGGCAGCCACAAGCACACCGAGAAGCCGGAGTAAATTCGTCCGCCTCGCAACTGCCAGGTCACTCTCGGCCATGCCCTGGCTGATTGGAACGGCCACGCTGAAAATTACAAAAATAAGCCCAATGAGCGAAAGCGTGATCGCAAGGATCATCGACACTCCACCCAATGAAGTGCCTGAAATCTTAAAGGGTGCCGATCCCTTCCGCGCAGCCTCAACATTCGCGTAGGTCATGGGCCCAAATATCCACCCCACAGACGAGGCGAAGACAGGGAATTCACGGCCGTCTGCCTCAATGATGAGGTTAGTACTCGCAGCCCCCCTCCGTCCCTGCGTGTTCGACATGGATACCACGGTGGTGCGCACAGCACTGAAGCCAGCGCGGCTGAATCGCTCTTCTGATTTGTGGAATATTTCCCGGCGTTGCAGCAGGCAAGATTCATTGCTGCAGTCCACGACGGCACCGGTGCCCGTGAATAGTATCAGTGCAACGCCTGCGGCAAGGCAAACGGCCGCCGCAGTTTTTTGTTTCAGACCGCTGGAATCATTTTTGAAAGCTGACACGTCCCGAATCTCCGATGCTTCCTGATATTGATCAACTCAAATTCTTATCTGGCGGCCCCTTCTATGCTAGAATTCCTCAGAGAAAGCCTCGGATTATAATCCGAGGCGACAGGCTAAGAAATTCACGCTAAAATACGCCTGATGTTCCAATCAGATTCATCCGTCCAAGGACGAGCGGTGCGCATTGTACAAGGATTGCTGGCCATAAGCCTGCTGTTGGCCGGCAGCTCTGCAATCTGGGCTGACCGGATCTACATGCGCAATGGGGCGCAGATCGATGGAGTCATCATTAACCAGAATAAGAACTACACCATACACGGTCAGTTTCTGACAGGCGATTGCTTTAGTCCTATCTCTACATACGTTATGCGATCAGTGTACCGTTTGCGTGCCCGTAGAAAGTTCAGAGAATTGTCAGATTCCATTGGTTTCCGCCGATTGCCAGATTCCCAATGTTCGTCAGGACTCCTGTGGTCTGGTCCACGCTGAACTCATGGAAATTCCGCGCGCCGTCCGTCACGTAAACGTACTGAGTCCGCTGAGTACTCCAGAACTTGAAACAGTGACAACGGAAGGATTGGACGAAGAGTAGGAAAAGGAAGTATCGCTGGGAGCACCAAAGATTGTGAGGCCGGGCGAGAGCTGCTTGTGGTTGCCTTGAGCACAGCCGTCTGCAGCGGGCAGGAAATTGCCCGCGCACCCAGGGCCAGAAGAGCCAACTCCGGAATGCTATTCGTGGTTGGACCAAAGAAACAATTGGTGTTAACAAGAAGGCAGGCAATCAGTATCGATGATCGCCTCATGGGTAACGGGAGGGGCGCGACTCGCAAGGGGCAAACACTTTTGCACTGGTTGGCCGGACAACCTCAAAGGAGGGTCTAGCTCACGTCACAAGCAATTGTGCTTAGAAAGAGTACACCAGTGCCAGCTGAGCAAACCGTCCGGTCACGTTTGTTTCGGATCGAGTTTCGGGGCCCACGGCCAGGATCGGTTGAATGGAATAAAAGCCCGGTGATGTCGATTTCGCATCCACAATGAGTAAGCCATTCTCCCATGCAATCCCGTTGTAGATAATGTGCGCAACCTGAACCCCGTAAAACGTTCCAAGTGCGTAGAGTGCGCGATTTGCGTTGTCGGTCTTTTTTTTGTAACTACCGTACGCGCGCGCATTGGAGTAATAAGCGTAAGCCGTGCGGGTTTCGAGCGGAATCGTTTGGGCGCTGAGAGACAAGAGGAAATTCAGATTCACATCGCGCCGATTTTGCGAAACGGCCGATATGCCGCGACGTCGCGCCACAATTGCATGGCCGAGCAAACCGGCAGTTCCCGCCAGGTAGAATGCTCCGAACACCGGCCGGGATAAATAGAAGTGACCCCACCCCGGGACAACGAGCGAACGCCAGGCAAAATCCCAGTAAGAGATTGGCTCTCCCTCCGGCTTTTCCATTTGTCCTTTTGAAACGAGTTCGCGGAGTGCAGCGGCACGGTCGGCACGTTCCTTAGCCTCTTTCTCTTTCTCTGCTTTTGCCGTGGACTCGAGTTCTGCTATGCGCTTTTGCCTTTCAGCTTCAGCCATATTGGCCTGCTGAATACGAGCCCATTCCGCCAGCTGCGCTTCCTGCTTCTTTCTGGCCGATTCGAGAGCCTGCTGTTTCTGAGCTTCCGTAAAGGGAACATACTGAATTCGAAGCACATCGCGCTTGGGTATCCGGCGGACCGTCCCGTTTGTACTGATTTCAATTTCACTCATGGTCTGTCCGATTACGCGACCGGTCAGACTCTGGCCGTTTCGAAGTAGAACGACTTCCGCATGAAGCGTGCTGCCCGCCAGGACCAGAAGCAGGACCGCAAATCGAAGGATAGCGGTGGCTTTCATGAGCCATGGTAACACATTTGCAGAGCCGGTGTCGCCTCGGGTTATAATCGGAAACCTTTTTCAGAAAATAATCTGCCCGACGACCGGGAAAAAACGTCCTGGATTATAGGACAGGGCGACACAGTATAAGTTATGCCCTACAATGATAGGCATGATCGTGAGGCTTTGCATCTTACTCGCCGCTCTCGGTATCCTCTCCTGTCTGCGTGTCGATCCAAGCCCCCTGGACTCCTCTAAGGATGTCCTCCCACTGATCGCTCCTGTCCTTCTGTCGCAGCGCACAACACGGGCTCTCATCCAAATTCGCTTTCCAAATGGCTCACTGAGCGGTACGGGCAGAATTCCGGTTACGTTAAACCCCAGCGCCACGCCGCCGACTCTCGCCACCGGCAAAGACGGCGACGTAAGCGGAGCCGGTTCATTTAACGGATCCAACTGGTATGATACCGCAATACCGGCCGGACTCCCCCTGGGGAACAGCCCCCGGACGATGTGTGTTTGGATGAATCCTACCAGCTACCCGGGAGCCGGCGCAAACCGCCTCCTCTTTCACTATGGACCCTACACCACAGCGAACGCCTTCTCACTGGGAGTTCACAATACCGCCGGTACGCAAGAATTGGTCGTTTTTGGATCGGGTTATGACGCATTTCAGGCCTACCCGTATCCTCTAGCAACATGGTCGCACTTCTGCGCAACCTATGACAGCTCTATCCTGAGACTCTATCTGAACGCAAACTTTGTCGGCAGCCCTGCGTTCGTTGGAACGGGTCCGCTGAACACAAAACAGGCAGGAGTTGTGGAGCTTGCCACCTGGGGTTGGGGACAGAACTGGGTGGGACTCATTGACGAGGCGGTCATCTACGATTGGGCATTGTCTCCGGAGGAGATCCAGCAGGTTTACCAGACCGGCGACGTTCCTCTTTAATAGGGGGCGCACAGCCATTCCTGAGTATCTATCAAAGTTTTAGACGTTATGCGATCCTCTGATACAATTTCTACTATCCGGTCCTGGATCTTCCTATCGTTGGTGCTTCTTGTGTCTGGCTTCGCAGCCCAGTGCAGCGTTAGGGCTGAATGCAAGGTCGCAGATGTAAATTGCAACGTCCTTCCCCTGCTGCTTTATTCAAAGGTTGCAGTCGCGACGAATCTTTACGTTGTAAACTCCACGACCGGTTCACTTTCTGAGTATTCCATAGACAGAACCACGGGACTGCTCGCCTCCATTGGAACAGCGACCGGGATGGCAGGCGCATCAGGTGTGCAGGTAGATCCTCTGGGACGTTTTGTCTTTGTAACTGCCCAGACTACACCAAGAATTCATCGCTTCGCCATCGATACGACAGGCGCCCTCTCGGTCCTTGGCACAACTACGCCCAATTTCACATTTCCGGGTGACCTCTGCTCTGATCCCACGGGTGACTACTTATACAGTGTAGTGGCTGGAAATAACACGGTGGAAGGTTTCAGCGTGAGCAGTACCGGATTCCTCACAAGCACAGGAACCGGAGTGGCCGCAGCCGGCGGAAGCTCCCTCCGCATCCATCCATCGGGTCGGTTTATGTATACGGCGAATAGTGGTGGTCCGAGTATTTCTGCTTACTCTCTCAGTGCGGGAGCTCCCACAAACATTCTTACAACTGCATCCGGGGGGACTACTCCGCAGGGGATCGCGCTGGATCCTTCCGGCAATTTTCTCTATGTCGCAAATTCGGGCGGCACACCCAACATCGCAATCTTTTCAATCAATCAGAGCACGGGCATTCCAACTCTGCAGACAACCATCAATTCAACCAGCGTCTGGGCTGTAATCGTTGACCCGACGGGTCAGTATGTATATACAACCAATCGGGGTGCTTCCAATTCCGTCTCCACATACAGACGCGACAGCGCGGGACTCTTAACCTTAATCGGCAATGTTGCAGCAGGGACGGCACCCTCTTTTCTTGCCGTCGATCCGCAGAGTCAATTTCTGTATGTAAGCAACAGCAATACCGCAACCCAGTTCGTATCACAATACCGCATTGTTTCAGGACTCCCGGTTTCCATGGGAACCATTCCGGCAGGAGACGGCGGGAGTTTTCTGAATTTGCTGGTAAAACAATTCTATTAGGTATTGTTCGCTCATCGACGTCGCATGCAGTTGCGCCGGTACAGCTGCATGCGATTCATTGAATGGCCCTGGAATTTCACAAACCAGTCTTCTCAAAAACCAGGAAGTGCTGCTCTTCGAGAAGATCGTGATGGTTTGCCGTCAAAGTGTAGCCGGCCCTTTTCATGATTTCGACGATCTCTTCGCTCTTCGTTCCGTGTATGCCACCGAGACCTGCAGCGCCTTTGGGATCCACTTCAATGATTGCGACGCGACCGGTCCTTTTTAGAAGTGGCTGCAATTTCCTGAAATATGCTTCGGGATTTTCCATCTCATGAAACACGTTGCAGGAGAAGATCAAATCCAGATCGCTCGGAAGAGCTGCCCCGACCTGATCTCCGGCGATTACTTCAACGTTCCCTCGCTTCAGTAACTCCTTCTTTTCTTGCAGGATCTCAAGCATGTCCCGATCCACCTCAACTGCGTACACGCGACCAGGATCGCCCACCCGCTCTGCCAGTTTGAACGTGAAATAGCCAGCCCCCGCGCCAACGTCAGCAATCCGGTTGCCGATTTGCACCCCCAGAATATCAAGCACCTGTCCTGGCTTTTGCCAGGCCTCTCTATCCCCCGGTGAATACAGTCTTTCTTTTACTCTCCCGCATCCCGGCACAGCCAGGCCAACCAGGAAAGCGACAAACAAACTCTTGTATATTAGTCTCATAGATAGTAGTATACTGTATACTACTCTATCGTCCACTATTTTTAACGGATTGACCCGCTTTTCCATGGCAGGCGCCCTGGCATTGTGTCAACAATCGAACTGATCATTCTTGGCTACCTGCTCGACTCACCTATGAGCGCCTACGATATCAACAAGGTCATTGAAAAGAAGGAGACCTGGCGCCTGCTCAAAATCAGCAGACCCGCCATCTTCAAGACATGCAAGCGCTTGCATCAGGATGGATACCTTCGAAGCAAGCTCACCCGCCAGGGGGAGAATCCGGAAAAGACAATCTACGCTGTCTCTTCCTCCGGGAAGCAGCATTTCCTCGCGCTCATGCAGCATTACGCACAGACAATGCAGCCCTACTTTCTAGATTGCAATGCCTTCATTTTCCATCTGGGCAAGCTGCCAAAGAAAACGGCGCTGCAGCATTTAAAGCAGCTACGGGATCAAATACTTCAGGCAAATTCCTGGATGGACACCCACATCAAGGAAAGCGTGGAAGCTCCCTTCCCTGAGCGGATGATCGTCAAGCAGTATGCGATGACGCTGCGCGCCCTGAAAGAATGGATCTCTTATGTGATTGAAGAATTCAGTGGATCGTAGGAGTTCGGAATGATGACGTCACGATTCCTTGCAGTTTTTCCTCTTTTCTTCTTTCTGCTGAAAGTGTACCAGTATCGGGCGTCAACGGATCAGGGGCAAATCCTCTGGTGGTGCAATATTTCAAATCTTCTGCTCGGACTTGCAATACTCGCCGGAAACGCGCGAGGTGTCTGGCTGGCATCCTTCATGCTGATTCTGGGAACCCCAATCTGGCTATTGGACGTGTGGGCAACGGGAGATTTTACGATCTATTCCGTATTCACCCATATCATCAGCCCCGGTATGGGGATCTATTGCGTCAGACGATTGGCTGTAACCCGCGGAATCTGGTGGCAGTCCATGCTTTACTACTTCAGCCTCATGCTACTTTCCCGTATGCTGACAGCGCCTGCGCTCAATGTAAATCTGGCACACGACATCTACGCTTCAGCCAAACCGTTCATACAGAACTACTGGCTGTACACTGCAATGAACTCATCTTTGCTCGCTGTTTCCCTTTTCATTACGGAGAAGTTGGCCAGCCGTTGGTTTCCGGTTAGTTCATGACGGCCCGCTGATGCGCTTCAACTGATTCCGTCGAATCAATAGCATTGCCACAAATAGCCCATCCGCAAAAACCAGAAATGCAGGATACAGCGTAGTGGTGATCGTATAACGTTCAAGTGCAAATAGCGCCGCAACTCCCTTCAACCAGCCCAGAGTAAATGCGTAGGCCATTTCATGATGCGGATGATTCCAGGCCTTCCGGGCGGCCGGATAGTACCCTGCCCCATCAATCAGGGTTACAAGCAACACAGAATACAGAGGTTCATTCGTGAGTCGCCAGAGCGGTATGGCAGAGAGCGCAAAGACAAGGGCAATCCAATCGCCGCGCGTGATGTTTCTATCACCCAGGCGAAGCGAAAGTGCCATTGCAATAAAACAGGCAAAAGATGTTACGCCCGTGGCCCAGGAACCGGCACCTCCGCCCTCCAGAAACTGGGCCATGAATGCAATGCCAGCAACCAGACCCCAGATCAGGCGAGAGAAGGCGTGCGGGCGAATAACACCCCGGTAAATTAACCACGAATAGGGAACGTACTGAATGAGAGCAATGAGAATGGATCCCGCGCCAATTGCTTCCTTAAACGAAGGGAAATGCATTTTTGAACATGATTGACTTCACTTCTGCGGTTGGCGAACGTTATCTTCAATTAAGAATCAAGGGAAGATTGTAACATGAATTTCAAACGGGAAACTCTGGATGTCAAAGGTAGCCTCTGTGAATGCATCACGATCCAAACAAATGAACAAAACTCGGTTACACGCAGTTCGCTTTTGGAATTTCAAGCAATCCTTGAAGAAGTTCAGAACAATCCGGCAATCCGAGCCGCTGTCATCACTTCTGAGAATGACAAATTCTTCTGCAACGGAGTCGATGGGGCTCATATTGCCAGTACGCCAGCAGAGAAGCTACCCGAAGAAATGGGTGAGATCGTTAAGTTTTTTTGCTACATGATTCAGTTCTATAAACCCCTGATCGCAGAAATAAGCGGACATGCTATGGGAGGTGGTGCGGTGATCGCACTTGCATGTGACTATCGATACATGTTGAATCAGAAAGGTAGAGTTTCTTTTACAGAAGTGTTCTTTGGATTGCCGCTGCCGAGTGTGCTCGTTGACAAACTGAAATACACCATAGACCCGCGCTACCTGGCCGATATGATTTACGGTGAAGCGTACAAAGCAGATGAAGCACTGAAGATTGGTTTTGTGCATGAACTTGCGGATTCACGCGAGAATCTCCGCAAATTGACACTGAAGAAACTCGACGTACTGTCGCGGATGCCCATCTCTGCATTCATTAATACCAAGATGGCGCTCCATCATGAAACCGTAGAGCGAATCGATTGGCATACAAAGAAACTTGCCACTGACTTTTCAGATCCGATCATTCGCAAGAATCTAATGGAAGCAATGAATGCATTCACTCAAAAGCGCAGGCCAAAGTTCGAATAGTGGGCGCTGGCTCCTGCCCTTTGGTTGATTTGAAGGAGCGGGTTCAGCCTCCGCTTCGCGGCGCGATAGCCAGTCCCAATCGACCTTTCCAGATCTCCATATTTTCGCAGGCGTATTTATATCCTATGTCGATGAGCTTGTCGATTTCCTTCCAGTCAAGAAGGCCAAACCCATCGAGTGGCAAGCGAGCAAAGATATCAGCATCCGCCCGGGCTTTTTTGACTCGCGATACGCTACCGATTACCGTTGAGCGAATCAGAATGCTGGCAAGCGATGGAATAGCCCGCCTCGACCCTTTCCCACGGAGACGATTGCGGATGATCCTCATGAAGGAAGGAGCCTCTGATACAGTTTCCGCCCCCATAAATTCAGCATATTGCGCGTCCTCGTTTTGCGTACTCGCAGATACGTCGATAGCAATCACCTTACCTGCTCCCATTTTGCGCATTGCATCCACTGGAACGTTGTTCAGCAGGCCGCCGTCAACGTAGAACTGACCTTCGTAGAAGAGTGGCGGAGCAATCCCGGGCAAGGATGAGCTGGCCCTGAGAGCGGCCCATATTGGCCCGGATGAGATCACGGCTTCCTTTGAAAGAGTAAGATTGCAAGCCACGGCAAAGGCCGGAACAATTAGATCTTCTAGCTGCGCATTTCCAAAAACGTTCATTAGCGAATTCGAATATTTACGCCCTCTTGAAATCGAAATGAACGGAAAGATATAGTCGTTAAGCGGATTTTGATCCACCATGAAACGGCGAACCGTCAACTCAAGGGCTTTCAAGTCCTGAGAATACGCAAACATGCCAGCCATGATGGCCCCTGCACTCGTTCCGCCCAGCATGTCAATTGGCACACCATGCTCGGCGAGAGCTCGAATCACACCGATATGCGCCATTCCTCGCGCACCACCTCCACCCAGGACAAGACCGATTGAATTTCCTGTCAATCCACGGGCCAGCCGTTTCATGTCGTCGGCTGAACCTCGCCTGACATGGAAGTGCCTTCCAAGGTCCCGCTTGTCGATAAATGCTTTGGTAGCGTTTGCTCTAATAGTTCTTTCCGGTTGCAGCAAAACCAGAATTCGTTCTGCAGAGATGTGATCATCATCGCGCGGATAACGCATTTCAACGGCGGATAACTTCGAGTCTTCGAGGGCATTGGCCACCAGCAGAACCTTGTCCGCCTGGCGGAGACATCGCTCATTCCAGTCCATATTCCCCGAGCTGCCCTGAAGAATCAAATAGTTCGAAGACTGCTCCATTTCGGAGAGCCAGACCATCAGCTCTGCCTGCCGATTGTTCTCGAAGCCGGGCGTGAGGGGAAATCGTTCCTCTGCGATCTGCCACCCGACTAGATTTGTGCGTCCAAACTGAGCAAGCGACCCCTTTAGATCGATGCAGAATTCTGTAATATCAACGTTAGCCGTGACCGGTATGACGGCCAGAACTGAAAACTTTTTGGCCGCTGATAGCGTCTTGTCGCGAGTCAGACGTTCAGCGAGAATTCGCGTCAACCAGAACACTACGTGTGGAGAATCGCGGAGCAGTCGCTGCACTGAAACGTCTGCAAGTTTTACAAGCTCAGAATCACGAACTGCGCGCACGGTAGCAGATCGATTGTCTCCTGTCAAAATTGACAATTCGCCAATAATGTCACCTCGAGCAAAGTCTCCTTCGCGGGTAACGCGATCCTCGCGATCGGTAGATGTAAACTTCAGTCTCCCGCCCATTACAACATAAAGCCCGTCCGCCTCATCGCCCTGATGCATCAGTTGATGACCGGCAGGAAGATGTAACCACGTGAGGTGTGGCTCAATTTCCTTTAGAAGAGGCGGCGGCAGAAGGGCAAATAACGGAACCGACTGCAAGAACTCAATGAGATTGCGTGAAACAGGCCGGTACTTCTCTCGATGCCCTTCCTTTTGCCGGCGTGCGAGAAGGCTCTGAAGTTGTTCCATTGCCCCGGGATGGGTCTCTGCCAATTTTTCAAAGTCGCCCCGCGTCAATTGAAGGAGCTGAGAATCCTCGACAGCAGTTACGTCAGCGTAGCGAGGCTCGTCGGTGAGCAGGGCGCCTTCTCCCACGATTTCTCCCGTACAGATTTCCCCCAGAACCGACTCTGACCCATCTTCCTCACGGCGCGTTGCGCGAAGGCGACCGGAAGCCACCAGATAGAGCGAGTCGCCGGATTTTCCCTGACTCATGGCCTTTTGGCCTACGGCCAGACTCGTTGCCGTAAACGCCCGTGCCAGCGCCTTGAGATCTTGCCGACCAAGATGTGAGAGGATATGGGAGCTTCGCAGAAACTCAACGATTGAGATACCGTTCTCCCGAAACCAGCGGAGATTCATTCACACGGAGATTTTCTGGCAGCCCGGGGAGTCATTCGCTTTTTGAGGCCCAGAGTCGAAAAAAAAAGCATGACAAGTTGGTTGTCATTTTGTTGACTGAGCCATATGACAACTAACTTGTCAACAGGCAGGCAGCGATCTGGACATTCGTTTGGTCTTCATCTTGAAGTATCCGCACAGGTGGTAACTGTATGCCACAGGCTGCGAGAACTCGCCATGACCATCCACGGAGAGCAATTCTCCGCCGGACTCCGCGGGGTTCTGAGGTCCATAAAAGAAAAGTCAAGGACCGTCCCGGAACTGGCGCGAATGCGCCCGGTATCGAGACAGCATATGCAGCAGGTTGTGGACATTCTAATTGAACGCAAACTCGCTCGATCGGTAACAAATCCTGCACACGCCCGGTCGAACCTGATCGAAATCACCTCAAAGGGTCGCAAGGAATTCGATCGAATGATGCAAATTGAAAAGTCCATCGTGGAAGAGTCGTTCACGCAGGCCGGACTGGCGCGACTTGCCGAATTGTCAAAGGGCCTGCAATGGTATCTCTCGGAGCTGGAGACAATGAAGCACAAACTGGAGGAGAAGCAATGAACGCTGTAAAACAATTTAGCAAACCAGAAGGATTCCTGGGCAGACTGGCCGGACGTCTCATGGCATTCAAGAACCGAAAAAGGGGGAAATGGGCAATGGAACTCCTGGAGTTGAAGCCTACACTTGATATTCTTGAAATTGGATTTGGATCAGGACGCGAACTCGGCAGGATCGCTGAAAGCGTAGCCAGCGGTAAGATTCTAGGCCTTGATCATTCTCACGTTATGCGGCAACAAGCGGAAGGTAGGAATAGAAAGCTTGTGAAAAGCGGCAGGATGAATCTCAAGACAGCCGATGTTGGATCCTTGCTTAGCGAAATTTCAGATCGCAACCTGGACCGTGTTTACGCGATCAACAGCTGGCAATTCTGGCCAGATCAAACAAAGGCAATTCTTGATATCAAGACAATGCTGAAACCGGGCGGGATGGCACTGATCGTATTTCAGGCCAGAGGCAAGGATGCAAATGATGCCGCTTCACGCGCTGGAGCCGTGAAACTCAAAGACCAGATGGAAAAAGCCGGGTTCAAAGAGATTTCTGTCTATGAGAAGGACCTTTCACCGACGATTGCAGTAGCCGTGCGAGGCGTTGCTTGATCCGCTACTTCCCTTGATGGGCACAAGCGATGCTCAGCCGCGCTGCGCGCAAAGGACTCAGTAGTAGGCGATTGAAATTCCGTACGGTGAGGTTCCGGATGCGATACTTCCGTTAGCCTGCAGCGCGCCGGTTGCAGGATCAATTATAAAGGAAGATACAACATTGGCGACGAGATTGCTTACGTAGACGTATCTACCATTTGGATCGACTGTGATCCCGCTGGATCCTGAAGCGGCGGCAATCGTTCCGAGTGAATTGAGTGTCCCCGTAGTCTGGTTGATCGCATACATTGAAACGTTGCCGCTCGTAATGTTGACCCCATACACAAATAATCCCGCGGAGTCGCCGGCTAGAGCATATGGCCCAGTCCCACTCGGCGCGGTTCCATTGGCGTTAAGGCCACCTGCTGGATTGATTGTGTACATTGAGAGGTTAACTGAATTTGAGTTTGCCACATATGCGAAACGGCCCCGGGGCTCAACATAGATGCCACAGGGATTTGTTCCCGTACCAATTGTTCCATTGGAATTGAGCAAACCATTGGACTGAATCGTGTACATGGAAACACTGTCGCTCCCATAATTCACAACGTAGAGGAATCGGGCGGAAGGGTCGGTTGCAACTCCAAATGGATTCGTCGCTGCGCCGGTGGTCCCTTTCGAAACCAGGTTTCCGTTTGTTCGATCAATCGCAAAAATGGAAACGTTGCTTGCACCGTTATTTGCAACATACGCCAGTGTCCCTGATCTATCGATCGCAATGTTGTATGCATTCGTTCCCGATGCAATGGTTCCAAGCGAAGTAAGATTGCCCGAACCTTGATTGAGAGAAAACATAGAAACATTACCCGATGTAAAACCACTGACGTAAACAAAGCTCGCTGTGGGATCAACTGTGAGTCCGTAGGGACCGCCAGCGGCAGCCATGCTTCCAGAGAGTGTGAGAGTCCCCGTTTCTCGATTCACGGCATAAATAGACACATTGTTTGAATTGTTATTTCCCACATAAACGAATCGTGGTTCCGCTCGGGGAAAGGCGATGGCAAACAATGCATATTCCGGATGGCTATTGGTCGTGCCAAAGAAACTGCAATTGGCAAACAAGCAGAGGAATGCACACACAGGGAGAACAGAGCGTCTGCGAGAATACTTCCAATAGATTCGCATTTCAGGATAACGCCTTCGCGGCTGCCTCCTGGAGTCGATTTGGCTGGAAAGGTTTAATAACAAAACCCTTCACACCGAGCTTGATTGCCGCACTCACAATCTGTTCCTGTCCAAGTGCTGTAACCATAAGAATTCGCGCATTCTTGTCTGCTTTGAGTATTTCTGCCACTGCCTGAAGTCCGCCCTTCTCTGGCATGGTAATATCCATAGTGACTAGATCTGGCTTCATTGTTTGGTACAATACGATAGCTTCAAATCCGTTTTCCGCCTCGCCTACAATTTCATGACCACCCGCAACGAGAGCGTCTCGCACCAGGGCCCGCATGAATTTGGAATCATCAACTATGATTACAGTGGCCACATTTGTGTTCCGCAATCCCGCGAGTGTAATCTGTTGGAGAGACTCATTCAAGTATTACGCTTCTATCTCGAATGTGAGTCCGGCGTACTTAGTGAGTCCCTCAATCAACGGCGCGGCCATTAGCCCGCCCGGTGTAAACATCCCACCCGGGGATTCGACTTCAAGGAGTGTCAATGCTGCTTCTGACATCATTTTACTGGTAGATCCGTATCCAGGATCACGATCCCCTTTCACAGAGGCCTGCATGCGACTTCCATCTGGAGATTCGCCAAAGAATACAAAGTCGTAGAAACCGCTCTCGCGTTCATCCTTTGAAGGACCGTCACCTGGCTTGAGTCCGCTTCCACCAAAGGGATTTGCTTTTGCAGCCGCGTCGACAAGCGCCTGGCTCGCCTCACCCAGGGTTGTGAGCAGCATCTCATCATAAACAAAGTCCGTCCCGTAATCATGCTTCAATAGAAAGTTTGTGCGATGTACGTTCTTGGTATTGATGGGGGCCATCATGAATGGGACGGCCCAAACACCGGCGGTTGGATCATACACTGGAACGATTCCGGCTGGTTGTTCCGGGCCTACAAATCCCGGAGTGAGTGCGAATGGATCGGTCAAGTATGTGCGGAGCTTTGGATCTTTAATAGAAGCCTTGAGTGTGGCTTTCATGCTGGCCATTGTTCCGCCGGAAGCGCTTCCCTTCATTTTGCGCACGCGTCCTTTGATTCGCTGCAGTGGTTTTCCAAATTTCTTCTTTGCAGCCTGCTGGAGAAACCAGACGCCAAGATCAGAAGGAATTGAATCGAATCCCGCAGAAAAAACAATTCTTGCGCCGCTCTTCTTTGCAGCGGCCTCATGCGCATCGATCATGACACGCATCCAGGCAGGTTCTCCACAAAGATCGACGTAATCGGTTCCGGTTTCCGAACAAACAGCAACCAGTTCATTTCCATAGAGCTGATATGGACCGACTGTCGTGAGGATGATTTGTCCGCGTTTACACATTGCAGCGACGGAAGCTACATCTGAAGCGTCCGCTTCGATGATAGGTGTTCCTTTTGGAGCTCCTACCAGCTGCCCCACTTCTTCGAGCTTACTGGCGCTACGGCCGGCCATGGCCCAACCCTTGATACCGCGCTGAACCAGGTATTCCACGACGAGACGCCCCGTGAATCCACTGGCTCCATATACAACAATATCAAATTCCTTCTTGCCCATACGTTATGGCGCCAGGCCCGACGAAATAAGTCAAAGCGATTTATTTCGCCAAACCGATGAGTTCACCGCACCTGGGCCGCCCTACGTACCGGTCTTCAAATCCTCCGGTTCCCAGACATTGGGACGAGACTGGGAGCGGTATTCGCGCGGTGTTAATCCCGTCACACGTTTGAATTCAATGTTGAACGCTGACTTTGAAGCGAAGCCTGCTTCAAATGCAATTTGAAGAATATTGAGCTCTCCTTGCAGCAGAAGATCTGTTGCTTCGCGAACTCGATGGTATGCAAGTAGTCTGGGGAAGCTGGTGTTCAATTGTGCATTACACATCTCGGAAAGTTGATGGGGTGTTACGCCGATTCTGTCGGCCAACTCAGCCAGTGTCAGGTCTTCTTTCTTGAAAGCCTTCTCGACTCGAAGGATCTGATCGAGTTTTGCCAGCTTTTCGCCAATGTCCATGCCAGCCAATTTGCTCCGGGGATACTTCCCTTTCTCCTGTTTGTCCGCCTTATTTCGTGATTCGTTAGCAAGTCGCGCAAGCGTTGATTTCATTTCTCGTTCAAGCTGAGATCGAGCCGACTCAATGCTCCTGTACCTCTGATACAGGGTGACCAGAAAAAAAACCGCATCGAATGGAAACAAGATAGTGGGGCCAAGGAACAGCAGCCCGTGATAGGGAATGATCCCGGCAGACGACAGCATGTACAGGATTCCTGCCAGGTACACGGCGCCCCACACAAGCATGAACATCCACATATCAACACGGCCGCGAGTAATTTCTCCGATGGTCAAAACAAGGAATACCGGGATCCACAGAAAATAGATGGCCGTCAACGATCGTGAGAATATGACATTCTGACTCGAAAGCAATGTGCCAAATGCAATAAGAAACGAAACTATGCTTACACCAAGGACAAAGTTGCTCACGCCGGGTTTTCTGGTCGGTAGGTCCATAAACACGCGAAAGAAGGCAGTGCCGGTTGCGAGACTCATGGCCTGGGCAAAGAAATATAAATGGTTTTGTATGTACGGTATTTCTGGCCAGAGCAATCTGTAAAAGGACGAAAACAGAGCCGCAAAAGCGATCGCTTGAAGAGTTATGTAGGCCGCGTAGAGTAGATAGACGAAATCTCGAAGCGCCATGAAAGCAGAGCCGCCGCGAGTGCTAGCATCAGAATGAACCCGGCATACATTGCTGTGAGGAAGACTCTTCGCTCAGTAAAGGCGCGAAGATTCGTCTCCGTGCGAATCGTAATGGGCATTTTGATGAGCGACGTACTTTCCAGGCGAATGTAGTATATCCGATCTGATTCAATTGGAAAGGTTGGGAAATCGCTCCACCCAACCGGCCACAAACTGCGCGGAAAATGATCCCCGAGCTTTGCAATCTGCGTTCTTGGATTTCCGGCAGCATAGATCTCAAGGCGATCCAGCGTAAGCGACTCAAAAACGATGAATTGTTTGTTCTCTTTCCCAGAGTGCGGAGCATTGAACTCATACCAGTATGTCGCGGAGGAGAAACCTCGGTCAAGAATCGGCCCCGTCAACGGACTGAATCGGGTGGGATTCAGACTCTCTGGAGACGATTGCGAACCCTGCTCCACAAACTCCTTCATGAACGGAATCGCGGAGATAGCATCTTCCTTTCCCGTTGGCCCACAGGTTGTAAGGGCCAATAGAAACAATAAGATCAATCCTCTGCGAAAATTTTTCATGGCTTCCCGGGGCCGATGGTATAGGTCGCATGAAGAAAAGGTCCTCGCTTTTCAGCGGATACTAGCTTTAGCCGTTCAGACGTTATGCGGCGAGGAAGCAGAGGCGCGCCGTCACCAAGCATTACGGGAGCATATGCAAGAATGAGTTCGTCAAGCAAACCCGCATCCGCAAACTGCCCCACAAGTTCCCCGCCGCCGGCAATCCATATATTCTTGCCCTTTGCCGCTTCGACCATACTGGCATGTGCGGATGCAACGTCGCCTGAAACGAAATGCAGCGCAGCGCCCGGAATTGCCGGGAGAGTTTTGTGAGAGAATACCCAGCAGGGGATACTGCCGTAGTATGACTGCCATTTGGCAGGATCT
>JAEUSB010000092.1 GCA_016788865.1 Leptospirales bacterium
GGACATCTCCAGCTGATGCTACCGCAGATTCGCTGGGCTGCTCTGAAACTCGCGCAGTTGTCACAGGCTTGCGCGTATCTTCCATCTTCATGTCAAGTGCAATGGCGCGTGGGGCTGCATAGGCAGACGTGGGGCGCGGTGTGGTAAGGATACTGAGATGTGATGCAGTCCGGTGACGTTCGCTCAAGAAACGTTCAGCATCGGCGGTATTGCCGAAATGTGGAAGTTGTTTTGAAAGTCCAAAGAATTGCAGCAGCCAACGCACTTCGCTGCCCGCTCCGACAATGGCACATGCGCCACCGGCTCGATCCAGGCTGCGCGCCCATTTTGCAAGCGCCCCAATCCCAGAACTTGAAACGTATTCCAGGTCTTGCGCATCAATCAAGAACATCCGATGCCCGGCGTGTAACAGGTGTTCCCCGATCTTTTCGAAATCTGTAGCCGTAACTGCGTCAAGCCGACCCGACAGAGTAAGAAACTGAGCGCTACCGTTTTCTTGTGTTTTGATTTCCATTTGTTACTCAATTATCCGCTTCGAGCGGGATCGCGTCGAGAATTTCAGAATGCGCATAACGGGCTGCAGTGACCGCCATACTCGGAACGGGAACTTCCCTTGATGGCACAGGTTGAACCCGAACCGGTCCGGAGGTTTGTTCAGGCGGAGCATACAATGGCTCTGTCGAAACAGTGGGGCCTGGAATCGGCGCATCCTCAAGGAAGTCAGGCAACGGGACATCATCGAAGTCCGTTGGACTCACGCTTTCAAAATCCGGCTCCGCCGAAATGTCCGGCAGATCGTCTTCATCAACGTGCGAATTCTCATACTCTGCAATCTTTACCGCTTTTGCTTCCTGCTTGCGCGCAGTGATCAAAACCAGGACCGGAAGATAAAAGAAGCCCACAATCACAATCACGCCCAGGGCAAAGAGCATAACGGGGACAAATACGGATGAGATCACATGCAGGACGCGTGCAGGTGAACGGTGCTCGATAGTGAGCACGAAGCCAGCTTTGGGCACCTCGCCATCGACCGGATAGACGGAACTGGTAACAGTGTACTGGCCAGCAAGTAGATCGGGATATCGAGCCCGAATCGTGGGCATGTATCTGGCTACAAGCGCCTGCGTTACAGGGTCTTTGGAAAGTTCCGGGGTATAGAGGCCCGAGATTTCCGTATCCACGGAATTACGACGCAGGCGATTGAACAAGCCAAGGACTTCTTTGGTTTTGTATGCAGATGTGGTGTCTTTCGCGATTTGAGTCACATCAAAATGCGCGAGCACCTTGCCTTTGGGATCAATTAAAGCAAGATCCTTGATCACCATAATGTCCGTGTAGGAAGTATTGGAACGCTGAACAAGATCCGACATGGCCTGAGACATATTGACCAACTTCTCAGGAGTCAGCTCACCCTCGGCCTGCGATGCAAGCAGCCTTACGAGCTCAACCGCTTGTGTCTTTGCCTGGGGTCCTGCCTCGCTCAGATACGCGTCGCCCAATTTTTGCGCCAGGAAAGCCAGCGGCAGCAAGACGGCCGGCAGCACAAAGAGCCAGAGGACGAGCCATCCAGCGAGTGTTTTCCAGATCCAGTGTTTCATTGGAGACCTTTCATTTAAAATCGGTATTTGCGTCCAAAGAGATCATCAGGAAACTGGCTGGAGTGAAGAATCTCACAGGAAAAGAACGATTTAAGACCTGGCTGCCCCATGGCTTCGAATTTCGAGGCCCTGCGGATTCCCGACGTTTGCATGCCGTTTGTGACCAAATTCGAACCTATTTTGCCGGAAACGGCTTTGAGGAAGTGATTCCACCGCTGATGGACTTCGCGCCTACGTTTGAGTTGGCGCGCGAGCGTAAATCATGGGGTTTTGAATCCCGTGATATAGATGGCGAGAATCTGGCCATGCGTTCCGATCTAACTGTGCAGGTTGTCAAGGCCGCCGCTTCGGGAATCCTCTCGGAGACGGGTGGATTCTTCTATATTCAGCCAGTCATGGTCGATCAGCGCTGGGGATCCGGACACAGACGACAGATTCTGCAGGCTGGAGTAGAACTGCTCGGTGACCGGTCCGGACGCGTGGGCGAAATGATTCGACTGTCCCTGAACTCACCTTTTGGAAAGCAATTGCGTTTGATTTACGGTGATCAGCGCTTCCTCCGCATCCTTCTTTCGGAGACTTCGAACGAGGCCTTCCAGCAGGCAACACAGCTGCTAGACAAGAAGGACGTGGCCGGTCTCAAAACTTTTGCAAGCCAAAGCGACCTGTCGAGCGAAGCCCGCAAAGTGCTCCTTGAATTGCCCTTCCTGAGCGGTAAGTCGCTGGATGCTTACAGACAAGTTGCTGCCGAGCTTCCGGCACTCCTGCCTGTCATCGATGAAAGCCCATCAATCCCCGGAATTCTCTATGACTTTGGACTCGTTCGAGATCTATCCTACTACACCGGGCCCGTTTTCCAGGCGTATGCAGACGAAAACCATGAACCGGTACTTTCCGGCGGTGTCTATGATGGCCTGTTTGAGAAGTTTTCAGGTAAGCATGTCCCGGCCTGTGGTTTTGCCTTTGACGCAGAGCTACTGGCCTTTGCTCTGTCACCGGAACCTGGAATGAGGAAGGAATCATGAGCGCTGCACTGGTTGTTGGAACGCAATGGGGTGATGAAGGCAAGGCCAAGGTAATCGATTACCTGAGCGCGCAGATTGACTGCATCGTCCGCTACCAGGGTGGCGCAAACGCTGGCCATACCGTCGTTGTGGATGGAGAAACCTACATCTTTCATCTGATTCCCAGCGGGATACTTTATCCAAACGCAACCTGCGTAATAGGAAACGGCGTGGTCCTGGATCCGGGGGCTTTTTCGGATGAAATGGAAGCCCTGAAGAAGCGAAACATCGACGTGATGGGACGCATGGTGATTTCAGATGCCTGCCATATCGTCTTGCCACTTCACAGAATTATCGACGCGCATCGCGAAAATAGCGCGGGAAGCAAGAAGATCGGAACGACCAAGCGCGGAATTGGGATTTGCTATGGCGATAAAACCATGCGCATTGGGCTGCGCGTAGGCGATCTTTCGCATGCTAACAAGCTGCGGGATCGGCTGGGGCACATCCTTGAAATCAAGAATCACGAACTTGTGAATTTATACAAACTGCCAGAAGTCTCGTTCAATGAACTGTACGATTCTTTGCTCAAGTTTGGCGAAACTATCCGTCCCATGGTGAAGAACACATCATTTTACTTGAATGAGAAACTTGCAAGCGGCAAGACTGTGCTCCTCGAAGGCGCTCAGGGCACGGGTCTTGACATTGATTTTGGCACGTACCCGTATGTAACCTCTAGCAATACCACTACTGGCGGCGCCATTGCCGGTTCCGGGATCGACTTTAGATATCTTAAGACCGTCACAGGGATTTCAAAAGCCTACGTATCCCGCGTGGGCGAAGGACCCTTTCCTACCGAATTGTTTGGTGCCGATGGCGACAAGCTTCGTGAACTGGGGCACGAATATGGAGCAACCACTGGCAGGCCACGCCGCTGTGGCTGGTTTGATGTGGAATTGGTGCGGCATGCGGCGCGCGTAAATGGTCTCACAGAAATTGCGCTGACAAAGATCGATGTGTTGTCTCCTTACGACACGCTGAAAATCGGAGTCGGCTATAAACGGGACGGTGTCAAGCTTCCGGCTTTCCCATCAGATGGTGATCTCGATGGAATCACTGTAGAGTACGAAGAGATGCCAGGCTGGAAAAGTGAAATTGGCCATGTGCTTAAATACGCGGATTTGCCGAAAGCATGCTGCAACTATATCAAGCGGCTAGAGGAACTCTGCGGGGTGCCCATCAAGATTGTGTCGGTTGGGCCAGGCCGAGAGCACACGATTGCTCTGGCCTGATACCAGCCCCTTCCGATTCGCGAGACCTAACGGCTTGCTGTTTCAGCTTCCCGAATCTGATCTTCGTACATCTTGATTCGCTCGCGTTTGTCCGGGCCATCATAGGGCTGATTGGAAAAGTCACTGATTGCGTAATCCTGTGTTTTGTATTGCTTGTCCCATGAAGGCATTACCTCATGATTCGGTTGCTTTGCCTCCGGACGATTCAGGCTCTCCTGCATTAACTTTTCCATTTGCTCAGGCGACTTGCCAGCAAACTCAGTCGGATTGATTGGTAGATTTCTGCGCTCGCCACGAAGGCCGGTCAGAACATAAGGCCCGTTCACATCGCGGTCGTGGAATATCTTACCGTAAAAGAGAAAATCGACCCACTGTTTCCCCCCGGCCATCTCCTTTTTTACACGATTGATGGCTACGGGTTCATCACCTACGTTAAACAGATTCGCATGAAATTCATAGAGGCCTGGTGTAAGTACGTTCAGCTCAGCAGAGATAATGAGCGAACCGTCCACAATCTTCTCCTGAAAGTTTCCGGTAAACTCGGCTATCAGACGTGGACTGGAGAAGAAGCCTGTCGTCAGCTCATACACTCGGTTTTCCTTTTCTTCCGGGATTTCCAGTTTCACAGTCAGATCCATATCGCCCCAATCCGATGGAGTTGGTTTCCAGGTCATTGTGTAAACGTTGTCGCCACGCTTCTCGTCTCCATTCTCCCCCAGATCATTGAGATTGGGTGACGGCTGACGCTGAGTCCCCAGTGGAGTGCTCTTTGAAAGAGTTGCTTCAACGATCTTGATGGGAACGAACTTTCCATCGGGCGCACGATTACACCAGAGCGTAATCACTTGCTGATCGCCGCCTATAACTGAATGCTTTTGTGGCTGCGCCAGGCAGGAAAAGGCAGAGGGAACCAATTTCCCGGTCACCGGATCCACATGAACCATGTGTGTTGGCCGGAGCTTCAATGTAGAATGATCAATCAGGTCTTCATAATCCTTGAGGAGTGGGCGCGATGACTGCGGATAAACCGACCAGGCCATATAATCCTTGAGCATCCGTTTGGCGCCCTCAATGCCTTCTTCTGCTGTCTCACCGGCTGCGTCTTCGCTGCCCGGTGGAGAAAAGATGTCACGGCGCCCTTGTTGCTCGCCTCGCTTATCCGACGTACGGATGAACGTAAACGCGACGATCGCTATGAGCAGAACCGCGATCGACCCGGTTATCAACATTATCTTCTGCTTTGAATTCATTTCTAATCAGCCCCCTTGCTAAAATAGAACAGCAAAACCGGATTCGTACGATCCGGTTTCGAAAGAATAGTCCGCGTCGATTAGTTCGCCGGGACCTGGAATGCTCTCTTATCCGCGATGGGTCGATGACTCTCGTGGAATTTTGTATAGATGGCATGGTTGTCCAACTGACGATGAAAGCGAGACTTCTGGCAAGGATAAGGAATCTTGATCCATCCGCCTGTCTTGCAAATATCCCAGTAGTTGGAAGAATGCGCACCGCAGGTGTCAAATCCACCCGACTCCGCCATCGCACATGTTGAATGGAACGCGACTACACTGTCGTCTCCCCCTGGAAGAATCTGGTTGAGAGGCCAGAAGAGATCCTTGGTCCCAACTGTGTGCTGGAATGGAACGCCGTCCGTATCATCGTGGCTGTAACCGGAATTTCTTGCCCGGGAAACCATGAGTCTTGGAAGAGCGTCAACGACAGTTTCAACTGCAATCCCACCCAGGATTCCGAAAGCTGCGATCGCCACGCCGACACCGAGATTTGCATACTCACTTCCGCCCTGCGCAGATGCAATTGCAGTAACACCGCTCAATCGGTAGTTGCTTCCGTAGTTGGCCATGACATATCCACTCGTCAGGCAACCCATAGAATGACAGAATACTCGACACGTGTTTGGACCCGACTTCAAACAGTATTTATTCAGAATCGACACGAGCTTGTAAGCCCCGCGATCGCTCGACCAGACGAGTGGATCTCTCCAACCGTTATACGCCACGTGGCGAACGGGATTCGTATTGTGTTGTTCTGTCCAGACCTTGGGACAATAGGCCTGGTCGTGACAGCTTTGCTCGTTCACGGTAAACCCGTGGATATAGATGTCGTACCTGGTTTGTGCGGCCAGCCCCGATGTGAGACCGACAAGGAAAAGAACCAGAACTGTACGGACAACGTTAAGCGTTCTTGCTTTCGAATTTTGCATTAAATACCCCCTGATTGCATTTGTCCCCCTAACGCAAGCTCCGTGCCAGGCACGGCGGATAGCCACAGGAGGAGAATCAGGAATGTTTGTTTGCCACCGAAACCGGGTTTCTGCCCCAAATTTTGGCTCTGTAGGCCATTTCTGGGCCCATCAGAGCTTCGTGAGGAAAACGGCCACAACGGGTCAGTTTTTCGTACAACGTACGATTTTTCGGACAAAGACTGTCCCAAAAATCGATCAGCTACTTGATACCCAGCTCTGCCATGTGGTAGTGGAGACGCCCTCTCCTGATCCCCAGCAACTCTGCGGCCCTGGTCCGATTGCCCTCGGCCCTTGCCAGGGCTGCTTCTATGAGGCGTCGCCTGTAGCTGGCCAGGAGTTCCTCGAAATTCCCGTTCACAGCTGGCAGCGCATCCTGCGCCGGCGTCAATGGATTGGCTCCCGCAGGCTGAGAGGCCGTCCTGCGACCATGCAAGAAGGCTGGGAGATACCGTAGCGATAAGTTACCCACAGTTTCGCCGCGCGATCGAGCTCGTCCCATTACGGCAAATGATCGAATCAGAACGTTTTCGAGCTCCCGCACATTTCCTGGCCAATCGTACTGAACGAGGGCTTGCAGGGCCGCAGGTTCAATTCCTGCTATGGTAAGCTCGAACTCGTCGGAAAGTTTTTGAATATAAAACTCGGTGATGACCGGAATATCCTCCCGGCGATCGCGCAGCGGTGGGATATGCACCTGCATAACGTTGATTCGAAAGTAAAGGTCTTCTCGAAACTGGTTTGCTGCAACCATTGCCTTCAGATCTCGATTGGTTGCAAAGAGGAATCGACAGGCAACCTTATGTGTGCCGTCTTCACCCAATCTGGTGAAAACGCGTTCTTGTAGGACCCGCAGTAATTTTGCCTGGATGTCCAGCGGCATCTCGCCAATCTCATCGAGAAAAAGCGAGCCTCCGGCTGCCTCAGCTATCCTTCCCGATCTCTGGTTCCTGGCATCTGTATACGCGCCGCGAGCATGCCCAAAGAGTTCGTCTTCCCAGAGTGTGCGCGGAATGGAAGCACAGTTCATTGCAATGAAAGGTTTCTGCGCTTGCATTCGACTGTGGATGAAATGAGCCACGATCTCTTTCCCGGTCCCGGTCTCGCCCGTAATTAGAACCGGATGATTGGTCCGCGCTGCGTCCTGGGCATTTTCCGAAACCATTTGCATTCCGGGGCTGCGATAAACAAACGTACGATCCTCCAGGATGTGACGAACGGTTTCCTGATTGGTGATAAAAGCCGTAAGATCATCCACTTCCTGTTCGGTCTTGCGTCTGAGCCAGGCAATCTCTTCTGAAGCTACTTGATTTCGAATGGTCAGCGCGATGAAAGACCGAAGCGCCTGCATCAAACGCAACTCCCGCCAGGTGTAAGGGAGTCCATCTGCCTTGGAACCAATGAGCATGTAACCACAGCTTTCCCCGGACGAAAGCATTGTTGCAAACAGACGATACTTTTCCTTGCGGCATCGCTCTATCAACTTCAGGAATGCGCCTATCAGTCGCGGGGTCTTCTGATTCCAGGCTTCCGGCAATCCTGCGTTGGGCGAATCGCGCGTCAGATCCAGAAAGTCCAGGGCTCGACGAACATCCGGTGAAAGACGAAGCCCTGGCAGGATTCGCCTGATGACTCTGACTTCTTCTGTTTCAAAGAACTCTGTCGTCTCCCCGATAGACTGAATCACCGTCTGGCTCGACCCAATCGGGATCACTACAAACGCTTTTTCGAATCCAAATCGATTCCTGAGAATCAACAGGATCTGCTTCAGCCATTCTCCAAGGGATGTCTGTGGTCCCTGCATTTCTCTTTTTTGAGCTATCTCGATCATAATGTCTTCGTATCGAGCTGATTTAACAAAAACGTTTTCGATTCGCGGCGCAACATACCGCCCGAACAACATCGACATGACGAAAACAAAAGCAAGTAGCAGGAGTTCATGAAATAGAAAGCCCGAGGAGCGATCTTCCAGGGCCAGAAATACCAGATAGCTAAGCGCCGACAACCCGAGCGCGGCGAGCAAGTTCAGGCCAACTCGAATTGTCGTGGCGGTAAAGTCAAATAACCGGTGCTTGATTGTGGCATAGATAAGGATCGCAACGTATAGCAGTGTTGTGTCTGTTCCAAGAAAGTAATAGTCCCGAATTCCTAACGCCGGAAGCACGAACGAAAAAACGGTGATCATCGCAAAAAGAAAGATTCCGCCAACCAGAATAAACGCGATGTTCCGACGAAACTCCTGATTCTTCCCGCGAAAGTACTTTATGGCTAGTTGAAGTAACCCAAATGCGGCAACCAGAACCAACCAGATGCCTGTGATAAAAAAGAATACTCCAACGTCGGCCTTGAGGCGGCCCGCCTCGATCCGGCGGTTCTTCATCCATTCCGGTAAGAATACAAGCGTAGATACTGCGATCGTTACGCCGGCAACAATCAGAACGCGTTTTAGCCGCGCTCCTTTCAGCGGACTGGAAGGAAAGACTTCGCAGAAAATGTAGAATAAAAGTGATGTTGCATGCACAAAGAGCCCAACGATCGAGCCCAGAACAGAATGCGGAAGTTCACGCGAATACAGAAACAGAGTTGTCCCTTCGAGGAGTACCCATCCCAGGAGTGCGATCATGAAGAAGGCAAACACCCATTCTTCAATGGTCTTTTGCTTCTTGCGAAACGCCGCAACGAGTAACGTACTGAGAATTACGAACGTCCCCGCATGGGCGAGCAGCGCCGTCTGAACAATCGTCATATGACTACCCAGGGCATGCGCTCATTGCAAAGGCAAACTAAAATCTGAATTTCGAAACGGGAAACATGGCGTTTAACGCTGCCAGCTTAGAAACAGAAACACTTCCAGGTTCTTGCCGGGCATGGCGGGTAGATCAAATCGGCCTCTTGTCGAAAATCCGAGCTCCTCAGCTGCTTTTGCGGTCCTTTCAATGATGGCTTCGCGTACGGCATCATCACGGAGGATACCCTTCTCGGTGCTTCTGGAATCTTCAAACTGGGGCTTTACAAGAAATATTCCATCCATGTGATTCAGACTGGACGCATTTAGAAATTGAACCACCGAACTCAAAACCGTTCGCAGCGAAATGAATGAAAGATCACAGGTGAAATAGACTCGTTCGGCTTCATTGCCCTCCATGAGATCTGGAAACCAGCTAACGTCCAGGTTCCTGGCGTTTTTCCTTTCAAGAGGTTTGACTCTTGGATCAATTCGGAGCGTGTAATCCAGGATGCCATACGCGACATCCACACAGTACACCCGTTTCGCTTCATTCTCAAGCAGCGTTCGCGCAAAACCTCCGTGAGAGGAGCCCAGATCGATGCAAACAGCACCCTTGATTTTTTGTACTTCCTCTGGCCTTGCTTCGAGCGCCAGTTCTAGTTTGCGTGCGCCGCGATTCTTCAAGTTGGCCTGGCGAGTGTCCTCAGCGCGAACGCTCTTTTAGCTGCCGGGTTAGTTGTTCAAGATAGTCCATCGAAGAACGACTCAAGGCCGTCCTGGCCAGAATCGAAAGTGTCTCCTGCGTTAGCTGATCACAAATCATCTCTGTTTCTTTCATCCCAAACACGGCCGGATATGTGAGCTTTCCCGCCGCTGCATCTTTGCCTGTAGCCTTTCCGGCTTCCGTTGATCCTTTCGCGTCGAGCATATCGTCTGTTACCTGGAACAGCAGGCCGAGCTTGCGTCCAAACTCCGACGCTAGCACGCGGTCCCCTCGGGCGATCACTGCGCCAATTTCACATGCCGCGGAGATGAGAGCGGCCGTCTTGCGTGAATGAATCTCAGTCAGCATTTCCTGTTTGTTGGTCAACGCCAGGCCGCGACCACGTTCGTTTTCCAGATCAAGAGCCTGGCCTGACACCATACCGATTCGACCCCCTGCCTGAGAGAGAATCATTATCGCATCGCTGAGTGCGTTGCCTTCCAGGTTGGCCTGCGCCAACAATTCAAATGCAAAGGTATTGAGCGCATCACCTGCGAGGATTGCCGCCCATTCTGAATATGCCTTGTGACAGGTGGGTCTTCCTCGACGTAAGTCATCGTTGTCCATTGCCGGTAAGTCATCGTGAACAAGCGAATACGAGTGAATACATTCAATCGCTGCCGCAGCAAACAACGTAGACGTGTTCGACCGATCGTTATAGTTGGCAAAGGTCATCAACAACAAAGGACGCAGTCTTTTGCCGGGGGCATTCAGGCTATAGAGCACAGGCTCGATCAGGAAGGGTACTGCCTGATTGGAGAAAAGGTCCCGGACGGTGGAATTCAGGAAATCTTCGAAATCCTGTTTGTTCGTATTGGCTCCGTCCGGGTTCACAAACTAAAGTTTGCCTTTGAGTTCGTCTTTTGAGAAGAAGAATTTGATTTCGTTCTTCGCATTCTTTTCTGAGTCAGATCCGTGCACTGCGTTGGCTTCCTTGCTTTCAGCGTAGAGCTTACGAATTGTATTGGCATCCGCTTGCGCCGGATCAGTAGCACCAATCAATTTACGCCATTTTTCAACGGCACCTGGTGCTTCAAGGGCTGCGACAACCACAGGGCCAGAAACCATGAATTTGCAGAGATCCTTGTAGAATGGGCGAGCCTTATGAACTTCGTAGAACTTCTTTGCCTCTTTGTCTTTGAGATGGACTTTCTTGAGTGCAAGGATGTTGAAGCCTTCTTGTTCGATGCGGCTTAAGATATGACCAACGTGCTTGTTTTTAACCGCGTCGGGCTTGAGAATGATTAGAGTCTGTTCCATACGCCCTTGATGGATTTAGGCCGGTATGCGGTCAAGTCAATGAAATGCTCAGATTCGCTTAAAACTTGTCGAATCCATATAAACATCTTTCAGGTCTTTGTATCGTTGAACAATGGTCCGAATCATCGTCTCTTCTTCAGCCGTGATTTCGCGCACAACTTTTGCAGGACTTCCCATTGCAAGCATCCGAGAAGGAATAACTTTTCCCGGCGCAAGTAG
>JAEUSB010000018.1 GCA_016788865.1 Leptospirales bacterium
AGTTGGCAATTTTCTGGGATCGCTGAAAGGATTCTCCGCCGTTGAGATGGGGGTAATGGCTGTGAAGGCGACCCTGGAGGCGGCAAAAGTCACCCCGGACCAGATCGAAGGACTGATCGCCGGGAATGTGGTGCCCTCCGGACCAGAATCCCTCTACCTTGGGAGACATATTGCACTGAAAGCGGGCCTTCCCATCGAATCGTCCGCATTGAATGTGAACCGACTCTGTGGCAGCGGAATGGAGGCAGTGGCGCAGGCTGCCTTCCTGATCGATCAGGGAGCAAAGCTAGCGATTGGCTGCGGCACCGAAAGTATGAGCCAGGCTCCGTACCTCGCTGCGGGCGCTCGGACTGGATTGCGCTACGGCGATGGGAAAATGATCGATTTGCTCTCAAATGCTCTGACCGATCCACTGATTGGCCAGGCGATGGGTCGCACCGCTGAGACATTGGCCGCGGAATTCTCCATTACCCGCGAGGAGCAGGACGCATGGGCCCTGATTTCACAAACAAGAGCGGAGCAAGCGCGCGAACAAGGTCGCCTAACGGATGAGATTGTGCCCGTTGACGTGCGCGAAGGCAAAGAAACAAAAACAATCTCCCACGATGAATTTGTTCGAGGCAAGAGTGCCGGCGCCAAACTGGCAAGTCTGGCCCCGGCATTTCTCGAAGGTGGAACCGTTACGGCGGGAAATTCCTCCGGTATCAACGACGGCGCGTCAGCGATTCTGGTCTGTTCCGAGGATTACTTGAAACAGTCGGGTAAGAAACCGCTGGCGAAGATTCTTGGATTTGCTTCAAGGGGTTGCGCGCCCGAACGTATGGGCATAGGTCCGGTACATGCTGTGCCGGCAGCGCTTGCAGCCGCGGGACTAACGTCAGCCGACATTGGACTCTGGGAGATCAATGAAGCGTTTGCTGCACAATTCCTGGCCGTAAAAAAATCTCTCAAGCTCGACCCGGAGATAACAAACGTAAATGGCGGCGCTGTTGCCATTGGACACCCGCTGGGTGCATCCGGAAATCGAGTTCTCTTGACGCTGGTCAAAGAGATGGTTAGACGCAAGGTGAAATATGGCTGCGCTTCCCTCTGCATCGGCGGAGGCCAGGGCATTGCCATGGTAGTTGAAAATACAGCGAGCTAACGGAGTTTGAGCATGCGATCACTAAGAAACACGGCGCTCATGGCTGCTGCGATATGCTCCGCAGCCAGCCTGGCAACTTGCACCGTGCATACTTTTGAAAGAAAGATCCGAGAAACACCCATGGCTCCCGCTATCGCGGAACGAGCTGAAAATGTAGCCGTTGCATTCGTATTCGTTGCAGAGAAGGATATGGAGGCGAGCACGAAGAGCCCCTGGGTACTCGCAAAAGCCACGCTGCTCGGAGGGTTCCTGGGTCTATGGCCCTTCCCTCTGGATTTTCGTTGGGCGCGAACGCCTGCAATCGCGGAAAACTGGGGAGCCGGGATCAATGCCACGTTCGATCAAGAGTTCACAGATCAATTAAATCAGGAACTTCACGCACAAACGATTGTTCCTCCCGCTGCACCAACAATCAAAACGTTGCTAAACCTGGCCCAGCAGAACGGGAAAAAAAATGCGTACGTCGTAGTGTACAATCACTACAAGAGAATCGTATACGAAGTTTCAAGTAGACCAGGGAATCGGCCACCCCCTGGACCCAACGACGTTCAGACGAACGCCGACGCTTTTGAGAATCCGATCTACACGTTTGGCGACGTGAAGGGTTATATTCCCTTCATGAGTCGGATGCTGATTTCCGCCGACGGAAGCGAGGTATTGATCAACAAGCAGCGCCTGTCTGAAACGTATTTCATGATGCTACTCTCAAACGGTTGGGACCAGGGATTCAAGATCGATGGACCGCAGTACGAAAGTCTCAAAGCCTATATAAAGAAAGTGGCTGCGGAGGAAAGGGGCGGAGCAATCCGCAAAGCTGTCCAATACATGATTGAGACGGATTTTGCCGGGGGAGACGGAAGCTACTAAAACCGGGCTTGACAGAACCAATCGCCAATAGCCCATCTGGCACCCATGAAAAAAATTCTGATCGCAGCAGTCGCAGGTTTAATCACGGCCATTGCTGGACTCGCCGCCTACACTAAGATTGCGCTCCCGAACGTTGGAGCTGCTCCAGACATGACCATCGAACGCACTCCTGAAAGAGTAGCTCGAGGAGAATACATTGCGAATAACGTTGCAGTCTGCATGGATTGCCACTCGTCGCGCGATTGGAGTTACTTCGCAGGACCACCGGTTCCGGGCACGCTTGGAAAAGGTGGCGAGCGTTTCGATCAGACATTTGGATTTCCAGGTGTTTACTTCTCAAGAAACATCACTCCGGCCGGTATCGGTCAGTGGACGGATGGGGAGCTGTTCCGCCTAATCACAACCGGAGTTAAGAAGGACGGATCTCCAATCTTCCCGGTAATGCCATTCCCGTATTATGCAAGAATGGATGAAGAAGATATCAAGAGCGTGATCGCCTACATTCGCACACTGCCTTCAATCGAGAACCAGGTGCCGGCTTCCAAATCCGATTTTCCAATGAATTTCATTATCAATACCATTCCTAAGAAGGCCAATCTTCAGAAGAAACCAGATCCAAAGGATACGGTCAAATACGGCGAGTACGTCACCAATGCGTCGGCTTGCATGGAATGCCATACGCCCGTGAAGAATGGACAAGTGATACCAGAACTTGCTTTCTCAGGTGGACGCGAGTTCCCATTTCCATCCGGCGATATTGTTCGCTCGAAGAATATCACGCCGGACAACGAAACGGGCATTGGGAACATGTCCCGCGATGGATTTATCAAACTGTTCAAACAAAAACGCGAAGCCACAAAGAAGCCAGCTGACTCCGGATTCAACACGATGATGCCCTGGAGCATGTACGGTGGCATGACCGATGCAGATCTCGGCGCCATCTACGACTACTTGAGGACCGTTAAACCAGTTTCAAATCAAGTGGTTACCTTCCAACCTCACAAATAGCCTGAATACATCCACTTCTGCCGCAAATGCGCGGCAGAAGGTTTTAAAGACAGGGCCCTGGGAAACCGGGTCAGAATATGAAATCAGTCGATATGAAGTTAGACTTCCTTTCGTGCGTTATTTCGCTTATGATTCCCTTGTTCAGTTCGCTTTCCTTGGCAGCAAAGAGTGAGCGAATTGAGAAGGCCCGCAGCGCATCAGTGACAGATAACGTTCCTTCCGCTGACCCCTTTCTGCCAGTGAAAGGAAACACATCCGGGCCACGCTGGCACTGGCTGTTTAGATTCACGCGAGATACCTGATTCATTAGCGGATCTACAAGACCGGCGATCACGGCAGGATCCTTACCAAAGATACTCAGTTGTTGCCCGTAGTGCGAATTGTGAACATACTCCAGTGCCGTTGAAACATCCGAATATGGAACAACGGGCACCACTGGACCAAATTGCTCTTCTTCGTAGACTCGCATTCCTGGTGCTACCGGGAACAGCAGGGCCGGAAAGAAGAGAGTCTTAGCAAAGACACCTCCCTCAGGGTTTACAACCTTTGCTCCCTTCGAAATCGCATCCTGCACAAGGCCGTCGAGGTATTCTGACTTATTTTTTACGGGCAATGGAGTGATCTTAACATCTTTATCCCAGGGCATCCCGGTTTTAAGAGCAGAGATTTTGACCGAAAGCTTTGCGATGAAATCTGCAGCAATGCTCTCATGAACAAAAATAATCTTCAACGCCGTACACCGTTGACCGTTATACGACAAAGCTCCCAGCAGACATTCTGAAACAGTTGTTTCTAGATCCGCGTCCGGCAGGATAATGGCCGGATTCTTTGCGCCCAATCCAAGCACGGAGCGCAATTTGTGCGGATGCGGATGAGCTTTTTTCAAAGTGTCGGCGACTCTCGCTGAACCAATGAAAGCCAGGACGTCTATCTTACCCGTTTCCATGAGCGGTGGAATTACTTCCTCGCCAACGCCGTAGACGGTATTGATTACGCCGGCCGGCAGGGAATCGCGAAAAGCTTCCAGCAAAGGACGATACAAGAGGATGCCCAGTTTTGGTGGCTTGAAAACACAGGTATTGCCCATGACGAGCGCCGGAATCAAAGTGGCAAAGGTTTCATTCAATGGATAGTTATAAGGCCCCATACAGAGGACAACGCCCAGAGGTGCACGGCGGATCTGGCCAATGATTCCCTGTTCAATCAGGAATCGAGAGGATTGACGATCCAATTCTTTTAGCGCCTGCAATGTATCACGGATGTAGTCGACTGTCCGATCGAATTCCTTTTCTGCGTCTTCCCGATTCTTTGCGATCTCCCACATGATGAAGCGCACAACATCTGTACGTTTTGCCTTCATTCGAACCGTGAAATCTTCGATGTGCTTGATTCGCTGGGCCACCGACATTGTCGGCCATGCGCCACGTCCAAGGTCATAGGCTTTCAGGGCAGAATCAAGAGCAGCCAGAGCAGTTTGCCGATCGTGCGCCGGCGAATGTCCGATAGTGCACGGTACATATCCCGCATCCGTCTTGAAGCAGACCGGCGAAACGATCTCATGAAAAGCCCCTTCCCATCGCTTCAGTTCTCCGTTGATTAGGTATTCCTCCTGGCGAACCAAAGGTAACCGATCAAGTTCGGGGATTCCATCCTGGGACGCTGGAAATGCAGACTGGATTTGATCAATGAAAGCCATGCCCTGATTAGACCATGGCGCTTCGTTGGCACAAGCAAAATCGAAAACGGATTGCCTGGGTGATACGATTTTTGAGACATGCAAGCAACGTGATATCCGCGGATACTAGAGTACTGGTCCTCGATGACGATTCCGATTACCTGATGCTCATCCAGAAGTTTCTGGAAAAACGAAACTATTCAGTGAAGGCCATCTCTGACCCGGCAGAAATGGTCCCTGCCCTTATCGACTTCAAACCGGAAGCTGTTATCCTCGACCTGCAACTCAGGGAGGGAAGCGGGATTGACTTGCTCGCACAGATTCGCGCGACAGCTCCCGACGCAGGTGTTCTGATGATGTCTGCCGAACGTTCGCCGGAGATTGTATTTCACGCATTGTTTGAGGGGGCATCGGATTTCCTGGAAAAACCTCTCATACCACCCGAAGTGGATTTGCGGCTTCGCAGTATAGTAAAGAAACAGAAATTCAGAAACGCTATGCGCGGTACTACCGCCGAACTGGAGCGGGAGAAACGTTTACTCTTAAAGTACTTCTCTCCGGAAACCGCGCAGGCCCTGCTTTCCGGAAAACTCGATGCAGACTTACGCGGAGCAACCGTGGAAGTTAGTATTATGTTCTTTAGCATCAAGCATGCGGGCCGCTTGCTGCGTACCGCGAGTTCACAACGCTTTGCAGATTTCCTGAATGTAGTGCTCGTCGATGTAATGGATATCGTGGCCAAGAATCGAGGGTCTGTCAATAAGCTAAACGGAGCCGGGCTACTTGCCACATTTGGCCTGCCAATTCCGGGAAGTGAGGATGCCCGACTGGCAGTTCAATGCGCTCGAAACATTCAAGAGCATTTTCAGGCACTGAATGATGCGCGCATGTTTTCGTTTGGGACTATCGAAACTGGAATGGGAATCGCTTCCGGTCCCGTGTTCGCAGGAAACATTGGCAATTACCGGAGAATGGAATACACAGTAATCGGAGATACTGCCAATCTGGCGGCCCGCCTGGAGGCGCTTGCCGGGATGCAGCGCGGAGGAATCTTAACTGACCAGAATACTGTGGATCGAAGCCAGGTCTCCAACGCCAGGCTGTTGCCGGAAACCAGGATTCGTGGCCGCGCCGGGGATGTCTCTATCTATAATATCGCATAACGTTATATGACAACCCAAATCGAAGAAACATTTCACGACCAGCGAACGGAAGAGCAGATTCTTGCCACACGCAGCACCTTCAACATACTCGTAGTCGAAGACGATGCTATCCAGTCGCAAATCCTTCGAGAATTCCTCGAACTGCTAAGGTATGAAGTCCGCGAAGCGGAAAGTGGCGAGCAAGCACGCAAGGCTTTAGACGCCCGGATGCCCGACTTGATCCTGCTCGATGTGCATTTGCCTGATATCTCCGGTCTTGAATTCTTGAAAGAAATCCATGGACGTGATCCTGATTCATCGGTCGTCTTGATGTCTGCCGATAAGGACGCGGACACGCTACTTCAGGCGCTGGAGGAAGGGGTGGAAGAATTCCTGGAAAAACCCCTTGTGCTCAGCGAACTTGCAATTCGCATCCAGAACATACTGGAAACAGTCGCGTTTAGAAAGAAGAACGTCGAGCTTCAACATCAACTTGCACACGAAACGGAAATCCTATCTCGTCACTTTTCCCGGGAAACCGTCGAGGCATTGCTGAAGGGAGAGATAAACGCGGAACCCGGTGGCGATGTCGCAACCACCACGGTCCTTGTGTTTGACTTGAGAAATTCAACTGGCATGGCCGAACGAATGGGACCGCTGCCGTTCAGCACATTCTTGAACGAAATCATGGTAGACCTCATGGACCTGGTTCTAAGTCAGAAGGGCAGCGTAGCCAGACTCACGGGTGATGGGATGATTGCCAGTTTTTCCGGGGATCAACAACAAACCGGATCCGCGAACGCCTTGCAATGTGCCCAGCGAATTGAGGACTACTTCCAGACCATCACGGCAGCTGGAATGGATTCGGCCACCGGGCCGCTGAGTTATGGAATTGGAATTGGAACAGGACCTATCTTTCAGGGTAACATTGGAACTCCTCAACGTTTGGAATTCACGCTGGTGGGGGATGCGCTCAGCCGCGCAGCTCGGCTGGAAACCCTGACCAAAAGGTTCGGCAGACGAATCATTTGCGACAAACCAACCATGCGCGAAGCCGGGAACCTTGCCGGAGGCCTCATCCCAATTCGCGTGAGCGTGCGGAACCGGCTCACCCAGATCTACGCCCTGCAAACATCCAGCTAGAACTCCGAAATCCTGCGCGCTTTTTTAAGTGGACAGGGCAGCGGCTGCGGTTCAACTCATCGGCAACCATTTCAGGATGAAATAATGACTTTCAGCACAAAACAAGTATTCGACGAGTACGGCAAATCGGGTCTGATCACCGAACATCGCGGTGACAATGCAACGATAGACGCGATCTCAGCGATTGAAACAGCAACTTCAACTTCTATGATCTTCCTCGACAATCTAAAGTTCCTGGACCACCTGAAGAATAATCGACCAGGTGCCGTAGTAACCTCTGCGGAAAACGCCGACAAGGTTACGGACCTCACATCGACCATTTTAATAGCACCTAACGTCCCACTTGCCCATGCGCTACTGAAACAACGCTACGGGGATCGCGATTTCAAGAACAGTGAATGGGGCCAGGTTCATCCATCCGCCATTATTCATGAAACAGCAGAGATTGGGTCGGGCGTGGTAATTGGTCCAGGGTGTGTCATTGGTAAGAGTGCCAAGCTCGGAAACAACAGCGTAATCATGGCCAACACTGTGATCGAATATGATGCCCGAATTGGAGAAGACTGCGTAATCTATTCCAATGTCTTCATTGGGTATGGGTGCAGAATTGGCAATCGCGTGATCATTCAACCCGGAAGCGTCATAGGTTCTGAAGGCTACGGTTTCTCTCAGGACAGCAAGAAGCATAGTCACAGAATCCCGCAGACCGGCATTGTAGTCATCGAGGACGATGTCCGGGTTGGCGCAAACAATTGTATCGATCGGGCTGCGTATGCAGAAACCAGAATTGGGCGCGGTACCAAATTTGATAACCTCTGCCATGTAGCGCATAACGTTCAGATTGGTGAAGACTGTCTGCTAACGGCAAATCTTGTTGTCGCGGGATCCACTAAGGTTGGAAATCGCGTGATTGCCAGCGGTATGACCGGCATTCTGGATCATCTGGTGGTCGGCGATGATGTCATTCTTGTGCAGAGGGCCGGTGTCACCGCCAACGTTACGGAACCGGGCATCTACGCCGGACTGCCCTTACAACCGTTAGCTGATTACCTCAAGAACCAGGCCGTCGCGCGCAAGTTGCAGGATATGAAGAAGGATATCGCTGACCTAAAGAAGAAATTGGCCGAGAAATAGTTCAATTGAGCTCAGACAACAAAGATCGACCGCTTGCGGGCTGGCGGCTGCGCCTGTATGAGACGGTTTATGAATCAGAAACTACGGCCGGTAAGCTTTTCGACATTTGCCTTCTCATTGCAATCGTTGCCAGTTTGATTGTTGTAGCCTGGGAGTCGGTCCCGGATCTCAGTGAGACTCAACTTAGAGTCCTGTCTACAATCGAATGGAGCCTGACAGTTCTCTTTACGTTTGAGTATATTCTCAGGCTAATCGTAGTTCGCCGGCCTTTGCGTTACGTTGCAAGTTTTTACGGCCTGGTGGATCTCGTGGCCATTGCCCCAATGTATCTGGCCATCTTCGTTCCGGGGATGCAATACATGATTGTCTGGCGCTCATTGCGATTGCTGCGCGTTTTTCGCATTCTAAAGCTGGGGCCTTTTGTCCAGGAAGCCTCCCAACTTACGGAGGCATTGGTGGCCTCGCGGCGCAAGATTATCGTCTTCTTTTCCTCACTTGCAATTCTCGCTTTCATCTTTGGAACGTTCATGTATGTGATTGAGGGCCCGGACAATGGATTCAAGAGCATCCCTATTGCCATTTACTGGGCAGTCGTCACCATGACCACAACAGGGTTCGGCGACATTGTTCCCAGGACGGGATTGGGACAGGCTATCGCAAGTTTCATAATGCTACTGGGCTATGCAATCCTGGCTGTACCTACAGGAATCATCACAGCCGAGCTCGCCAGTCGCCATCACAAGATTACCACCCAGACATGCCCTTCTTGCCTGAAGCAAGGCCACGAGACGGATGCTAAACACTGCAAGTTCTGCGGGACTGCGCTATAGGTTGATTACAATCGTCTCAGGTCAGCCAGCAAGTCTGAAACGAGAAAACTCGCCGGTATGTTCTTCACGTGCATTTCATTCTCGAACCATAGAATGGAAGTGGTGTGATCCACGAGGTACGGCCCTCTGGTTGCTCCCGGCACAACATCCAGTCGATTGTAGCTCCTCAGCATGGATACTACGACTGCAGGCTCTGCGCTGAAGCCACGAAACGCTTTGTGAAACCTCTTCGCATAATCGTCGGCTAAGCGAGGTGTATCGCGCGCAGGATCCACACTTATGAATAACACAGAAACCCGGCCGCGATCGGCTTCTGATAATTCATTAAACGTTTCACTCAGCCGATGAAGCGTCGAAGGACAAAAATCCGGGCAGTGCGTGTAGCCAAAAAACACAAGGGTAACCTTATGCTCCCTGACAAGCGATAGAAACGAGATGTTGCCTCCTGGTCCCTTCAACGTTACATCGACAGCCGGAACAGGCGTGATCGACGGAAAATTGGGTCCGCAGGCAATGACCAGGACTACGACGAGGTATCCGAACCGACGAAGCATTGTCAGGAGAAGAAAATAATTGGTCTATGGCAGGAACAGCGGAAAATGGGTCCTGCGTGCTCCGCATTTGGCCAATTCTTTTCCTCTGCGTGGGATTCACCTGTGCCGCGCCCCCTCAAAGACAGGATGCTCTTTTTGATCAGGCCTTTGATGCGCTGTCGCAGGAAACATATTACTCCTTCATTCGCTACGATTTGAATCAACTGGAATATTCCGGTCCCGGATTCCGGAAGATTTTTCCCGCGATTCGCGAGTCCGGGCATAGAAAAGTCCAGATTCTACATCTGGGTGATTCACATGTGCACGCGGATAGTTTCACCGGAGTGGTTCGGGAAAAGTTTCAACGTCTATTCGGTCGCGCTGGCCATGGGCTGGTATTTCCATACGCCGCCGCCAAAACACATTCAACTCGATTCTATGTTTCTCAGGCTTTTGGCTCCTGGCGATATAACCAGAGTGTATTTCCGCCTAACGGCCTTCCGATTGGCCTGTCCGGAGCAGTCATCCAGACGAGCGTTCCGGGATCCTCGGTTTCCGTGGCCTTCTACGACAAGCCTCCCCTGGAATCGCCTGTCATAAAACTATTCTGTGCCGGAGATCCGGCAAGCTTTCGCGCCGCAATCAAGACAAACACCGGTGAAAGTATAACCCAGAGATGTGCAGAAATGGTGGGTGATTCAGCATCGTTCAACTTTACGCGAGATTTCCAATCGTTTTCAATGCAGACAGTTCAAGACTCCCGGACGCAGAACTACTTCAGACTTTTTGGCTTTTCGCTGGAGCGCGCGTCTGCGGGGATCATTTACCATTCTGCGGGAATCAATGGTGCCCGCTTCAGCGATCTGGCACACCGGCAGGAAGTCGCCCCGCAAATGATACGCAGTATGCAACCAGACCTGGTTGTACTCGACATGGGAATCAATGAAGTCTATACATTCCGGGACGCACCGGAAACATTTGAGGCAGATGTGCGTACCTCAATTAGCCTACTTCGCCAGAACAGTCCTGCCCTCCCAATCCTGATCATGAACCTGCCTGAAATATATGTAAAGTCCATTAACCTGAACCTTTCGGATAGTTATACAAGTCTGCTTCGAAAGATTGCGCGCGAAACCAATTGCGCTTTCTATGATACCTACGCAATCTCCGGCGGACGAGGCTCAATGTACAGGTGGGCAATCAACGGATTGGCCGGAGAGGATTTCAATCACCTCACCTGGAAGGGCTACGAAGTCAAAGCGGATCTCTTCGTGCAGGCATTTCTGAAATCCTACCTGATTGAAACCAATTCCAATTAGCCGCGATTGCTATTTCTCTGGACTGTAAAGGCGATCCAGAAAGTCCAGGACAAGCTCATCAACTTCACCCTGTACAGGAAGACTTCCAATCATTCCATACATTGCCGCCTGACGTTTACCACCCGGACTTGCAAGCCTTGACAGAAAACGAATCGCAGAAATGGGCAATACCTTGCTGAGCGCTCGGGCCGCAGCCGTCTGGAAAGACGCCCAACGAGATGCTATGGATCCTCTGACCTTCTCCGTGCAGGCGCGCAGGTCTTTAATGAAAGCCTCTCTGGACATTTCATGCGCATAGCTAATCGTTAAGTGAAGGCTTGGCGGATCCTGTTGTTTGTCTAGATGCCAGCCCAGAACGGCAAGCTCATCCCCTATCTGGTAGATATCAAGTTCGTCCGAGGCAAGTGCAAGAACGGATGCATGCGGTTGGCCCAGGATTTTCAAACCAGGAATGGAACCTATGGCGTCGCGGATATAGTTCGTGGACTGAAGTACGCTTTTTGCCAACCCCATGAAACCGTCCTCGCCCAGATGTTTGATTACCGCCCAGGCGGCCGCAATGGCACCACCGGGACGAGTGCCCAGAATGCCGGGGGAGCCATAGATACCGCCTGGCCAGGTTGTCTGAACAAAGAACTGGCCACGGCGCTGAGATCGGTTTCGGTAGAGAACTACCGAAGCGCCTTTCGCTGCATAACCGTACTTGTGCAGATCAATCGAGATCGAGGTTACTCCTGGCAACTCAAAGCTGAACTCCGGAATAGGTTGGCCCAGCCTACGAAAGAACGGAAGGATCATACCACCCACACATGCATCCGTATGGAAGAGAATGCCATGCGATAGAGCGATGCTTGAGAGTTCGCGGATCGGGTCTACCACACCGTGAGGGTATTGCGGGGCGCTACCAACGATCAGAATCGTCTGGTCTGTCACTGCTGCTGCGGTGGCAGCCACGTCTGCACGATAGTCAGGGCCAACGGGAATATGCTTGATCTTCAAGCCAAAATAGTGCGCGGCCTTGTCAAACGCGGGATGGACGGTGGTGGGGACCAGAATTTCCGGCTGAGTCAAGTTGGGCTTGTGTTTCAACGCGTATTCGCGTGCCGAGTACACAGCGAGGAGAATACTTTCAGTGCCGCCTGACGTCAAATTGCCGCAGGCAGACGGGTCACACATCAGGTCCGCCATCATCGAAACGGTCTCCTGTTCAAATTTCCTGAGTGCAGGGAATGCCGAGGGATTCAGTCCATTCTCTGAGAAAAATAACCCGTAGGCCTCTTTAACGACTTCATAGATCTCATGACCCGGATAAAAAACCAGGCTAAATGCTCGACCGTCGCGCCAGCGAACGTCGTCTTTACGCGCGCTTTCGAGTTCTGCCATCACCATAGAACGGCCGGTGCCTTTTTGCGGAAATTTCATAGTATACTCCCCGTGGCCCCCTTGCCGCGATCAAGAGCGTTTTCCGTTCCGCGGAATGCAAAGAACCCGTATGTCCGATGCGAGAAGCGGGAAGCCCCAAAGCCAAAAACCATGGTAAACTACTTGACACGTTTTTAGTTTACCTTAAACCGCCCCTCATGGGTCAAAAAATTGAAGTTCTAATCAGCGGAGCCGGGCCTACCGGCCTCCTGGCAGCCTGTGAACTGGCCAGGGCAGGCGTGTCGTTTCGCGTGGTCGATAAGCAGGCGGCATTCTCCAACCTCTCGAGGGCCCTTGCAGTTCAAGCGCGCACTCTTGAGATCTTTCAACAAATGGGGATTGTGGAAAAGGCGCTTGAAAATGGCCAAACAATGCGCGGCATCATCCTACTTACAGACCGCGTTCGAGCGACAATCGAGCTGAAGACGAGCATTTCGTCCATTTCCTCGTACCCGTTTGTACTCATTCTCCCTCAGGATAAAACGGAACGACTGCTGGCCGATGAATTGAATCGTCTGGGTGGCGCCGTTGAGTGGAACACGGAGGTTCTGTCCGTTACACAGGACCAGGATTCCGTGCGCGCAACCGTGCGCGGGCCAAACGGGGAAGAAACCATCGAGGCCAGCTACATCATTGGCGCCGATGGGGCGCATAGTGTGGTTCGCCACCAGATGCAGATTGAATTTCGGGGCGCACCGTATGGTCAGACCTTTTACCTGACCGATGTTGCAATCGACTGGAAGATCCCCACGGGCTACGCTGTTGCATGTCCGGCCACGGGAGATTTTAACGCATTCTTTCCAATGCCGGGCAACGGCAGGTATCGCGTTCTAGGTATTCTCCCGGAGAAGGTTCACGGGCAAAAGTTAGATCTGAATCTCATTCAAAGCATTCTCAATGAAAAGATTCCGGAACCGTTACGAATTTCTGACCCTCGTTGGATGTCGGAGTATCATTTGCATCACAGATTCGCGACCTCCTTTCGCAAGGGGCGCGCTTTCCTTTGCGGCGATGCTGGACATATTCACAGCCCTGCCGGCGGCCAGGGTATGAACACGGGACTCCAGGATGCGCACAATCTGGCCTGGAAATTGGCTGCGGTGCTCAAGAATAAGGCATCCGAAAAGCTTTTGGATTCCTACGAGCAAGAACGATTGCCCGTTGCGAAAAACCTGGTTGAAGGAACGGATAAAGCATTTACAGCCATGACTGGGGACGGCCCTTTGTCGATCTTCTTACGCACCCGGGTTCTACCTCGCATAGCCCCACTTATCCTTTCAATGAAAGCGGTACAAAACAGGGTATTTGGACGATTGTCACAGACGCGAATTCAATACGACAGTATTTTGACATCCACTCCATCTCCCCTGACGGGAAAACGCTTTCCGCACGCGTTGCTTTCCTCGGGAGTATCTATCTTGTCAACGTTATGCGGCACTTCCTTTCATCTGGTTGTTATCAAATCAGGCTCTCAAGTGGCCATCTCTCCGGAAGCTCTCCAAAAGGTCTGGCCAGACATTCAGCTGCATGCCTACGAACCGGATATAGAGAAGGAGGTCTGCAAAGCTCTTGGAATGCGTAGCGGTATGGTACTGGTCCGTCCCGACCAGTACGTTGCTTTTTCAAGTAGCCAATTCTCCCTGGAGTTACTGACTCGATATTTCTCGGTCTTCCATGCTTAGACGAATTCTCGATCGAACTCTGATCCTTTTTCTGTCGCGAGGATTTCATCGCGTCAACACCGATGAAATTGCGCAATCGGTTGGGATTAGCAAGCGCACGCTCTATCGCTACTATTCCTCAAAGGAAAAACTGATTTCCGCGGTCATTGATCATTTTAAGGCAAAGATGCGCGGACGGATTGATGAAGTGCTGGCCAGAACAGATCTAGTGGCAATGGAACGATTTCAAATGGTCATTACGCACGTAGCGGAGATGATTTCCAGGATATCGCCCGATCTGATGCTTGACCTCGAACGCGAACGACCGGACATTTTCCAGGATATGATGACCTTTCGAGCTTCCAATATCAGGAGTCTCGCAGGGGTCTTGCGTGAAGCACAAAAACAGGGAGCCATCGATCCCAGGGTTGACGTTGATTTTGCGATCGATATGCTACTGGCCTCGATAAATGGCCTGCTGAATCCCAAATACTTAATGGCGCATAGCATTTCGTTTGATCAAGGCCTCGCAAAAATTCACGCAATCTTCCTCCAGGGAATCGAAACGCGCGCAAAGACCGGCCGCACCTCAAAATAACACCCAGAGACTTCCCACCGAAGAACCCTCCGCAAAAGCGACATGGGTTTCGCGATTGACCAACATAAATGAACGTGGCAGACTCGCCTGGTGAAGTACTCAATTTGCCTTGTTCTCACTTTGCTCCTAACTTTTGATTTGGCGGGCGACCCGGGACTCGTAACCGATGCCCCCGTCGTCGAATGGCAGGCTGTCCCGAGGACGCGTGACTTTAGTTCCGGCCCTCGCCTTCAATTACGAATTCCAGGAGCGGACGCAGCATTCAGACAGAATTTTCCCACCACGGCTCCAACAGACTTTCAGAAGGCCAGGGAGCTATCATTCCCGGATGCAAACACGATCTTTGGACTTGCCTTTGGTCCATACGAAGGGAAGCCGGGATGGTATACGGGGCCGGATGGGGGCCGCATCTATCAGTGGAAGAAAGACAACTGGGTATGGGAAAGAGTCGATGGAGCAAAGATCACACGATGGGAAAACGGAACATCGGCCATTGAAGCCAATGGACATCGATTTCTGCAGTATCCAAATCAAAGGTGGCCGGGTACAATCGAATGGACATTCCCTGACAAAACCCGGCTCACCCGTCACCCATGGCCTTCAGAAAACACTGTGTGGTTCGTGTATGATCGTCCTGATCCTTCTGGCCGCATAACGTTCCACATTTACCAGAAGGGAAAATGGGCACCCAATGAAACACTCTACGACAATTACAAGTTCAATTACACAAACTCCTGGGCTGACCATATTCAGGCATTCCGCGAATGGAATAAAAAGGATGAGTTCTTTGCTACGGCAGAAAGGCTACTTGGTTTCAAGAATCCGGGCCAGATTCCCGTGATTATGTTTGATCAGCTTGCGGATATGAGAAAGCAATTATCCAATCCTTCACAGGGTGAAGGTGGAGCCGGCGGCCTGTTGGGAATCTCCATGTGTTGTGGTTCCAAACGACAACCTCCGTCGGGCAATCCCGTAATCGCTAAACTTCAACGCCAGCTGGATTCATTTTCTCTTATCCTGCATGAGACGGCACACAATCTACAGCAGCATCGATGCTTTTACGTGCGCGCAGGCCAGAGTGACCTTCCACCGGAACAGTATCCAACCCCCTGGTTTGTGGAGGGAATAGCAGAGTTTGCAATGATGCGAGCCCTTCCCCGAGATCGCGCGAGAAAGTACAAAGAACTGTACGCAGCCCTTGACAGCGGGAAAATTCCCGCAGCCAACCAGATTGGTTATGCAGATGGAAGCGTTTACATGTTTGGAACAGCCATGGTGGAAGCCACATACTTACAAAAGGGCGCAGAACCGATTCGTAAATTTTACGATGATATGTGCCTCGGCACAACCGAAGACGCATCGCTGCGAAAGAATCTCGGCATGGATTTGCCTGGGCTATTAGATTCATCGCTGACTTATTTTCGCACCAATCGCAACCGTATTGAAGAGGAGATAAAGACTCTAGAAATGGAGGGATTGCCGCAAATCAAACTGGCTGCGAGTAAAAGTTGCTCGTTTGAGCCGGGGCCGTTGCCGGGAACCGTCAAAGACATCCGGGACATTCCGGACATATGGAACACATGTCGAATGGATACAGCCAAGCTGACAGGATTTACCGGATCCCTCCGCGGGCCTGGAGGCGAACGGGTTATGGTCTGGAGCGTTGGCGATCAAACTGTCGAGACAGGCCGAATCAAATTCACTTACTGGAAATCGGACGCAGCAGAAGCATCATTCGACGGACACAAGATCATGCAGTGGAAGAATGGGGAAAGACGTTGGACCCTGCCCAATAACAGTTTAGCCGTTATACGATCAAATGGAAAGATTGAATACTTTGACACTGAAGGCAAGTCTATCCAACCATGAATATCCCAACGACCAATGACTTGAAAGAGAGCCTTCGGAGATTCCTGGAGGTCCATACCAGAGGGAAGATACTCAGCGCAGAAAACGGACAACTGGAGATGTATGTCAAATTGGCCCAGAGCCAGGCAAGCAAACCTCGAGACAAAATGATTGTGTACTTCCTCCTCCGAATCAAAGAGCGGCTGTTGGAGCAAACACCGGATGACAAGACCCGTGTTGTATGCGAATTTCTGATCTCGGAATTGAACGGTTACTACAAGGAGCTCAAGCAATGAAAGATTCTATTCACTACGGGCGGAGAACTTTCCTTCTCCTGGTTCAACTGTTGATTCTTTGCTACTTCGGTATTTCATGCGTGAGTCGTTGTATTGGTGGAGCGCATGATTTTACCGCCGGCTCCAAGTACGATTCTCTGAGCCCCGAGGCCCGCAAATTAATTGAAGCTGCCTTTTTCGGAATCGATACCACGAAGCTCCTGGACTACCATGTGCATGTTGTCGCGCTTGGAACCGATTGCAAGGACTGTTACATCCACCCGCACTTCTATTCCAGTCTGCACCCCATCAAGAGAATGCGATTCAATGTCTACGCTTCTGCAGCCGGGATAACTGATTTCAAACGCGCAGATGAGCAGTACGTAGGGCGGCTAAATGACTTGATTGATGGAATGGAACAGCACGGTCGCTATACTATTCTGGCCTTTGATCGAGCTTACAATGCCGATGGAACAATGAATGAGGCCCAAACGGATTTCTACCTGACTAACGAATACATTTTCGATGTGGCCTCTCGTTCGAAAAACCTTGTGCCTGCGATCTCCGTTCACCCGGCGCGCAAGGACGCAGTTATAGAGCTTGAGCGCTGGGCCAAAAGGGGCGCGCGTGTTGTAAAATGGTTACCAAATGCGATGGGCATTCAACCGGACAACAAAGGGTATCGGGATTTTTATCTGATGATGAAGAAATACGACATGATTCTGCTTTCGCATGCAGGAGAAGAGCGGGCTGTCGATGCCGATGAGTATCAGGAGCTCGGGAATCCGCTGTACCTCCGCTATCCTCTTGATCTCGGCGTAAAGGTAATTGTGGCCCACTGTGCCAGCCTGGGTAAGGCGCGCGACATTGATGCACCGGGGCAGCCGCTCGTTTCAAACTTTGAACTGTTTCTGAGATTGTTTGGCGAGAGAAAATACGAAGGGCGTCTGTTCGCAGATCTTTCCGCAATGACTCAGTTCAATCGGCTTGGCGCAAGCCCGGAACCGGAACCCCTGAAATACATTCTGGGACATCCAGAAATTCAAAACAGGCTCGTCAATGGAAGCGATTACCCGCTGCCCGCGATCAACATTGTGATCCGCACAAAGTCCCTGCTCAAATATGGATTCATTACCGAGGATGAGCGGAAGCACCTCAATGAAATTTATAAGTTCAATCCACTTTTGTTCGATTTTGTCTTGAAGCGAACCCTCAAGCACCCGGAAAAGCCTTCGCTCAAACTCCAACCACAGGTCTTCCTTGAAAGGAAAGAGCTAAAACCCTTCCGGTAAGGGAGCGATTATTTGGTTGCACTAAACCAGCTGGAGGGTTGCAGTCGCCTATGCCAAAGATCAGCATCGTTATCCCCTCCCTCAACGAAGAAGAGTATCTGCCGCGACTGCTTGATTCCATCAAAGCGCAAACCTACAAAGACTTTGAAGTCATAGTTGCAGATGCTGGATCAAAAGACAAAACAGTGGAACTCGCTAAGGCGGCGGGTGCCATTGTGGTCCCGGGTGGCATGCCCGGTCCGGGAAGAAACCGGGGAGCGGAAGCGGCTAAAGGTGAATTCCTTTTCTTTTTCGATTCGGATGTTCTTCTCCCACCGGATTTCCTCGAGAAAGCGCTGGGAGAAATGGAAGATCGTTACCTTGACCTTGCTACTTGCGAATTTAAACCCGAGTCAGAGCTGCGACTGGATCAAGTCTTGTTTCACCTGGCGAATCTTTCCGTAAAGGTAAACCAGTCCTTCAACCCGCGTGCGGCCGGATTCTGCATCTTTATAACTCGCCGCCTCTTCAAAAGGGTGGGTGGATTTGATGAAACAGTCAAGCTTGCCGAAGACCATGACCTGGTGCAACGTGCGTCGGTGTTTAGGCCGCTCCGATTCCTGAATTCAGTTACGCTCAAGGTCAGCGTGCGTCGTCTCAAGAAAGAGGGCAGGTTCTCGCTGATTGGAAAGTACATGCAAGTCGAAATGCATTTGCTGCTTAAGGGCAAGGTGACAGAAGATATTGTTGAATACGAGTTTGGAAATTTTCCGGCTGGCGACAAACCCGCGGCAAAGAAGGCGCTCGATGATCTTGAAGCCACAATCATCCAGATCGAGCAACAGTACAATCAGTTTTCGGAACGTTATCTGCAATCTAAACCCGGAACAGACTATAAAGAAGGAACAGATAAACTGAAGTCCGCCATGGATTCAATCCAGGGAGTTCTCAAAACTTTGTTCGAGAAGAAGAGCTAGCTAGTCCGGGTCTTTCACCAGCGAGAAGTCAGATTTCTTGAAGACCCAGGAAATCTGGACACCCTCTGCCTTCAGGGCTTCTTCCCCGCCCTCTTCCCGGTTGACAATGCAGATGGCCTGGTTCACGATCAAACCTGCCTCGCGAAATGCGCGCACAGCCTGCAACGTGGACCCGGCCGTCGTAATGACATCGTCCAACACAAGAACCTCTTTTACTGCACTGACCTCGCCTTCGATCTTTTGGCCTGTTCCGTGCCCCTTGGCTTCCTTTCTGACAATCAGTGGAAAAACGGTCTTTCCAACGGCGTTATATGCCAGCGATAGAGCGCAGCCAATTGGATCCGCGCCAAGGGTCAGTCCACCAACTGCCTGAGGGCTTTGACCCAATGCTGGAATAATTTCGTCACGAAGAACGTTCGCGAGCATCTGCAGCCGCCCGGGGTGGAGTGTAATTTTTTTGCAGTTGAAGTAATGACGCGACTTGCGGCCTGATGCAAGAGTGAATGGTTCATCGCGAAACGCATAGATGTGATCGCGAGAATGTTCAAACAATTGCTTAGTCAGGGGTCCCATGAAAAAATCCTCACCGGAAAAAACCGGAAATAAGAACATGAATCCGGACCTGCCCAGGCTGCCACGCATTTTTCAGAACAGGTTCGCGGCCGTTGCGTTAGGCTCCGTCTGGTTTGGTGCACTCTGCACGCTTTCACTTGAGCCTTTCATGTTCCCGCTGATAGTCTGGATAGCTCCGTGGCCCCTTTTCTACTTCGCAGGACGTTTCCGCGATAATCTCTGGTCGCTCTTTGGAATTGGGTCGATCGGAGCTGCTTTGCTCTGTACATTTTCGTTCTACTGGCTTCTGCACCTTTTTCAGACCTTCGCAGGATTAAATCTATTTCTGGCCTTCTTGATCTTTGTGCCGTATACGGTTGTTCTCAATTTAAAGATTCCTTTTTTCCTGGTCTTGCTAGGTCTTGCAGAGCGCCATAAGGCAAAACTTCCTCCTTTATGGTTCGTTGCTGGCTTTCTGGCTTTGATCACGGATACTCTATCCGTTCAGGTATTTCCCTGGTATTGGGGAAATCTGGCCGCACATAATAGACCACTTGCGCAGATTGCGGAGTTTACAGGTGTTCACGGGATTTCATTCATGATGTTTGCCGGAAGCTATGGGCTCTATAGCGTTATGCGACATCTCTCCCAGAATTTTTCCGTTGGGGGTATGAGAGCGCAATTAATTGATATTTTTGCGAAACATACCTGGTCCCCAGGATCCGGAAAAGTATCGGGTTATGCCCTTCCGGTCCTCTTCCTCCTGACCATTGGATTTGGACAATTGCGTCTGCATCAGATGGCTGAGCTCGAGAAATCTCTGCCCAAAGTTCGCGTTGCAATGATTCAACCCAACGCACCGCTTGAGAAACCGGGAGAGAATCGGGTAACGGATGATGTAATCATGGACCTCATCCGCGTAAAAATTCCATCTATGATCAAAAAGGCCAATGAGCATGGACCCCTGGACTTGATTGTACTGCCTGAATCCGGTGTTCCTTACTATACAACCCAGAACAATCTCTTGACCAAGGCGTCGGGGCTGTACTGGCCTTCATTTGAAGAGATGGTGCAAACAATCGCGCGCACGACCGGCGCCAGTATCTATTTCAACGAGATAGCAATGGAGATTGTTTGGGATAAAATCCGAGATCGGCCAAGGAGCGGCGCGTACAACTCCTCTACTCTCTATTCGCCTGACGGCGCCCGGAGGCAATCGTACAGCAAACGAGTGTTGCTGGCGTTTGGCGAATACATCCCTGGCGTGGAGTTGATGGAAAAGACAGGTCTGATCTTCCTTGTCCCCGAAGCCGTGCGATACAGTAGATTTGAGCGAGGCGCAACATCGCACGAAATGCACTACTATCGTATGCCAGACGCGCCCCCTGCCCCCAATCAATCGCCTGCGGCTCCCCGTCTTACGACTAAGCCCACCGACAACTCAGGCAAGACGGCTGCTGTTTCCGCCGGCACCTTTCTGCCATTGATATGCTACGAAATCCTCATTCCCACGTACGTGCGAACGTTTATGGATCAACAAGATCCCGGGTTCATTGTGAACATCACGCAGGATGGTTGGTACGGAAAGACGGTTGAGACGTATCAGCATTTCGGACTGGGCAGAATCCGTTCTATTGAGCTAAGGCGGGCTCTGGTTCGATCTACGAATAGCGGCAGTTCAGGTTTCGTGAATTTGTCTGGCGATGTAGTCAAACCGCTGGTGGGGCCGGCGCTAAGCGGCCAGGAAGTTGAGGAGATTCAGATCTGGGACGTTCCTGTAAATCACGGAGAACCCACCTTCTTTGCTCGCCATGGACTGAGCTGGATTCTGTGGTTTTCGATTGCTACCGCGCTATGGCTTGCAGCAATAGCCTACCACACCAGGAAGGGGAGAACATGAAAACCTGGGCAATTCGAATCAGCGCCATCTTGCTTCTAGTCTATTTGGGCGCGGCTTACTATTTCTCGGGCGAAATCACCGCATACAAGGTGAAATCTTTCGATGAGATTCTTGCCGAGAACAACATCAAAGGGTACGAAGACGCAAACCTCCCCCCGCCTGAAGAGGTGCGCATTTCGAGCACAGACGTAATCATAGATGGTTGGCTGTTCATGCACCCGAAGAATCGGCAGTGCGGCGTCATTCTTCACCATGGGCACACGGCAAACCGTATGGGGAGTATTAAACTTTCTAAACTATTCTGGCCGCGTGGTTGCCATTTGTTGATGTTTGATGCCAGACATCATGGCAAGAGTACAGGCGCATTTGCTACCTGGGGCTTCAGGGAGAAGCAGGATCTTGTCAATCTGCTCGACTGGTTCTCTCAGAAAACTGGACTGCCGCATGGAAAGATAGGTTTGTTTGGATCTTCGATGGGTGCGGCGATTGTTATGCAGGCCGCGCCGCTAACGCCAAACGTGGCTTTTGTCGCAGTCGACTCGCCTTTTCGCGATTTGAATTCAGAACTGAAGTACAGAGGCACCAAACTCTACGGCAAGCCATTGCTTCTATTGTATCCTATGGCAGCTGCTATCGCTGGCTGGCGCGGCAATTTTAACACAGACGACGTCAGTCCACTCGTTGCCGCTCGCAGTGTTCAAGTGCCGGTTTTCATGACACATGTAAAGGACGATGAGATCATTCCATACACCGATTCCGAGGAAATCCTCGCCGCAATTCCGCATGACAAGAAAGTGCTGCATCTCACGGACGTGGGAGGTCATACGGGGTTGATTCGTCAGAATCCCGAGCAATACAAGAAGTGGATGGATCAGTTCATTGACAAATATGCACCCGGGTTTGGCGCTCAGAATTGAAAGTAGATAAAAGGCACAGCGCGTTGTACGGCAACCTTGCTTAGCCCCGAAGTTATTGCGGCTACAAACAAACCGGCCACGGCCCAGTGCGCTTTTCTGTAGATCTCTATCCCCCGATCACGCCAGGAGAGTGGAGTGAGATGAACTGCATAGCCCAGTAGAATCACGGCAATCGCAATGTAACTAACGTTCGCAGCATGAAATTCAAGGCGGGCCAGGCTTGCCATCAAAGCTGTGAAAGTTTCCCATGATCCCACACGGAAGAATATCCAGCCGACCCAAACAATGTGAAACGTCAATACCACGCGCAATGCTCGCAGAATTGAATTCGTGGAACCTTTCTGATCAAGCCCCGTTGCTCTTTCAATGAGTAGAAACACCCCGTGGTACGCTCCCCAGAAGATGAAGTTCCACCCTGCTCCATGCCATACCCCGGCCACCAGCATCGTGACAAAGAGGTTCCGATAAACCTTCTGTCTGCTGCCACCCATTGGGAAATAGAGATAGTCCCGAAACCAGCTGCCCAAGGAAATGTGCCACCTTCTCCAGAATTCCGTAATAGACCCGGACTGATAGGGGCGTAGAAAGTTCAACGTTAAGCGAAATCCAAACAGGCGCGCGCTGCCGATTGCGATATCCGTGTAACCTGAAAAATCACCGTAGATCTGCAGGGCGTAGGCGTAAAAGGCTACAAGAACCTCGGCCGAGCTGAACATGGAGGGGTTCTGAAAGACCCGGTCGATGCAATTAAGAGCCAACCAATCAGCCATGATCTTCTTTGTCAGACCGCGACAGATCAGAAATACGCCTTCTTGAAAATGCGGCTGTGTCACCAGGAAATGTTGCACATTGCGTTTCAGATCCCGCAGAAAATCGTGCGCTCGAACAATTGGCCCTGCTACGAGCTGGGGGAAATAGCTCACAAAGAAGAACAGTCGAAGCGGATTTCTCTCCGCCTTCATGCCGCCTTTGTAGACATCAATTGTGTAAGAAAGACTCTGGAACGTGTAGAAGGAAATACCTGGCGGGAGCAAAACCTGATACAGTGGCAATTGGTTGGCGGGGTCCAGCAACGCATTGATCGATCTGGCCAGAAAGGTGAAATACTTGAAGAACATGAGCAATCCCAGGTTCATACAAAGAGATACACCCAACAACGCCGTACGTGCAGGTTTGCTCGAAGAGCGCTCAATCAGTCGGCCCATTACATAGTCGAGACTGCATGAAAACAGGAGCAGCATCAACGCCCACGCTTCCCAGGAAGCGTAGAAATAGCAGGAGGCAACGGTAACGAAAATCAAACGAAAGTACGGAAGGCGACGCGCCATTGCAAACACGGCCAGCACAATCAGTAAGAACCATGCGTATCGAATCGATGGAAACGTGATTGTGCGCTCGTCTGAATGAGACTCAACTTTCGTGGGGCTACCAGACGTTTCAGGAGCTTGACCCGTCCCGCTCAGTAACTCCCGCACCACAAGACCGCCAAGAAATTCTCCACCATAGGGCGTCAGGTGGAGATAGTCCGTTAGCAACATCCCTTGCGCAAACATTGCGGCCGGGGCTGGCATAGTCGGAGATACGGAAGGATCGAAAAAGAGAAAACCAAATTCATCCGCAATTTTGCGCTGTACATCTCTTACCTGACTCTGTGCAGGCACGGGAACCAGAATGCCATCTACGTCCTTGATACGATCAACGGGACCAATTAGCAGGATTGGCACATCGGGCAGAGCTTTGCGAAGTCGGGTATAGTATTCGCGAAGATCTTTCTCGTATCGGGTTGTGTTGTATCCATCAAAGTGCGTGTCAATGGATGCGGCTTCATTCAGGGCAAATTCAAAGATTAAGAGATCCGGTGCAAGGTCGCGGAATCCACACTCAAGATTCTCCTGAGCGATGGATCGCATCCATGATTGATGAATTCCCTTGCGGACAAGAACGCTGTAGGAAACTCCTGTTTCGCGCTCAAGCAACATGCCGTCGACAAACGGTTTGTCTGTAACTCGAGCTGAAATAGAATCAAACTTTCCAGGCTTGAAGTGAACCGAGTGGCATGGCCTGGTTGAAAAATCAACGCTCTGCGGATCGATCGCCAGGCGAGCTCCTTTCAGCTCTGGCTCAACGATTACCTTCGCAGAATCGGCCGCATTTTTTCGCAGCTGGAGCGTAACTTCTTCCCAGTATGCATCCGGCTTTGCAACAGAATGGGTTGAAGCAGAGGCATCCGACTCAGGTTCAAACGAGCGCCCCGCATAGCCCAGCTGCGGCATCGCGTGAATCCCGAATGCGAACGGCGTGGAGTGCATCTTGAATCCAGAGCGGGTAGAATTTTTGTGATCCTGCATCACCGTATCCGGCGTATCCTGGAGGCTAACGTATCCTCGGCCTCCATCGCCATACTGCTTCTGAAGGGCACGTCGCATAGTCACGGCTACCGTTTCTGCCCAGAGGATTGAATCACCCAGGTGCATGATCCGAACTCGTTTCCCTTTGGCTTGATCCAGCTTCTGAAAAAAGCCAGCCAGATATTTCCTGTGATCTTTATTCCAGAGGCTATGCGAGGTTTTTACCGACGTGGGTTTTTGCGCCGGAGGTACCGGTTTTTGTCCTGGATGCTCTATGGGCACTTCCGGTGGCCTGGTTGTCTGCGACTCCGGTTCAGGTTTAGTTGTTTGTTCTGGAGCGGTTGGCCTGGACGGTATTCGATCGCGAATCGCAGAAAGGGAGATTCCGGGGAAGTCGGGAAAATAGCTTTTATACTCGGGGAAAAAACCCGGCGGTATCAAGGCACTATGTTGAAGAACACTGCCAAGGACCATTGTCCCGAGCCAGACACAAACAAGTCCGATCTTTTTCATTTACCGGGCCGGGCGACGGTTTCGTTTGCAGGCACAGCTGGCGCAGGAGGCCATGGCAGTTGCAGTGCAACGTCAGTTGCAATTCTATCGAGAATTAATTCGCCAAGCATTCGTCCACCGTGTGGAGTGTGATGCACCGGATCCCACTTCACGGGCCCTACCGTTCCGCTCTTGTCCGGCAAACTTGGTACATACTTGTTTTCAACAGAAGTCCATTTCCATGTTTCAATGAAAACTGCGTTTGGCACCTGCGCGCATTCTTGCGCATAGATTCGATTCAGAACCGGATACTTGACTGTAAACTCCGGATGTGCAACCGCTGGCTGGCCAATCCAATAAACTTTCTTTACGTATGGAGCGGTAACTTTCAGGAATAATCGCACCTTCATTGCGTACTGGTCTTCAAACTCAGGTGATGGATAGGAAGCGAACCGATTCTCCGAGTACACTTTCTGCGCCAGGCTATCGTTAGCTCCAAAGTAAACGATCAGGATATCTGCACGTGTCTTACGGATGTAGTCGTGCGTTGCCTCCGCCCACTGGAACTCATGAAGCCCGCTGAGACCGGAAGAAACCCGAAAGTGACGCACGACTTTAACGTTCGGCATCTCCCCCAATGTCTTTTCCAGATAAACGCCGAGATTCCCCCCCATAATGGAGTCACCTACTAGAAGAGCCGTAATTGGCAGAGGAATCTTCTCCGGCGCGCTTGTGCTGCTCAGCGAAGCACAACTGGCCGCTCCAATCATCAAGATGGAAAGTGGAAACAGCCCAAAACGCATCGCAAAAACTAGTTTTTACAATCGCACCTGGTGTCAAGTGAGGCGTGGGCCCTACTCAGTTGGAGCCGGGTGCTTTGCCAGGGACAACAACTAAGGCTTCATTAGATCCGCGTACAATTTCCTGGATTGCTCAAGTCCAGCCGCATTGAAGGGGCCCAGAGTGGTGCGATAGGTACCGAACAATCGATCAAATACATAGAAACAGATTCCCATATTGTAAGGCATTCTTCCTTCGTCCGTCAACTTATGATGGTGAATGTCGTGAAGGCGACGTACCTGGATGAACCAGGATCGAATGAAACGACTGCGCATGAAGAACGTTCCTTCTATATGAAAGTTCTCATGGACCAGTCCAAACATCAGATACCCCCAGAACAGGCCAGTCCCCGCAGAAAGCAGCGTAAGCCAGAGCGGAACGTCAAGTAGGAGCAGCGAAACAACCCATACCGCGGTCACAGGCGCGATTGGGACTAACCATTCGGCTCCCAACCCGAGAAAAGTGAAGCGACCCACGCCAGAGTCCTTATACGGATTGGAGCGCTGGTTGCGGCCTGGGCCATAGTCGTTGAGATGGTGCTGCATATGTTCCCGACTCAGGAACTTTACCTTTTCGCTATGGAGCAGAGTGTGGATCCAGTAGCCCAAAAACTCAGCCATTACCACAGAAGCTAACACCGTTAGGAGGAGAACCATGAGGCATATGCACGCTCTCAGGGCCTGCTGTCAATTCTGATTCAGCTGGATCGGCCCATTTCGGGCAGGTGACCGATGCCACCCCGGACAAAATCTGAGGGATACTCAACCAGCCTGCGGATCCGAATTGCTGGAGACACATGAACGTTAAGCGCCTTCTGTTTACTGAAACGTTAGTCGAAATTTGAATATTTTGATAGCACGTACCGTTCAAGGCTTACACTGTTGCAAAGGCTTGTGGAATGATTATTTGGCACATAGATGATGATCCTATTGTCCTGGAAATTGCAGCGCGCACCATTCGCAGAAATGACATTGGCAGCGATGTAAGAACCTTCGAGGATGCAAGAAAAGCCCTGGCTGCGCTTGAAAAGAGCACACCGGATCTCATCTTACTCGATATGGACATGCCGGGAATGGACGGTTGGGAGTTCCTCGATGCTCTTGCTGAACGAGAAAACGTCCCTTCCATCATTGTGCTCACTGCGTCCCTGGACGCAACCTTACAAGAGAAAGTACTTAAAATGCCAAACGTCAAGGGCCTCTTGACCAAGCCCTTGAGCGTCAAAGATCTGGCGCTTCTGATACTTTGATCTTAATCAGATCGGATCATGACGGCGGTGAAACGCAGGCCGGCGCCATTGTTGAATGCGTCAAGGTCGATAAGATAGCTATTCTCCCTTTCTAGAGCCTCCGCAAGCGAATCGGCGTCTATGCTTGCATACCATGTAGACTTTGTTTTCCCGGCAGGCACGGCAATTCCGTGGAAGCGAACCTCACCCTTCTCCGTGTGTCGGCGCAAACGTAAGAGCCTTGCCTTACTACGCTGCAATTGCATCGCGAGTTCCGCCTGCGAAAGATTCGTAAACAGAAACCAGGGCTCCTGTTTTCCGGCGATTGCCTTCATGGTGCGAACTATCACAGCATACCGGCGCGCTCCTGCCTTTGAGTACACAACAAGATCCGTTATCCGCCGTTGCTCAGAAACCAGTGCATGCAGTTGTTTCTCATTAAGATCTACCTGGATAACGGATTCATTTGTAGGATCGGGTTCCAGGACGGCACTGAAGCCTGGTTCGGGCAGGGATGCATCTACGCAAAGTGAAACGGGATTCAGGCCAGGATTTTGTTTCTTGATCATATCCGACGTCAAATCCACAGCGTACCTGCGCGCTGGCATTCCCGGTTCAAAGAAGCCGGCGAATCTTCGGTGCCTACCTGCGCCGTAGACGCTCAAGCGCTGAATCCGATAACCCGGCGTGGCTGTCGTTTCAATTTGCGACGTTTGAATATCATGCGACCAGAACCAGCCCGATGGAGGTGTGATCTTTTCAGGACGAAAGCTCGCGAATCGCGTTGCATCCGAAAATGCGATTCGCGAATTGTCTCCGCCTTCTTGCGGAGCAACCGGTCCCCCTATCCAGAGGAACAAGAATATTGCGGCCATTGGATGGGATTTCGGCTGCATCAAAGGAGTTTTGAATCGACCGTCCTTGTGTCAAACATAGAGCGTCATTTGAATTCCGGAATTTCGATGAGCTAGACGGTTGTGCCCTTCCTACGGTTTCCTACCGGCGACCGGCTTGTCTTCGCTGGCATTTGCTTCCACAAACTTAATTACTTTGCGGTAAGCATTCAAATATTGTTGTTCTGAGAATTGGCCGTGCTTGGCTCCGGGAATTCGAATGAGCTCGCTGGGCACGGAAACACTTCGCAAGGCGGCATCGAGGCGCACGCTGTGCGCAAAAGGGACGGTGTCATCCAAATCCCCATGAATAGAAATAACTGGCGGGACTCCTGCACGAACGTACCGAATAGGGGACAGGCGATTTGCTAGCTCAAACCTGCCGGGTCCGTTGCCAATCCAACCCTGCGCAAACTCACGTTTATTAGCCCCGTCGATCAGGTCAGCCACATCGCTAATGCCATACCAGTTAACAATGGCACGCACCCTTGGCATATCGCCTGGACAGGCGCCGCCTACTTCCGGTGCAAACGCGGAGAGAAGTGCTAGATGACCCCCGGCAGAATGCCCCATTAGCACAACGCGATTCATGTCTGCTCTGTATGTAGCAGCGTTCTTGAGTATCCATTTCAACGCACAAATGCAGTCCTCTGCCCCGGCCGGAGCCTGTGCTACCTTTCCCAGCCTGTACGCAACGTTAAACGCCACCCAGCCTTGAGACAGGAATGGTGTGACATGAAGTACGGCACGTTCCTTATCCCCGGTCATCCAACCTCCGCCATGAAAGTACACAAGGACGGGCATAGGCGGCCCCTCCGGGCGAGGGCGAAACACATCAACCTTGAGGCTCTGACCGTTGATTGTTCGATAAGTCTGTCCTGCGAGCTGATAGTATTTTCGCGAGGTTTCAACAACTGCAGCAAACTCATTGGAATCTTCAGCGCGCGCACTCACTCCACAGGCAAAAAACGTGGAAAGGAGAAAGTAGTTCATCAAATAAAAGACGGACCTGGCGATGTAACGCAGTGTTGAATTCAATGAGGTCATTGAATCAGCTAGAATCGAAACCGACTCCGCAGTCAAGCGAACTTAAGCTACTGCTCTATTGCGGCAAACTGGGCGGCGTCACAAAGTTTCAAGCGTTGAAAGCGCCGGTTCCGGATCATCTGCTACGGACAGGGAAATTCGAAGATTGTCGTATGTGTAAGACGTAAGCCCGGAAGCCCAATTGTCCATTGCGATTCTGATCTGATTTAGATTTGAAATGGAATTCTCGTAGCCTGCACCGGTGAAGCGTAATGTTCCATTTCGATAGTAATCATACGTTCGCGCAGTCGTATCGACTACGATGCGAATTGCCATAACCTGAAATGCTGCGGCATCGTTGGGCAATACTGTATTCTCAAGCTGGCCCGCTGCGGCAAATCTGTAGTCCATGTTATAGAGAACATCCGGAACAATCCCGTTACCCTCGCCAAAATACAAGGAGGGACCAGCACCGGTTGTCATATTCGTATCCACCATGGAGGTCGAATCACCAATTTGAACCATTTGCGTCCAGGTAGCCTGGGCGATACCAACCATTCCCCAATCAAACCGCAATGTGAAGTTAGACGGAATAGCACCAAGGGGGAACGTTTGCTTTACTCCTGCGTCCATGACCTGATCGTTACCTGTCTGGCCAAGGGCGCCAGATTGGATGTACATGTCTCGAGATGCTCCATTCCATTCAGTCCAGCCGTTACCGACCGTTGTTGAATTAGCGCGATTGAAGAAATCAGCAAAATAGTAAACATTCATCTCGTTGAATGGTGCCGTTCCAGCACTGGCGTTACCGTAATATATGTAGTATGAACCGTCCGCAGATTCATTGAGATTCTGGGGTAGCGAGCCCTGGAGTCTAAAGTCGATGGTCGTTGTCGCAGAATTCCAGGTTGAGCCAACTCGATCAAGTTCAACGGGACTACCGGAAACGGGTTGCCAGTAGATGCGGACATCGTCCCCCGATGCGAGCATTACCTGGCCACCGCTTGTGCGACTGTCAAATGTCAAAGAAACAGTATAGTTATTCGGCAGAGCAGAATGAGAGGTTCCAAAAACTATTTTGTTGCGATATCTAAATGCGGGTGCAGCCCAGACGGCCTGGCTCGATCCCTGCTGCAAAGCCAACAACGCCAGGTACGCTCCCTGACTGTCATACTTCGCGCACGACAGGAGACCGAATGATACCAGCATCAGGATAGTACGCATTACTTACTAAGTATCGGTTGTGAAAACATAGTGTCCACCCTGAACCTGGTAAATTTGGTCTGGCTTTCTGCGAGATTTCCCCTATCCGCCAGAAATCTGTGGACACCTCACGAATCAGAACGCAAACCGCCGAAGTCAACATGAGCTTGAATGTAATGGGCAACACATTTACACTGTTGCTTCTATTATTACTCCTGATAAGCCAGAACTGCGCCCGGTATGATGCGGGGGCGGGATATATGGCTCTCCTTCTTGCGGGGGGATCTTCGGGCTCAGACTCCGGATTCATCGGCTGTGTGACGGCTCGCGCGTCTCAATTCAGTTCCTGGGGAAGAAGAAGATCCTTGACGATTCAAAACGCCACGAGAGCAGAAACATTCACGAATTTTCCAACGCTTGTCGTTCTCGATAGCACACGAGTTGATTACGCGCAGACGCAGAACTCGGGACAGGATTTGAGGTTCGTTGACAATGACGGAAGCACAACGCTGTCGCATCAGATTGAAACCTGGAATGAAACAGGTAGTTCTTATGTATGGGTGAATATTCCTCAAGTAGAGGCTTCCACAAATGCAGATTGCATCTGGATGTACTATGGCAACGCTACAGCCGCTGATGGGCAAAATGCGACGTCGGTTTGGAGTTCAGAGTTTTCGGGAGTATACCATTTTAATTCGGCCGTGACAGACTCTACGTCAAATGCGGCTAACGGAACAATTAACGGAACTGTAAGCAATGTCGCGGGCAAACTATCCGGTGGGCAATCGTTTGCGGCCGGTTTTGTGCAAACGCCCATCAACTCTCCCAGGACAGCGGCAAACATCACATTGAGTCTATGGTTCAGAACCAACACGACCGTCTCATTGAGACATCTGATGTGGGAAGGAAGAAGCGGCCAGAACGGATGGGGAAATCCGGGCGATCCAACCTCTCATGAGATGCACTTATCGCAGGGATATTTCTCCGGACCGGTCCTCAATGCACTGAATTTCTTCTACGGGTACGAAGATCCGGGACAGGCCAGTGCGCTTACTGCTGCCGGTAGCTTTACCGATACGGCAAGCTGGCACTATTTAACGGGAGTGGTCCGCAACGCCGCGACGGCACCCGCTGTTGAGTTGTACCTCGATGGGGCACTTGTAGCTAACGGAAATGGAACCTTGACGGGCCGAACAAGCTGGGATACCAACCTACGAATCGGGACGGACGGAAATGGCGCTGGCTCCGCTCGAGCCTACAACGGAAGCGCAGATGAAGTGCGCGTTGAAACTGCTGCTCGATCAGCTTCCTGGATTGGAGCGCAGTACGCGAGCCAGAACGACGCGGGCTTCCTCTCGTTCAGTAGCGAACAGTAGCGGACTTTTTTAATTTCAGACTAGAAACTGAATGCTCAGCTTTCAAACAGCCGTGGATGAAACCACTTCAAAATCTTTTCGTTTTCATCGCGGGGATAGTTGTGCGATAAGTCCGGAATTTCGCTGTACACCACCTTCGCGCCCGCTTTCGCCAGTGCAGCCGCAGCAGCCCGAGCAGAAGCAACTGGAAACATCCAATCACGTCCTCCATGTACTTGATAAATTGGAATATCTCTAACAGGAGCCTCGACGACTCCCGATCGATTCATCAATACGTGAACCGCCGCGGCGACTGGAGCGTAATGCGTAAATGGCGATTGATGCACGATCGACAATAGCATTGCGTAGGTACCTCCGTCTGAAATTCCAGTTAGTAAAATTTGCTTTGTATCTATATTCCAATTGCTCGATATATGCGATAGCATACGATTGAGAGAACCTGCATCAAGAGCAGGTGTGTGAAGCGACCATGTCCGACCAAGAGAACTCGGTGCTGCAAGGATACACCCAAAGCTGCGGGCTTCGCGTAACCAGGACCAGAAAAAGTCAGCGCCGTGTCCTGATCCGCCGTGCAGCGCAACAATCAAGGGCCACGCTTGCGAGGGTGTGTAATACTCGGGAACATAGAGGGTATAACCTCCTCGTTTCCCGCGAAGATTGTTCATATCAATAATCCCTCGCCTTCCGTCCGGATCTGCTTCCTGAGAAGAAGATTCCTGCCGCGACTCTGACCCTGATGCCAGGCGCTCAAGGAGCGTCGTGTCGTTTGCGTGTGATGGATGTATAAAGAAACGGCTCACTTCAGCAGACTGACCGGCCACTGAGTACAGAATTTCCTGCGACCGTGCGATCGGGCGCAGCGCCTGGAATGCTTTCATGATCTGATGCGCTCCGGCGCGAGACTCCTCGAAACGCGCAGCCCCCTGCAGTGCCTGAGTTGCGGAAAGTATCAGTATTTGTTCGGCCGGTTTTACTGGATCGAGTCCGCGGACTCCAGACAGAGTTGCTTCCAGTTTCCTGGCCATTGGCAGGATTCTATCTGCGTAGTCGACCAGGCGTGGCGGATCCAGTCTGTCCTGTATCTCTCCAAATGCCTTTAGCAGAGTGAGGAGGTCAGTCCAGAGCGAAAGAAACGGCGCTGAAAATGGGCCTTGCATCTATTTTTCGACCATAAGTCATTTCAAGGAGGATCAGGAGATTTTTCGAGGCAAAAAAAAGACGTGTAACCATTTCACTCGGAAAGCGACTCTATATAGTATGATGAAATTGTTAATGGCCTGGGGATTTGCCCTGACGTTTAGTCTGCCGATTCTAGCGGCAGATCCCGCTCCAGCCTGGCAGCTCCAGACTCTCGATGGCAGCACCCGGAAACTTTCAGACTACAAGGGAAAAGTCGTTTTGCTGGATTTCTGGGCCATGTGGTGCGTTCCTTGCAAAGCCCAATTTCCGCATCTAATCGAAATGCAAAAAACCTATGGCCCGGCGGGGCTGCAGATCATTGGGATTTCAGAAGACGAGGCGCCATCATCCACTATCCAGGCGTTCGTAAAACGAAATGGCATCGACTATCCTATAGTTCGTTCCAATCCGGAAGTTGTTTCTGCCTACAAAGCACAGGGACTTCCTACTCTGGTGCTCGTTGATCGCCAGGGAAATATTTCAGCACATCATGTTGGACCAATGCCGCGGACAATTCTCGAAAAGAAGATTCGAGAAGTTCTTGGACTTCCGCCGGCAACGTCAAGCGCCGTTGATCTCCGTTCCAAACTGACACCCGAGCAATACCATATCACACAAGAATGCGGAACTGAACCGCCATTCAAGAACGCTTATTGGGACAACCACGCGCCGGGAATCTATGTAGACATCGTTTCCGGAGAAGCACTATTCTCCTCCACGGATAAATTTGACTCTGGAACTGGATGGCCAAGCTTTACTCGTCCCATTCGTGGAAATGCCGTAAAGAGCAAGAGCGACGAGAGTTTTGGCATGGTTCGAACGGAAGTTCGTTCGGCAGCCGCAGATTCCCACCTGGGACACGTCTTTGATGATGGACCTGGGCCGGAAGGAAAGCGGTACTGCATCAATTCCGCATCTTTGCGCTTCATACCAAAAGAGAAAATGAAAGAAGCTGGCTACGGCGCGTATCTGTATTTGTTCCAGGGGAAATAATTCATGCTAAGACAAATCTCGTTAGTTGTTCCGATGTCCCATTCGCGTGCGAGCCGCCACGTTCGGCGGTTTGCGATGCCAGTACTGTGCGCATTTTTGATCAGCTTATCCGTTACCACGGTGCAAGCGCAGGCGGGTCAGAGACAGACTGCCGTTTTTGGAATGGGCTGTTTCTGGTGTAGTGAAGCCTTGTATGAACGATTCATGGGTGTTGAGAGTGTCGTGAGTGGCTATGCCGGCGGAGTAACCGTAAATCCCAACTATGAACAAGTATCAGCTGGAGACACGGGACACGCAGAAGTAGTTCAAGTTACGTTTGATCCTGCAAAGATTTCGTACTCACAGCTCCTGGAAATCTTCTGGGAAGTGCACGATCCTACAACGCTGAATCGCCAGGGTGCAGACGAGGGAACGCAATATCGATCGGTTATTCTGTACGCCAATGCCGAACAAAAGAAACTGGCTGAGGCCTCGCGCGAAGCTGCAAAAAAGAAATTCGCTTCTGCGATTGTTACCCAAATAGCACCGCTGAAAAAATTCTATTTGGCTGAGGAGTACCATCAGGACTATTTCCGGAAGCATCCAAACCAGCCCTATTGCGTATTTGTGATCAGCCCAAAACTTCAAAAACTTGAAAAAAGTGCCGGACACCTTCCCGCGAAGCTGAAAAGATAGGCCATTCGGCAATATTCAGCAGGGAGTTTTTACTATGTCAGACAAGATCGGAGTCCTGGGATCCGGGACAGTGGCGCAAATTCTGGCGGCTGGCTTAACCAGGCACGGCTATCAGGTGAAGATGGGAACGCGCGATCCAGCCAAGCTCAAGGATTTTCTCACAAAGGAACCAACGATCACGGCAGGTAGTTTCGCGGATGCCGCGGCTTTTGGCCAGATAGCAGTTCTGGCTGTTAAAGGAACCGCCGCTCGCCAGGTAATTGATCAGGCGGGTGTCAAGAACCTGGCCGGCAAAGTTGTGATCGATCCAACCAATCCTATCGAGGAGGCCAAACCAGAAAAAGGAGTCCTGAAGTTCTTTTCAAATATCAACCGTTCACTCATGGAAGATCTGCAGGCAGCTGCTCCGGAAGCTCATTTTGTTAAGGCATTCAGCATGATTGGCGGACCGTTGATGGTTAATCCCGATTTCGGGAATACAAAACCCACAATGTTTATTTGCGGGAACAATGCGGACGCAAAAGCAAGAGTTCGTAAGATACTGGATCAGTTTGGATTTGAAACAGAAGACATGGGTGACGCAGAATCTGCGAGGGCCATTGAGCCGCTCTGCATGCTCTGGTGTATTCCAGGGTTGCGCGGCGGGAGCTGGTCGCACGCTTTCAAACTGCTTAAGAAATAGTAGGTCGATAGTCAGTAGAGCCTGCGCCGCTTGAGAAATTCCTTTGTGATTTCTCGAGCGCGCTTCCCACCCCAAACATTTTCATCGACGGGCTCCATATCTAATGAATCTCCCGGCTCGCTGGCCGAAAAGAAGGAAGCACCCCCGCTTACCCGCAAAAGGCGCCTGGGCGGATAATTGAGTCGAGACGAGCACAAGACCGCAGAACAAAATCGAGCGAACTGACATCCTGGTGGAAATCCCGGACTGAATCGTGTGGAAATCAATTTCTGTGTGACAGTATTCTGGGGTCTGGTGCACAATCGTTCTCGCTCACTCTCAATGCTGGATATTAGGATGATAATTCGGAAACCGCACCCCACGGAAATCGTTTTTGCTGTAAGCCTACTATTTGTGGCGACCGCATCCTTACAGGCGGCACCGCTCGACGTTGGCGGGAGCTTCCGCAGCAAGGTTCTGGGAAGTCATCTCGAATACCTGGAAGACCCGACCGGGAATCAATTCATTGGCGATGTGCGCAATCAGACTTTCCGGAAAGTACAGTCTGAAAAACCCTCCTTTGGATTCACTTCTTCTGCGTTCTGGTTGCGCTTCACAGCACATGCAGATCGCGAACGCACCATACTTATCGAACTCGTTTCCCTGATCGACACAATTGATCTTTATGCCATATCCCCGTCAGGCGGCATTGCGCATCATCGCACTGGCCGATTGATGCCCATGAGTTCAAGGCTACTTGCGCATCGTGACTTTGTATTTCCTGTGGCACTGGAGCCAGGTGACAACGAAATCTACATGCGCTTCCAATCGTCGGGCAGCATGCTTCTGCCCCTGACTGCATGGTCACCTGAATCTTTTCGAGAAAAGGATTACCTGGAGCAGCTGGTCTTTGGACTCTATTTCGGAATCCTGGTTGCCCTGGCCCTCTACAATCTCTTCCTGTTTGCTTCGGTCCGGGATCCCAGCTATCTGTACTATGTCCTGTATGTGCTGGGATTTGCTGCGTTCCAGGGAGGGGTCTGGGGAATTGTTCATGAATTGCTGCCGGAGAATCCGCAGCTTGCAACTCAACTACTTCCGGCCAGCATTGGCGCAACCATTGTAGCGCTCGTCCAATTCACGATCTCGTTTCTCGGAATTTCTAGAGCTTTGCCGGTACGATTCTGGTTGCTACGAGGAATGCAGGCATTGGGCCTGACAGTTATTGCGGCTGCCTTTCTGGCTCCCTATCGATTCGCAGCGCAAGGCGGAACACTTTTGGGCATTCTTGTTGTGCTGGTTCTGACGGCCATCTGTCTCTCTGTTCTACGTTCCTTCAAACCCGCCCGCTATTTCCTCCTGGCTTTTGCCGCACTCTTCGTCGGCATTGGGGTGATTGCATTGCGAAACCTCGGGCTTTTGCCGTTCAATGTCGCAACGAGCTATTCCGGACAGTTGGGTTCTGCTGTCGAAGTAATCTTGCTTTCGCTGGCTCTCGCAGATCGGATCAACACACTTAAAGCAGAAAAAGAAGAGCAACGGAAAAGAGCATTCGAGCACGAGCGGGCCATGTCTGAAGCGTTCGCGCGGTTTGTACCACAGGAGTTTCTCGAGATTCTTGGGAAGGCGGACGTTCTTTCCGTTCAGCCGGGAAATGCAGTCGAGAAGAATCTTGCGGTGCTATTTGCGGACATCCGTGATTTCACAACTCTTTCGGAGAACATGTCACCAGAAGAAAATTTCCGATTTATTAACGCCTGTATGAAACGCATTGGCCCGGCAATCCGGGCCAATGGCGGCTTTGTCGACAAATACATTGGCGATGCGATAATGGCCCTTTTCCCATCTCCAACTAACGCAGTACTTGCGGCATTTGCAATTCAAGATATACTGAAACAGTACAACCTCAGCCGACAAAGCTCGGGTTACTCGGAGCTAAAGATCGGCATTGGTCTCCATTGCGGTCGTTTGATGCTGGGAATCATCGGTGAGGAAAAGCGGCTCGAAGGTACGGTGATTTCTGATGTCGTAAATACAGCGGCAAGGATTGAATCCCTGACAAAGGAATACAACGAGCCTTTCCTTGTCACCCAGGCTATAGTCGACGAAACACGGGGCTTTTTTGAGGCCGAGCCTCTCGGAAGCGTAAAGCTCAAAGGAAAATCTGAACAGGTCAATGTATTCCGGTTGCGACCCCCTGCAGCAGGATGAGATTCTGGCCATGAAAAAGAAAGTCGTGACTATAGGCCTGCTCGCCGGACTGATTCTTTCTGGCTCTACTTGCGGGAGTAAGAGCTGTGTACAGGAGCGACGCGAGGCGGATGATTGTTTTGTGAGGACATTGCTACTCAGCGCGATTGAGCCCAACAGTTCCACACGGACGTCGACTTTTCTAGGGGGACTACTCTACTGCGATTCCAGGCTTTCGTCGGTTTGCAGGAACAGCAGCAGCTCGTCCGACTAGCGACTAACCCGATAAGGATAACTCACTGATGAATAGAGGATGAGCAGATTAGCGCCGCAAAAGCGGATCCGTATTGATGCAATCATCATCGACCCTGCAATTGCTGCAAGCCCAGAGCAGAGCAGGCAGACCCAGAACAAGCATCGCACCTCGCATTCCGATACCCTCCGCACTGGAAATCGCAGTGCTAAGTCTATACGGGGGAGGGTTTTGCCTCAAGGGTTCAGGGTTTGAATTGCTGATTGAAAACACCCGATTCGATAAAGATGTTGAGCAAATCAGGATCAACGTGATTGTCCTTGACTTCGAGCTTGAGGATATCGAGTGCTTTTTCAAGCGATAGGGATTTCTTATACGGGCGATCCGGTGCCGTCAGCGCATCAAAGATATCCGCAATTGTCATCATTCTAGTCTGAGGCGAAATTTCATGTGCTTTTAGGCCCAGAGGATAACCGGATCCATCGAGCTTTTCATGATGTCCGTGCGCAATGTCAGGAATGCGTTTTAAGTCCGAAGTCCACGGTATCTGAATCAAGAACCGGTAAGTATGAGAAACGTGCGATTCGATCTCGAGCCGCTCAGTTCGATCCAGATTTCCGCGACGGACCGATAGACTTACCAGCTCATTTTCCTTGAGGAAAGGGACTTCCGATCCGTCATCCATACGAATCTTCTTCATGGCCAGCTCTTCCAGCTTCTGGAAGTTCCCGCTCTCCATAATGGAAGGCTCGTTTGAATCCGCAATAACGCGAAAGAACTCGTTTGCCTCGGCAAGATCCTCTCGAAACTCAAGGTCCAGGTACTTTTCGTATTGGGAGAACCCGATATTACCGTTTTCCTTGATATACTTGAGTTTTTTTTCCAGGTATTCTTTCTCGATCGACTTTCTGAGATAATGGAATCTCCAACGGATGAGCTCCATATCATGCTCGTACAGTTTCTTGGCTTTTACCAGGACGTTCTCTCGAACACCTACTTTGCCAAAATCATGCAGCAATGACGCATAACGCAATTCGCGAATCTGATCGTTTGAGAAGTGCAATGCGGCAAATTTTCCGGAATTCAAGCGGTCCACCGCCATGGCCAGACCAACGGTAAACTCCGCAACACGGAAGGAATGACCGGAAGTGGTTGGATCCCGTTGTTCAATCGCGAACACCGACGCTTTAACAAAACCTTCAAAAAGATTGTTAATATCCTGAACAAGGATGGTATTCTGAATTGCCACTGCCGCCTGACCGGCCAGGGCACTTACCAGCTCGCGACAATTCTCAGTAAATGGAATGACTTCTTTCCCCTTCATGTCTTCGAGAGTCATCTTCCGATTCGCGCTGCGCTTCTTGTTGATAAGTTGAATGACACCGATTACATCATCGCGATGGTTCTTCATTGGAATCACCATCATTGACTTTGTATAATAATTATGGAGGCGATCGAACTCGTAATTGAAGCTGTATTCTTCCTGACCCGTCAGCGCATAAACATTCTCAATCATCAAGGGTTGCCCGTTGAGCGCTACATATCCAGCAATCGAATTACGATCAATTGGAAGCAAAAACTCATCCGCGGCCAGGTTCATGACAGACTTCTTGAACCGTAAGTGTGTAGGTTTGTCCGCATTGCGCGGCCGCTCCACGACGTAGATAGATCCCGCATCCGCCGCGACAATTTCGCGCGCCAGCTGCAGAATGAGTCCTATCAATGTTTCAAAATTTCTCTCTGTTGAAAGCGCTTGTCCCACACGCGTAAGGCGGCGAATGTCCTGATATGAGAGCGCAAGTCGCGATTGTAAATTTACTTTATCATTGTGCAGCTTAAGGATGTGAAACGCACCATCGATCACATCTGCCAGAACCTGCGCCGATGCGCTTGCCGGAAGGACCAGGTGGATCAGTTCCTCGGGAACTGGTCTAAAATAACTCTTGGGATGATCTTCCGGAGAAAGGACGACAAAACGGAGCTCCATTTCCGGATGTGACAGAATCCAGTTCCAGATTTGGGCCTTATGAGAATCAAATGTAGCCTGGTGCAGGACCGCTACACCAAGGGCCAGTCCTGCCCCCATTCCATTGGTTCCAAACAAATGGTCCAACGGAAGCTTCTCCATGTTCTCTGGAACAGCTGCCGCAAGAACGGGATCCATGAAAACGACCCGTTTGGGCTGATTCTTTGGATCATTTGTCTGAGAGGCGGCAACGGGCAAGTTTTAACTCCATGAATCAGACTTGATAGTAGTCAATATGTACAGAGTTCTGGCCGGAAACCGCAAATTTTATGAGCAAGAGCTTTTTCGAGCTGGAACAGAACATACGCCTGATCTTGAATCAGAGCCAAGAATTGACTCTGCAGTCCAGCAAAGTCAATGAAAAAGTCGAAAAATATATCCTCCATATCCTGAAGCTCATTCTAACACGTTATCAGAAGGAACGACTGCTAGACCTGGTCTACACGATCACCAAGGAGCTGGCGATCAACGGCGTGAAAGCCAACCAGAAGCGGCTATTTTTCGATGAACATGGGCTGGATATCAATAATGATGCCGACTATCAAAAGGGAATTCTGGCGTTCAAGAAAGCCTTCTCAGACGAAATGAACGAGATATACGGCATTAAGTCCCGTCAGAAGGGAATTTACGTGAAGATCTTTTTAACCCATAGCGACGATGGTTTGTGCGTTGAAATCGAGAATAACACGCCCATTGCCCCCGCAGAAGAGCGCCGCCTCAGGGAAAAGATGAAGAAAAGCATGGCCTACAACGACATAGCCGAGTTTTATATGGATAATATGGACAATACCGAGGGCGCCGGACTGGGTATTGCACTGATCATGATTATGATGAAAGGAGAAGGGTTGGATGCAGCCCTCTTTAGGATTGCTACTTTGCCTGAACGCACAGTTGCGCGTGTTGAAATTCCATTCAACGCAAACTATGTGAGCAAGCGCGGCGAGAATGAAAGAGTTATTTGAGGACCAGTTATGCTAATTTCGCTTTGTAGAGCTAAGGTTCACCGGGCCACAGTAACTCAGACGGAGCTGGACTATCCGGGCAGTCTCACACTGGACATGAATCTAGTTGAGGCCGGCGGCTTCTACCTGTACGAGCAGGTCTCGATCGTCAATATCACCAACGGATCCAGGCTGGAAACTTATATCATTGAAGGAGAGCGTGGAAGCGGCATGGTTTGTCTCAACGGAGCGGCGGCGCGCCTTGCACAGCGCGGCGATCTGGTCATTGTGATGGCCTACAGCCTCTTTCAACCCCAGGAAATTCCGCCCGACTACAAGCCCACCGTCGTTCACGTTGATCGACACAACCAGATTACCACTGTTGAACGTGGAGAGATCCACGGCAAAATGCACGTCGGTTAATGTTTGCGCGCACGATAAAAGGGTTTCGCACGTACGCCAGTAGCCTTGGCTTCATAGGCAAACATTCGCTCTTAGGCCAGGCTGTCCTTCCAGCGATCGTTGGCCTTGGTGTGGGCGTGTTGTTGATCGCCGCTGTCGTCTTCGCATCAGGAGACCTTGCCCAGGCCGCCTTTGCAAATCTGGACGCACGATTCAACCTTCCCGATTTTCTCGGCAAGGTTTTGCGCGTGTTGATGGTCCTCACTGGAATATTCCTTGTAGTGATCGTCTATCGTCCCGTTGCATCCATTGTCGTCATACCATTCATTGGACCGATCCTGGCCAGGGTAGAGACTATCCTGATTGGTAGAGAAATTACGACATCCTTCACAGCGGATTTCAGAAGTGCCTTGCTCGGTGGTTGGCTTGGATTGCTGGCTTCCTTTTTTGGTTTCTTTATCTTTATGATCACGATCCCGCTTGGCCCGGGACAACCGTTCATTATGTTCTTTGTTAACGCTTACATCCTCGGCAAATCCGGATTTGATTTTGTTTTTGAAAAAGAGTCAGATACCATGGAAGAGCGCCGCGAGCTGAACCGAAAGTACAGATGGGAAATCCTCGGGGTCGGGATTGGATTTCTCATCACGCTACTTATCCCAATCATCGGAATTGCAATTGCACCAGTCCTGGCCGTCGTTGCAGCGGCTAGAATTCGCTATCAAGCCGAAGAGCGCTGATTTCTGCTTTCACTCTCGCCATGCAAGGTGAAAGATTGCGGCGGCCATGCTTGAAGTCGCCCTATCGATCCTCAGCCTTTCCCTGATCAATGTCTCATTGGGATTTGCGATGGCGCGTGTCCTCCATTGCAGTGAAATCAACCTGCCCAGTGCGCATTGGCTGGGCTTCGTTGCGCTGATTATTCTGCTCGAATTCTGGTCCCTTTTCCTTCCAGTAAATATCGCATTCGTATGGGTAATTCTGGGTTCGAGCCTGCCTGGACTATTCCTTGTGGTTCGCTACCTCCTGAAAAACAGTAAACCCTTGTATCGTTTGCACCATCTGATACCGTTAGCCGCTATTCCGGCGATTTTGTTTACAATCTATGCTGGATGCAAGCCCGTAACCTGGTATGACACTCCGCTTTATCATTTGAATGCAATTCGCTGGATCAATGAATTCCCGGCAGTTCCCGGGCTCGCGAATTTGCACGTTCGTCTGGGATTCAACAGTAGCTTCCTGCTGTTTGGTGCCCTGTCCAATCTTGGTCCGCTTACCGGGAAGGCGGCTCACGTTGCTCTCCCCTACCTGCTGTGCATGAGTATCGCAGAAATTGCATCGCGAATTGGGCGGCGCGGGCTCGCGGGCATCCTACCGCTCCTCCTCCTGCCGTATCTCCTTGCTCGCGCATTTTCGGAAGAATCCGCTTCTCTTTCGACCGATCTGAGTACGAACTGCATCATGCTCGTTGCCATCCTGTATTTGCTCGATCGCACAACTGTGACAAACCAGGTTCTTGCTGCGGGACTTTGCAGCCTGGCTCTAGTCTTTAAGTTCACTGCCTTACCTCTCGCTGCCATCTGGGTTTTGATTCTTGGATTGAGCACCTTCCGTAAGAAGAGAACTTTTATACCGAACGTCCTGGTTCTCCCTGCTCTTATTCTATCCGGCTTCGTACTCCGGAATGCAATTCTATCGGGTTGGCTATTCTTTCCTGCTCCTGTTGGAAATCTTCATCTGTCCTGGTCAGTCCCAGACTCTGTTGCAGCGGAAACGATTCAATGGATTCGAGGGTGGGCAAAATGGGGACCCGCCTTCCATCCGGGCGCGACCACCGACGCACTCGCATGGGTTCGCCCGTGGCTATCGCAGCGACGCGGGGAGCCAGAAGTGCTAATGATATTACTGACTTCTTTTTGCGTGGCGCTTTCGCTTGCTCTCAATCGATTTCGTTTGCGAATGCACACCAACCGAATTCGCCTGCTTGCGATTGGAGTTCTGGGTGCTCTCTACAATTTCGCGCTGGCTCCGGACTTTCGCTTCGCCGGGTTCTTTGTCTGGATCCTACTGATCGGGTCTTTTTTGCTGCTCCTGGCCAACCTTCGCGTCGGTTCGAGGGGCGTGCAAATTGCAGTCCTGGCATTCTCTGTGCTGTGGATTCTCAGGCTGCACGGCATGCCAGGGATAAATTCACGCGTTGGTCTTATACAAACCCGCAGAGAAGGGAGCGCGGCCGTCAAATCAGTGCGAACGGAACAGGGGTTTGAGTATCATGTCCCGGTTGAGGGAGACCAGTGCGGTAACTCGGAAATTCCCTGTGCTCCCGGTCCTGTTCGCCTGCGAATGAGGAAATCCGGGGATATCGGCGCTGGTTTCGAACCCGCTGGCCTTTAAAAAATACTCTTCGCGTACTCCTTTCTGCTGTTTACTGGGTCTTTCAGTCAATGAGGCGAGTGTGGACAAACCAGAGATTCGAATAGTGCGCTCCGATCGGCAGGCTCTGCCGGAGCTGATTGACCGCGCGCGACACGGGGAAGAAACATCTTTTGCTGAAATCGTGCGTCGTTTCCGCCCCTCACTACTGAGGCGCGCCACCGCAATCCTCAAAGACGGTCATCTGGCCGAGGATGTTGTGCAAGAAACATTTCTCGATGCGCACAAGAATCTGACACAGCTGAAACACAATGCTGCGTTTGCTGCATGGACGGTCCGCATATTGGTCAAACACTGTGATCGAATCCGAAGAAAGAAAACGGAGATTTCGACGCCACCTGACAGGATGGCCGGAATAAAGGACAACAGGACTGACAACACGCAGCTCCTGGAGAAATCTGCAGCAAAATCGGAGATTCTGCGATTTTTTGCAAAGCTGGCAAATCTCGATCAATCGATTGCAGAGTTTTACTTCGATAAGGGCAAATCGCAAAAGGAAATCGCGGATACGCTTAAGATCCCTCTTCACACCGTGAAAAACCGCATCAAGCGCGTACGCAGGAACCTGGGAAAAATGCGCGACCAATTTGAAACTCAATTGAGGGTCGCGTGATACTTCCGTTCTCCATTGAAGCACCCAATCTCCGCGGTGAAGCGCACGAAAACGAAAAGGCCGACTCACAAAAGACCGCCGTAGAAGCCCTGATCTCGGCCAGACATCTTGAAGATCGCAAGATCTTTCTCTGGGGACCTGTGGACGATTCTTCAGCCAGGCACATCATTGATCGCTTGCTACTACTCTCAAACAGAGATCCGTTAAAAGAAATCACGCTCTACATTCAGAGTCCTGGAGGTGCAAACGTTTCGGGGATGGCTATCCTGGACGTGATGGACTTAATCGAGGCTCCCGTATCGACGGTCTGCCTCGGAATGGCTGCAAGCTTCGGAGCGTTGCTGTTGGTTTCAGGAGAGCCAGGGCGCCGCTTCGCGTTGCCCAATAGCCGCATTATGCTTCACCAGCCCCACATCATGGGTCGGCTTGAGGCGGTAGCAACAGATCTAAGAATTCACGCCGAACAAATTCGAAAAGATCGCGAAAGAATAAATCAGATCATCGCAGATCGCTCCGGGCAGAGCCTGGCCCAAATTGAGAAAGACACCGACCGGGACTTCTGGCTGTCCCCGCAGCAAGCAGTAGAATACGGGCTAATCGACGGAGTTTTGGAGAGAATTTGAGTTATAGCCGGGAAATTGTACATCCAACTTCCCGTGCCACACAGTTCGGTACGTACCGAATAGTCGATCCATTCCAAAGAATGCAATTCCGTAGTTGCAGCGCATGAGATGATGGAGGTGATGCAGTCGTGAAAGTTTCCGAAACCAATGAAATCTGTACAGCCAGTGCCCCTTTAAATGAAACGCGCGATGAAAGTATTCAATCACTCCCAGGCCGTATATCAGGCCACCGGTGATCATGGCAATGGCGTTCGTCCAGGAAAGGAAAACAATGCAGCAAACGCCAATGACGCCGCCGAGCACATACCAGCTCCATGAATGGGAATCAAAGTAACCTTGCTCGACCGTTGACTTGTAACTATTCAGCGGATACTTCACGTCGTGATGGAGATGATGACGATAGCGAACCGTATCACCTACCAGGCCGGCGTGTTCGGCCAGGCGATGCCAGGCATAGCCGACAACCTCGATAAGAAGGGGACCTCCCAGGAAGAAAAAGGCCAGAGCCGCAACAATCTCCAGAATACCCAAGAAACCCTCCAAAATGACACTATGTCATTAACTGCCATTGCGACACACGCAGGACATAATGACAACTTTTATTTGGGAAATTCTCCGGTCGGTTGCAAGGTCTGAACCGCACATTCAGTCTGGCACGATGTCGGCTTCCATACTTCAGAATTTTAACCTGAGCCGGTTCGAGCCTGGCCAGAAGCAGGGTCACTACGAAAGCTACTTCCAGCGGGCCAATCATCCCACACTGCCCCATGCCTTCTGGATCCGTTATACGATTTTTAGCCCGCAGAATGCGCCGGAGAAAGCGATCGGAGAATTATGGGCCATTTACTTCGACGGAACGACGTCAAAGCACATCGCTGTAAAAGCGGAGTTCCCAATTGCTCAATGCAGCTTTGATCGGAACACGTTCAATGTGAGAATCGCAAACTCCCTCCTGAGCAATGGAAGTTTGAAGGGCCAGGCTGCAAATGGAAACGGCAGCATTGCCTGGGATCTTACCTTCACTCCAGGCCAGGAACCGTTATTCGACTTTCCGGTTTCAATGTATGAAACGGGGCTTCCAAAGGCGAAAGTTCTTGTTGGACATCCGCTGGCAAAATACAGCGGAACACTGACCATCAACGGCAAGGCGATCAAAATCCAGAACTGGATTGGAAGTCAGAATCACAACTGGGGATCAAAACACACTGACCACTACGCATGGGGACAGGTGGCAGGTTTCCCGGGATCGCCGGACACGTTTCTGGAACTTGCAACAGCTC
>JAEUSB010000009.1 GCA_016788865.1 Leptospirales bacterium
GCTCGCATTCTCACCTGGACCCATGTGGATGTGGCCTGCTCTAATTGTATCGATTTTGCTCGGCGCGATGGGACAGATTCTCATGAAAATCGCCATGAAGCAGGCCGGACCTATTCCCATTGATGGGCCTATACTTGATATTTTTTACTATTTTCTGCACGCCGGCCTTTCGCTTCCTTTGATTGGTGCTGGTATCTCCTACGGGCTCAGTTTCCTGCTATGGCTGGCTGTCTTGAGTGTGGCAGACCTTAGCCTGGCACGTCCCATCATGTCCGCCGGTTATTTGCTAACTCTGGTGTATGGTATTTTTGCCGGCGAGGATGTCGATGCAACGCGAATCATAGGCACGCTACTTATTGTGGTTGGAATTGCCTTTGTGGTTAAGAGCGGGCTTGGGAAGGTAAGTGGATGAAAGCAGCAGTACTGGAAAAGGGCGCTAGAAAACTGGAAATTCGGGACGTTGTGCGACCCGAGCTGCAACCAACTCAGGTTCGCGTCCAGATCAAGGCCTGCGGCGTTTGCGGGTCTGATGTTCACCTGGTTTTACACGGGACAATGCCGGCCAAGTCCTATCCGCGAATCCCGGGACATGAATCATCCGGAATCGTGCTTGAATGCGGAAGCGAAGTCACGAAGTTCAAAGCAGGAGATCACGTTGTTGTCGGTGCCGGTACCAGCTGTGGCAAGTGTCCGGCCTGTCTTCGGGGGCGAGAAAATCTCTGCCCTGAAGTTGGTGTGCTTGGCTTTGACGCAGACGGTTCGTATGCAGAAGAAGTAGTGGTACCCCAGCGCTCACTCGCTGCGATCCCACATGACTTCGCGTTTCCGCAGGCCGCCATCCTTGCCGATGCTGTCTCCACTCCCTATCACGCATTGCGTTTCGCAGGAGCATTGATTCCCGGAGAAACAGTTGCTGTATTTGGATGCGGTGGACTCGGGATTCACGCTGTATTGATCGCGCGGGCCCTGGGTGCGCGGGTCTACGCTCTCGACGTAGACGAAGGGGCTCTTGCTAACGCTGAAAAAGCGGGCGCACATGAGATCATTGATTTGAAGGGGAAGGTAAACGCAGGCAAGGTTCTCAAAGAGAAGGGTGGAATTGATTTGCTGGCCGACTTCTCCGGGTACTATAAGAATATTGAAGAGTCGATTCGTGCCATGCACCCCGGGGGAAGAATGATCATGGTTGGGATTGGGCGGGATGCCTTGAAGATTGGAATTCCAGCCGCACTGATTTTCAAGCAGATTCACATTTGCGGATCCTACGGATCTGATCAGCGCGCGCTCCCGGAGTTAATTGAGCTCGTCAAGAGTGGAAAACTCGATCTGTCCGGGTCCATCACGTCGCTTCATCCCCTGGAAGAGGCGCAGTTATGCCTGGAAAATCTGGAAAATCGAAACGGAAATCCCATTCGGTTTGTGCTAACGCCATGAGCATTGGGACCTGAGTCTAAAAATTTCCGCGGGATTTTTTTTTGCCTGCGAAGGGCATTGGGTTAGGCTGTTTGTTGGCCGATCTTCGTTCGGAGGGGAAAATGAGTTTCAAACTGTTTATGTCACTATCCTTTTGTACTGTGCTGCCTACCGGGTGCACAAATTCTTGACAACGGAATTCAACCCCCTTCCTTGAATGAAATGAGCCGAGAAATTGAGAACCTACTTCTCTCGCTTTACGACTGTAAGGACGAAAAAGAGTCAACGTACCTGACTCGCTCGCTCTTCCGTGCTATACCGCTCGGCCATCATCCAATGCTCTATGTTGAACGCGTAAAGAATCCGGCGGTTCGCTGGGGTCTGCGCCACGTTCTATTCCCATCACTTTCGGATTTAAAAATTCGACATGATCTCAAAGAGCTGTTGAATCGAAGCAAAGACGATGGTGAAATTGATCTCGAGATGGGGGCCTTTCTCATCGCTCGTGCTGCAGAGGAAAGCGACGTCGTCCCGGAAGATCTCACACAGCGATTGGATTCACTGGCCAAGCCCCTCGCATTTGCGCTGAAATACGCAGCCGGTAATCCGGAAGCGCGTATGCAAATTTTCCGCTACTACATGTTTGATAAACTGGGCTTTCGCGGCAACGCAGCAGACTACTATGATCCGGACAACAGTTTCATCACATCGTTGTTGCGGACGGGCAAAGGTATTCCTGTGACCATTTCGGTTCTGTGTATCCTGCTCGCGCGACGGGTTGGTTTGCCAGTGTATGGAGTGAACATGCCCGGCCATTTCTTGCTTACGTTCCGCGAAGGAGGACAGTCCTGGTTCATGGATCCATTTGATCAAGGAGCCATTCTGAGCGAAGAGGCCTGCCTGCAATTTCTCTCGCGTCAAAATTTACCTTCGGATTCGGTATACCTGAAGGCAGCAGAAAACATAACAATCTTGAAGCGCATGTATCGTAATCTCATTCACATCCACTCTTCACGCGGCAATCGAGAACAGGAGCGCGCTCTCAGGCGGCACTTGTTCATACTCGAGAATGCTGGTGCTGCGCCTTGAAGCGGCTATCTTCAGCCGTACCGCTCAAACAAGTAGAAGCTAAGCTCGGCAAGATCATCGGGGAAGACCTCCCCATCTTAAAGAAAATCAAAAAGTACACAATCGAAGGTGGTGGCAAACGCATTCGACCACTGACGCATTTCTACACGCTGCGAATGCTGGGCTCCGAGCACAAGGAATGGGTCGATGTGGGTGCAATAGGCGAATTGATCCACAATGCCTCCCTCTTGCACGATGATGTTGTTGATAAATCAGACTTGAGACGAGGGAAACCATCAGCGCCCGTACTGTTTGGGAACAAGACGGTAGTCCTTGCCGGCGATTACCTGCTCGCCTGCGGATTAAACCATCTTTCAACGCTCGAGCAGAGCAAGGAGTTGTTGGTTATTTTTTCGCGCACCATTCGCTTGCTGAGTTCGGGTGAATTGTTGCAAATGGAATGGGAAGGAAACCTGAAGACCACAACCAAGACGTACGAGCAGATCATATACTGCAAGACTGGTTGTTTGTTTGGAGCTATGACTGAGTCTGCGGCACTTCTGGCCAGGAAATCGAGCAAGGAGATCGCTGCGTACAGGCAGTTTGGCGAGCGGCTTGGCCGCTACTTTCAAATTCGGGACGACTACATTGACTATTTTGCAGATGCAAAGGATTCCGGAAAGACAGAGATGCAGGATTATGAACGCGGCCTGATTACATGGCCTGTTCTCAAGTTATTTGAGGCCGGTGGTTCAAAAGCACGCGGGGCTATCACACGTATATGGAAAGATCGGACGGCGAATTTGCCGGACATGCTGCGTTTGATGGACGAGCTCCAATTGAAATCCCGCCTCAGTCGAGCGCTCGAAACGGAGCTGAATCATTTGCTTGCGTTCGCAGAGAAGCATCCGCCTTCCGCCTATCGTGATACCCTGGCTTCCACTTTAGCTGCATTGCGCGTCTAAGGTTTTCTTTACAACTGGATTCGCTTTTTCAACCTGACCCCGATGAATCGGGTCAGACCTTTGCTGCTTGTCCTGGGTATTCTGTTCGCTTCGGTGGTTCTGGCTGAATTCGCTCTGCGTGTGCTCAGGCCCGTTTCCCTTCAGTATTATTACGATCTTAAGCGTCTGCATGCCTATCATCCTGACTACCTCGTTGCGCTTGCACCAAATGAGGATCGCGTAATCAAGCATCACCAGGACCTCTGGACCGGACGATTTACAACCAATTCTCTGGGGTATCGTGGAAGCAAAGACCCGGATGATCGGCCCGTTCTGGCCTGTCTTGGAGATAGCCTCGTTATGGGTTTTGGCGTTTCCGACGAGGATACATTTTGCGCTCAACTCGATGGATCCGTTCTGGGTGGAAAAAATCATCAGGCCATGAATCTTGGCGTGGACGCATTCGGCTCTGTGGGCTTCCAAAAGCGCCTAACGGAAGCAGCGGACAAGTTGAAGCTCTCGACAGTTCTGCTCTTTGTTTCTCCTAACGATTTTACAATGCCTCCGGAGTTGGAAAAGCGCGGGGTGAAATCGGATGACGTAATTGATCAAGAGCGCCGGGATAATCCAGAGTTGCTGAAATATTTCCGTATTCAATTTGAACTGACTCGATTTTCTTACCTGTTACATGCTTCCAAACTTTCAAGCGAACAGCTTATCCTGGAGGCCAAAACCAGGCGGAATTCGATTCGCACCAACCTGATTCGCGCAGGCATTGTCGCACCTGGTCCAGAAGAGACCACAAGATCAGAAGGCTTTGGACGCTACATTGCCAATCAATTCTATTCTTTCCCACCGCACAAGACCTGCGAGCCAACCAGTGTCAGCTCCTGGAGTTGCCCGGAGCCCATTCCGGAATATATCAAGGGCAGCTGTCAGGATAAACCTCCCCTGGCATCGGACCTGGCACCCCTGCCGGCAATCACACAAGAGTCTTATCTGAAGATGATTGAGTTATCAAAGGAAAAGAAATTCAAGCTCATTCCCATCTTCTTACCTGTTCAAGTCGAAGAGCTCTACTGTGGCATGCATGGAAAGTCACATCCATTGCATGACTATGCGGTTAGGGCAGCTGCATTCTTTGCCAGGCATAATGTTCCGACTGTCGATATGAACACTCATATTAAGGATATCTGCGGTCTGCCCACGCCCAAAATTTCCGATCAGGTCATTCCCGGTGACGGTCATCTGACCGTTTCAGGAAACAATTGGGCCGCCAGGGCCATCCAGGCAGAATTGAAGAGGATGGATTTGAACCGTGCTTTTTAATTCAGTCCATTTCCTTGTATTCGCGCCAATCGTAATTGGCCTGGTCTTTTTCATCCCACAGAAATGGCAACGATGGTGGCTTTTGGTAGCAAGCTTCTACTTCTATGCCGTCGCAAATGTCTCTTTTGTGATTCCACTGTTTCTCTGCATCTTCATTACGTATGTCTTTGTCCGCTGGATGGTCTCGACATCCAACCAGGCTATTCGACGTTTCACCCTGATTTGCGTGATTGTTGGAAACCTGAGCATCCTGTATTTTCTGAAATACATGGACCTTTCCTTCTGGGCCTGGAATCACATTCTGGGTCTGCGACCATGTGATCCATTTTATGCGCATGCCTGGGGAATGATTCTGCCCATGGGTATTTCATTCTTCACCCTCATGGCGATCGGCTATGCCGTTGACGTGTACAAGGGTTTTGAGGGCAGACGCAGCTTCCTTGATACGGCTCTGTTCCTGAGTGTGTTTTTCCATTTGGTGGCGGGTCCGATTCTGCGCGGTCGTGATCTTATTGATCAATTCAAGGCTAAGATTGTCTTCTATCGTGAGAATCTGGAGGAGGGCCTGCGACAGATATGTCTCGGTATCGTTAAGAAAACGTTCCTGGCAGACAATATCACACCGCTCGTTGATAAAGTCTTTGCGCACCCTACGGAGATGCACTGGATTTCGCTTCTAATGGCGGTGTTCCTGCATGCATTTCAGATCTATTGCGATTTTTCGGGCTACTCTGACATAGCGATTGGTTCTGCACGAATCATGGGTTTTCGTATTCCTGAAAACTTTCACCGTCCATTTCTTTCAACCAGCATGACTGAGATGTGGCGCCGCTGGCATATTTCATTCTCAAGCTGGGTCAGGGATTATATTTACTTTCCACTTGGTGGGTCGCGTGTTTCTCCGCCGCATGCCTACTTCAACCTGTTCATCACAATGTTCGTGAGCGGCGTATGGCACGGCCCAACTATGAATTTTGTGCTCTGGGGAACCATGAACGCGCTCTGGTTGGTGCTTGAAAAATTCTTCTTCTCATTTGCGCGCATCCGAAACGCATACGATGCGCTACCGGCTGTTTTGCGGATCACGTACGTGATGGCGGCATTCTCCCTTGCGCTCTTCTTCTTCCGCGCGCGGACTGTCGTCGGATTTGATAGTGAGATGGAAGTTGGCTATTACATGCTAAAGCGTGCCTTCTCAATGGCCGACGGAACGCTGATTCTGCCGTCCGCTGGTCTCGCGCTCGGGATTGCGGGCCTCTGGATTACGGAGATATTTCTTGAGAAGAATGAGAACGTATTCAAACCTCTCTGGGAAAGGAAAACTCTCTGCGCCGTTGGTGCAGGAACGTTGTTCATCGTCAGTTTTTGTATCTATGCCGTGACCACGAACGCACCATTTCTCTACTTCCAGTTTTGAGTTTTCGGTCGAGTCCAGGCCGGTGGCGGCAACGCGCTTTGGGTTGCTCTGACATCGTTGGCGCGAATGCATCACCCCAGTCTATCATACCGTGCAAGTGTGACACGTTTCGCTTGACTGCGACTAGAATTGTGATACTGGCCCAGGCGAGGCAGCCCGAGGGGACGTGCCGTCGCGCAAATAACTCTAACCCACCTCCGCAAAGGAAGTCCACCCTCACAGGGGGCGGGCGAGGTGTGCCCGCGGCGCCTGGAGAGTTGTGCAGATCAGGTACGGCTCAGGTTTCGCAGCGCAGATTCGTCTGCCCGAGTAGGGCCATGGAAGTGCTTTCGCGAGTAGGCGAACCAGTAGATCGTCAGAAGGATGATCAGCCCGATCATGGACCAGAAGACCAGTTCGTTAGGCGGAAGGACGAACACCACGGTAATCAGTGCAACCCAGAGAATTGCTACGATGTTGATGATGGGACCAAACTTCTTCATGGTCCACGGCGCATTTTCAGGCGTAGTAAACTCGCCATTTGACTTCAGCTTGTTTCGCAAGTTCAGTGCAATCGGGATTACATATGCAATGTATAGCGCAATCGTGCTGATCGAAGTGACGACGAAATATGCTGCAGCATACAGGCAGATCAGGATTGCCAGGATGCTCGTGATCACAATAGACCAGACTGGCGTGCGATACTTTGCATGGATGCGCTTGATCTGCGCGCTTCCTGGCATGCCTTCGTCACGCGCAAACGCATACCACATACGGCCCATGGAAGTGATGGAAGCCAGGCCGCAAAGCCACATAGCGCCCCCAATGATCACTGCGATCAGGTTGGCAAAGAATGGTGAAAGGTTTCCATATACGATGAACAGTACGGGAGTTACGTCATTGGCCGTCGCCACTACGTCGCCATTTGGTATGCACCACGTTAATACAAGGAGCATTATATATCCAACGATCATCGAGATTCCCACAGAGAGGAAGACACCCCAGGCGGAGTTCAGTCTGGCCATGACCGTTTCTTCTGCGACGTGCGCGGAAGCGTCGTATCCAGTGTATGTCCATTGTGCCTGTAACATTGCCAGCAAGAATACTAGCAAGAAGGGCGCACCATTGTAGAGTTCCTTTAGGCCAGGAATCATGAATAACGGCGATGCGAATTTGAAATCACCGATGACAAGAGCCGGCGCGATGTTGCCCTGGGAAATTTCCGCAGACGACGCGTCGAGTGGACTTACTACAGTCCCGCTTTGCATTAGAAATGAGGCCGGATTATGGTGTTGCCCGAAAATTGTGAGCAACAGTGCAATAATGACAACGCCACCGATGTGCCACCAAACGCTAAAGTCATTCAATCGAGCGGTGAGTTTGATTCCAAATACATTGATCAGCACCTGAGGTACCATGATCAATACCATGACAAGGATCTGGAAATACCAGTTTTGCACCGAGCCGAATACGGGAATCGAAACGTCGGGGGCTATGCCAAAGATTCTAAGGGTTGCGCCGATGATATATATGGACGCGGCTGCGTTAATGCCAGCGGTAACCGTTACCTGGCCGAGCATGTTGAACCATGCAGTAATCCAGGCCCAACCCTTACCACCGAGTCTGTAGGCCCAGAAGTAGAGCCCGCCTGCTGTTGGATACATTGAAGCGAGCTCTGCCATGCTGGCTGCCACGCAAAGCGTGAACAGACTGACGACAGGCCAACCGACTGTATTGATAATTGGCCCAGCGAACTTCAGTCCATAACCATAGAGCAGTACAGCGCCCGTCAGGATGGATATGATTGAAAAGCTAATTGCGAAATTGGAGAATCCTCCCATTTCGCGCAACAGCTGTTGTGCGTAACCCAGCTTGTGTAAGTCCTGGCTGTCGCTCTGTATGATTTGTTCGCGCGTTTGCTTTTTATCTGGCATGTGTCTTGTTCGATTCGCCGCACCTTCCTGCCAGTAAAAAAATGAAACGGCCTGAATTTTGGGGTGGAATCCGGAAAATTTGGCGAAGGTCGTTGCGACGAATCTAAGTCCTTGGGTCTAGCCGCGTTAGGCGATCTTGCATGGATGGCTGCTTAATTTGCGAGCATTCTGAATCCTTTTATGTTCGTGATACTGCGTGTTTTCCATGTGTTAACCGCACCGGCTATCGCTCTTGACATTTCGCGCATCTCATGATATGCATGGCCGCCGCGCCAGCTCCCGATTCGCTTCGCGCAAGACCTCTTTGCCCACCCCCGCTAAAGAAATCCACCCTCATGGGGGTGGGGTAGATGTGTCCGGGGGGGATCGTGTTTGATGCGCCTCCTCAGGCCCCCCACATCCTTGACAAACGCGATGCACACCGCCGAATCCGTCCGGGAAGAGTGGCTTAAGTATCGCCTGTGTTCGGACGTTCCAGTCCTGCGGTGCTCTCGGCTTCAGTTAGTCGGGAGTATGCCGGCGACCTGCTGCGCTCTTCCCTCAAGGACCTGTGGGTCGAGGGTTCGAATCCCTCATCGGGAAACCGATTAGCTCAGTGGCAGAGCGACAGGCTGCTAAGGTGTGGCGAGCCTCAAATTGCCAAAAGGGGAAGAGTCAGTCTTTCCGGCGAAAGCAACGGATCGTGCGTCTTGCGAACTGCGGATACCGCCGAACTGTGCCAGATCGTTTCTTCCGGGCTCGAGCGGTCACTGGATCGCAAGACCCCGGAAGTTCCTCGCTCAGCACACCGGCTCAAGCAAGCTCCCACTCACGGGCCGGGGAAATTCTGGCTCTTCTCTGCATTTCAGGAGTGATCGATGCATATCAAAGAACATGAGCGCGGACTCGTCTTCCAGAAAGGAAACTACATTCGAAGAGTCGGCCCTGGATCCCATCCATTGCTTGGATGGACGCCCGGCGTCGATGTAACAATACTTGATACATACAAACTATTTAAGATTAGCCGTGGACTGAATGCATTCAGGGCAGATGCCAGGCTCATGGAAGAGATGCGTTTGTTGGACGTCCCGGACAATGGAATCGCCCTCCACTTCACAGATGGCCACCTTGTTGACATATTTGGCCCGGGGATTTACGGATACTGGAATGTGGCTGTGGAGCACACGTTCCACATTGCCAATCTAGGCTCTCCGCGCATTGATCCCACGGTAGATCCCAAAATTCTAAGTAATCCTGCTCTCAGAGACTACCTTCAACGATTCCAGGTGGATGCACATCAGAAGGGGCTATTGTTCTTTGATGGGATCTATCAGGGTGTGGTCAATCCTGGTGCCTACTATTTCTGGAAAGGATCGGTTCAGGTGACTCTTACTACGGTTGATATGCGACAGCTTCAGGTAGATATGACAGGCCAGGAGATCTTAACATCGGACCGGGTGAGTGTTCGAATTAACTTCGTCGGACAATATCGCATAACGGACCCAGAAAAGGCGGCACTTCAAACAAAATCGTATGAAGAGCAACTCTATGTGTCCCTTCAATTGATTCTCCGTGAATATGTGGGTACGCTCACTCTAGACGATTTGTTGCTCAAGAAGGAGGAGATCAACGAGTTTGTCCTTTCTCGCCTGAAAGCAAAGGGAGCCAGCCTCGGCGTTGAATTTTCGCAGGCAGGCGTGAAGGATATCATTCTCCCGGGTGACTTCAAAGAGATCATGAATCTCGTCTTGATCGCAGAGCGAAAAGCCCAGGCCAATCTCGTAACTCGGCGGGAGGAGATAGCATCAACTAGAAGCCTGCTCAATACTGCAAGACTTATGGACGAGAATCCAACTCTCTACAGGCTCAAGGAGCTGGAGTTCGTGGAGCGCATGGCCGAGAAAGTAGGAAGCGTTTCCCTTTCGCCTGGAACCGGATTACTGGAGCAACTGAACGGCTTGATCGCTGCCAGGAAGGCTGACTCGAAATAGGACCCTGGAAGATGCCGGGAGGGCAGGAATTTTGGCTTGAACCTTTTGCCTTTCCGATTCGTCTGAACCCCGCAACTAATAGTGAGGGTATCTATGCGTCGATTTCTCCCATTTCTCCTGTTCCTCTCGCTGCCCCTGGCCGCTGAGGACGTGTCCTACCAACGAGCTATGTTCGACATGACTACCACCGGGACGCGAGCGGTTCTCGTGACGCTTGCAAACAATGGATCAAAGAAGCAAACAGAAACGGTTACGGTGCGCGTCCAAACCAAAGGAAGCAGCCAGATGTTGGAAATCGGAAGCAAGACGGAACAAATCCCCGCGCATGCAGGGATGCTTTTTGAAATCCCTGTCCCTGCAGATACGGTAAAGGCGGAGGTAATCTGGCGCGGACTCAAAAAGAACGACGTGATAGTGCCCGGTGCCCCTGCAAAGCCAGACACAATTGCAAATTCTGGCAAAGATTGCTCAAAGAATAATACCTCGATCCGGCACAAACAGAAGATTCGCGACAAAGGTCGAGTCATGCAGTGCAACAACGGAGAGTTTAAATCCGTGAACGACGGATTTGCAGGCTTCTGTCCATCGGGTTTTGACATTGATCTAAACGGAACTCGTGGGCGGGCTGAGTTCAGCAGCCTGAGTATCCTCTCATACAAAAGTGGCGTTCAGTGCTTTTACAAAACCTCCGTTGATCGGTACAGAAAACCATCCGGGCCCGCAGGCGGCGACGCTTCGAGCGTTTGTAGCTTGAGTCCAAAGAACCCCAGAACCGTAGTGTGTCTCAAGGTGTTCGTCGGATTCAGTATGCCGGAATCATACCAGGGTAAAGTCCTGGATTACGCAGCTCTCCAAAAGCACGGAACGGCGGATGGAAAGTGGGCCAGTGGAAACGGCGATACGGATTCAGAGGCGACCGTTAAGTTGAATTTTACTAAATCAAGCTATGTTGAAGGCAAAGGCTTTCAGTTCACCTATGAGGCAACCGACGCTCGTCTGAAGCTGGAACTCAACCCTGACGATTTTGCACCCTGTGTATCCCAGTCAAAGGATAAGTTCAGTTGCCCGGCGCGCGTTGTCAAAGAGTTCAACTAAAACTGCGATCGCTAAATTCAAGAACTTAGGGCAGAATTTAGACAAAAAAAAACCCGCACTTACGTGCGGGTTCAGTGGGGGATGCTAAGTTAACCGATTGCTTCTTTACCGCGTTCGCCTGTGCGAATGCGGATGACTTCTTTCAGTTCAGTTACAAAGATCTTGCCATCACCAATCTTACCAGTGCGGGCACCTTCGATGACCGCTTTGATGGTTGGCTCTACATAGTCTTCGTTGACTGCGATTTCGAATACTACCTTGCGGAGCAGATTCACTTGATGAACCGCGCCACGGTAGTTCTCGTCGTAGCCTTTTTGCTGACCGCAGCCCATAGCATTGAGCACAGTCATCTTGGAAACCCCTGCTTTAAACAGGGCTGTTTTTACATCTTCAACTTTATGAGGTTGAACCATTGCTGTAATTAATTTCATAGTTATACTCCTATTTCAATCATTGAACAGCTGGAAGCCACGATAGCCTTCTTCACCATGTTCACTGATGTCGAGACCAACGAGTTCAACTTCTTCAGATGCACGAAGTCCGATCGTGAATTTGATGATGTAAGCAATTACAGTCGTTGCGACTACGCTCAAGATGAGAGTTACACCGATAGCTTTTACTTGCTGAATCCAGAGAGATCCGTTTGCAACAATGTCCTTAAGGTTAAGGTCAAGGTTTGCGTTAACGGTGTTTGTAGCCAGGAAGCCAGTCATGAGTGCACCTAACGTTCCACCAACAGCATGTACGCCGAAAGTGTCGAGTGCATCGTCATATCCAAGCCAGCCTTTCAGTTTGTAAACTGCGAAGAATGGAATCGCACCGGCCAGAAGACCAATGATAACCGCGCCACTTGCATTTACAAAGCCGCAAGCAGGAGTGATCACAACGAGTCCAGCAACCGCACCTGAGCAGAAGCCCAGAACTGTTGGTTTTCTCTTGATGATATACTCGAGCATTGGCCATACGAAACTCGCAACACCGGTTGCAAGGGTCGTTGTGAGGAAGGCGTTAGCGGATACACCGTCGGCTGCAACAGCACTTCCAGCGTTAAATCCATACCAGCCTACCCAGAGCATTCCAGTTCCAACCATAGTCAGAGTCAGGTTATGCGGATCCATTGCACGTGCACCAAATCCAATGCGCTTGCCAAGGATGATACAGAGGATCAGAGCAGACCAACCAGAAGACATGTGAACTACAGTTCCACCGGCAAAGTCAATTGCCTTAATGGTAGCTGCTGCATTCCATACGCCATTCATCCAGCCAGTTACACCCCAAACCATATGTGCGAGTGGGAAATAGACGGCGAACATCCACAGTGTTACAAACACGAGGATTGCGGAGAATTTCATTCTTTCGGCGATTGCACCAATGATCAGTGCAGGTGTGATGATTGCGAACATCATCTGATACATTGAGAATACGTTCTGGGATACCCAGTATGCATAGTCAGTGTTGGGCAATGAGTCGACGCCTTTCAGGAAGAAGAATTCTTTTCCACCAAAGAAGGGACTTTCGAAGCTCTTGCCGAATACGAGGCTATATCCAACGGCCCACCAGAGTATGGTGACCAGCCCTGCGATTCCGAGGCACTGAGCCATTACGGAAAGGACATTCTTTGCGCGAGTAAGGCCGCCATAGAAAAGGGCCAGACCGGGCAGAGTCATAAAGAGGACCAACGCTGCGCAGACCATCATCCAGCCATTGTGACCGGGACCAGCAACTGCTACCTTGGACGTCCATTTAACGTCGCCCGCGGCTCCAACGCCTGTGTTATTGAGGTAAGCTTCCAGATCTGCGACTCTCTGATCTACCGTGGGGCCGGCCGGCGCGGGAGCAGGTGTCTCCGCGTACAATGCAGCACCAAATAGCAGAAAGCCCAGCAGCAGGAAAAAAGACCATTTCTTGAAATCCGATTTCATCGAATCCTCCTGAGTGATTGCTGCTGGTTGCTATGCAAAGAGGATACCAGGTGAGGAAATATACCATTTTTCGGATGTACCCGCAATCATGCCCCCATTCGCGGCAGTCCGCGCGGACCCTCCGCAAGCGGTTTAGCCTGAAGAGGCAGCTTGTTGCTTAAAAAATAGGCGATCCGCATCAATGCTCTGGACGGCGGTCCTGAAGATATCGAATGTCTTCTGGTTCTCAAAGTCCAGGGCTCTCAGGCGCTGGCCCCGGATCACGGATTCGCGCAGGGAGTCGTTCTTCCAGAGTTCCACAATCATTTCTGCGGTAGCGGCGAACTCCTTCCGTTCGAACATTACCCCGCTGTTTCCAAGCGTTTCCGGAATCACGGACGTTTTGTGGGCCAGGATGGGCAGCCCAAAGTGCATGCTTTCGAGCAAGGGCACAAAGAATCCCTCATGCTCGCTCATGGAAAGGAACACATCCGCAGAAAGATACGATTGGATTACCTGTTCGTCTGTGACCATTCCGGTGAATTCTACATCCGTTAGTTCCAATTCACGCATCCAGTTCCCCAGTTCGGCTGTGTAACCGCGCATTTCGGGATGAAAGGATCCAACCAGCAGCAGGCGTGCCGTGGGTTCAATTCGCTTTAGAAAGTAGAAGGTCTTCAATAGATCTTGATGGCGTTTATTTGGGAATACTCGTCCCACAAATAGGACGGTAAGTCGGTCGTGTCGGGCGGCACCAGCATGACCCTGCCACAGGGGCTGGAGGGCCACGGGCAGAACTGTTACATCCGTGAATCCCATTGCCTGTAGGTCGTTGGCGTTGTACAGACTATCGGCCAGTACAGTATCAAAGGTGCCGGTCAATGGAAGCAGGGATTCCCTGGCATGCTGCAGTCTGTCGGCAAACGCCCTGTTATACGGGAGAACGTATTCGGGCGGCGTGACATTGTGATAGAGTAGAATTTTCTTGCAGGGCAACCCCTGCAATCGACCAAGAAAACCTGTATCTATGGAATGATGATATACCAGGATGGTATCTCGCGTAGCGCGAAACTTGCTCGCGTGCTTTACGCGAACAGCGTCACGGTCTGGAAATTGCTCTGCAAAAATTTCTGATTCAATCCCACAACTCCGGATGAATTTCTGAAGAAGCAGAGCCTCGTTTGAGATTGCATCGCCGGTGGCAAATCCTGCGCAGAATTGGTGGATTGCTCCGCGCAAATCAGTAACCGGATTCGGTGCGGATCTTTTGACAGGATGAATTGTTCTTGTGAACGGATCGCCTGGCATCGCAGTCGGCGGCTTGCGAGACAGCCTCCGAACATTCACGGTACGCTTTGTACAGATCACTGCGATCAAGAGGCTGACCGCTGGACGGATCCGTACTCAATCGACCGATCAGGCTGTACTGGCCCTTACGGCAGAATTCGCGCGACATGCGATTTACCACCATGTCCCGGCGTTCTGGCGAGGCTTTCATTTTAGCCCGCACTTCTTCTTTCATGCAATCGACCATTGCGTTGCAGAACACATCTGCGTCCTTCTGATAGGCCTCGATGATCTGAGGTGTGACAGGGTCGCTTTTTTGACAGCTGACCCAAAACGGTACTGAAAAAATCAGAAACGACAGTACAAGGGGTTGCGTGGTGCAGTTCATCCGCATTCATCGTAATTGTCTGACAAACACCCCATTGCAAGCAGGTTTTATGGACGAGATTTACATACCACCCGGGGGACCGCCGCAGTCTCCGCCACCTTCGCGCGAGATTCTCGCAATGGTTGGGGAGCCGTATATTCGCAAACTCCTGGAAACCCACTATGAAGAGCTGGGCCAGAGTTCCATTGCGGGCATGTTTCCCTCAGATTTGAAGGAAGCAGCCAATCGCTCTGCGGATTTCTTTATCCAACTCCTGGGCGGCCAGCCTTACTTTTCGCAAAAATACGGGCCGCCGCGGATGCGAGCAAGGCACATGCCATTCCAAATTACGGACGAGGCGCGTCAGGTCTGGCTGGGCTGTTTTAAACGGGCCCTGGATAAGCTGGAATTCCCGGTCCAGTTTCGCCCGGAGTTTGACAGGTTTCTGGTAGAATTCTCGGCATGGATGGTGAATCGAAAATCACCGTCTTGAGACTCAGATATTCTGGGCTGCTTCCGACTCGTAGAATCGCCGTAGTCTTTCGCTAACATAGCTTCTGAGCGATCCATTTGCAACCGAGGCCTGAACACCTGGCAGGACCCCCTGGGTAATGGAATCCACCACGACACTTCGTTCGAAGCCTGAGTTGGCCAGGGCTGTCTGAATTTCAAGCGAGCCATAGTGATCAAGGAAAGCTCGGTACAACATTCGAATGATTCTGTCAAACAGGTCCGTTTTCTTGAAATGCTCCCAGGTTGCGTTGGCTGCGTCTTTTACTTTCTGATTTTGCATCTGCTTCAAATCGTCTGAAAAGCGTGAAAGTGGTCGGGTTGAAAAGTCGTCCCAGAAGCCGTCAGCAATCTCCCGAAGCATTTTCTCATCCATTTCAGCAGTGAGCACAGTCTCTGCATAGCGACTGACGTTGTCTATGTTCTTGTTAATAAAGTCGCGCAATGCGCGGCTAACGTTTTCATCCAGCCCTGGCAGGGTCTGGTTCACCAGATTCTGTCCAAATTTGAGCATGGACGCAACACCTGGAATGTTCTTTGTCAGCGCATTTTCTTCCGACATGAAGCGGCGCAGCGAGAAAAACAGTACTTCCGAAATCAGTTTCTTAAAGAATACACTTCGGGCAAAGTCACGGGCCACATCGCTTCTTAGCTCATTGGAGTTTATCAGTACTTCCGTCCATTGCTTCTGGATATCCTTCGTTGTGAGGTCCGACAGGGTTTCATTGCTGGATTTACTGAGCTCAATCGAGCGAGTGGCCAGCAAATCAAAGAACGTTTGTGCATCTGGTGGAACCTGTCTGCTCCGAACTTCCTGAATTGCAGTTTCAATTTGCTTTTCTGTGACTACGTCCCGGATCTTCAGTGAGCCAACCAGCGTGAAGATCCGATCTACTTCGAGACGAACCGACTGTTCCAATTGATCCGGTTCAAAGGCACGCATTTCAAAGTTGATATGCGCTTCAAGGAGGGCTTCCCATTTCATTCGTTAATGGTTTGGATGGAAGCCCTCCTGTCATCAGGATTTCCTTTTTCCTATTCTCCGTCCTGGCCGCGGTTAAAGCCAGCCAACTGCAGGGCATAATACAGCAGTGTTGCCAGTGCCGTTCCCGCGGCTGCAACGTACGTCCAGGCAGCAGCGTTCAGAACCTCGGCTACGCCACTTCCAGTTCCTGATTGCTGGATGCCCATTCCCTGCAGGACCTCTTTGGCGCGTCTCGATGCGTCGAGTTCAACTGGAACAGTAATCAGTTGAAAGAGGACCACAATTGCGAACAAAGCGACTCCCGCCACAGCGATGTAATAACCGAGCGACGACCGCAAGAAAGTCATCATTGCGAAGCCAGCAAAGATCATGATCCAGCTCGCATTTGAACTGAAACCGGCCATCTGCACAATAGTGGAACGAAAGGTCAGCATCGAGTATTGAACCTTGTCCTGAATGGCATGTCCAGCTTCATGGGCAGCCACGCCTGCCGCTGCGACGCTCGAAGAATCGTAGGTTGAATCCGATAGCCTCAGGGTCTTTGAGCCGGGATCGTAGTGATCCGTAAGCTCGCCCGGCACACGTTCGACTTTCACGTGGTACAATCCCTGCGAATCAAGGATCTTTCTGGCTACATCCGCACCGGTGTATCCGGACGAATTGCGCACCTGATCCCATTTGCTGAAAGCGCTTTTTACCTTCCAGCCGGCCCAGAGACTGAGCAGCATGAACGGTCCCACGTATATAAAGTAAGACCAGTCAAAATGGAGCATATTGCCCTCCTTTCATTTCGGGCAAAAACATAGGAAAACCGGGGCCGGTCGCCAATCGATTTTTTGCGGATTTTTGCGATAAAAAACAACCATTTCAAAGATGATACCCCGGATTTTTCTTTGAACTGCTGCGCTTGAGGAAATTCTGGCATGTATGACTGCGACTTCTTCGAATCAAAAACCAATCGGCATTGGACTAGTTTTTGCTCTGGCCGGAATTGTCATCGCCGGACTTCTGGTTTGTAAACACATCTTTCCTGAATATTGTCAATCGTCGTACGGTTGTGCAATCGATGGCGTAGATGGTTGCGCTGATCTGGGCAAAAGCGAAAAGTCAAAACTGTTTGGCATTCCCATTGCGATTCCCGGCCTGTTTTTTTACGCAACTTGTGCAGGACTTCTTTTTCTTTTGCTGCGCGAAGTAGATCGCGACCGGCAAGCTGGCCTCGCCACAATGTTGCTTGCACTCGCTGTCTTTGGAACCGTGTTTGATTTGATTCTGGCATACACAAATTTCTTTGTGCTCGTGGTTCCCTGCCGTCTTTGTATTTACACTTACTTCTGCACTGCCGGTATACTTGGCATTGCCATCTGGTTGAACAAAATGACAAAACAAGAGAAATCTAAAGATATTGGACTGGTCGAAAGTGCTAAGCTGGCGCTTCCGGGGGCTGGCATTGGCGTAGGACTGACGGTTCTCGTCTTCGCATTCATCTTCACAGCTTCAAAAGTTTCCGGCAAGCCTTCTGCTTCAGGTGACTTGCTTGAGCCTGCTAAGGTCACAGAAACCCTGCAAGAGTTTCGGGCTCTTACAAAAGTCGATCTGAACACAGCCGGACTGGAAGGTTACGAAGGCCCGGCAAACGCTCCAATCGTAATTCAAGATTTTGCGGATTTCATGTGTCCGCATTGTTACCATGCAAGCAAAGAGATCCAGGGTCTGCTGAAACGCTGGCCAGGCAGGATCAAGGTCTACTATCGTCATTTCCCTCTGGATGGAACGTGCAACCCTCTGGTTCAAAGAAAGGATAAGCACTACGGAGAGATGCGTTGCAACGGAGCGCAGGCAGCCATTTGCGGACCGGAACAAAAGATTCTTCCAGCATTGTACCACAACATCTTTGAATTGCAGAATGACCCGGAAGGAATCAGTGTGAGCAATCTGCAGGCAGCAACAGAGAAGAGCGGCGGTAACTGGCCACGTCTCTTAGCCTGTATGCAATCTCCGGCAACCAACGCAGCCTTGCAGCGAGACATTCGGGATGCGCAATCAATCAAGCTGAATTCCACGCCAACGATCATCGTGAACGATAGACTCCTTCCCGCCGGAACGCCGGATGAAACGTATTTCAAGCATCTGATGGATGCGCTCGTGTATGAGAAAGAAGGTGAGGCTGCGTACAAGGAATTTGGAGCGCGGAAGTAATCATTGAGCGGGAATTCGCATTGAACGGAAGTACCCATTGAACGAAGGATACACATCCGGGATTGCAAAGGATGCGGGCACAGGCCAGCGGCATGCAATTGTGCTGACGCGCTGGAACGCAAAGATTGTGGAGGCGCTGAAAGAGGGCGCGTTAGCCGAACTCGGTCGCTTTGGTGTCAGCGAGAAAGATGTCGAAGTCTTTTATGTTCCGGGCGCGTTTGAGCTCGGAAGCACCGCAAAAGCCATTGCGCTGACCGGTCGTTTTTCTTCCGTAATTTGCCTTGGCTGCGTCATTCGCGGTGATACGGATCACTATCAGTTTGTGGCGGGCGAGGCAGCGCGCGGAATCTCTCAGGCGTCGCTTGATACCGGTGTTCCTGTCATATTTGGTGTACTGACAACCAATACGGAACGCCAGGCGGAAGATCGCGCCGGGCCAACGGGCAATAAGGGAGCCGAGGCTGCGCAGACCGCCATTGAAATGGCAGGCTTGATGGCCAGGCTGAAGAAGCCATGAGCTCGTTTAAGAGACACAGGAACTCGCATGGTCGCGAGATTGCCCTCCAGGGCCTGTATCAGATCGAGATTGGCAATAGTCCCGTCGCTGAGGTGTTGCACTTCAAATGGCTGAACGAGCCTCTCGATAGCGAGGAAAGGGCCTTCTGCGAAGAGCTGATTGTCGGGGTTATTGACCACGGGCAGGCCCTGGATGATATTTTAGCTGCTTCTTCGACGGTAGATTTTAGTCAGATTTCAGCAATCGTCCGATGTATTATAAAAATGGGTATTTACGAAATCCGGAAATCCGGAAGGGAACCTTCTATAGTAATGGATGATCTGTTAAATCTGGCGCGCCGCTATGAGGGAGATCAGGCGGTTCCTTTCATCAATGGTATTCTGGATCGTTACCTGCGTGATATGCAGGAGGCAGCTGTGAAGCGCCTGGCCCAGGAACCAGATGCATGACTCGTTTTACCCTTGAGGATGATTCCCGTACACCCTTGTTTGAGGGCGACCCGCTTAAACAAAGAAGACGATTTCGCCTGTATGTGATCGCAGGTGCGATTGCCTTCATATTGCTCCCAATCGGCGGCTGGATCGGTTACTATTATTGGAAGAAGGCGCACTCCGAGCCTGAAACGCTACTCGACCAAAAACTGCAGAGCCTGGACCTTGACGGGTTAAAGGACCGCATTTACATTCCGGAAGAGCAGGTTAGCCTGCCGCTTCAGAAGGCCATTGAGTTTTACAAATCCAACAATCGTGATCAGGCCAAACGCGAGTTCCAGAATTTCATCCTTACGGGCGCCTCGGATCATGAAAAAGCAATTGCGCTGACGTACCTGGGCATCATGGCCATGGAGAGCGAAAAATTCCCGTTGGCGGAACACAATCTACTGCGCGCCATCAAGCTCGATGAGAAATTTGTTCCGGCACTCGTTAACCTTTCGATTGTTTCGCAAAAGCTAGGAAAAGTGGGCGAGGCCAGGCAGTTTGCAGAACGCGCGCGCGAGCTTGCGCCAAAGGATCCACGTGTGGCAGCTCTGCTCGGGAATTTGCTTGCTGCAAACCAGGATCTGGCCGGAGCCATAGATACGTACCGAGAAGGTATTAAAGCAAATCCAGACGATGCAACACTGACGTACAACCTGGCCGTATCCCTCCTCAGAAGACAGAACTACGAAGAAGCAATACTTTATTTTTCTAAGGTAATCGCCATTTCTCCGGGCAGCGAGATTGCAGCCAGGTCGCAGGCACAGCTGGGCCAGATCTATTTTGCAAAAGGCAACTTTGAGATGGCCGCAGATCACATGCAGAAAGCGATCACAGTTGCTCCCGGAAATGCAAAGTATCTATACAATCTGGGCATCATTTATCTGAGAATGCGTAAGAATGCAGAAGCGGTCACAGCATTCAAACGCGCGCTGGATGCGGGCTCAGGCGACGCAGCAGTGTTCCGTGGCCTGGCGGCTGCTTTCTCTGAACTGAAACAGCCGGCTCTTGCAATCAAAGCTCTAAAGAAAGGACTCTATCTCAATCCAGACGACCTGGCGAGCCTGTTCTTGCTCGGCGATCTCTATCTGGACGAAAAGGACTTGCTGAACGCTGCTGATACCTATAAGCGAATTGTAAATATTACACCTGGCGACAAGAATACAGAGGATGCATTATTGCGGCTTGGGTCCGTTTATACGGAGCTTGAACGATTTAACGACGCACAGGACGCGCTTGAGCGTGTAACGTCTATCAATCCTGGAAATGTCCAGGCCAGCTACGCACTCGGAATCGTCTATAGAAAGGCCGGCCGTATGGAAATGGCTATTCAGGTCTGGAAACGCGCACTCAATCCCCCGGGTAATCCTGACAGCGACAGGACGGGACTGGCGCGTGAAGAAGAGCGAACCATACGCATCGCACTTGCAGATGTGTACAGAAAGAACGGAGCGTTTGATCTGGCGTTGAATGAGTACAAGCTCATTGCGGCGCGAAATCGTGAAACGCCCGTGGTAGAAGAAGATCCATCGCTGGATCTCGATGTGGCGCGCACGTACCTGCAGCTGCGCAGCTATGATGTTGCAATCAAGTCTTATCGAATGGTGTCCGATGCACGCACTGCAACCCCGGAGCAACGAAAAGAAGCGTTTCGTGGTCTGGCTCTGGCTTACAGCAATAGCGGAAAACCTGAAGACCTGGATGCGGCGCGTTCTGAGATCAATAAAGCAATTCGTATGGATCCGGATGATTCCGATCTCCAACTCATGCGAGCTGGAATGCTGATGAAGACGGGCTCAATGGTGGACCGCGAAAAGGCCATTGAAGTTCTCACAGCTCTCACCGCCGGAGATATGGATTCAAACAAGGCATCGCAGGCGTACAACCTCCTCGGGCTTGCGTATCACAAGAACGGCGAATACAAGCGCGCCCTCCGAGCTTTTGACTCTGCAATCCAATTGAACCCGCAGAATCGCGAAGCCTACGAGAACCAGCGCGTGAGTTCCAACGCCTTCGAAAATCAGCGCTAGGATGCGCCAATGCTCCAACCGTATCCCAGAAATCCTGCCAGGACGATGTGAACTGCAAGGTAGAAAAGCAGCAGATAGCGCCGGGGGATTAGAAGCAGCGTGGCCGTGACAACTATGGGAACTGCAATCCCCATGATCACAGAAACGCTCATGTACAGGCTTTCCTGGTTTTGCGCGATACGATACAGCAGACTGATCTGTCGATCATAGAACGCAATTTGACGCGCATTCAAATGAGAGACCAGAGCGTATCCGCCGCTGCAGAGAGCCACGCCGCCCAGGAACAGTGCACCCATCCAGCCCTTGCGAATACAGAGAATGGCCGTCCAGAGAGCGGGAACAACCAAACAATAGACCAGGATATTCAATAGAGCATACGATAGTCCGGTTTGTCCGCAAACCCATTCAAACAGTACGACCGTTTGATGAAACAGGTGTTGGGTGAAGTTGTCGCCCGTCATGCGTGCGCGAGGATCTGTTCAGCGCTGGCCAGGAGTTCTCACGCGCCCCACAGGCCCATTGGCACTGTACTGTATAGATAGTAGGAACTGCCGATTAGGGCAAAATGGTAGATATCATTGTGAAGCTTGCGGGTGCGCAACCACTCGACTCTTTCGAGAAGCATCCAGAGCGCGTTGGAGGCAATCAGAAAGATCCAGGCTATGCGCAGTTCCGCTTTTGATACGGCCGCACACAATCCGTAAATGCCAACCAGCGCAAGCGCTATGTAGCCAAATTTGCCCCACGATTCGCCGTAGAGAGAGCGAATGTACAGCCCGGCGAGAATTGCAGTCCACAGCAGCCCGGCTACCAGGAGCCATGGATTCACTTTGATGGCAATGAGCGTGAGGCCATTCAAGATCACGACGAAAACACTGATCAAAATCCAGAAAAAGTTATGACGACTGCGCGTTTTGTCAATTGCAGGGATGTGGACGAGCATTCCCAGGAGCTTTAAGATGAAAACGCAAAGGAACGTGAGAAAAATAAACGCGGTAAAGTTTGGCTGCCCGGAGTTCAGGCCCACATATACCAGTACCGTATAGGTTCCCAGGGCAATTGCATGCATTGCATTTGTGATCGAGTTGAGCATTGAGGGACAATAACGCATGTGACGATCTTCTCGTCAATTCACGCTTGACGCTCGACCCTCCAATCCGAGACTGCCCGGAAGCCGAGGCGTTAGCTCAGTCGGTAGAGCATTTCCCTTTTAAGGAAGTGGTCCCGGGTTCAAGTCCCGGACGCCTCAAATTCTGATTGCATCCACGCACTTTTGCAAAAATGCAGTCTGAAACCGCCCCGTTCATCTAGCGGTTAGGATATCGGATTTTCATTCCGAGCACAGGGGTTCGATTCCCCTACGGGGTACATTTTTTTCCTTCTTAGATTTCCCTTCCAGTTCAGGGCTTCACCCGCCAATTCCCGGTTCCTATTGTTTTATGCGACAATCACTGTGTTCTGTCTTGACCTGAGACTGCTTTTGGGCAAATTGGTTTTTCCTTTGGAGTTGTAGCTCAGTTGGTTAGAGCGCCGGTCTGTCACACCGGAGGCCGCGGGTTCAAGTCCCGTCAGCTCCGCATTTCACTTGCAATGTATGGTCCTCGCACAGGTCCAACCGCAGACGAGGTCAGGTCGACCCCTGGACTCCATTCAAATTGCAATGAATAATTCTCGCACCCTTCTAACCATTCCGGTGAACCTTTAGCGGAATCTGATATGGACAAGAAGATCAACTCCGTCCTGGTTGCGTTGGCCCCCCGCACTTCTTTGCTGGGGGGTCTACCTTGGATTCACGCGGTCGTCGATCGCAGGGGATATTTATGACTGGCAAGTCGCCGTGTTCGATAACATTCGCTCTGCGCGCATTGTCACGGCAATGATCATGCTATTGCCCGGAACGCTTGTCATATTGTGGATCGGAAAACGCCTTGATTCTCAGCGGAACAGGATCCCGACAATGACCTGTCGGTGCAGTATTTGCAAAAAAATCGCGGGGATAGTTCAGCTGCTCCCTCCGATTCATCCGGATAGTGTATCGCAGAAGCATACACTATCCTGGGGGCTTTTCCATGAGAAACGGCGCATTGCGCTGGATAGAGTTGGTCAAATTGCTGACATTCTCAATTCGGGGGACGTGCTTGCTCTCTATCTCTTTCATCGCTTGTCGGCACCCTTCTACTGCCCCGCTTGCCGGCGAAACTATTGTGAAAAACACTGGCGGGTCGAAAGGCATCATGACGGAATGCATGCCGATTTGTCCTATGGTTATTGTCCAGAGGGACACAGGAGAATAGTCGACGGCTGATTGGGGCGACCTCAATCCATTCTTTGTATTTTTTTGATGAACGCCCACCGGGCTCCCTCAAGGCCATCCAATCAGGTTGGACTTTTCCTCATCGGTCAGTTCGGTAACTTTGATTCTGTAGCTGCCGGGCTCAAGCCCAGAAGTCACAACAATATACAGCGTTCCGGGATTTACAATTTGGTTTGAATAGTCTTTGCACAAGAACTTCTGATTCTGATAAACCTAAGCGCGCGGATAAAAGGACTGATTGGCCGGTAAATCCTCGCGTTGCACTCGAACCCGGACTCCTGTCTTGTTTCTGATTTCAAGCGAATAGAAATCGGCCAGGGAACCGTCAGGAAGTTTGCGGCTGCTTTTTGTAATGGACGACGATCGTTCTTCTCCCATGCCGATTGGAATGGAAGTCGGTGATTTGCTGACGTCAGACGGTACGCGAGTTTCCCGATCGAATGCGGCGAAGTTTGTATAGTTTTCGTAACTTCCGTGACCGCCCGTGTATCCTTCCGTGTATGTGAAGAATATCTTTGAATTACAGGTGAAGCCTTTACCCCTGGCCTCGATTTGCAGATAGCCTCTGCCGCGACTTCTACTGCTGTCCGGAAAGAGATCCGAGCTAACACTGGTGAATTCCATTGGCTCAACTGGCTGCCAGCCACAGACGGCCAGTGTCAGGTCAGAACCTTTCGCGGAGAACTGAGAACGTTCCAGCGTGCGAACGGAGGTTCTGATTTCTGAATTGGTCATGATACAAAAGGAGCTGAGCAATGGGAGGGCGAGCAATGCCAGTCTTTGCTTTTGCATCAGATAAATCCTGGAGAACCGGGGCTACTTGACGCAACGCGCGTTGATCTTATCCGATTTCCTGGTATCGTACGCGCTTTTGAAATCGAAGTTGAAAACGTACGCTCTTTCCGTATTGGTTTCGTGTTCTTCTGAAGTCCAGTACAGGCCGTAATCCCAGGCGCTGGTTGTCCCGGCCTTGTGGGCCGCCTCGATCTCTTTCCGTAGCGGAAGGCGCATCCCCTTTTCCTGGCATTGTAGTGACGATTCGGCCCAGTCCACTCTGCCAGGCAGTTCGTCGCTCCATTTGAGTTCTCCGGCATTCAGGTAAGCCGACCAAAAGGAAGTGAGGATTGCAAGAAGCAACGCTGTTTTGATTTTGAAGGTCTTCATTCTACGAGTAAGCCTGGGGGGATCTGGAAAATATTCAACTATTTTTAGCCCGTGTTTTCTGCAGCCTGTAGGCTATCGAACTGGCCAGAGCTAACGGTCTGACAGGTCAATCCAGTCAAGCCTATCTGCCTGGGTTGTACGGAGCTTTGTCAATTGTCTACCGTTAGGCGATTTTGAATAAATCAAACGAATATTCTTTCTACATCCGAGGTTGCCGCCTTCATCCACCATGCGGCAATCGTCTTCCTGGGAAAGAAGTACGGCCAGGGTTTGACCATCCGGTGAGAAAGCCAGATCCTTCACTCCTTCGAAACCTCGACCGGTTAGAAAACCAGGAGAATCAAGGGCACGGAGTTTGAGAAGAATCCCCGGGCTTGATGCTGGACCGAACGCTTCACTGATCCAGATATCCGCCGGTGAGAGCTTTTCATCCTGGCGCTCGATGGGTGAAATCCGCGCTGCAACAGTTCCAGTGCGAGAGATGGCTAGATCAAAAACATAGTATCCGCTGAGTTCGCCAACTCGAACAGGAGGTCCATTACGGCCAATCGTGTAGAAGGAAATATTCTGATTCTTTATCAGGCAAAACGCTCCAAGGCCATGGCCGTTACCGGCTACTGCCCCAATCCGCTCATCGGGTCCTGCCTCGAACAATATTCGCTCCTCTGCCGGGCTTCCGGGCTGCGATGTCAGTATAAGTCTTGTCTCCTTCTGGTAGGTGCCAGAAGCCTTCAGGTACAACCCCGGCTCAAGCGGTCGACGTGGGCTCTCTTTCTCAACAATGGCCCATTCGCCGGATGATAGAAATCGAAATGCTCCAAACGAGACGCCACCTGCAATCGAATCTTTCTTGAGCGCGGGATCGAGATCGTAGGCGGCTCCCGATTCCGGATCTACCAGGATCATTCTGCGGCCATGGACTCCTTCGCGGCCCGATGAGAAGGCAAGAATGCCCGTGCCGGAATAATTTCGGAACGCCGGTTGCTCCTCAAGATACTCGCGCCCGCGGCAACTGTTCATGACGAACAAGGTCAATAGGAGAAGGATGCGCGACACGAGCATAGGGTTCCTGTGGCTCAGTGAGTTTTGAAGCGCGGCGGAATTCCAGTATTATTTTCGGCCACCTCTTATACGCTTCCGAAACCCGTTCGCGACAAGACCCACGCAGATTTATCCGGCCGGGCAGGTTGCGGTGTGTCGAGCGCAACAGCGCGGCCCGAGCGTCCGCAACGGCGGAGCGAAGGGCGATGCACGCAACTGCCCGACCGGCAAACCCGCGCGGGGGCCGCCGGAGCGAAGTTTTTTTGATTGCACGATATTTGCCCTTGGGCGTCTAACGGTCCGCATGGTCTCGCGCCATAGACACGGATTTCGCCTCTTTGTGCTTCTGGCATGTTTGTATGCGCCAGCACTGTTGCATGCGCGCTTAACGTCAGAAAACATCGCTCATTCAGGCGATGCTGCAATGCAAGACGAATACGACATAAGTTCTCCTTTCGCATCGAGCATTCGTGCGGCGAGTGGAGTAAACGAAAGTATCAATATCTTGCGCCGTGAAACAGCTCGCATGGAATCGGATTCGTTTGAGACGTTCCTGGTCGAGTCTGAATTGCGCGAAGAGCGCATTGCAATTGGTGCGCTACAGTCTGCAGAAAGATCTATTTCAACCGGAAAGATCATTGAGAGTATCGCGGTCACGGCCGGGAGTTTCACTCTGGATGGCCTGGATTCGCGCGAAACGAGATTCAAACATATAAAAGACGTAAGATCTTTGAACTCATTTACAGAAGGCGTGCGAATCGCCCTTCACTATCACTCAATCCGGCAAGGTTACATTCCGGATGATGGTTTACACATCTCTCTTTTCTTCCTGCCAGCGCGCTTTGTTCCATCCTTCTTCACTCTTCCTCCTCCCATCATCCAACTAACTAGAACAACCACATGCGACAAGGGCTGTAGCCATTCGCGCGCGCTAATCGGGGTCCTCACATGAAAATCAGAATTCTATCCAGAAAGACACCTGTCATTCAGAGGTCTTTCCGGCTGCGTTTGCTTTCTGCGGTCATGAGCGTTGTGATGTTGAACGCGGCGCTCCTTCCCGGAGCACTGATTGCGCGGCCATATGCGAGCTTTGATGAGAAATCCAAAAAGAACATGGAGCAGTACGTTGAACGCGGCTCCAGGCTAAACGACGAAAACAGCTGGAATAACTATCTGAACCTGGGCGCTGCAACCGAAGAGGCGCGCTGGGAGATGGACGAATTCGAAGAGTTATCGCGTCAGCTGGACGTCATTGATAAATCAGATAGTTCAAAAGCCCAAAAAGAAGCCGATAAGGCTGCGGCGGAACTGGCTTTCGACAATGCAAGGTTGGAGTGGGAAGCAGACGCGGATCAGTTCATATTCAGCGAGCGGGGAGAGTTCAAAGCGCAGAAGGCGGCGCTCGATACGGTTGGCATAACAGATCAAGAATACGAAGCAATGATTGCACAGGCCGATGCCGCGGTTTCGAGTTATGCGGAGCTCACGCTCGACGTCTGGGAGAATGCCGTTGCCTCAGTTCACACTGGACTGGCTGCAGCTTTTGAAACTGAGCTGGGGCAAAAGGTAGCGGCGGCGCGAACTGCGAATCTCGCACTTACGGGTGCTGAGCTTGCGGCGTTTGATGCAGCTCTCACCAAACGAGAAGAAACCATTCGTCAGGAGTTCCTGATACGCGATCAATTCTTCCTGATCAAGGCAAAGAATCGCTATGTGGCCGTTATGCGCACAGACGATGTGAGCGGCAAATATCTGGCAGATCAAACGAGCGCAAACGCAATCGGACAGGTTGTCTTAAATCAGACGCTCGAGCAACTTGAGGCGAATACAGAAAGTGCACTCACGCAGGCAAAAGAAGACCTTAAACAACTGGAAAGCGGACCGAGCGCTTCGCAAAGCGATCTAACGGGCGTCTGGGCTTCAAAAATGGAGGCCGTGATTCAAACAGGTCTTGTGCGCTGGCAGCAGGCGGAAGAAGAACTGTACCGCGAGCGACTCCTCTGGACGGAGCAGACAAAACGATCTCGCGCGGAAGCGGAAACAATCTGGAAGGCAAACCACGAGAAGCTCAAGGCTGCGCGGGAACTCTGGCTAAAAAACGTAACGGATAAGATCAAAGAGGGCCGCAAGGAATGGGACGATAAATACACCGAGTTTCAAAACAGTCGCACACTTGCAGAGCAGCAGCTGGCGCAGTTCATAACCGAAGAGCAGGGCCGACGCGACGCAGGGCTCGCATCGCTGGGCAACATGGTCCGGGGTGGGGGAGCAGCGCTTCTTGAGGCCAAGGATAGCTACAGATATTATCAATCCCTTGTAGAAAACATGGCATTTGCGCCGAGCCAGTGTCCCACGGGCTCAACCAATCAGGACCTGCAACTGTATTGCTTTTACGTGAAGCAGCGCGATATGATGGGAACGTCGATTAGCCAGTTTCAACAAATTCTGGCTTCCGCAGAGGCAAACCTCGACGCGAACATGAATTCAAATTCCGGCAGCACCGGACTCCTGAAAGACAAGCGCATTTTCGCGGGAGCGATTGCGGGTGAGATTGCAGCGCTGAGCACGAGCGGTTTCCGGAGTTCGCTTGAGTCGCTGGCCAGCCTTAAACAGGAGGATTTCCTCCTCTACAGAAGCGATCTGCGAAGCATGACCGATCGCAATGAGTTGTTTGTGCAGCGCACGGAGGAGCTGGCCGGGCAGCAGTTTGATTTCAACGCGGCTGCATCGATTGACGCACTGCGCGATATGGTGCTTGGATTTGATTCCAAATTCAGCGATCAAAAGGTTGAGCTCATTCGAATCATCAATCAGGACAGAGGTTCGATTGACGATACGGCAAAACTGGCCGCGATCAAGACAGATATTGCCGCGTGGTTTACGACTTCGCAGGATGAAGATGCAAGGCTCAAGCGCGAGGTAACAAAGTATTTTAACGATGGTCTGTCCGGATACTATCTCTCCGGCGAAGACAATGATCCGTACTTGATGACGCGCGCTGAATACGAATGGGAATTGCTGCGGCGTGAGCGCAATACGCTATCCGATCGTTTTAAACGAGCGGAGGCTGTGAAACGTTATGCTGACCTGGCAACCAAAAACCAGGCAGGGCTTGAAATCGCTTCAATTACGAACGAACGCGCGCAGATCTCAAAAGTTAGAACCGATTTGCGCGAAGTAAGCTATCTGATCCTTAAGGGCGATATTGCAATCGATCCGGCGGCTATTTCCAATAATGCAGTTCGCGATTCAGAATTCGCCCGCGTACTGGGCGAACGCGGGATTGACATTTTTCTGATCCTGGGGCGCCAGCTGCTTCTTTCAGAAGAGCAGGGAATCTTAAACGACATGGGCGGGCTGAGCAATCCGTCGCAGGCCGATCTGGCTGCCATCCGCGCGCGAATGGATCAGTATCTCAGCAAGATACCAGAAAGCGAACGGGCCTCGCATCGTTTGAGTGCGCTCAGAACAAAGCTGCAGGAACAAGAGAATTCGATGACGTCGGGTGATCCGGCCACGGTTGCGAATCGTTGGACGGTTCTGAGGAATGCAGCGCAGGTTCTGGCAGGTGAGGTGACGGCCCTCGCCGCCGACTACGATTTTACAGGCTTTCAAACGGAAGTGGATCAGATCCGGGGTCAGTTTGCACAGCGCAGTGTAGTTTCGCTGAGCGGTGATTTGACGCTCATTCGCGCGCAGATTGAGGCAAATGCAGCGCTCCTTCAAACGGCCAGGCAAGAACTTGAGCTTGCAAAGAAGGAATACCGGGATGCGCGGATTGATTTTGATATTCTCCGTTCCGGCAATGCGGAAGAACTCATTCGAATTGATATACTAAATACAACAACCCAGCTGTCGCAGACGTTAAACGGCATGTCAAAGGTCCAGAACATCCCTGGCTTTGACAACATGTTTGCTGATATCGTAAAACAGCAGCAACTGGCCTACGCAAATGAAGTGGCACAAAACGAAATTGCAAGGCGGGATCAGGACTTTACCCGGAAAGCAATTTCTGCCGTGACGGCAATGGGTGCGGCCAGGGAAAGAAGTGTCAAGCTTGAGGCCGTGCTTTCTGCGGGCAATGTGCCTGCATTGACGAGCCTTGCGCGGGCAGATCTATTTATCAGCAAGCGCGCGGAACTTGTAAACGAAGGGGCCACAGATACGCCGGAAAGCGCAGTCATTCCATTGTAGTTCAGCTGTTTGACTCGCTGAATCAACTCAAAACCCTGCATGCAACCAGAGAGGCGGCGATTGCAGGCGTCACAACCGAGACTCCGGAAGAAATCGAAGTGATGAAAGCCGGGCTATCGGACGTGAGGATTGCAATTGATAGAACCATTGAACAGATTGTAGCTGCAATCCGCGGCGAAGCAAAGGCCAGAACGGCCGGGGTGCATCAGATCCTGGAAGATGGCGTTGTGGATAAGAAAGCGCTGGCATCGAGCCTGGATCAGGATGCAAAGAATCTGCAGACCAGGGCCACAACACTCGGCACAGATACGTCAGACGATCTGACGGATTTTCTAACGCTCAATCGCGGGAAGACGTTCCTGGAACTCATGACCTTGATCAACGGTCAGGTGAATGCAGCCCAGAGTCTGGACCTGAGCGACGATGGCTATGGACTTGCAACGGCCGCAAATCCCCAGCTTGCAAAGCTCAGCATGATCCGGCAGTGGATTCAGTCGCATAAGACGGTAATCGATACGGCCAACCACGTTCCGATCCCGGCGGACACAGACCAGACGACGGTGGTTGCAAAATGGGATGCACTCCTCTTAACTCTTACGCCTTCCACTGTGAGCGCGCAAACTGCGTCGTATAGCCTGTCGCGCGATACGATTGGACTGACAATGCAACAACTGGCACTTTCGATTGGGCAGTCTGCTGCAGCCGTGGACACAAATCGAATGGCAGCGCGCGATCAGGTCAAAAGCATAATCGGGTTTTATAAGACAGATGCAAACGGACGCGTTCTCAAAGATGCAGCGGGTAAACCGCTTGTTGCGCAAGAATTTGTGGATCTTGGAATCACAGATCCAGATGCAGATCTGCTTACAACTCTTGCGGGCAAGCAGAGCGGTGTGAATCTGCAGCGCTGGAGCGAGCGGATTCTTGTGTACCTTTCGCAGCAGCAGAATCAGTCGGGCGTGGATCCGGCCGTGCTTGCAGGCGCACAGAATCTGGAGAAGGCACTGCGCGATTTGATTACAGCGCGCACCTATATTGAAAACAGAAACAAGACGGCCGCAGACATGAAGGCCACGTCCAAACTGGACACGGAGAAATTCGGTGCGCTCACGGCCAAGGCCGGAATCTTTGCGCGCTTTGAATCGACTCTGGCAAGTGCTACGCGCCAGGCGCGCGATCAGGGAAATGATCCGGTAGATGCGGCACTGTCCGTGCTTGAGTCTGTCGATGCGCTGATCATGTTCAAGATGTTTCTGGGATTTGATGCTGCGGGAAAGGCTGATGGCTACGCCGATCCTGACATGCAGAAACGCGCAGATGAGCTGAAGAATCTGGCGAACGAGCTGCGTCGCACGCGCGAGATGCGCACTGTGACCGCTGTCTCTGATCTGTATGCAAGCATGCTCGACGACTACCTCCTTGCAAAGGAGACCGATCCGTCCGCTGTTGCGCCTGACGTGAACGTTTTTTTAACGGGACAGGGAGTTGTAAAAACAAACGATGCTGTCACGGCGATTACAGCCCTTGCAGACGCTGACTTTGATGCAAAGATTCGCGAGTGGATCACGAATGCTCCTGCGAATGCGTTTTTGTCGCGCGGTCGCGTAATTGAAATTCTAAGCAGCAGCACAAGCACAGGTGCTGCACTGAAAGCGGAAATTCTGGCGGGCCTTGGCGTCTACACCACGGAACTGAGCGATCAGATGACTGTCCTTACAGGACAGCTTACGACTACGGCTGGACTGGATCGCACAACTGAGAAGGCGATTGCAGATCTGCTCACGAAACACATTGCCAAGATGAACACGGCAGATCCGCCGGCGGATGCACTGGCCGTGGATCTAAGATCGCTACTGGCAACGGGTGTGGCAGCGCTCGATGCAATCATTGATGCAGAGGGGCATGCAAGTGCAACGGGTGCAGAGCGCGATGCACTGCGCGAAAACCTGCGAAAAGCAATGCTTGCAAATTACATTGCTGAGAACCAGGCGAGCTCGCCTGCGGCTGTGATTCAGCTCTTGCGTTCCGAAGCTGTGCGAAATCAGATCTATCCGGATGCAGCGGCGAAAGCGGGTCTGAATGAGTTTGTTAAAACAGAAAGCGGAAACTTGAATGTGATTGAGGGCCAGTTCTTTGCGGAGCTGGATAAATCGTCCAGCGCGCTTGCAGTTGCAGCCAAGAACGATCGAGGCAAGATGCTGGAAGCTCTGATTGCGCGCAAGCAGGGCCAGACAACAACGTATTACGATAGTCTTTCCCCGGCGCTAAAAGCGGAAATCGATTCCCTGAGCACTCGATTCTTTGCAGGGCTCGATACAGCGCAATCAACGGGGCTGATTGCAAAGAGTGGCGACTATTCCAGGATGTTTGACCTGCGCAGCGGCCAGGAACTGGTCACAAGCGGGATATTTGAGGGACTGGAAAGTTCGCTCTTTGCTGAAATTGAAAAGAGCGGCAATAAGACGTTAATCGATCAGGCTCGAAATAACAGAAATGCCCTGCTGCGGGCGATGATTGAACAAATGCAGGGTTCTCTCTCGGCTGAGAGCGCCACACTGTTTGGTTTGATTGGTGGTTCTGCGGTTGCGGTAACGCAGGCAATTGCCAGCATGAATCCAAATCTGAAGAATGTAACCCTTCAGGAATCAGTACTTGTGAATCGTGTATTGACTCAATTCATGGAGGACGATGCACTGCGCGGCGATATTGAATCCATCCTGAATGATCCAGGACTCTTTGTGGGTAACTTCGCGAAGTCCCTGAGGCGCGATCCGCAGAAGAAACTGGGCGCTATATTTCAGAAGGGAACGGCGCTTGCAGATTCAATCTTAACAAACGGCGAGACCCACATCCGCGATATAAGCGGCATCATGCAGAACTACGGGCGGAAGCTTGAAGCTGCAGCAGCCCTAAAGGAGTTTGCAGAGCGCCGTGGCGACGATCCGCTTACGAGCAGATTCTCGAACTACAGAACGCACATAGGTGCGGAACGCAACTACCAGATGGCCGCGTATAAACAGTATCTACGCGGAATGGGAATCAATCCTGATACGGCCGATCCAAACAATCCCGGTGGCGGTGCAATGACCTTCACGCAGATGCAGGGCGGATTGCTCCTGGAGGCAGAATCGCTCAATCTGGACCCAACTACGATATTCAGCGACCCAGACTGGGAATCAAAGCTGATCAGCGATGATCCAACCCAGTTTGATTCTGTGCAGGTGGATCCAAACGATCCAACGACTACGATTCAAATCAAGCATGTGGGATCGATCTCTGATCCAGCATCCCGTCAGGGACTGGCAGCCGCAGACGAACTTGCGCGAACCTATCAAGAGAACCTGGCAAATAACTACCTGGAAGCTGTAACCAGACTGAATGCTGCATTCAACACAGTATTTGAGGCTGCAAAGATTTCTGATACAATGCACACAACGAGTGCACTTGCCACTCTGAAGACGAAGATTGGTACATTTGACGCAGAAACATCTGCCGATCTAACCGATTTCACAAGTGCGTTGCAAGAGGCTAATGGACGCGTTGCAAACCACGGGGAAACACAGGTTCAGGGCAAAAAGCAGGCCATTGCCCAGAGCCAATCAGAATTCAATAAGTCTGCGGATGAATTTGCCGACGCTGCCCGCCGCAACCAGATCCGTACGATGAATCTGCTGAGCCAAATCCAGGGCGTGTATGCCGCGATTGCGGATCAGTTTGAAGTGAAGAAGAATGCAGTAGCCGCCCTTTCAGACATTGCAACCAATCTGGAAGCGCAATTTGGAGCCGCCAATCAAACATACGTGGATGCATTGAATGAAATGGCAGACCGCTTCCGAAAAGTGGAAGGGTCGCGGAATGAGTATGATACAAGACTGGCCGTCAAAGAATACGCTGAGACGCCGTATCTGTACAGCGCAAGTGGCGATGAAGTAGCAGACCTGAACGCATACGCAACAGGTGCACAGGAAGAGTATGACAGGGCTGCCCAGGTGCTGGCTCTGGCAAATGAGAATCTGGCAAATGCAGGATATCAGGTACAGATTCAGGATAACCTTGCGGGATTCAATGACGTGGCTGTGGGAATGGCAAATAACGTAACGTACGCGCCACTTTCTGCTGCGGAACGCGATCAATTATTGAATCTGAGGGATAAGAAGATTGTCCAGAAACAGACTCTGACCGCTCAGGAAGAACTGGACCTCAAAGCCCTAACAGACCGCGAAACCTATGAAATATATGGAACTCTGATCACTCTACGAGCTGAGGACATCAAGCAAACCATGCGCGAAGTCCGCTTACGCAAAGCCAGCGAACTTGTGAACGGAGAGATCAATCGTTTAACGGGGATAGTAGAGGAGAAGAAGAAGAAATTTGAGACGGCACTGACGAACAACTTTGGCGGTGCAGATACAGATGAAATCAAAACCGCGCGAAATGCAGCGTATCAGCGGCTTGCGTCTCAGGTGGAAGCAGGAGCGGGAGATTTTTATAACGAGTTCCGCGGTTGGTTCTGGGGAAGTACAAACTGGATAGGGCAACTGGGTTCTAGCGCATTCAGCACGGCGATTTCCGGTGGAAGTCAGATGCAAATCACACCAACACAGATGATGGAAGCCGCTGTTGGAATGGGGAGTGCGAACAGTGTATCTGCTGGAGATCAACAGGCTATTGCGAAGTGGTTGGGAAGTGGGCATTCAGTTGCGGAGTTCTCAGGATTTCAGGGTGTATACTTTGGCCTTCTCATGTCCATGATGAACCGCGACGTGATGTACATCAAGAATGTGATCACAATGGGAATTATGATTCCGCTTATGAGTGCGGGATACGCACAAGTTGCGTATGCGAACTATATGGTGCAGGCAGCGGGTCCATTTGCGGCGTATGCTGCCATTGCGGCTGCGGGTATAAGGGCCGCGGGAATGGCTCAGATTGCCTACGGGCAGACGCAGATTGCTCTGTCTAATGCACAATACCTGATGTCTAATATTATGATGTTTGGAATGCAGGTGGCATCCGTGCAATCGGCAGGAACGGGAAGCACACAGGCTGTATTGGCGAAACAGAGGGAATACGAAGCAGCACAGGCACAATTGAACTATTTCACAAAGGTGCCTGACGTTCAAACGATGAAGCAAAGGTTGATTCAATACGGTGCGCAACATGGAGATTCCGAATCCGCGAATGCTTTGTACAGCCTTACAGACGAGGATTTGAAATACCTGTTTGATAATTCGTCCGGATTCAAGGATTCAAGCGGAAATGCGCAAACACTGAGCACTCAGGAAGAACAGGATGCCCTGGAAGTAACGACGGCCAAAGATCAGGCCACATTTGTGGATTCATACGGGAGAAGATACGATCCAACGACCCTTGTGTACTCACCTCCAGGACCTCTGGATGGCGGTGTTTACAAGACAGGCTCCGGCGATTATACCCGAGTCCAGACAGCGACGCATAACGGTAGCATGGTTTGGGGCTATGCGAAGATTGTGGGTGCCACGAATACCTACGCCGTGTACAACATGGGGCACATACTGGACATGCTGGTAGACCACGGACAGGATTTGAGAGATCAAGCCAGAGATGCCTATATTGCAGAGGGAAACAACGTTGCAACGCAGACAGACGACATGGCTTTTATCCTGGCCGAAAGAGACCAGACATTCGACGATCTATTCAACCAGGCCGCAGGTCGAGTGAACGGAGGACGCGAATTCTCCGGATACACAATGGTGTATGAGGAATACGGGCAAAACCAGCGCGATATCTATGCGATGGAGCTTCAGCAGAAGGCGGCAATCCAGCAGAAGGAATGGGATTTGCGGGAGGCACAATTCCTGGCCAAAAGAGATGCATGGGACAAGAAGATGGCAGTCATCCTTGACCGCGGAAGAAAGGCGTGGGCATCGTCAGAGGATCAATTCCTCCAGAAGTGGAGAGACTGGGAGAAGCAATTTGATAAAGACGCTGCGGCTGGAAAAGCTGAGTGGGACAAGAAGATTGCCCAGCATTTTACGGACAAGAAGAAATGGGAAGCAGACATCAGGCATAACGCAAGTGTTGCAACGATCCAGAACACGCTGAGTAAGGCTATAGATGATCTGAATTCACAGATCCGAACCGCCCGAGAGAATATTCATGCAAATATTCCAGAGCTGAATACCACTGCGATGGTTCAGGAAGCAATTGCTGATCTGAAGCGGAAAGAACCAACGTTAAGCGAGAAGTTCAAAGAGATAAACGCCAATATTGACAATTTCAATACACGCCTTGCAATCTCCGAGATTACTGGCTCAACGACCATGGTCTCTTCCGCAATCACATCTGCGTATAAGAGCCAGATGGAAACGCATGAGAAGGGAATGAAGGTACTGGCAAATGTTCAAATATTTGAGCAGTACAGGCGTATTGTAGACGAGTTCAAGGTTGGAATTGAGAATCAGAATGTAGCTATTGAAAACCAAACGAATGCAGCGGCTTTAGGGCAGGGCTTTACGAAGCTTGGCAGCACATTCATCAAGAAGGGTGCAATCTCCAGTGCCTGGGGTGCTGTGAACGCGTATTCATGGTTTGATTCAGATTCAGCCATCCAGAGCGGTCTTCAAGAATCAGGCTTCACAAGTTTAACAGGCAATGCACTCACAAACTACCTGGAAACAAAAGATCAGGTGGAAGTGGATGCGTTCTTCTACACACAGAAGCTAGCGGTACAGACGGTATTTGAGAAGATCATGGGCAAGGGTACTGAGGCTGAACGGAAAGGCTCCCAGGATGAAAGGGTAATTGGGAAATTTGCCAAGTGGGCAGGGAAAGGACCGGGTTCTGAGGAACAGAGCACGATCCAGGGGCTAAATGACGCGGCGAAGAGTCACGGCGTGGAACTCAAGGCGCAAGAAAGTCAGCTGCTGAGTGCGGTGGGCGGTTTTGGTGAACTTGGAGAGTTTGGAACACGACCCGGTGGCGCTCCAATGGGCTTTTATCTGCAAATGCAGCTGATGGGAGCGAGTGTTAGCCAGGGCGATGCAAGCAAACTGGCGGGTATGGGAGGGGTGGATCCTCTCACGACGATGATCAATCAGTACAACCCAATGGCCATGATGGCCAACAGTACGCTTAACGTTAAGATCGCTGCGGCCACATTGGGCAAGGACGAAGGCTACATGTGGGAAGCGCAGGCGATTAACCTCCTGAAAATGCCAATCACAATGGCAGGTTCTGCGTTCATGACGGCAGGCGTTGCGGCGATGGTGACCGGAATTGGCTTTGTGGGCGGGGCGATCATGGCAGCCGGGGGCATGGCTCTATCTGCTCTGGGCAATTCCATTTCAGTGAACCCCACGACGGGTGAGCGGATTACAAAAATGACCGATCAGGCTGCGATGAATACGGGAATTGCCACGGTTACGTCCTTCCTTGGTGGGGCCGCACAAGGGTTCAAGGCGCTTGAAGGAGTGGCCAAGACAGCCGAGGCTGCCAAAGGGTTCGCGCAGAGTGCACAGATGGCACAGAGCGTTGCTGTGGCGGCAGGTATTGTTGGAACAGCGGCCACCGCAGGAACCAGATTCGATGCAAACGGAAACAGGCAGGGATGGAGCGCAACGTCGCATAACGGAGACTTGCATGGCGAGAAGCTGTTGCTGGCGACAGGTGTCAGTGCTGCAACGGCAGCCGCAGGCGGAGCATTCGCGAAGGACCTGTCAGGGACAGCTACGAACGCAAATCTGGCGATGCTGGAAGGATTCAAGCAGTCGCTACGCAGCGATTTCATAGGAACGGCGATTAACGTTACAGCACAGTATGGAGCAAAACAGGCATGGGGTGCTGAGCATTCAAGCTATGATGCGATGGCGCACGCGGACTTGAGCAGAATCGGGGGATTGGCCATGGGCGCGTATCTGGCCGGGAAAGATTCCCAGGACCGGTACCAACAGACAGAGTATCTCAAAGGAGTCTATGCGGACGCAGTAAAGCAGGGCAATACTGCAAAGGCTGCCGAAGCGTACAAAGCACTGGTTGCGATGGGAGTTCTGAGAAGCCGTGAGGAAGAGCAGCAGGAGATGATGAAGAAGGATCTTCCTGTGACAGGAAGTGACCTTGCGAAGTTGTTACGGGCTGCGTTCAACGCCGACGGAAGACTGGGCAATCCGAACGATCCGAAATCGTGGGAAGCAGGCGAGAAGATCACAACGGCATTGACCGCTGACGTAGAGGCACTTACGGCAGCTAAAGGCGGCAAGCTAACAATAGCGGACGCATTTGCGATTGCCGACGCGCATGGAATTGGCCCGAGTATATTATTCACCGGAGCGAATGCTGCGGAAGCACAGCGATTGTTTGGCCAGAACTGGAGCGGGGCGTATAAAGAGCTGTTTGGGGCGCAAGGATATGGGCTGCAGCAGATTAACAACGAAAGGACCGTTGGGTATACTTCAATGGATCCGCGCACTCCTGATAACGGAGGAGTCTACAACGATCCCTGGGGACCGGGATTCAACATGAGTCATGCGAGTGGGGCGAATGTGTTTACAGACACTAACGGAAAGATACTGGACGTATCCGATCCGGAGGCACTTGCGCAATGGGAGGCGCAGCAACAGGCGATGCGGGAATTCCGGGATCATGTTCAAGCGATCCGCAATCAGGGAATGGACGTACTTGCGCAGGGAAACAGTGGAGCACACTGGTATATGGAGGCCATGGGCCCCGGTGGGGCCAATTACGGTGAGTATTATGAGCTGGGCTTTGGGGTTGGAAAGATGGGAGGCATTGACTGGTCTGCGCGAGGGCTGGTAGGAAACTATGTTAAAATGTCTGGGCTGTTTTCTGGGATTGGTCCCATTGCGGATTGGCTGGCAAGTACGATGGACAGCCTTACCGGGGTAAGGACGGCGCAGGAGAAACAACAGGCCAATCTTCAAACGCTCATTGATCAGGCCGGCGGTGACCCTTACAAGCTTGCCGGGCTACTGAGTGGCTTCGAGGCTGGCGACGCAGGTGGTCAAGGCGCAGTAATGGTAGCGGATATACTTGGAGGCCTCATGGCTGGGGGTGGCTTTGGTCTAGTGAGGGGAATAGCGGCCGAACGGGCTGCGCTTCGCGCAATTAGCCTGGAGCGAGATGTTCTAATGGGTTCAACACCAGGTAAAGCTTCGTGGCAAGGGAAAGTAGTCATCGAGCGCATGCGGAGCTTGGGGCTGATAATGGAGGACCCATTGAAGGGAACCATGTTCAAAGACAGCAAGGGCGTCTGGCGTCCACTGGAACGTGGCGATATGTCACACAAAGTTGACGCAGTCAAATACTGGAACGAAATTGGACGTAAGCACGGGGCACGATCCGAAGAAGTACGAGCGTTTATGAAAGACCCGGACAACTACCACATAGACTATCGCGGCATTAACAGGGGCGATGGCGCTCGGATTAAGAATGCGGGAGCGCGGTATTTACCGCCGCTTAAACTGTACGTGTCTCCCATAAAATAAAGAAGGTGGAATTATGGATGTGATGGAAGCCCTACAGCCTGCTGGAGCACTTTACAAACAAGGAGAATATGCTGCTGCTCTGCAGATAGTCAGGAATCTGTGGGAAAAAATTCCGGACCCCAAAACTCAAGATGGAAATGCATACAATGTAATAGAGTATGCAGTTGCACTCTGTATAAAGCTGAATGATCTGGACTCCGCGTGGTTGTGGGCAAACAAGAGTTTCCCCTTCGGGGAAAAGACGCACGTCATGGGCGAAGGTGAGTTCCTTATCGGAAAGGTGGCTTTCTTACGCGGTGATATGGATGCTGCTCGCGAAAATTTTGCAGTGGCTCACAAGAAATCGGGTGGTCGGATCTTCAAGGGAGAAGATCCAAAGTACAAGGCACTGCTAAAAAAGAAATAACGTAATCTCACTGAGAATGACCTGGTTTCAGGATGGAGCTCCCCCGCCATTGCGCATAATGCAGAGCTAACCGAAGCCCGGCAGGGTTTGGGCGCGCAGCGCGCCCCCGGGCGGCGAGCCATCGAGCCGAAAGTCGTTGCGGTAAAACGAAGCCCGATAGCGGTTAGGGTCAATTATGCGGGCAGTGGCGGAAGAGAAGATGTCGCAGTTCGAGCTGCCAAGCATTGTTTTGAAAGCATTTCGGGCCTACTACCTGAATTCAAATCCGCGCAGCGGATTTGTTTCGTCCTCTTTCTTAGACGTTACACAGCATTTAATACCAAAAGAACCCCGGCCCCCCGTGATCAAACGGGTGGCCCAATCCCCGACGCGAAGTATCCTATTTAGTACAAACCTTCAGTAGTACAAAGTAACCTCGCCAGCCCGTGCGGCCGCTCTCGGACATCCATGTCCTTCGCGGCACCTCGCCATCCGTGGATGAGCCCGGCCCGCGCCAGACTCAGAACCCAGTTCGCGACAAGACCCACCGCAGATTTATCCGGTGAGAAGAGCGCGACGCCGTGCAGTGAGTCGGATACGAACGGCCCTCGGCTCGGAACACCGCGCCGAGGGGCAGGCGCGCGCTCTCTCACCGGCAAACCACCTGCGGGGGTCGCCAGAGCGAATTACTTAGCACCCGCCAGCGCTTTCTCCCGCATCTTAGTAATCCGCACAAGGTTCTTCTTCAACAAAGCAATTTCTTCGGCCGAGTAGTCTTTCAATTGTTCGGTCACGGTTTCTTCAACCTTCTGCCTGTCCGGTTCCGGGTGATCCTTAAATTTCTGTATCATATTGAGTGGCACGATGGCCCGCACAATGCGTCCATCCGCTTCCTGAAACTCCGAGAAGTCCTCCCATCCGTTTGATGTGAGCAATTGATTCCGGCGCTCAATCAGTCCGTTGACCTTTGTGTCTTTGGCCTCTCCGTCTTTCATCTTGGAGGTGGAATCCAGTTCCATGAGGATTCTCCAGTACTGCGGGAAGATGGCCGTGTATCTTTGTATCACGTCTTCTGTGAGCACCATTGGCTCTGCATGCAGGCTATTCGTGGAAACCAGGACAACGCCCGATAGAATGCTCGCTGCAAACAAGGATCTGATTTTCATACGTTCACCCCGGATTAAGAGACGTATCAGTGGCAAAATAGGTGTCAATAAAATGCGGCTGCAAAGCTGAAAAACTTGAATGCCACCTTCTTGCAAGGGATCCGTGGAGGCGCCAAAAGCGCTTGACCGTCCCGTTACGGCAGATCAATTCCTTGAAATTCACAGCCGGAAGAAATGACAACGCAAGCGCTAACCATCCAGGAAATTGCTGCAATCGGCCCGCGGACGATTAACCGGATTCGATTCTTCCTGGTCTTTCTGTTCTACGCATCAACAGCCGGGACCTGGGCGCAGAGTTCCATGTTTCAAAACAGTGCGTATCTCACGGGAACTACGCTTCTCCTCCTGCTCGCCATTACCAATTCAATCGTAGGCAAATGGAAGGGTTTGATTCCCCAGCCTCTGGGGAAAGCGTCCATCATCATTGAAATTGTTTTATTCGGCCTGGTGATGGTCGTTTCGTCCATGACAGATCGGCTCAATTCGTCCAGCGTAATCGGCCATCTGGTGCTCTATGGAATCAGCGTCATCTTGATCGTCTACTCGGGATTGCTTCTGGCGCCTAACTTTGTGGTCTTTGCAGGTTTCATTGCAGTGTTCATGCAAATGGGCGTGATCTATAGCTGCTATTTGCACGGCGTGGAGTTCACAGAAGAGCCAATCAAGATAAATTCCCCGGGCTTTGCGTCTATCTCTGAACAAATACTGAAACTCGTTTTCCTTATAGTCATTGCACTCATCACCAGACGAGTGATTCGCATCTTCTTAATGCTGCGCGCAGCAGAAGACGAAAAGATGCAGGCAATTGAATCCTCAAGAAAAGAACTCGTGATTGGAAAGCAACAGATGGCTGCCACGGCCAACTCCCTGCGCGCCCGTTCGAAGGAACTGCGTTCCTTCGCAGACGATTTTTCCGTTGTAATCAATGATCTTGCTTCCGCCTTTGAGGAAATTGGTTCCACCATGACTCAATTTCTTTCGCAGCTGGATGCCTCTGCGCAAAACGTATCCATTCAGTACGACAAGATAGACGAACTCACCAATCGCAGTGGCAATCTTCGCACCTTGATCGATAACATTTCCAGCCTGTCAGAAACCACGGGCACCAGTATGCTCTCTGCCAGGGAAGCGAGCCTCGATGTAACGTCATATGTCAAGGGTCTGTCGTCTTCGCTTGAATCTCTGGGAAAGAGTTTCAAGTCGGTGGCAGATGTTACCCAGATAATGGCAGACGTAGCCGATCGAACCAATCTACTGTCGCTCAATGCTTCGATTGAAGCCGCGCGTGCGGGAGAGGCCGGTCGTGGATTTGCAGTTGTTGCCACGGAAGTTTCAAGGCTTGCAGAGAACAGTGCTAAGAATGCGGACCGTATTTCAAAGATTATCGCCGAGTCAACCATTCACCTCAATGACGGCCAGTCTTCGGTCAAACTAACAACTTCCAAAGTATCCGATCAGGAAGGCAAGTTCAGCCAATTTCTCGAAAGTTACAATCAGCTAGCAAAGCATCTCGAAGAACAGAAGGGCATCAACAATACGTTCCTGGGCAGTCTCAAAGAGCTTCGCGATCTTTCTACGGGCATTGATCTGTCGGCGCGCGAACAATCACAGGGATCAAAGTCCATTCTTGATTCGATTTACAGGCTCCAGACGACGACCCAGAATCTAGTAGAAAAAAGTGAAGCTCTCTCCACTACCATTCGCCACCTGGAATCAGAAGCGAACACGCTTGCAGCTAACGAATAGGCGTGGCCTGGTAAGAACTCGATCCGCGCAAAAGACGTTGAGACTGCGCCCTGGTTCGACCTGATTAAATTCCGTATCGACTTTTCAGGTAGTTGGTCACAGTTGTTCGCTCGCCTGCCGTCAGTAAGCGATTATAAGCGATGATCTCTGCAATATCGCCCACGAGCTGATAGGCTCCATTGCTATCTGCTCCAATCATGGGTGTTCCCATTGCCTGGGCGCCTGTGTTCCCATTCGTGTCGGCAAAACCATCAATCCCGAGAACGCTCGATCCCCCGTTGTAAGCTGCATAGATCACACGATAGGGAGCCGCGCTGATGACGGCTCCGTTCAGCGTAACTCCGGCATAGATAGAGTAATTGCCGCCCGCCAGATGATTCAGGTTGTGTCGATTTGCGTCTCCATCGAAGTAGGTATTGATAGTCGCTGCGGCTACACGACGCGCCACGAGAAAGAGTGAATTGGGTTGGGCCAGGGCCAGGTAACCCATACTCATTCGTTGTGTCCCATTAAAGTTCAACACGCCATGTCCATTGAGGCTATTCAATTGCTGCGTGGGTCTGAGTGCTCCAACCGACACGGCGTCCAGCCCATTCCCGGATTGATCTGCCCAGATCATGGTAGTTCCTACTGTGCTGACTCCGTAACTGCCCAGTAGCCAGAACTTGGCCCCGGAAACGGGCAGCGTGTACGGTACGCGGTTGTCCTGGGAGGTCGAAAGCAGGTTATACGCCAGCAGCAGCTGCGCCTGGCTTTCTCCATAATTATAGGAAACAGGAAAACGCAGGCAGTTCAGTCCGCCCAGGCAGAGTAAGAAAATCACGATCTGTTTAGTCTTCTGGAACACGCTCGAATACCCCCAACCGGCGATGGTCGCGCGAAGAGCTCGCTGCCCTTTGAGCGCCTGACGGTAGCACTCTCGCCATGATTTAATTATCGGCCTGCTTGTGTCCAGGCAATTAGCCAGGTTTCCCCCAATAACGATAGGCGCAATGGACCCAGGCCCGGCTCAACTCCAGGTATATCTGCGCTGCCGCATCAAACAGAATACACCTAGAGCCAGAGGTAGTAAAATGAGCGTTGCGTAGATACCCGGATCGTCCAGCTTTCCTTCGCTGTAGTTTGCATAGGTGCCTAGTGCCATGAAAGCGCTTGCGAGAAGGTTTAGAATCCCCGCAATCATCCAGAAGAATTTCATGAATACGGACGGTTTGGGCGAGTTATCCTCAACGCTGGTCTGATACTTCCGCGCGTAGTACCGCGCGAATCCCAATAGTATCACAACACAGCAAACCGCTATCAAGAATGAAATGCCGGGCGATCCTGCATTCATTGTGAAAAGGACGTGATCGTATACGCCGTGCAGAACAACGCTCAACACAAAGAGCAGGACAATACGCAGATAGGAACCGTGCAATTTTAGTCTGATCAGTCCGTATCCCAGAATGACTCCGGTGAATACGTGCAGAGGCACGGATAGAAAGGCACGCATGACTCCAACGGCGAATCCATGCTCCAGTACATAAAACACGTTCTCGACCATTGCAAATCCGGCTCCCGAGGCTGCTCCGTATACAAGTCCGTCGATTGTTTCGTCAAACTCCGGTTTTCGGTACGCGAATACGCGAATGGCCAGAAGTTTGCAGAGTTCTTCCACCAGCGAAACTACAAAGACCGAATAGATGAACACGTTTATCGCGCTGCCAACTTCGGAAAGTCCCGTGAGACTGCTCAGGCCTATTTCTGCGAAAGCTGCCGGAAGAACAAAGATGCCGGCAAGGATTACTGTAATCCAGATATGATACCAGGGTTCAGGCGACGCATGGTCCTTCTTATAGAAGTAATAGAGCAGGATAAGTCCTGGCAGGATTGCAAGCGGCAGCAGATACATCGATTTGATCTCCGAGGAGGGATTATCTCGAATGAAATTCAGCCTCAGGGTTGATCAAGAAATTCTTCCACCAGTCCGGTTGTGATTGCTGGCATTCGGCCCGGCTTAGCCATGAAAGTCAAATTCGCGATCGGGAACTGCGCCTCAGTCAAGGAAATACCGTCGCGATTGGTTAAGGATTGAGCGACCAATCAGTTGAGTCGCGTAAATGTAAAGGTGCCTATGGGGACGTATTGTCCGCCTACATAGAACGGATCCACGGCCAGTGGTTGAATCGGCACGCGCGGATTGGTATCAATGTCTGCTGCAGTAAAGGTTGCACCGCTATCGGTGCCAGCATCGTAAACAATCAGAGAAACCACCTTGCGGCTGGCCCAGGCGCCTGCTTCATACAGGGGCAGGTTTGAGACACCAACGAACCAATCGGGACTTGGAGCAACCATTGTGACGAGAGTAATGTGCGTCCGATTATCGTCCGTGCTAAAATTGAAGCTGGTCTTTCCGGGAGAGAAGATAGGGCTACCACGGAACGATTCCGTTCCGCTTAGCGCATTGAATTCCTCTTGCAAGATGGCCGTTCTCCCCATCTCGGCCATTGATTCCATGCCGTTTGTGGAGATAGCTCCGCTGGACCAATGCGAATGCCCGCCGGGATGCGTCATCCCTACAAGGGTAGAAAAATGCGCATTGCTGGGAAAACCAAGGCCGGTGCCGTGCGTGGTCGCGCTCCAGGTTGATTCGAATTCCACGTTGTATGTATATGTTTTTGCGGGGATCAACAGCAGCGCGGCTAGCAGCTCGTTAGACTGCATCCCGGAAGGTCTGCATTGGGTTACAGCGGCTCCCAATGCCAGCAGGAGTATAGCAACGCGCGCCATTGAATCTTGGTCCGGGAGATCAGAACTTCATTACAAACTTTTTTGGGATTCCACCGGAGCTACTGGCTCTCAGGCCTCTTTTGATGCGTTTGTAAGATCGCCATCACTTCCTCAATCAGCCGTCCGATGGGACTGATTCCCTCCCCACCATCGAGTACCGTGTAGTTGTCGATTTTCAGGCTTGATGCAATTTTTGGCAGGGCCTCCAGCAGCCCGGCTCTGAGCGCAGACTCGGAGAACGTCTGCTCAATCTCGCGACGCAACCGTTCTGTTCCCAGTTTGTGTTGTTCTGCCTGGCTTGCCAGATCCGCCATCCGGATTGCAATTTCCAGCAACGGTATTTCCTGTGATTGTTTGAGGTGAAGCTCCAGCGTACGGATTGTTGTGGCCAGGTCGTGTTCCTTCTGAGCAACGTCCCGCTTGCCCGCCAGGTCTGTTTCTTTCAGGAACTTTTGCTTTTCCAGCTCCGCAAGCCCAAGCTTCTTGTCCGTGCTGAGGTTCTCCATTTCTGTTTCTTCTCGCTGCTGGTTTTCCTCCAGTGCGATTTGTCGATCTGCGTTGATTCTTGTTTTTGCCGAGTCCAGGCGTATCTTGTTTCTGTATTCTGCCTGGAGATCGTTAAAGACGTTAGCTGACATTACCTTGACGCTGCGGATTCCAACGTGGTGGAAAACAATGCCCCATCGCGATTCGATTTCCTTGAGTTGTTTTGTCAGCTCCTGGGCAATGTCTTCTTTTCTGCGATGCGCTTCTTCGATTGTCATGTTTGCGATTACGTGCCGAACTGCTTCCACGCAGATCAGCTGCAGCTCGGCGTTTGTGCGAGCCATAGGGTCTTCCTCATCAAAGAGGTCAAGAGTGGCGATGGCAACTGTAGGATTCTTTGTGTCAATCTGCCAGCTGGCAAAGCCTTCAATCCCCAATCCCTGGAAATCTACGTTGGCATTGTCCGTGCTGAATTCCAATGTTTGAATGGCGGCAGGAATGCGCATGAATTTGCGCAGCCCAAACATTCGGAAGCGGCGACCACCAAGGAGTGGGCGGAGCTTCCTTGCCCCAATTTGGACCAGATATTCGTTGGGAAGGGCCGATTCAAAAAGTATGCCGGTCAACTTCTTGCGCTTTGAGATATATTCCATTTTGCCCCCGCTGTCCCTTTTGACGATACTTTGTAGTTCAAGTTCAGGATTGTCTGCTCAATTTCAGGGCTTGACGTTCTTCGAGTTTTGGCGCAATCCACCAGAATGAGCCGCATTCGACACAAACTGAGCACGGTGATTCAAATCGCCATGGTAGCAGGTCTGCTCGCCTCTTGCCTGGCGCAATTTCAGAGCTGAATCTCGGTCCGGGCTTTCTTCGTGGGCTTTCTGGAGCCGAGATTCACAAATACGTTGGTGATGAAGCCATTCTCCTCTGGTCGACGCAGCAAGGTCGTAAGACGCTAAATTGTATTCGCTTCTTTGGGCTATTCAAGTTGGCCCGCCAGAGAGCATCCGCAAAGTATGCGCGTCGATACGGCCTGCAGCCTGAGTTTCGCGCAGGACTTCACTTTGGAAAGGTTGTGGCAGGCGAAATGGGAAACCTCCGCAAGGAAGTGGCTTATCTGGGAGATGCAATGAATACGGGCGCCCGGATGCTCGATGCGGCAAAGAGGATGAATCGCCAGATCGTGATTTCTGAATCGGCGCGCGAAGCCCTGGATCCGCATCTGGAGGCTGAAGATCTTGGGGCGCATCCAATTCGCGGTAAGCAAAATGAAATGAGGTTGTATTCCGTGGACTATCGGACGTTAAAAGCTGGCTTCGAATGAATCCCCGGAATGAGGACGTCCACAGGCAGTGGAATGTGTTTGAGATTTTGACTACTTCTGAAAAGGGAAGAAGACAATCGGTTGCTGTGTTGTAATGCCCGTGGTAATCGGAGAGGTTACCCGGGTTAGCATGCCCGTTGACGATACGGAGAACGTTTCATACTGCGTTGCAACGGTTGAGAATAGAAACTTCCCATCAGGTGAGATCCGGGCCGTACCGTAGAGAACACTGTTAACATTGGAAATCTGAGTTAGTGCTCCTGTCGACTGGTCAATCGAAAACGTTCCTGTGTTATTCCCACCCGAGCCCTGGTTGTAAAAAGCAAACCTGCCGTCGGGACTGATCGAATTAATGATCGTGGTGGTGAAGGGCATTACGGCGGTTCGTGCGGCCAGGCTAAAATTTGTGGCCTGCCCCTGGCCGGTTGAGAACACGAATGCATTTGCATTCGTGGAGACGTACACAAAGCGCGAATCCGGCGTCGAAACAACAGACCATGTGTTGTCGGTCGGGTCTAAGTTCCCAAGCAGATTCATAGTATTTTGTCCAACTGCGTACTCTCTGAAGCTGGGATTTCCGCCATACCGCGTGTAGAAATACGCGCCGTCGTGTGAGAATGCCGAGGCCGCGCCCCCTGTTCCTGCACCGGTCAGGAAGGCGAAGGTGAGCGTCCCATCCCCATTTATCCTGTAGGCTACAAGCTCTGACGGTGGGGCATGACCCATCACCAGAAAGTCGCCGCTGGGTTTGGGGTAAAGGCCGGCGTAGTTTGCATCGCCCAGTGTGACCGAGCTTGCCAGGCTTATGGATCCTTTTGAAATTGCGAACACCTGAATCGTATCAAATCCACCGATGGCAGCAAGGCAATACAGGAATGGGCGATTGGGATGTCGCGCCAGGCCTTTGGTGCAATCAGCCCCTGCAAAGGATCCAATTTGCGCCAGCGCTCCGGTTTCAACGTTATACGAAAATGCGTACAATCCATTTGCGCCGCCAAGGTAGGCATACTGTTCGTATTCCGGAAAGAACAACCCGAATAGCGAGTATTCGGGTTTGTACCCTGTTTGGGGGGGGAAGCAGGCCGCGACCAGAAGGCAGACGACCAACGTTATCTGGCGCTGGAGGAGAATCATGTTCCATCCAGACGCTTGCCATCGCGTCCAAATTGGCAACATGATTTCTATGATTCAGGGGATTTCAGTTAAGTCGCATTTCATTTCGCCCACATGGCATTTGCATCCAGGTTTCCTTTCTCGGTTCTGAACTTCTGATCAAATTTCCGCACCCGTGGGCTTTCCTTGAGCATCCGGCGAGTCTTGAATGCCACCGGCGCTCCGCCACGTTCGCGCATTGCACCGAGGTCATCAAGGTTTGGCGGCGCAGGCACATCCGTTTCTTCTGTCTCGGTTGTGTCGGCAACTTCTGGTTGAAGAGGCGGCGTGACCGGCTTGTTCAGCGTAGTCTCAAGATAAGCAATGATTTGTTGCGAATAGGGCTTATCGCGGAGCCACGCATTGGCCGCCTCTATCTTCTTGATTATATCAATGTCTTCCTGAACCGGTTTTGCACCTTTTGCAACGAGAAACTTAAGGATCTCTAAATGGAATTCCTCGCGGCCATACAGCTCACGTATCGAAGAACGTGGATTGGTAAGGTCCAGGGCGCCCTTCTCGATCATGTAGCGCGCAAGGTCAGGTTGCGAGTAGTTGATTGCCCAACCGAATTCCGTAAGCCCGCCACCGCAACCCTGTGTCTGTTCGTGGTCGGCCTTTGCGCCCGCGTCGATCAACATGCGTGCGATCTCAGTTTTGCGTGTCACGACTGCGTCGCGGAGTGGAGTGATGCCAGCAAAGTTAGCAAGATTTGTATCTGGTTTTGCGGCAAGCAAAGCCGAAATGATTTCTTTCTTGCCGCCCTTGATCGCGTAGTGAAGCGGAGTTAGTTTGGAAAGCTGTTCCTGGGCACTGACGTTGCTTCCAGCGCCAATCAACCGTTTTACAGCGGACAGGTCTCCCTGTTTCACTGCATAGTGCAACGTCTTCTTGTACGCTGATGTATCCTTTCCTTCGAGCTTGAGCGCCAGCTCCACAAAACCACCGATTCGAGCAAAATCCGCGGCGTTGCATTGTGTATTATCGCTTGTGCACCAACCAGGGGACGTGCGAAGCGATTTGTCTCCACCGGCTTTCAGCAAAAGATCCACGAGTTCATCGTCACCGTGTGAGGCTGCCCACATAAGGGCGCTTTGTTTTGTGCCGGGATTGTGGCCATTCCCCTTTGCACCCATTCGGATCATGCGAATTGCAACCTTGCGCATAGGATGGTCGCGTCCCTCGCCCATACTACGAATAGCCCACATGATTGGCGGGTAATCGCCTTTCTTCTGCAAATTGACATTGGCCCCGCGATCAAGGAGATAGCTTGCTATTGTTGGTTGGCCGCCATAGCAGTATGCCGCAAGTGAAAGTGCATACTCACCATTCTCAAGTGGTTTGTTCACGTTGCTTGCTGTGACGGATTTTTTTACCTGATCCAGGTTTCCATTGCAAATGGCATCATGCAGCGCATCAGCCTGAATGCTGGAGGTTGCAAGAGCCGCGAGGAGCAATGCGATCTTGATGTTTTTCATAGTTTCTTTCCGTTTCCCTGGGAGTTAGCCTGTTAGGTGAAGAACTTGCTCCCGGGTTGTTGTTTGCTTGGACGCGCAGGAGTTCAAATTGTTTTTGCAAAATCAGGCCTCCGGGAAACGTTTCCTACAATTAGCCTGCACCGCTCTGCTTGCGCGGACGTCCGTCGCGATGCCTCACTACCCTTCTAGAGGTAGAAGATCTTTTCCAGACCAACCATTGTATTTCCCATCTTTTCTCTACGCGATTCCTGGTAGATAAAATAGTCCAGGATCACTTCCGAAGTTGGGAAGATCTGAATTGCGCCACCGCTGTTGGAGATAGAATACGATGTATAGCCCGGATAGCTCACGTTGTAGACCATTTCCCTGTATCCAATGGTGACCTTGAAATCCACGATTGCATAGAAGTTGAGAGCAAATAGCTTGTCAGTTCGCGTAAGTCTGTAGCTGGCTTCTGAACGATCATACGTTGCTTGCATCCCGGAGCTGGCAGGCTGAAACACAGTGCGTTCCGCTTTCATGCGTCCGCGCAACGATTCGCTTCTATCAATGCGCGTTGTGACGCTCCATCTCTTAAGCACGGGAAGCGTTAGTTCGATTCCGCCGTACAGGCCAGACGCAGACGCTTGAAACGGATTGTCCAGAAGGCTTACCGCAACGCCGGACGTTGAAAATGCGAGTGGCTTATAATTGAAACCAAGTTTTTCACGCACAAACCCTGCGCGCAATGCCAGCAAAGACGTAGCATCGTTTCGAAAATAGCCCATGAAGTTGTAGGCCGCGCCTGCTGTGGTGCTTGTCCGCTCATAGCCAGAGAGTTCATTGATGTGAGTGCGCTCAGGAGCAGGGAGATCTGACAGACCAAAATGGGTTATAGTTCCGCGGACGCGAAAATAGGAAGCGTCGAAATATAGCTGCGGAAGGAAGTAGGGCGAGTAGTACGCGCGCACCGGCAGATTGAACTGCGGTTTGTTTAACCAGCGATTATTCCACTGCGCCGCCGCAAGGGGCTGTGTGGTGGAATTCTGACCCCGCAGTAGATCGTCCTGGAAGAAACGCGTTTCGAGATCGGATTTGTAGAAATCGCTCTGCGTACCAGTCCAGAATTGTAGCTGGAGCCCAATAGTATTTCCGGAAAGTTTTTCGTCAGATTCGTTGGGCGCAGCGAATAGCCCCACCGTGCAGGCCAGCATTATCAGGATGGCAGAAAGGCTATACGACATGGGCAAACCAATCATAGTCACGAGTCTTTGGCAATACTTTATCTCGGATTGCCAATCAAAAAGACGGGCGCCAATGTGGGTTTCTGTCCGGTGTAACCTGTACTGACTGGACGGTCGGAGTGGCCTCGGGAGAAGTGGGTATGAGCGATTCGCAAGCAGTGACCATGATAGCAAATGGTACAGGTTCCTGCGCTTCGCCAAATCCAATCTATTGTGTGCAACAATGAAACCGGAAGAGATTAAACAGGCTTTTGCAAAGATTCAGCGTCGCAATCTGTTTGCAGGTGTCATTGGGGCGTGCGTCTCGGGTCTGCTTCTACTTGCATTAAAGGATTCACTCTCTCCGGAAAATCTCCTGCTCATGGTTGCTCCCATGTTCGGAATTCTTTTATACGTTCATCTGGTAAACTGGCGCTGTCCCGTCTGTCAGGCGTGGTTGGGACGATTTTTTAACGTACGTGAATGCCCCGGCTGCAAGGCTAACCTTCGCTGAAGTGATTGATTATTGAATCTGAAGCTTGAGCTTCTTCCGTGAGAGTTGCCAGATTGCATTGAGGACTTCCCCGTCAATGCTATGAATCTCACGGGGCTTCGTTCTAAGAATTCTTTCTATTAGAGTGGCGTCAATGCCAAGCGATTGGCTGAGTTTTTCGAGCTGCACTCGAACTTTGCCATCCGCTTCGCGCGATGCGAGCAACACTACCCAGGCGCGCATCAGGTTTTCTGTTAGATGTTCATCGGCGCGTGCTGCTTCGAGCCCGGCCTCAAGGGTTTCACTGGACTCAAAGAACCGACGCGCCATAAGATGAAGCAATGCACGCGCAAAATCCGGATTGTTCCGCACAAGATCTTCCAGGTCGCGACCATCTGCAACCGTTAGAATCGAGTCTGTCTGGCACGTTGCAGTTGCATTCCGTGGCAATGATCCCGCAATCGCCATCTCACCAAGAATTTCTCCCGGTCCGAGCAAGGCCAACTCCTGTTCCACATTGCCAACGTGCTTTGTGACGCGAACGGTTCCCTGGCGAATCATGAAGAATTCATCGCCGGGTTCTCCCTGACGAATTAGAACGCTTCCCTTCGAAAAGTACCGCAGGTCACTCATTACACTCTCAGGCTGCACAAACAACCTGCGGATGACCGAATGGCCCGGCGTCTTGAAGAAGTAAGCTATGCCCTGCCCAATACGCATCATCCACAGGCGGAAGAGGAAATACCGTATCTCTCGATTTGCTTCTTGATCAAATTCAAACACGGTTCCAAATTCCATCCGAAGGTTTTTATGGTTGTCCCAGATCGCACGGGCTCTTACTGAGGGGGAAACAAGCCGCCCCCTTGAAAAGTTAACAGTTACTTCTTCTCCAACGTTATGCGGCGTTGTGGTTTTTAAAAAGAAACCCGCATGGAAAAGATCATACGTGGTTGCGTGTTCGGAACTGCCTTCAATCCATGCCTGCATCACGAAAGGTATGCGGAGCATGCCCGCGCGGAAGAATCCGGGGTTAAATATTCCCGACGCAATGAGTGCAGCAAGGAGCAAGAGCGGCAATGTAACGAGGAAAGCAGTGCGTTCGCTGGGTGGGATACTCCGAAAGATTACCGTATCCTGAAATAATGGAATGGCCGCAAACACCGACGCTAGAATGATTCTCCGAGGACCCAGCTTGAGTTTAAAGACAGGTGGGTACTCAGCTCGCTCGCTGGAAATCGAGCGCAGGATCCAGCGCTCAAATTGCGACTGCCTTTTCAGAATCATCCACTGCGGGAAACGGAGTCCCATGCTTGCGACAATTGCGGGTGATGGGATGGATCGCGCATATGCAAGGTGCATGTCGAATAGAACAAGCGACGGAAACAGGATTGCTGTGCTTGCAACCCAGGGTTTGCCTGCAAGTGTGAAGAAATCGAACAGCGCATGCAATAGAAATGGCAAAGCGAACGCAATTATGCAGGATGCGACGCGTTGAAATCCGATTCGATTTTCCGCCATCCACAAATAGAAACCCATCAGACCACACGTGACCAGGTGAATCGGCACCGCTGACAAAAGTCGCGCGATTACGATTGGATCGCGCTGGCTGATACCGTACAGAAGATTTTCGCAGAATGCAAAAGCAAGTCCTGCTATAGCTCCAAATGCAACATCAACCGAGAGTGAATTCTTGCCGCGCCAGAATAGAATGCAGACAAACATTGCAAGCTTCTCGGGAAGAGCAGCTTGCAGAAAGGCGGTCATGCCGACTGTGGAAACGATAGGCGGAATTACAGCGGTCAACAGGAGCAGAAGCGCCGCGGCGAGAACTCCCCGGAACAGGGCATCTATCTGAATCGCCCATGCGTGATGAAACAGGAAGAAATCCCTGTATATCAGGTAGAAAAGCAGTACTGGCAGCGCGGCGAAAACTACCGCAAGATACCCCATGACTTATTATCGGGGTGCATGGATCATTTTTTTTCACAATAAGTTGGGAAAAATCTGTCGTATGGACATATGACGAGTATGGCGATTCGCGCAATTTCAATGACAGTCTTAGCGTTCCTCCTGGCCTGCGGGCAGGGCAAAGAAGGATTCGATCCTTCCCTCTTGCTGGTGGGCGCCAGTGTAGGTGTTTCCCCATCCAATGCTGGCGATGGACAGGCTGCGGCATCGCCGGGAGCGGCGAGTGGTTCAGATCTTGAGAATTCTGCGAATCCTACGGGGACTAATCCACCATCGGGTAGCCCTGCTTCGAACACGCAGAACCCGGCAAATCCTCAGATCCCGCCCACAAGTCCTTCGTCATCAGCAGAAGATAGCACACCTCCACGACTCTTGCGCGTTGAATGGCCCGCGGATTGTCAAACTCTTCCCAGTGGATATTATCGCTGCGATTCCAAACCCACTGGACCAGAGTTCATTTTCGATGAGCCAATCGACTGTAACTCCGCGCCGCAGCTTTCGGGAACCACAATCCTGAATGGCGGTACAATCAAGGCCTACAGTCTCGACACGTATGATTTTGTGCCGGGCTTCGTTTCCGGACCAAGATCTTATTCTGTAAAAGGCAGAGATCAGAGCGTCGCAGTGCAGGCGAAATGTACTGGAAATCGAGTCCGGATTTTTCCAGTGACAGAAGAGCATTTGGGCGAGGGTAAATTCACAGCTGGAACATGGACCGTAGTTCTGATCGGTGGAATCAAAGATATGGCCGGAAACGTGACACCGGACGGAGACTCCAGATTCACGGGGCCCGTTGGAGACGTTAGAAATCCTGAGGAGCTGGGCACCCTTTTCAATTTGAATGGGCCAGGCGAAGCACCGAGCGCCTATGTCAGCTCGTTTGCCGTGCGTGGTTTTCCGGGATCAAATTTCCTAAGAGATTTCTTTGTAATGCCCTATATCGATCAGAAGATTACGAGCAACGGAAAACTGAACATTATGCAGCCCAGTTTCCCTGTGAATTGCGAAAACACAGAGGAGATGAAGAAATACTTTTCTATTGAAACAATCAATGTGGATGATTTCTTTCAAGGCAAGCCGTTCAAACCGTTTCAAATCACGCAGACAACTTGCTATTCCTATTCGGGCTCTTCCTTCCCCTGGGTCGTAGTCGATCCTCCCATGCCACCGGGGTCTCTGATTCGCCTGCGCGTAGATGGAACTCTTAGAAACAAACAGGGTACAATGACTATGGGTTCCGGTAAGTATCTTGAACTGACCCAAATCGTATCAGGCGTAGCGCAACCGATCCCGAGATCAACGTACAACCTGCTGTACAATTGGCCGGAGAATCTTGGAAAAGTTCCGGAATGCCACAACCTTGAGGTTGAACAAACGGTTACCCACTTCGACTCGAATCCTGCCTCCATGAATGCATGCGGAGCTGTAAAGCTTGATACCGAGCCGCTGAATGGGTCTCCCGTGCACTACTTCTACCATGCGGGCGGCAACGTTCGCGCCATTGCCTCTGGTGTTTGCGCGGACTATACCGGGCCGAAATACCTGGCGGATTATCCGGAAGGTATGTACAATGTTTGTCAGGATCCATTCCCGGGCCCGGGTATTCCTGCGAGCCTGAGACCGCCGCAAGACTTTCCCTTCCATGCAGATGCGCCGTGCGAGAGTGTTCTGCCGGTGAGTGAAGGCGGCAAGTCCTACATAGATACTGGTGTCGTTGGAATGTGTATAGAAAACCCGGGCAAGGTTAACGAGTACGTACTCTACTACTTCGACTACGAACAGAAGCAAGCTGCTCGGGCGGCATGCAAAGGACTCTGGCGCGAGTCAGGTTTCAACTACGGTCGTCGTGGCAACTTGCCAAATGAAACTCCCGGCACGGTAAAAAAAGTTACGACGCTCGTCTGTCCCACTGCAGACACCAATGCTGGCGGCGCTACAACCAAACCACCTACCGGTCAAACTTGTGAAGGCAGGTCGATTGAAATCGATACAACGGGTGGCCGCTGGTTTACTACACCGGAGAAAACAATTCCAGTTCCGGGTCAGGCGGGAAAGGTAACAAAGGTCAAGGGCATTCACACATACTGGCAAGACGAACCGCTGTCGATTCGCGTTAAGAAGAATTGCCAGGCTGGATACTATAAGCTAACATTCAAAGGCATGAACGTGGACGGGCCGCTTCCGGATTTCTACAAAGCGTATGCACTTACCCTTTCAAACAACGGAGAAGATGCAGGGGGAGTTGTGCTTGGTGCATCGGACACGGTATATGCCTCGTCATCGGTAACCGTTTACTTGAAAGAGGGAGACAGTACATTCGATGTTCGCTGGAAGAACGACGCGTACAAGAAAGGTGTGTACGATGCGAATTTCCATTTGAATGGAGTTACGATGTCTTACTTGCCGGACTATGTTCCAACACCCAGACTGGCAAAGAACGCGCGCGAGTTCTGCGACATCGATGGTCGGTTCTTCTTTGGGACAAAATCTGCGTGGACACCTTCCGCCAACCAGCAAATCTCCTACTGTTATCCGAGCCTGCCTTCCGGTAAGTATGAAGTTGCCATAACAGCTCGAAATCACGGAACTCTGCCCGCAGGCTATCAATCCTTTCAGTTGAATATTGGAGGTGACGGGGTCACTGGATCCATGTCGATTCCTGCCGCTTCCGATGCCTCAAAGACCGGCAAGGTTGTTCTGGATCTCACTCAGGGCGACAAGCGACTGGACTTGAAATGGACCAATGACGTCTATATTTCAGACGACATTGATTCTGCGATTGAGATTGAGACCATTCGCTTGAGGCGCATTGGGAATTCCGAGCGTTCGCAGCTTGCTGCTTTCATGCCTCAGGCGGGGAAGACCAGGAACATCCTGTTTGTCGCGTTGGGGATGTTGATTGTCAGTGCTGCTGGAATCTTTGCGCTTCGCATATTTAAGAAGCGCGCGCAAAATTGATTCCAGTCTGATATTTTGTGCGCAGGCTAATCGACGCAGGCTAATAGAGGGAATACTCTAGAAGCTTGCACTCGATTGGCCCGTTGTAAAAGATTGTCTTTCGATCTGCACGCAGACCCACTTCCTTTGAAAGCATTGGGGAGCCCGTAAACACAAACCCGCGCCAACCCTTGAACTTTTGTTTGTAAAGATCCCCCAGCGATCGATACAATGAAACCAGATCAGATTCATTGCCCAGGCGTTCGCCGTACGGTGGATTGCAGAGCACTACGCCGTTCCCGGATTCACGGAGTGGGCCAGCCTCGTTAATATCGCGCAGTTCAAAATGAACAATTCCTTCAAGCCCAAGCCGCGCTGCTGTGTCCCGCGCAATCTCAACAGCTTCCGGGTCATTGTCAAAACCCACCAGCGGGAATTGTGCCTGGTCGGCACGCGCCCGCTCAAGGCCCACATTGCTGCATGCAATGGCCTGAGCAACTACCTCATCCCAGATTCTCCGTTTGTGTTGCTTCCACTTCAGAAATCCAAAGCGACTTCGGTCAATCCCGGGTGCAACATCGCAGGCCATCCGCGCAGCCTCGAGCACGAGCGTGCCCGAGCCGCACATGGGATCTAGAAAGGTACCCCCGGCATCAAAAGTACTCTTAAAGTTTGCAGCAAAGAGAAGGGCCGCGGCCAGGTTTTCCTTGAGAGGCGCGCGCGACATCTTCTGTCTGTAGCCGCGCTCATGAAGGGGTGCACCGCTTAGATCAATTGAGAAGGTTGCCCGATTATTCAGTACGTAGACGTTGAAACGGACTGAAGGGTTTTTTACGTCCACGTCAGGTCGGAGTTTGTACTTGCGCATGAACTGGTCCGCGATCGCGTCTTTGGTTTTGAGCGCACCAAAGTGCGTGTGGGTAATTGCAGAACCCGACGATGCAAAATCTACGGCGAACGTCTCACTGATGTCCAGATGTTGATCGAAAGCAATCTTCTGGACCCCTCGGTAGAGAGCCTCAGGAGACGATGCGTCAAACTGATCCAATACAAGCAAGACGCGCGAGGCAGTGCGCAGCCAGAGGCAGGCCAGGTAGCCGGCACTCAGATTTCCCTGAAAGGAAACACCGGCTCTCCCTTTTTCAATTCTCGAAATCTCCGCGCTTTCAAAGCGAGCGGCCAGCGATTCCACTTCCGTGGCGAGAATGGACTCAATCCCCTTTGCGGCGGAAGCAAAATAGCGAAAATCCGTGCCCACGGAGCGCACAATTTCTTGACGCGGCCTGTTTGTATAGACAAACTTATCAGGTCTTCTTGATTCCGCAAACCTGGTTATAAAGATCTAACTGCTTTTTGCGAACCGTTAGTCGATTTTCGTTTATCATTTCTCTTACATATGCCTGGATTTCATGCAGGTTTTCTTTGAGAGCAATGTAGATGTTTCTGTCTTCAATTCCAATGTGCGAGACCAGCCACTCTTTTAAATCTTCAACCAGATGTTGGGCCGCTCGTGGGTCACCGCCTGTTCCCTCCGATTGCCGATTGTTAATCATTTCAATGAAAGCGCGATGCTGCTTTAAATGTCCTGGAAGCTGTTTGTATCCAAACTTCTCCATTATGCTTTCCTCTGTAGAAAAATGCTCTCTGGTGTATTCGATTGCTCCAGCAACGACCTTGTTAAATATTTTCTGTCTTTTTGCCGTCCCGACGGTTTTACTTGCAATGTCAAGCTCGACGATCATGCTGATTAGCCACAAATGTTGCAAGTCAATGATAGGGATATGAACTGCCAGGTTGTGAGTCTGCCAAATACGGATGACATTTGCCAGAATATTTTCGTTTATGATCTCTCCAACTTCTGATTGTCCGGAAATCGCATTGTAAAGCGCCGCCTGAGCGCGGTCAATTGTGAGTTCATGTCTAGCGATGAGTTGCCCAAAGTACTTATTCAGATTTGCTCCGCTCTGGACGAGGAAGTCCTTGTACTGCCTGTCTTCTTTCTGTATGTGCATTGTAAGCCAGTCCATCAGGAAATTTACAAGCGACGCAAGGGAGTTCTTGTTTCCCTCTTTGATGTCGACCAGGCGGCTGCGCATGAACTCAATGAAATGGTGATGTTGTTCTTTGTGTGAAACGTGTTGTGGGTACTCGAATGCGTTTGTCAGTCGCTCTTCAAGCGAAAAGTGCTCCGTGGCGAAATCAATAATCTCCAGTAAAAGTCGCTTGATGCGATCCGGGTCCGCGGAAGTTGTATCTGCCTGTGCTTCAAAAGCAAACTCCTGAATCAGGGCAACCAGCCAGATATGCTGCAGGTCAATGATCGACAGATCAAGGCGAATGGCACCAGTTCCCCAGAGTGAGCGTAGTTGCGCTTCCGTATGCTGGCTTATTCCAGTATTCTGCAGTAAATCAGTTTCCATTTCGCCTCGTAGCGGTCATGCTTCCCAAAGAAGTTTCAAGCAGGGCCGAGGGGAACGGGTTTCTGCAGCGTAAATAGCTTTCATGAGCTAGTATTCCTCATCTGGTTTTATTGATGGATGTCAGCGTCTTTTCTCGAGGCAGGGCGCATGCGGCCCGGCTGGATTTTCTGGCGACGGCGGCCTGGACTTCCTGAGGATTCCAGAAATTGGCATGGGGTCGAGGCCGCAAAAACTCCCCGCGCTAGAAAAAATTGAGACGAATGCACCCGTCAGACATAGATACAATGTGGAAGGGAGTCAGGGATTCGCATTTGGCATTTTTGACGATGGCTTTGAACTCCGGGGTTGGCTTGAGCCAGTTGGCGCGGGCAGGTTTCGGTTTGAGAAATCTGTGGCCGTGGGGCGCAACCTCGTTGGCCCGCGTGCGCTCGTCCACGTCGACGGCCGGGTGTTGATTGATTCGGCGCTCCCACCGCTAACCGTTGGTGATGATGTGTTGGGCTTCGGAATTGGACGTGAATCGGGTGGCCTTTGGATTACCGTGCGAATCGCGCAGATAGCGCGCCATTACCATGGGATATTGATTGAAGCCGAGTCCAGTCACCTAACCGCCAGATGAATCCTCGCGCATTAGCCATTTGAAAAAGCTGTCCCATTGCGGGCCCTGGACCTTCCGGAAAATCAGAATGGCCGGGACCACTTGAAGCAGCCCGAACAAAACTCCGGGACCCGGAACCGCGGACGCGAAAGCGGACGCTCGAATCCATCCTCGACTGCGCAATAGAACGCTGAAGCTAGCGCCGATGATCACATAGAGCGCATGAACCCCGCTATAAATCGAATAGACAATTCCAGGATCGAAGTGCGGACTGATAATGTGCGCAGCAAAGGCCGGTGGACGGGTACTAAAATAGAGGATGGCCAGTGCCCAGAGCATCTGCAGCCCGGCGGTTACTATCAGGAAGCTCACGTACCTGCGAAAAGCTGGGCGGAGCGCCGACGGATGGACAAGTACACTCATATCAGGCCGCGCTTGAGTCTCGCCTGCATCATCACACTTGCAATGCTTTTATTTAGCGTACCTGCTCTCTCCCAGGAAGGCGGTAGATGCGTTTCCGGTGTCTGTACGCGGGGGAGTGGGACGGCCGTTTGGCCCAACGGGGATGTTTACACGGGCGAATTTCAGGATGGCAAACCGTCCGGTCAGGGCACATTCAAATATTCAGACGGCAGGTCGCTGAGCGGGGTTTTTCAAAACGGCACGGCTACCGGTCGGTTCCAGGTCAACTACCCCGACGGCGGCATTTATACAGGCGATCTCGTTGATGGGCGCAAACATGGAAAGGGGATTCTAAAAGGATACCGGGGTACATACACAGGCGAGTTCGTCCGCGATGAAGCACAGGGCGAAGGTCGGTTCGATTTCCCAACCGGAGACGTTTACACCGGTGAATTCAAGGCAGGATCATTTTACGGCCAGGGCAGCCTGAGGTTTCGCGATGGCCTTCTCTACAAAGGCGAGTTTGTGCAGGGAAACATGACGGGCAAGGGCACGCTGAAATTTCCCGACGGACGCGTCTATGAAGGCCAGATGGAAAACGGCCAGATGCAGGGGCGCGGCAAGCTCACGTTCACTGACGGATCGGTTTACGAAGGTCAAATGAAGGCCAATCAAATGGACGGTCAGGGCACACTCACTTTCGGCAACAAAGACAGATATGAAGGCCAGTTCGTCAAAGGTAAGATTGAAGGGACCGGGAAAATGGAATACAGCGTGGGTACAGTGTATGAGGGCACCTTTCAGAATGGAGTACCGTCTGGTAAAGGTACCCTGGTTGGGCCAGGCGGCATGAAATACGAGGGCGACTTTCGCGCAGGCGAAATGGACGGTCAGGGTGAAATCGTCTATCGTAGCGGCGCGCGCTACGTTGGATCGATTAAGAAGGGCAAGAAAGACGGTCAGGGTGAGTGGACACTGAGCGATGGACGTGTTCTTAAGGGCGAATTTAAGGACGATCGTTTCATCGATCCTGCGGCAGCGGATAAAACCAAACCAGACAAGAAGTAACCTCTGTTCTTAATGTCAGCGCGCTCGCTTGTCATCCGGACAGAGAGCTTCAAGTCAGCCCGGCCCGGGATGGATCGCATGAAAATCTCCCCCGAACTGGCTTCCTGGCTGCGAGCTTCTACTTAGAACAAAAACGGGCCAAAGCGCTCGACATAAAGGCCTGCGAAGCGCATTCTGCCGGGGGCAAAACAGCCTCATTCCCCCGGTTTATGCCCAGGAATGCCTGTTTTTTAGCCGATCTTGAACAAGGACATGAAGAAAGACTCACAACGTCGCAGCTCGCTGCGCCTCCAGATCGGCCTCTTATATACCGTACTGGCCTTCGTTAACATCATTTTCTTTTCGGTGATGATTTTCTCAAACCAGCGCGACCTGTTGATTTTGAATTTTCGCTATCAGGCTGACAATCTAGTGAAGTCTGTGCAGGAAAAACTGGAAAAATCAAACGTTCCCGTGGCAGACACCCCCGAGTACGAGGACTTTCGCGAAGCACTTTCAGCCAACGATATTAAAGCGTATGTAATTTTCGATGACAAAGGTAAGATCTGGCACAACGAACCGGACAAGACTCAGAATGGAAGCCAGGTCAGCGACGATTTGCGCCGGAAGTCAGTGGAACTTTCTGCCGATCTAACGTTATATCGCTCTTCCTATCTAAAGCAGATCAATGAGCAAGACTTCACGGTTTCATTTCTGCTTCCGCTGAAAGGGGAAGGGAATCGGACTTTGTTTCTTTCCACCAGTCTGAGTATTCAGTCCATCCGCGATAGCCTGCGAAGCATATACATCCAGATCGCCGTTGCCGTTGTCTGGGGTGTTGTCTTTCATGTGCTGTTTGCAATCTTTGTTTTCAATTTGATTTTCCGCCGCGTCGAGATTCTCAAGCAAGCATCCAACCAGATGGCCGAAGGACACCTCGAAACCCGCGCAGAATGGAAGAAGAAGCGACACGATGAACTGGATGATCTGGGGCAGGCCTTTAACTCAATGGCATCGTCTATACAGGATAAAGTTCAGACCATTTCGAACCTGAATGAAGAGATTCAAACGGAACTTCGAATTGGCAAGGAAGTTCAGAAGCAGTTTATTCGCGGAGAAGAAATGCTGCCAAAGTTCCACGGCGAAATCTATTACCGGCCAATGCGCCAGGTGAGTGGTGACATCTACGGACTTTTTCCGTTTGAAAAGGGATTCAGTGGATTCTTTTTTGCAGATGCTTCAGGCCATGGGGTTTCTGCGGCATTGATTACTACTATTACCATCCAGAATCTGGAGAATGCGCTCAAGAAATTCATGAATCCGAGGAAGATCGTTTTTAGTCTTAACAACAGTCTCGCCGCGCGATTTGAATCCTCCCATTTTGCGACGGGGGTGTTTATCCTGTTTCATCCTGATGGAAACGTGCTTCTCACGAATGCCGGGCATTTACCGCTCCTGATCTTGCGACCGTCCACCGGGGATGTAATCGAAGCCGGAAAAATGGGACCACCAATGGGACTGATGGACGATTTTGACTATCCGGTGAAACGGCTCAGCACCCAATCCGGAGATCGAATACTTGTCTACTCGGATGGGTTGATTGAAACAAACAATTCAAACAAGGAGCAGTACTCGATCGAGCGCGTACGTGAAAAGTTGGTCGCATACAAAGATCGGCCAGCGTCTGAGTTCATGCGCGACCTGGTTGCTGAATTTGAAGAATTTGCCGAAGACTATCGAGATGATGTTTCGGCTATATTGCTGGAAGTGCCGTGAATCGCAGTCGGATCATTTTTCCGGTTATTCTGTTTCTGGTGCTTCTATTTGCGCTCATTACGCAGTCCATTGTTAGCGTCACACTCCTCGAGCTACGAGTTCAGATCGCCAGTGAAAGGATTTTGAATTTTGAGCTCTCTTCGCGCATGCTCAAGACCCGTTTCCGGCAAATGATTTCAGGAGAAGACAACCTCAAAGCTGAAATCAAAATGAATGTGCTCGAATCAAGCGTGTTGAACTTTGACAGCTTTGAGCTCGAAGGCAGCGAAAGCATCCTCAACCGCTTCGGCGTGATTGTGATCAACGGTGTGCGCCGTCTAAATTTCAAACCGCCCATTCGACTGCAGGAAGACAAGGAATTCATGACCACCCTGCAATACGCTTTCTTTCTGGAACGGAATCGCAGATACGATGCTGCGCATGCCAAATATCGTCAACTGATTGATGGCTCCGGCGGATCAAGCGATACCATGGGATTTTTGAAGTTGCACGCCGGTTATTGTGGTGCGCTAACCGGAAAGACAGACGAGGCAATTGTCGAGCTTGAACAGGTTGTAAAGGAATACGCTGGGACGCACTATGCGGAGACCGCACAATTGATTCTGGATATCCTGCGTGAAAGAAAACAGAAAACAGACAAACTCGCATCCTCATCACTGTCGGACAGGGAGATGGCAGTTGCGCTCTTTAAGGCCGGGAATTTTGGCGAAGCGCTGAATCGTTTCAAGAAGCTTGAGTCGCTTAGTCTCGACGAGCAGTACATGCTCTCCCGCTCCAACGAAGAAACGGGTAACATCAAGGATGCAATCGCAGGTTATATTGATATTGTGAATAAGGGCGGAGGAACGGACCCGGCCGTAAAGTCCAATCGCCGCCTCATGCTGATTGGGAATTTTTACAACGGTGGCAAAGAGGTTAGAGAATTCTCCCAGCAGACCGCCGTGAAGTTGAAAGATACGGCAGTTTTGCAAGATGTCCAGGAAGGAAAGGAGTTACAGCTCAAACCGGTTATTGTTGAGAAACTCCTGAATGCAAAAGACCAGAAACAGAGTGCCCTCGTCGAAGAGATCAAGCGCGATATGGATCTTGCCATGGACGATAAGGGGTCCGGAGCTATTCCGCGGCCAGATCTGCCTGATGCAGCTGGTCGCATGCGAGTAGATTTACCGAACCGGCCAGAGAATTCTACTACGTCGATTAGTCGACCACCAGTGCCAGGCCTTTTCGCAGGCTCCTTCAAGCTCGCACTGAAGTTTCGGGACGGCAGGGTAGTCCGGGGCACGCGCATTGAATTCCTCAAAGATTCTGCCAGCGTTTTCTCGGGAGAATATGAAATCAGCGTGCCCACCACCAATCTTGATCGGATCGAGGCGCCAGAGCCGGGCACAATGCTCGTCATTGTTCCAACCAGCGGTGAGCCTTTTGAGATATCACTGCTGTTGGTACAGGCGGATCAGTTTTCCTTTAAGCGTGGAACAAAGGATGAGTCTGTACCGATTACATCTGTGAAGGAAATTCGCGTCAAATGAGAACTTCCCGTGGCGCATTTGCGGCAGCATTTCTCTTTACTACCTTTGCCCTGCACGCCGATACGCTGCTCCTCAAGAGTGGCGATTCAATCGAAGGGTTCTACCAACAAGAGGAAGCCGGTATTGTCACGTTCGTGAAACTGAACGGGGAAAAAATAACCGTGGCTTCTGAAGAAGTCGAAAACATTGATTTTGCGCAGTCCGGTGTCCCTGCATGTATCCAATTGAAGAATGACGCGCAACCCAAATGTGATCTGATACTGGCCTCCCTTTCTGCCGATGGCATAGTCGTGGCCGAAGGAAAGGCCAAACGATCGGTGAAACGCATTCCACTTGCCGATGTGAAGCTCTATCAGCTACGTAAGATCGCGGATCATCAAAAGCTCGCTGGACTCCTTCCCGAGGACAAGCGGGTTGTGCTGACACTTGCAAACAGAGTGACGTTGACGGGTAAAGTTACACTCGATGGCGAATCCATCAAGATTACGGACGCCTCTGGCGCTTCGCAGACCATCGCTGAGGCGCAAATTACCGCCGCGGACGTAAACTTTGCAACCCAGCAGTTTCGCTGGTTCAATCCCAGGAATTTTATCATTGGCTATCCCCAGTACAAAAGCGGAAGAAAGATTCCAGGGGCTGCAATGATGGGTGGTTTTGGTCTTCTCTGGCTGGGGTTCGGGGTGGAGTACATGGCAGCTGTCTCAGACAACAAGAAGGCACATGGCGATCCAACCGTTTTGCTCCTTAACAATCAAAGCTATCTAAAGAGCTTCAATCGACATCAGGCGAACCAGCGCAACTTCGCCGTAGGCGCGATGCTACTGTACGCTTTTCACTGGTTCGATCTTTACCGCCATCGTGATGAGAACGTTGTAATGAATCTTGAACTTACGGCGCCGCCCAGGAGTGCCCTGGCGCTGGCCTCATCAAGAGAAGATCGCAGACCAGCTAATCTGAGTCTGGTCTTCTCTATGCGTTACTGACGTTAGGCGCTAGCCTTCGAGTTTTTCTTCTGAACTGAAGAATGTGAAAAAGTTATCAAGCGCCGTGATGCGCAATACATCCATGACCTCTTTGCTAACTCCCATTAGGGCAAACTGGCCGCTACCGGCTGCGTACTTTTTTTTCAGCTGCGCCATGAGACCTATTCCGGAAGAGTCAATGTACTTAAGGTCTTTGAAGTCCATCACAAGTGAGGTTGTATCCGGTCCGACGGCGGCCGTGATTTGTGCTTTGACTTCCCCTACGTTATAGAGGTTTAATTCACCTACCAGCGCGACAATGAGGTGCTTTCCCTTCTTCCTGGTAGATAGTTCCATTCATTCAATCATCGTTTGTCAGGAACGCGGTCAATCATTTTCCATTGAAATTCTGGCCTCATTCAACAAGTCGCGCATTGGCTGGATTGAAAGGCCGGCCGAAGTAAGTAGAAGTCCGGATAGGACTTCGGGGTTAATCCCAACGGTGGATTCACGGAGCGCAGGCTCAACGGTGGGTCGGTTTCTCCCCGTAATTTTGCGTAGCTCATTGAGGTCGGTTGGTTTTAATGAATAGAGGAAATAGAGTCCGATTGAATCCACAATCGCCGCGTTCACCGCCTTCTCTGGCGAAACTTTTTTTGAAGCGGCGATTCGTCGCGCGGCCCGGGTCAAGCGCAGGGCTTGATTCGCGAGGAGCCGAGCGTCACTGGACGCTACCGCCGCCACCTTTTTCTTCTTAAAGGATCTGGCAGAGATCTTGCCGGAAATATTTATAAACAAGGCGGGATCTTCTGATGCCAGGAGCCTCAATAGCTTGTCATCGTGAACAGTAAGTTTGAGTTTCTGTACTGTTTCCGGCAACACCGGCAGAGGAAGCCTTTTCTGGATGAAGCGAATAACTTTTCTACCTGCTGCGGATCTGGCCTGAACGTTCTTCGGAATGGAGATTGTGAACCTTCCACCGGATTTGCCTGCCGTAAACCCCAGGGCACCCGCAAGTCCGAGGCTCCGCAGCAATGCAGCAGCCATTGTCAATCCCATGCCTGCGCCTTCTGCCAGCTCGTCGCTGCCAGGCTTAATCTTTTTCTGTGTCAGGGACTTCCGGATGCGCTCTCGTTCAGCGACTGCGATTGCGGGATTCCAGACGGAGATCAGTATTTCTTTTTCAAGCCTGAACGTTACGCGCACTTCATGCCGATGCTTTGCAGCCAGAGCAATCAGGCCTCGTGAATCTTCCGCGAGCATTTTGCGGAAACTCTGGTTCCCCTGAGCGTAGTCTCGCTTAATGTGCAATTTGTTTTCCAAAAAGTATGAGCGCTTCAGGTTTGCTTTGAGCGCGTTCTGGACAAGCTCGCTCAGCACAGTTTCGATAATGTGTGCGCATGCTCGCAACCCTTGTTTGGCAAGAAACGAGCGCAGATTCTCCCTGACTTTTTGCATCAGGTCATCATCTGGCGCCCGGAATGTGAACTTCATCATGACGAGGCCCGAACCTGAAAACGGCGCTCCGCATTTCTCCAGGTTTGTAAATAGTATCTGTAACGTCTGCGCTTTCGATCCAGGTCTTCGCCAAACGATCGGTCATCGGTAGTATAGATTCTGCTGACAGGAATCTCTTTGATTGTGAGCGGCTTCATTCTGGCGTAGGCCCAGAATTCCATTGGGAAAGCGTAGCCTGCGTCAACGAGCTGGGCCGGCTCAATGTTGACCATGCGAAATCGTTTGAAGCCGCAGAAGGCGTCCGTCAGGTTCCATCCGTAACGCCGATTCAAGCTCTGGGTAATGCGCGCGTTAATCTCCATTCTATCGAGAGGAGCATGGCCCGATGCCGTCGATTCTGGCATGTATCGGCTGCCCGAGACAACGTCAATGTCTGCAGGTTCGCTTACGAATCGGATCAGGTCTTCCGGCCTGTGTTGCAGATCGCAGTCCATGGTGATGAGGTGGGAGAAATTTTCAGCCCTAGCGATTTCGAGTCCCGTGCGAATGCTCTTCCCGTAGCCGCCGTTTTCCACCTGGTGAATAACTCTTACCTGTTGCAGTGTTTTTGCGATCTGGTCAAGCAATGCACCCGAACCGTCCGTAGACCCATCATCAATACAAAGGATTTGCTTGATCGCCTGTGGAAGGCGCGCAACTGTTTGCTCCAGAAGAGACTGGATTGTCTTTTTTTCGTTAAATACGGGAATGGCCAGCAGCATGTTCAGAAGGACGCGATTCGGCTTAGCGATTGCAGGTGGTGGCTGCAAGGCATTTTTTGGTTTGGGTGCTGGATCCGTACTCATGGAGGCCGGATTGCGTGTAACTTCGCTTGCGGGTACTTCCGCTGGCTCCGCCATGGCCGCTTCTCTCCTTCAGGGTAATCACAAAGATGTAGTTGAATATTTCAGGTCTGTCACGCTTCGCAATCCGGCTAACTTTCATGCGCGCAAGCTGCTCATTGGTTCGCGTCCATTCCCCCACGAAAAGATGTTTCGTCGCGCAATTGCAACGTACATTGATTGGAGGAACTTTGTTCGGTCCAAAATCAAAATAGTGGTAAATGCACTTCAGGTGCCGGAAGATATTTATTCCAGCACCTGGAAACGGGCTCGCCTGGTTATGCGGATCATGAGCGCCTATCGTCGCGAGATGAAGACTGTAAGCACCGGTCGCTACCGGCCCTATCTAATTGAAGAATCTACCGCTTCAAAGCTCCAGGAAGTCACCTTTCGGAACGCAGATTTCAGTTCCGTGGAACGCGTGGAGGATATCATTCTGGCCTCAAGTAGTGTTCCGCCAATGGTTCGATTTCAGAAGTTTGACGGAAGCTACTTCCTGGACGGAGGGATTACTCGGAATCTGGCAATCGATTTGCTTGAGGACGTCGATGTCGCTGTAGGCATTCACTATGACATCTGGAGCCGTCTGCAATACGAGCGCGGTCAAGGGTTTAAACGATCAGAAATCGAAGTATCTGCAAAAGAGGGAAGGCGCCCCAGGCGCGTTTTTCTCTGTCCCGACAAGTGGCTCCCGATTGAGACCTGGGACTATGCAAACCCAAAGGGCGTGACTCTTGCGTACGAGGAAGGACTTCGCGCAGGGGAGCGTCTGCTGCCGATTTTGAAGCGCATGACATGAAGAAAAACCCCTGCAATCGGCGACACTTTTTCCGGACAGGTAATCTGAAATCCCGGAAATAGGAGACGCGTTTTCTGTCTCGTCTACGGCCATTTTCGCCTGAAAATGCGCGACAGTGAATCGGTCCCGGCGAGATTGCCCCTGAGTATGAGCATAGCATCCCTTTCTATTCGTCGGCCTATTTTTATTACGAGCCTTGTATTGCTTCTGATTATTACGGGCTTTTTTTCACTCACGCGCCTCGGTGTGGATCTCTTCCCGGACGTAACATTTCCCTTTGTGGCAGTGAACACGATCTACAAAGGTGCTGGTCCGGAAGAGGTGGAAAACCTCATCTCGAGACCTCTTGAGGAAGAGCTCAGTTCCATTCAGGGATTGAAGCGACTTACGTCGCGTAGCCAGGAGGGCTTTTCGCTCGTATTCGCTGAATTTTCTCTGGGTACGGATATCAAGTATGCTGAACAACAGGTCAGAAACAAGGTTGCCCGGGTCAAGCGAAGCTTGCCGGACGGTCTTGACGACCCGCTTGTCATCCGGCTCGATCCAGCGGATCAACCCGTAATACGTTATGCGCTCTTCGCGAACCTGCCTCCCGCGGCGCTCTATGAACTTGCTAAAGAGAAAATCAAACCAAGGCTGGAGCAGGTCACTGATGTAGGCTCGGTTACTTTGATCGGTGGCGTAAAACGCGAGATTCAAGTTGAGATTGATCGCAACAAGCTTAACGCGCAACAGCTGTCTGCTGTCGGGATAGGACAAACATTGCGCAATTACGGGCTGAACGTTCCTGTTGGTAAGAATGATCAAGGATCTGCAGAGACATCGTTCAGAACCATCGGGCAATTTGATACACTCAAACAAATCGAAGAAGTCGGGATTTCTTTCGGTGGAGAGATTGGAAATAGTACAACGCTGAAAAACGTTGCTACGGTTCGGGACGGCACGGAAGATCCGCTCACAATTTGTGAACTCTGGGCGCCTTCAGCGGAAGAGCAGGCCTCACATGGGATGTTTTCAAAGAAGATTGATAACCAATCAATCAAGCGCGAAAACCACGCAGCCATGTTCATCGACGTCTTTAAGCAGTCGGGAGCAAATACGGTTTCAGTTGCGGATCTGACCCGCGATAAAGTTGCAAAACTTAACGAATCGCTGAAGTCGGAAGAGGGTAGTCCGCGGCTTGTAATGGTTCGCGACGGTTCGCGCTGGATTCGCGCCAACGTTGAAGACGTAGGATTTGCAATCGTATTCGGTATTCTCCTCACTGTGATCGTCGTGTACCTGTTCCTGGGTAACATGCGCTCTACAATCATTACGGGGCTTGCGCTTCCGAACAGTTTGCTGGGTTCATTTATTCTTATGTATATTATGGGTTTCACAGTCAACGTGATGACCCTCCTTGCGCTCTCGCTGGCAATTGGCCTATTGATCGATGATGCCATCGTTGTGCGGGAAAACATCTTCCGCAAAATGGAAGAAGGCATGCATCCGGTGCAGGCCGCAGAAGAAGGAACCTCCGAAGTGTCTCTTGCAGTGATTGCAACCACCGCAACAGTTCTTGCCGTGTTTTTTCCGATTGGCTTCTTGTCGGGGATTGTGGGGCAGTTCTTTAAGCAGTTTGGACTTACGGTCTGCTTTGCAATGATCATTTCTCTGTTTGATGCGTTGACCATTGCCCCCATGCTCTCGGCGTACTTCGCAGGAAAGGCTCATGGCGAACCAAACCGGCTCATTCGCGTGTTCCGTAGATTTCAGGACTGGCTTGACAATCAATACGAACGCGTTATGCGCCTTGGCCTGCGACGGCCCTGGGCGGTGCTTATTGTCACGACAGTTATTGTGATGGGAAGTTTTGCTACTCTCGGCGCCGTTAAGAAGACCTTTCTTCCGCCCAATGATCAGGGCGAGTTCATGGTGTCACTGCAGCTTCCTCCTGGTACAGCCCTGGCGGGGACATACGATGCTGCTGTGCAGGTCCGTGAAAAGCTCATGAAAATTCCTGAGATGAATCTGCTCTCTCTCGTGGTTGGAAATACCGAAGGTGAGGCCAACGTTGCCACACTTGGAGTGGCACTCACACACTACACGCAGCGCAATCGACGGACTCAGGTAATCCAGGAAGAAATCCGCAACATGCTGAAAGAGTATAAGGACTGGAAACCTTCCGTTAACGAATACAGTGCCGTTGGCGGTGGCGTTCAGTATCCATTTAACCTGAATATTATGGGAGACGATTTGAGTCAGCTCCAGCCTTACGCGCAAGCCGTTGTGGACCGCCTGAAGAAGATCCCTGACCTCACGGACGTTTCTATGGACTACCGGTCCGGGAAGCCGGAGTTTAGAATCGAGTTTGATCCTGCTCGCATGCAAACGGTTGGGGTAACCCCGGTTGTTGCCGGAGCGGAGCTCAGGTATCATGTGGCCGGTGAGGTTGTCGGTAAGTTGCGCGAACGCGGATATGAATATGATATTCGTATGCGTCTCAAACCTGAACAACGGAATCTGCGAAGTGCCTATTTGCAAACAAGAGTACCCAACAATCAGTTCAAAATGATTCCGCTTAACGTTATTTCCAAACCAAAGGAAGCCCTTGGTCCGGAAAAGATCATTCGTCAGGATAGATCGCGCGTAATTCAGATTCACGCCAACCTGGCTCCGGGTGGAGCTATTGCCAGTGCAACAGATATTGCTAAGAATTTCCTGACCAAAGAACTACCGCAACCCAAGGGCACAAACTTCGTATTCTGGGGTCAATCGGAAGACTTCCGCGAACTTGGAATCAATATCATGATTGCCTTCGGGTTTGCATTGGTATTCATCTATCTGGTGCTTGCGAGTTTGTATGAGTCTTTCATTACGCCGATTACAATCTTGATCGCGATTCCGCCGGCAATGTCAGGCGCGTTCCTTGCTCTCTTCCTGTTTGGAGAGATGTTGAATCTGTTCTCCATGATTGGTCTCATCCTGTTGATGGGGCTCGTTACCAAGAACTCGATTCTACTCGTGGATTATGCGCTGGAGGGAATCCGTGCCGGGCTTTCGCGCGACGAAGCTATTCTCAGGGCTGGTCGCACCAGGTTGCGTCCAATTCTAATGACCAGTCTTGCGATGATCGCCGGTACTATGCCGATTGCGCTTGGAATTGGGGAAGCCGCAAAATCCAGAACCGCAATGGGAATTGGAATTATCGGTGGGATTATTGTTTCGACCGTGCTAACGCTGGTAGTATTGCCCGCTGCATTCGGTTACATTGATCGTTTCCGCGCGTGGATTGAGTCAAAGTTCCGTCCGGAAGATATGACCGGCCTTGAACCAGAGCATAATACAATGCAAGAGGCAATGCGCCGGAAAAAGAAGTAAGGCTATACCAGGCGGAGTTCAAAGAAGAAGCCACTGCCCTTACCGGGTTGTGACGACCACTTGATTTGGCCGCCTGCTTCCGCGCTGCGTTTGCGCAAGTTGTCAAGGCCGCGGCCAGCTTCAAGATGTTCTGGATCAAACCCCTTCCCGTTGTCCTGCACGCTCATATCCAGTCGATTTGATTCTACGGAAATTCGCACATCGACATGCGTAGCGTCCGCATGCTTGATGATGTTCTGGATGATCTCTTTAAGTATCTTCTTGAGATGCGCCGCTTGCCATGCGCCCAGCTTGAATTCTGGTGCATCAGCGGAAACGTCCACGTGGTTTTCGAGGCCGGCAGCGCTCAACGTTTGTCGCGCGTAGGACCCGGACCAAACAAGAAAGTAATCCAACTCCACACTCTCAACCGACTCAGCATCGAGAATGTCTCTGATATCCTCAAGACCGAGCCTCGACGCTCGCTCAATACTCGAGAGCAGGTTGTTTGCTTCCAGAGTTGTGTCCGTATTTCTTCGCGCCATTCTGCATGCCAGGAGGATTGCGTTTAGTTCCGCTGCAACTCCATCGTGCAGGTCTCGATACACGCGAATGCGTTCCCGTTCAAACTTTAGCTTGCTTTCTAGTTCGCGTAATACGAGCTCCTTATTCTCGCGAGCCAGGTGTTTCAGGCTGATATGACTGTGGACTCGTGCCAGCAATTCCCGACGTTCAAAAGGCTTGGTTACATAGTCGTTTGCCCCGGCGTCAAATCCAGCCGTGATGTCCTGAATCGAATTGAGCGCACTGAGCAGGATGATGGGCAATTCAAACGAAGCGCGAGCCTTCCTGATCTCGCGGCATACTTCAAGGCCGCTCATATGCGGCATCATTATGTCAAGAATCACAAGATCAGGTGAAAACCCATCGCTGATCATTCCAAGAGCAGCCATGCCGGATTCCGCATTCCAGATGTTGTAGTCTTTCTTGAGCAGATCGCTCAGTAGTTCACGGTTAATAGGTTCATCATCGACTATCAGGATTGTAGAGAGTTCTTGCTGACGATTGTTGCTGAGCAACATGGAGGGCGTAGCCATTTCCAGCATGGACAATCCTGCATACTTGCGCACGGGTTTTTCCGCCGGAGCAAATCCCGTGGGCAACTTCAACAGGAAGTACCACGAACCGTCCGCTCTTTCGGCTGTAATCTGGCCCATGTGCAGTTCCACGAGACGTTTGCAGATTGCAAGCCCCAGACCGCTCGCTTCGTGCTCGTTTCCTTCCAGTGTGACGAACGGTTCAAAGATTGTGGCCAATCTGGTGTTGGGGATATGAGCATTTCCCGCGACGATTGTGACTTCTACAAACTGGCCTTTGCTCGTACCGCGGACTTCGATTACCCTCAGATCTGTTTGCTTTACCGCATACGCGATCAGGTTTAGAAGGATTTGTTGAATGCGATATTCGTCTCCGTGAACTATCAACGATGACGTTACACGATTCTGGATCACGATTCCCTGTTTTTGAGTCAGGCCGGCAAGTGAGTAGATGACAATGTCGACAGCAGTCTTGATGTCGACGGACTTTTTGTCCAGTTGTAGATCCCCGTTCTGGATCCGCGTGAGATCCAGAACGTCCTGCATAAGAGCATGCACGCGCCGCGCACTGTGGCTGATCATTTCCAGAATGTTTCGATTGGCATCTTTGGGATCGGTTGTGTCGAGAAGGTGCTCGCACAGACCCAGGATGCCGCGAAGGGGAATTGCAAGTTCGCGGGAAAGTCCCTGGAAGACTTGCTCTTTCAAGGAATTCGCCTGTGTCAATGCTCGGGCCGCATCAGCCGTTTCAACAGTAGTCCTGGACCGCCTCGTCGACAAAATAACCGTGAACGAACCAATGCTTAAAATCAATCCCAGTGGGAGAATTGCTTTTGGATCTACAGTCGTTATGGTATCGAGAATTCCAAGTACAGAGGTGATACTTAACGTTAATAACCCTATGACAGCCACCTTCGAACCGGCGCGTTTTCTCAGTAGTGCTACGAATGCGGTAAAGAGGATGTACGCAGCTGCTGCAAGTACCAGCCCGGAAAAGAAGTTTAGCGTAGAGGTAAACCAGAGTGGTGGAAGGAAGGCAACGCCGGCAGCCAGGAGGAGGCTTGCGCCTGAGAAAGCACGGACAACCCAGCTCGAAACATCGAGGGGGAATATACGTTCATAGCAGGAAAGGAAGAATGCGGGCATGAGGTATGCGGAGATGTACTCTGCACGAAAGGTCAGTTCGAAGGGGAGCATTGGAAAAAGCTCTACGAGAACGCGGGGCCCCGACAGGAGCGAACGCATCGAGACCAGCAGGCAGAAGATGCCAAACAGAGTGCTGGCTCTGTCCTTGCGGCGAAGGGAAAAGAGGCCAAGATGGAAAAGTCCTAGTACAAATGCGCCACCTGCCAGAGCAACGTATGCAACCGTGCTGATTTGATGCTCAAGGTATATGTCCTTTGCCTGCCCGAGCACAAAGGTGCCCCACGGACCTCCCTGGCGATCTGCAAAATTTGACATTTGAACTACCAGGTCGATTGCACCTCCTTCTGAGCGGACGGGTAGGACTGCGCTAAGAATCCTTGGAATCGTTGTGGCCGAATCGCCAACTTCTCCGGTGCGAAGCACGGGTTTGCCGTTTATGAAAATCTGTGAGGCCGTTCCAATGGCTGGCACATGAAGGGCGAGTCCGTCCTGATCCCGGTTCAGGATGATGCGCAGGTGCAACGTGGCTTTGCCTGTTCCTTCAAGTTCTGCGCCATTTACCCAGAGTCGACGCCAGCTTGCAGGTTGGGCCAGGAAGGTGGGCTCATGCTTCGTCAAATCACCGGGTTCCAGGAGGCGATCCCAGTAGAATTCCCACTCTCCAGTCAGCGCAACCGGGTCAGCCAGGGCAGCTATCTCCGTGCGACCATGGTTTGCTTCAATCATCTGAGGGTGCTCGGCGCAATAGAGAAAGAGCGCCATAACCGGGATAAGAGGTCGAAACACGCCGCTACTTCGGCGGCACTATGCTGGAATTCAAACTCATTTTATATCGAACTTTGAGTGAATTAGCCGTATTCGGGGATTGACCACATGCCCGGTTTCAGGTATAATGCATCGGTGAGTGAAGCTATTTGGAAGATCGGTCTAATTGAGGACCACCCTGGATTTCGCGAGGAGCTGTTTGGAATGCTCTCAAGTGATCCGGAAAATCAGGTGGAAGGATTCAGAAGCGCAGAAGAGTTTCTTGCAAGTGGCTCGCGCAGTACATTCGACTTACTGCTAATCGATCTCCTGCTGCCAAACATGTCAGGTCTGGATTGCATTGCAGAGATTCGTGCCGCCGGCGAATCTCCAACCATCGTCGTGTTAACGTCTATCAATTCAGAAGAAAATATCTTTCGCGCGCTTATGCTGGGGGCCACCGGTTTCATATTGAAGTCGGAGATGGAAAACCTGCCTAACCTCATTCGTATCCTGAAGGAAGGTGGCGCTGTGATGTCCCCAACCATTGCGCTTCGGGTAGCCAAGAGCTTTCAGCGCACTCCCCCCGCAGAAAGTATGGAGAACGATCTCACCCGACGCGAAAAACAAATCCTGGATGAGCTGATTCGGGGCAGGACTGAGAAAGAAGTAGCGGATCTGTTCCAGCTCAGCGTTCATACAGTGCGTACGCACGTTAAGAATATTTACAGTAAGCTTGCAGTTACTTCGCGTGTTGGACTAATGCGCAAAGCCAAAGATATTGGCTTGCTCTAGCTAGCCGCATCCCTTTCAAGAAGCTTCGGCGTACCATGGGCACGGCCGATCAGCACGCCGCGGGGCACACTTCAATATTGCGAAAGCAGGCCGTGCGCGCGTGCGCGATTTTCCATCCAGCGAAAAGCCATGTAACCCGCACACATGAAGACCACAGAGTAAACTCCAAACTCAAACAGAGTGTAGGGAGAATGCATGGATGGGTGCGTCATGGAACTTGTGAGCTCCGTCATACCAATCGTAAGCGGGAAATGATCAAACAACCAGACGAGTGCTTTGTTGCATGTTGCCGGATCTGCTTCGGGTGCACACAATCCGTCACGACTCTGCCAGAAGAGTCCAAGGAACGCAAAGTTAATGATCTGGAAAAAGAATCCGACCCGTTTGAACAACAGGGTTAACCCGGCGAATACATAGGAAACACCAAAGATACCAATGGCGAGAATGCACAGGTCAATGATTCCCAGATAGAATTTTGACAGATCGATTCCAGTTTCTGGCAGCGCCAGTTTGTAGCAACCAAGCATTAAGAAGAAGCTAATGATCTGACGCGGAAGCTGGGCAACTCCACGCGCGAAGAGCACACCGCCGAGAGAGTGGCCGGATATGGAAAGCTGTTCTAGAGTGCCTGTTTGACTTTCGTTCTGAATTTGTCCGGACCAACCCATTTGCGTTGCCAGAACGAATTGCATCAGACAATATCCAAGGACCATTCGCTCCTTTGCGAAACCGCTCCCTGCGTCCATGATCTTGGACCCTTTGGGAAGCAGAGTGTCAACGCCCCATACAATGGCGAGCAGGATGAGGAACATGAAGAATATAAACGAAAGGATCTCCAGCGGGTAGCGCTTCATGTAGAGTAGATCCCGCTTGATTTCCGCTTTAATGATCAGGGCCATATCGCGGAAGAAAACAGGAAAGTTTGTAATCACATTCATTTGTTTTCTCCGTTCCCGTTTTCTTTCAGTGTGCGAATAAAGATTTCTTCCAGGTCTTCCACTGGCTTGTGCATCGAAAGAATTTCAATCTTTCCTTTGCCCAGTTCGCTGAGAATCTGATACACGGCTTTGGAAGATTTACAATCCATCTCCCACTCTGTATGATCGCTTTGTTCGCTGAGGATCTTTGCGCCGTATGCCTTAACCCATTCTTTGGGTAGCTTATACGATCCTCGAACAGTGAAGCGATAGATTTGATTTTGAAATACAGCTCGCAGTTGTGGCATGGTGCCTTCGCGAACAATCTGACCTTCACGGATGATTCCGGCTCGATCAGCCATTTCTTCCACCAGGTCCATCTGGTGGGTTGTCAACAGTATCGAGCGATTTTGCTTCTTTGCCAGCTCGATCATGATGTCCTTGATTTTTCGCGAACTCTCAACATCGAGACCCAGGGTGGGCTCATCAAGCAGGATGATTTCGGGGTCCGTTATAAGTGCAGCTCCGAGGGCGAGTTTCTGCAACATTCCGCGAGATAGATGCTGGCTTTGATTCTTCTTCTTGGCCTCAATATCAAGGGTCTTAAGAAGTTGCACGGCTTTCTCGCGGATTGCACTTGTTGAGAGGCCGCGGAGATTTGCAAAATAGTGCAGGTTTTCGAGCGGCGTCAGCCTCCAGTAAACGTTGCGCGTTCCCTCGAGCACAGCGCTGAGCTTCTTGTAGGCGCTCGTGTCATAACCAAGTCGCGCGCCATCAAATAGGATTTCACCGGACGTTGGCACTATGAGACCGGCAATCATTTTGATGATAGTTGATTTGCCCGCACCGTTTGGCCCAATCAGGGAGTAGATTTCTCCGGGTTTGATTTCAAAGTTCACGCCGCGTACGGCTTCAAAGGGAGGCTTCTTGGAGAAGGGCTTCTTATAGGTTTTGCGAAGGTTCTTTACCTGAAGTCTCATTTCCGCACCATCTCTTTATCGATCTCCAGACGTTCAGAAAGCGACAGCCATTCCGCTTCCTGGCTTTCGAGCAGGCGCGCAATTTCACCCAAACGATCGTAATCGGTCCGGCTTACCTGGTCAGGATTCTTTTCTACGGCAGCCAGAAGAGTTTTCTGTTCCGTCTGCAATGCTTCGATTTCCTTTGCGAGTGCAGCATGGCGCTTTTGAAGCGCCTTGAGTTCTTTGTCGCGAGCCTTCTTGTCGTTCTTAGAATTGCCCTTTTGCTCAACTGCCACTTCTTCGGTTGGGACCACTTCCGCGTCTTTGGCTTTCTTCTTGTCCTTCTTAGAATCGGAAGATTGTTCTTCTGCAATTTGTTGAGACAGGTTGTAGACGTACTCTTCGTAGGTTCCGTTATACAGCCGAATGTCGCCGTCTTTGACCTCAAGAATTCCCGTGGCCACAGCATCTACAAAGGTGCGATCATGGCTTACGAAAAACACGGTTCCGCCAAAATCTCGAAGGGCCTCTGCGAGGATCTCCACTGTTTCAAAATCGAGGTGGTTGGTGGGCTCATCGAGCAGCAAAACGTCGCAGCGGGAAAGCAGCAGTCCAAGGAGAAGTACGCGGGAACGCTCCCCTCCCGAAAGAACTGAAATTTCCTTTTTCGTATCATCACCCTGGAACAGAAAAGCTCCGGCCATATTCATGACTTCCTGGCGAGTTGTCGAGGACGGCGATTTTTTCTCGAGGTAGGTCAGAATGTTTTCATGACCTTCAAGTGTTTCGTACACATGTTGCGCATAGTAGCCAATCTTTGTTTCTGAGCCCCAGCGCACTTCACCACCCAGTTCAGGTATTGCTCCTGCAATAGTCTTTAGAAACGTCGATTTGCCCTGGCCGTTGTCCCCAAGAATTGCAAAGTGCCCGCCGCGCGGCAGCGTAAAGTCGATCTTGTCCGCGATGATTGTTTTACCATAACCGATTTCTAAATTCTTACACGTCAGTGCGATCCCGCCCTTCTTTGCAGGGGGAGGTAGCCGCATGCGAACCTTCCTTGCCGGGCCGGCCATGTCAGTTGTCTGAAGCTTCGCAATCTGCTTCATCTTGGATTGGGCCTGTGACGCCTTGGAAGCCTTGGCTTTGAATCGATCTACGAATGCTTGCAGCTCCTTTTTGCGCGCTTCTATGTTCTCATTCTGGCGTTGGATCTGCTCGCGGACTTCATCTTTGTAAGTGAGGTACTGGTCGATGGTTCCCGGGAATGAAGCGATTTCCTTGTTATCAACTTCGAGCGTGTGTGTGGTTGTGCGCATTAGAAACTCGCGGTCATGCGAGATGATGAGTGCAGCGCCATTGAATCCACGCAGAAAATCTTCCAGTAGGAGGAGTGTTTTCAGATCAAGGTAGTTTGTTGGTTCATCAAGAAGGAGGAGGTTTGGATCGTGCAGCATCATGGCCGAGAGCTTGACTCGCATTCTGAAGCCTCCCGCCAGATCGTCGATTTTGGTTTCGAGCAGTTCATTCTTGATCTGAAACTTACCCGCAACCTTGCCGCAACGCCAGTCTTCCTGCTCCGTTGTACGCATCAGGAACTCAAGGACAGTCTCGCCGGGCAGGTGTGTATCCTTTTGCTCCAGGTAACTCAGACGCAGATCCGGACTGAGCCAGACTTCCCCCGAATCTGCCTGTTCTTTTCCGGTGATGATGTTGAATAACGTCGATTTTCCGGCTCCGTTACGACCAACTACGCCAAATTTCTGATTCTCAGAAATAACGACTTCTGCCTCGTCGAAGAGTACTCTAGGGCCGTATTGTTTGTGTAAGCGTGAAACTTGAATGAGTGCAGCCATGTTCTATTAAAATCAGATTTTTGGGATGCGGCACCCGATCAATCGCAATTTGTTGACAGACCTGCGCGTGGCCCTTTTATCCGGATCATGTTCGTAGGTCACTACAGTGCCTCTTTTGCTCTCAAACGTCTCGATGCCCGGGTGCCTATCTTCCCGCTGCTGATAGGTGTTCAGTTTATGGACTTTCTGTTCATGGTTTTCATCCTCTTTGGGGTCGAGAGAATGGAGATTGTTCCGGGCTTTACCGAAGTGAATGCCTTCGTGCTTTCATACATGCCGTACTCGCATAGTCTGGTTGCTGCCCTGTTCTGGTCCGTGGTATATGGCGCGGCCTGTGCGCTGCTGATTCGCCATCTGGGGCTGGCGCGGGGGATTCTAATTTGCGGTGCAGCGGTCCTGTCGCATTACGTTCTCGACGTACTGGTCCATACACCGGATATGCCTCTGATCTGGGATCCGGGAACCAAACTCGGCCTTGGAATCTGGAAGAGTCGGATCGCCACAATTGCCGTAGAGACCCTGTTTCTGGCGGCCGCCTGGTTTGCATACATCCGTATGAGTAAGCCAGGCCCGGGAGCAGTTGGAAAATATGGCGCCTCAGTGTTCTTCGGATTTCTAGTCCTGCTCACGATTGCGACCCCGTTCATGCCGGTGCCAAAGACTTTGATTGAACTTTCGTCACAGGCTCTGGCAGGGTATGTCATCATAGCTCTGCTGGGACGCTGGGTTGACTCCAGGCGAATCTACGTTGATTAGCCTTTCTGAACCCGAATCTCGCCAGAGGGTGAGTTTGAACGAAAAATGAAAAACGCCAATCTGGTCTTCGGCTTAATCCTTCTTCTGGTCTTCCTTGCAACCGGAGTCTATTTGAAAACGATCTTTAAGCCCGAGCATCTGGCAGATCTAGCAATGCGCATGGAAATCCGGGCCAACCATGTATATATTCTCTTCATCGCTTTGCTCAATATTCTGTCCGTCGATTCCTATCCAGAATCAACGCAAAAGGTGATTCGATTTACCACCGTCGCCTCGCGCACCTTCTTGTTTGCTGCGGGGATTCTTGCTGTTGTTGCTTTCTTTACCGAGCATTCCGGTCAACTGACAGGCAGGCTCTACACACTGTGCAGCGCAGTTGGCTCGCTGATCGGAGTCGGCCTTTTCCTGATCAGCAGAACCGTTGCAAGATTCAAATGAACCTTAGCTTTTTCTTGCCTGGATCAATTGGTCGAGCAGTTGATTGACTTCCTGGGCGGGTGCCTGCCCGCGCGTTTCTTTCATGATCTGACCCATGATAAATCCCCGCGCACGATCTTTGCCAGCCAGGATATCTTCCACAGCACTTGCATTTGCATCGAGGACCTTGTTGATAATATCCGGGAGTGAAGACACATCGACCGGTTTGTAGCCGTATTTCTCGACAATCTTATCAGGATCCAGGTTTTCCTGGTGGATATGTTCAAAGACCTGCTTTGCCATTTTCCCCGTGAGCTTTCCTTCATTGATGAGTTGGATCATTCGACCCAGACGTTCCGGTGTGCAGGCGAATGCAGAGATTGGAATATCGTTCTTGTTGGTTACGCCAAGAACTTCATCCTTAACCCAGTTAGACGATTTCTTGCCATCCCCGCAAATAGACACGACTTTCTCATAGTATGTGGCTACATCGAGGTCGCGTGTAAGAACGTCCGCATCATAATCCGGAAGCCCAAATTCTTTCACATAGCGAGCTCGTTTGGCGGCCGGGAGCTCCGGCATGTTCTTCTTTAGATTGGCAACGAAGGCCGGTTCGATTCGAAAGGGGAGGAGATCCGGATCCGGAAAGTAACGATAATCTTCTGCATCTTCCTTTGTGCGCATGAGTCGCGTGACTCGTTGGTCCGCGTCCCACAGCACCGTTGACTGGATGACTTTCCCACCGGATTCGATCAAGTCTTGCTGGCGCACGGCCTCATAATCGATTGCTGCCTTTACTGCCTTAAACGAGTTGAGATTCTTGATCTCCACGCGAGTGCCAAATGGATCGGATGGAGTAGGGCGGACGGAAACATTCGCATCGCACCTCAGGCTTCCCTGTTCCATGCTGCATTCGGAAACGCCCGCGGAACGCAGAATGTTTCGCAGGGTCTGCAAATAATCGTACGCGTCGTTTGAGCTGCGGAGATCCGGTTCGGATACGATCTCAAGCAGGGGAACTCCCGCGCGATTCAAGTCCACATACGAGCGATTGTTTACGGCATGCAGAAGTTTGCCCGCATCTTCTTCCATATGAATGCGATGAATGCGAACAACGGTTTCGTTGGCATCGCCTTTGCGCTGGAACGAAACGCGGCCGTCGCGTGCGTAGGGCTGATCGTACTGAGAAATCTGATAGCCTTTGGGTAAATCCGGATAGAAATAATGTTTCCGATCAAACTTGGTGATCTCTGCGATCTTACATTCCAGCGCCAGCCCCGCCGTCACCGCCAGCCGCAAAACCTCTTGATTCAAAACGGGGAGCACACCCGGCAGACCCAGCGTAACGGGACCGGCCTGCGAATTTGCCGGCGCGCCAAACCCATACGGGTCGCTTGAAAATAGTTTTGTGCGCGTGCCCAGCTGCACATGCACTTCGAGTCCAATTACAATATCCCAGGCCATTCGCCAACCTGACCCTGCAATCCGAGCGCGCAACCAAGTTTGAAACTCCCTCGCATTTCCTGGCCATTGTGCCGGGCACACCTCGCCCACCCCCGGAGTGTGGGTGGTATTGGTGGTGGGAGTCGGCGGGCGGGGAAGGCGGACCGAAGCACATCGAGTGAAATTGTCAACCGAACCGTGTCACAGTTGCAGAGTATGATACAATGGGAAAGAGTTTCGTTCGGCTGGAATCGCCCGGAGTCTCCAGGAGTTCTAAGCAGGAGCAAGGGCGAGTCGGATCAAAGCGGGAAAGTCAGAGGAGCCCGGATGCACTTGCCCGCCGACGGCAGCGTGCAGCAGATCGAGCGCTCCGAGGGCAGAGGATTCGATGGATGCATCCGGTCTTCCTAGAAACGCTGCAATGATTCCGGCGAGGCAGTCCCCGCTCCCAGCCACTGCTAACGAAGGCTCGGGTCTGGGATAAACAAAAGATCGCTCGGGCCCCAGAAGGACGGAAACGGCTGACTTTACGAGGGCAAAGCAACCAATGCTGCGGGTAAATTCCGCCGCCTTCTGAAAGGAAACTACGGAACGCACCGAAGGCCCGCCGAGTTTCTCCCATTCGCCGCTATGTGGGGTGAGCAGCGTGCCTGCCCGGAGAAATGCCGGATAACGTTCTTCAAGCACGAGGGAGCAGGCCGATGCGTCAAGGATGACCTTTACATTCTCGTGCAAAGTCTGTAGCAGATCGAGTAAGAGCGATTTCTTCTCTACGTCCATCCGAATCCCCGGTCCAATCAAGAGAGTATTGGCGCGCGTCGAAAACACGTCCGGAAGAACGCCTGTCATGAGGCCGGGGTTGCCTGCGAGGATGGCCTGTCGCGCGGATTCGTCAAACGTTCTCAGTTCACCAATTCCGCCTCCCGCAGCAAAGTACGCGCCGGCACAGAGCAGCGCGGCTCCTTCCATACCCTTTTGCCCTGCCACGATCCACGCCGACCCGGCGCTGTATTTGTGATCCAGAGGTTTCTTTCGTGTCAAGGGTCTCTGACTCCATTCGAAAACAGATCCATTCCTGGGCAAGAACCCGATTGGTAAACAGTGGATTTGTGCCGTCGCACGTAGCGAAGCATTCAGCGACAGCGCCAGTTTTCCAGGGCCAAAGCAGTAGACATCATCAGGGCATGGCAGCGCGGGGCTATTCGACGCAAAAAGAACGTCAGATTCTTCAACCAGTCCGGTGGGGCAGTCCAGCGCGATCAGATAAGGTCGATTGTTTCGCGCACGCAAACTATTGAGTTTTGCTATGGCGTCCTGCGCTTGCCCCCGCGGCGAACCTTTCTGGCCCGCACCGAGAATCGCATCGAGTATCAGGTCCTCGCGATTCGGGGTGTTCTCCGGGTTGCTGCAGAAATCTGCAATAGATTGGACCGTGAGGTTGGCGCTCAGCAATCGTGCATAGAATTGAGCCGATTCTGTGCGTGGTGGCTCGGTGGCGAATAATCGAATCCTGTTCCCCTCTCCGTGACCCAGGAGCATCCAGGCGATCGCATACCCATCCCCTCCATTATTGCCGTGACCACAGAGTATGAAAATCTTTGAAAAGTTTCGAGTCGTGAGAATGCGGCTAACGGAAGCAGCCGCGGCCTGGCCCATCAGTTGGACCGAGGAGAAACCCGCGGCAATTGTCTGATTATCTAGCTCCGCGCACTCAGCATACGTGAGCAGCGGTCTATTTCCATTCATAGACCTCAAATTTTCCCTGGAAGATCCGATTAGAGAATACTCGGCCTGTCATATCCAATGAGACTTCACGCCAGGAATTGCGGAAATCTGGAAAGACGAGCAGTCGGTTATTTAGATACTCGCCTGACGGTGAGTAGATTTTTAAGAGTAAGCGGTTTCCATCTTCTGAGTTGGCCAGAGTAAAGCCGCCGTCTGGCCTGGCAGCAATAAACTGATCACCCTCTTCGTCAATGGTGTACAGCAGGCGCGGATCACCGCCTTCCCAGGAATAGATGCGTCTTTGTTCCGGCGCAAATGTATTCTTATTGCGAAGGGCCACGCTCACAATTGCAGTCTGACCGGCCGGGAAGATGTCTTCAATGTCCACGAAGTATTTTGTGATATCCTGGTCTTTGATTGCAAAGCTTTCCAGATGGCGAATTCGCTTTCCGTTCTGGAAAACTGAAAGTGCTTTTGCGTCCGCTATTGAATGGAAAACGTAAAGGGTATTCTCGAACGCGTGCATCCGGAGAATCCGTTCAAACGGTGGCCCCTCGCGTCCTTCGCGGCCAAACTGTGCAATGACTGCGTCGTCCTTAATCTGAACGATACGGGCAGGAGTCGTTGTGAATTGACCACCCGGCGGCTTATCCGTGAAGCGATTTTCCGGCGGTACCTCGGGTTCTGGTTTTTCATCGAGAGCAGCCTCGTGCACAGCAATGAATGCATTTTCATCGTCGTCAGAAACCACTTCGCAAGGAATTCCGGCACGCACCTTGATCAGTTCCGCTTCCTCGGACTTGTCCATTTTGTCGCCAATGATGAATTCAGGTTTGTCTGAGTTGCGCTTGAATACCCGCACGACGCCGCTCGATGGGTCAGAAAGAAATATCCGATTTCCCAGAATTCCGGCGCTCAACGGAATGCCCGCGAGGTTAAGTGGTCTTGTGTATTCATCCGCACCTTTCGTTATCGATGGGAAGGCAGCACTGAGAGGAATGGCAAATGATCGTGCGGGCTTAAGTTCCTGAACGCGAAACCGGGCGCAGCTAATGAGGATCATGCCTGACAGGGCGATTGCAATAAAGGCTGGGTTGCGACGAATCACCCGCCCAGGATGAGGCGCGGGGGTTCTGTGACAAGAATGAAACGGTGAAAATACGTGACGGATAGAGCCCCCGCTTTCAGATGCAGCGTGCGCGTTACACTTTTTCAGATGTCCGTGGATCCCGAAAACGTCCAGGCAAACATAGAAAAAATTGAGGCAAGCATTGACGGGTCGACCGCAGACTTTCTGGTTTTTCCGGAGGCTTGTACTTCGGGATTTCCGTATCGCCGGCTGAAGGAAGTCGCACGTGCGAATCACGCCTTCCTCGACAGCGTCCTCGCAAGGCAGAAAGCCAGTGGCGACAATAGAACGCTCCTCCTACCGCTTCTGATCGAGCAGGGAGGTCAGTTTTTTAACCGACAGTTCATTGTTTCCAGGGGCCAGGTTCAGGTAACGTACGATAAAATTCATCTGATTGGTTTGCTCGGTGAGGACCGATTCCTGGCCGCGGGCGAGCGTGCTGCTTCCACTGACATCCATGAGTTTCATGCCGGACTGGCAACCTGCTATGATCTGCGCTTTCCAGAAATATTCCGTAAGCTTATCCCAATGGGAGTGAATCTGTTTGTTATACCGGCAATGTGGCCAGTCGAACGTGCCAGTCATCTCGGCGCCCTGGCGCGTGCAAGAGCCATTGAGAATCTTTCCTATGTGATTGTTTGCAATGCAACCGGCCAATGTGGCTCTCTGTCACTTTGCGGTCACAGCATGATCGTTGATCCTAAAGGCGAAATAGTTGCGGAAGCTGCCGAAGAAGTAACTACCCTCACAGCCAATCTCAGTCTTGAAGTCGTGAAATCCTGGAGGGCTGCCTTCCCGGCGCTCGATGATATGAGGATGTTGTGAGACGCGGGCCCATATTCTTCTCACGGTACAATCGATGGACTGCCGTTTCGCTGCTGGCCATTGTTTCCCTTTCTCTGGCCTTGCTCTGGATGCAATGGGATATGGGACAGGATCAGCAGGAATCGAGGATCGCGAGCGCCCTGAAGGTGCAGGCGCTGAGTCTCGACGCAACCCTGCGCGACTCCGTGAATCATGTGAATATGCTCGGAACACACAGCGAGAGCTACTTTCTCGATCCGTCAGGCCCTCACACTGCAGAGCAAACCCTCTTCGGAGCGCTCCGTCCCGTCACTGGAACCAACTACTTTTCCATGGACGCAATTCCAGCGCCTTACCAGGAACGCGACACAGGAAATCTGACGGGCTATCAGACGTTGCTTTACGATCCTTCCGCCCACGAAGAGATTAGGATGAGCCTCGCGCTTGGTCCTCTGTTCAGAGGTACAAAGGAAAATATTCCAAACGCGGCCTGGGTCTACTACACATCCAGGCGTCGTTTCATCAATATCTATCCGTTTGTGCCCTCGAAAGACTTTGCAATCAAAGAGGAGCTATTCACGCACGAATTCTACACAATGGGTCTGCCTTCCGCAAATCCAGACAGAAAGACCTTCTGGACATCCGCCTATCTTGACGAGGGAGGGAAAGGCATGATGGTTACCTGCGCCCGGCCTGTGTACCGGAACAATGAATTCCTGGGAACAGTTGCCGTGGATATAACCCTCGATATCCTCACCCAGTTTGTCCGTAATTTTGAGGCTAATCGAGGCACAGCATTCATTATCAATGAGCAAGGCCAATTGCTGGGTCATCCGGAGTTGGTCTCGTCGAGCAAGTCCATCAAGGTGTTTCAGGATGCTCTGCCGGTGGAAATCAAGGACGAGAAGACGCTCTTTGATTCGAAACCGTTGACCCATATCGAAAAGAACGGAATCGGTTATTACTATCAGAATTTGAAGTATGCGCCCTGGAAGATGGTCTTTGTGCTCAAACCACGAAGCGTGTTCATCCGGGTATTCGAGGGAATCGGGCTGGTGTTTCTGATTGTGATGTTTGGCTTTTTCCTTCAGCTACTGGTTACAAGTCAGCTTGTCTATCGCGACTTCATCAGGCCAGCCAGGCGGCTCGTTCAACATATTGAGGCAGAGAATACAAACTCACCTGCTCCCGATACCGTTGACCCGCCTCGCGATTGGGCACCCTGGTTTCAGACAGTCTCGTCTATTTTTCAGAAGCACAGAGATCTCCTGGCCAATCTGGAGGAAAAGGTCAGGGATCGGACGCGCGAGATATTGATAGCGAAGGAGACGTCTGATAGCCTGCTCAGAGCAATGCGCGATGACTTGAATCTGGCACGAAAAATCCAGGAGAATATGATGCCCTTTGAGGGTGAGCCGGAGCTACTCAATATTGTGATTCAATATTCACCGCGGTCGGAAGTCGGTGGGGATTTGTTCGATATCCACCATCTCTCAGAGAAACGCGTTCGCATTTTAATCGCCGATGCAACCGGACACGGCGTGCAGGCGGCGCTGATCACAATGGCTATCAAGAGCGAGTATGAAAATTTGAAGCAGCTTTCTCTTTCACCGGGAGAAATTCTATTGTTGCTCAACACACACTTCACGCAGAAATATTCAGCGCTCAATACCTATTTCACATGTGCGCTGGTTGATCTTGATCTTAACGCAGGGCAAGTGCAATACGCATCAGCGGGGCACCCCTCCCAGGTGTTGGTCTCGGACGATCGAGTAGTTTTGCTTCCTCGAACGGGGCGGTTGATCGGGATTTCTGAAGAAGGCGAATACTCGACTGCCACCCATTCCTTTGGTCCGGCCGATCGCTTGTATCTCTTTACCGATGGGGCCTACGAGCAGTTTAACAAAGAAAAGCAGGAGTTTGGCGAGGCTCGATTGCTGCAGGTGCTCGGAAGTCAGGGCCGCCACTCGGTCGAGAATGGAATTCGCCATTTGCTCGGGGATCTAAGCAGATTTACGGACAGCGAATCGTGGCAGGACGATCTGACGCTCATTGGAATTGAGCAGCGTGCGGACGTGATTGCTTCCTGAAAATTGGTTTAGACGCGGAACCTGCGGCCCGGCAGTTTGACCTTGTAGATGGCTGGCTATCTTCGACTCGTCGGGATTGTATTCCGCTCCCTTCCATTGATCATTCAGTTTCGTTTTGGGGGTCCGTTACTCGATTCAAGGGCCAGACAGAAGCGCGCGGAAGCTGTGCGCAAACTGCTCGTTGCATTGGGCCCCACCTTCATTAAGATCGGCCAGGCACTGGCCAACAGGCCGGACCTTGTACCATATGAATATCTCAAAGAATTTGAGAAGTTGCTCGATAGCGTACCTCCGTTTTCCAGTTTGCGCGCGCGATTCATGGTCTGGCGCTCCCTGCGGGGAAAGGGAATTCGATTCGATGAAGTTTTCAAAGACTTTCCGAAACGTCCCATAGCCTCAGCCAGTCTTGGACAGGTATACGACTGTGTTCTTCAAAACGGCGATCGGGTTGCTGTCAAAGTGCAGCGCCCGGGAATGAGACGCCTCATCGAGCGAGACATTGCAGCGCTCATGATCGTTGCAGGTTTTGCGGAGCGGCGCAAGGAAATAGGTCTTGGTCTGAACTGGACCGATACCGTTCGCGAATTTTCGGGAATGATCAGCGAAGAACTGGATTTTGAGCGCGAACGAGCCAATGGCGAACTTTTTGCGGAAAATTTCAAAAAGTGGAAGGAGATTCGTGTTCCCCGGTTCTATCCAGAATACTCGACCACGACTGTCCTCGTAATGGAGTTTATCGACGGTAAGAAGCTTACTGATGTCGCGGCAATTCGCGCCGCCGGCCAGGATCCACTCCTGGCAATGGAGATCGTGATTCGATCTTATCTAAAACAGCTCATCGAGGACGGTTTTTACCACGCAGATCCTCACCCCGGAAACCTGCGATATCAGGCGGATGGTCGGGTCGCATTCTTTGACTTTGGCATGGCGGGTAAGCTTGAGCCGGAGAAGCGATCCTTGTTCCTGGATTTGCTCATCCACGTTGCAGAGAAAAATGTAGAAAGTATTGTCCGTGACCTGGCAGAGCTGGGCTTTCTGAGGTCGGGCCATGAATTTTCAGAGTTTCGGCCGGCAGTTGAAGCCGTGTTTCATCGCTACCTCGATTCCACGGATCGATCCAGCATTAGATTCCATGAGATTGTCTATGCACTATCGGAAGTCGTCTATCGTTACCCGTTCACGATTCCAACGCATTTTACGTATATTCTGCGCGCACTTCTCACACTTGAAGGCCTTGGAATGTCGATTACTCCTGCCTTTAGTTTTTTCCGATTTGCCAAACCATACGCGGCAGAGATGTTTTTCCTGACTGAAGCCAAGTTCATGGCCCGAAAGATCTTTGATGTAATATTCAAGGCACCTGACTCCAGGTATTCCTGGGAAAGGATGAAAAAATTCTCTCGAATGGTGCTAAATTACATAACCGACAAGAGCATTCTTGACCTGGACGACAAGTCAGACTAAGTTATTGTAATGCAGGCTATGGACCACTGGGAGTATGCGGCCTGGCTCTTTGCCGGGGGGATATTTGCCCTGAACTGGGCGCTAGGGTTGGTTTTCACCGGAAAGAAGACGCCTGGTCTCACAGGGATCTCCGCGGCTATGCTGTTTTGCACGGCAATCTGGCTGTTTTCGGCAGCGGCTCTGCTGGGTGGGTACGTTCAACGTTATCCGGCTTTGTTTGGGCTACACCTTCCCTTCGCATTTGCTATTGGCCCTTTACTGTATGCATATGCAGCCTCACTGAGAGGAGAGAAACCAATAGCCTGGGTTCATTCAATCGTGCCACTGGTTTCTATCCTGGCTTTGATTCCGTACCACGCCGGATGGTCGAGCAGCGTGGGCTCCGGAAATCTCGATAGATTCTATTTCCATGTGAATGGAATAATCAAAGTTGCCTTGCTAACGTACCTGGCTGTTGCTTCCATCAAGACTGCGCGACTCATCCCTCAAGACAAACGATTCTTGCCTTTGTTCGCCTTCTATGTCATCACCATGTTTGTACTCTTCCTTGGATTGCTGGGATACATTCTGAGTCTCGCTGGTCTCGTGGCATTGAGTGCGCTTTTGCTTCCGCTACTGCTCTTTGCTCTATTTCTGGCTTCATGTCGCTGGCCGGATTTGCTCGGCAGCCTGCGCTCGGAAATTCAGAAGCGGAAGTACGAGAAATCAAGATTGCTGTCGCTCGACGTGAAGGGAACGATTTCAAGCCTGCAACATCTTATGGAGGTTGAGCGGGCATACAGTGACGAAGATCTCACGCTATCATCCCTGGCGCGCGACCTTGAAATTTCGGCTCCGCAGCTTTCCGAAATCTTGAACCTTCACATCCAGAAGAGCTTTGCTCACTACGTAAACGAATACCGGGTGAAGGAGGCACGGACTCTGATCGAGCAGGAGTCAGACCGAACTTTGCTTTCGATTGCGCACGCAGTCGGATTCAATTCGAAATCCTCGTTCAATCGGGCTTTCAAACTCTTCACCGGGGAAACAGCTCAGGAATTCAAGACCTCAATCGCGCTGTTTCAAGGGATCAAATCATAATCTGACTCTGCGCCTGTGACGCAAATCATGCGCTGAGGCGACAGACCTGCAAGGAAGCGATAGGATTTCCGCAAAAGGAGATTCTATGAAAAACCTGGCAGAGATAATCGCGCACAGCGCAAGGGAATTTGCGTCGCTTCCGGCGTTTGCGACGCGCAAGACCGGAACTAGAGAATTTGAAACCATTACGTACAGTGAATTGCATGCGGGGGCAATGGCCCTGGCGGCGGCCTTGATTGATCTGGGACTTTCGGCACGGGAGCACGTGGGTCTATTCTGTGACAACAGACGGGAATGGATTCTTGCGGATCTGGCCATCATACTGAGTGGTGCAGCAGATGTCCCGCGCGCTACGGATGTGACAGACCACGATATTTCGCACATTGTTCCACATTCTGACATGAAGATCTTATTTGTAGAAAATCGTGGATTGCTGGATCGGATATTGAGGAATCCGGCCGCTTCTGCCGCTCTGTCCGGCATTATCCTGATTGAGGGGCAATTGCCAGACATCGATCGAAAACCAGGCGAACCCAGGCTCTTTACATTCTCAGGCCTCCTTGAGAAGGGTAGACGACTGGGCGAAGGCGGAGTAAGGCAAGTGCTGGATCGGATTTCTGCAATCAAGCCAGATGATTTGTTTACCTTGATCTATACATCGGGTACAACTGGAACTCCGCGCGGGGTAATGCTGACACATGCTAACATTGTTTCGCAAATTAGCCGAATTCCCATTTCAATAGATCCTTCCGATAGAATTCTTTCTATCCTGCCTGTGTGGCATATTTTTGAGCGTGTGTTTGAGATGATTGCGCTGGCCCGGGGCTGCTGCACATTCTATTCGAGTGTCCGGACTCTGCGCGACGATCTTGCAATCGTCAAACCTACCTTCATGGCATCGGCGCCGCGTCTCTGGGAAAGTATCTACCAGGGAGTTAGAACCAACGTAGATAAGGCGCCTAACGTTAGGAGGAAACTGTTTTCGGTTGCGACAGGTGTAGCGGGTTTGGTTTTATCTGCAAAGCGAAGAATCCGCGGCACGCAGCTCGAAGATCAGAGTGGCATTATGGTTCGCCTTCCGGGAATCATCTGGTCGGCGATTTTTCTGATCTTGATTTATCCGTTGTTTCTGTTGCTTGATCGAATCGTACTTGCGAAGATTCGTAGCGCAACAGGCGGCAACTTGCGCGGCTCTTGTTCCGGGGGCGGGGCTTTGCCCTATCACGTGGATTTGTTTTTCAACGCAATTGGAATTCCTGTGCTTGAAGGGTATGGCATGACTGAAACGTCGCCTGTGATTTCCGTTCGAACGTTTGAAAGACTGGTTCCGGGCACCGTCGGTCCAATCTTCAAGGATACGGAAGTTCGAATTCTCGACCTGCAGACCGGGAACTTGCTTTTTTCTACGGAAGCAGGGGCCCCAAAGGTGCGCTACGCAAAGGGAGAGATTCATGTCAGAGGGCCACAGGTAATGAAGGGGTACTACAAGGATCCGGAAGCCACAGCCCGGGTACTGCGGGATGGTTGGATGAACACCGGCGATCTGGGCATCATGACCTGGAACGATTGTCTGAAGATCGTGGGTAGAAGCAAAGAAACGATTGTTTTGCTCAGTGGAGAGAATGTGGAACCGGTTCCAATCGAAAACAGAATCCAGCAATCGCCTTTCGTAACTGCCTGTATGGTTGTTGGCCAGGATCAGAAGTTTCTTGGCGTTCTTGTGGTTCCCGCTCTAGACAGGTTTGAAGGACTTGAATCGTATGAAGCGGCCAGTCGCGATGAACGTGCTCTTGCAACGATCCGGAGTGAGGTGAAGCGGCTCGTCGACGCTGAGGCGGGGTTCAAAGTATTCGAAAGAATTGGCGACGTTCGCCTGCTGCCCCGTCCATTCGAGGTGGGCGATGAATTGACCGCGAAACTCTCAATCAGGCGTCACATTGTAACCGAGAAATACGCAAAACTGATTGCGGAAATGTATTCAGACGCACGTTGATCTGCCTAAAACTTGAGCAGGCCCTGGGTCCCATTCCAACACCAGAGGCCTGCTGCTTTCTGCGGAGGGCAGCAATATTACTGGACGACTAACTGGCACATCTGCGAAAATCGCCAGGGCTCTCAGCAATTATTCGCGATGTCGACAGTTACAATGCCAGATTCAAAAACCGGGGTTCATAGCGTTCGCGGCCCAATGCTCGACATGGCCCGGTGCGTTGAAAGCCGCGCTGACATTGCGGGAGTCCTTCGTTATCACGAGGATGGCCTTCTTGTTCTGGAGGATGGCCGCATTGTCTACTCTGGCCCGTTCTCCATTGAGAAGGTTCCTTCGAGGACGGAGCAGGATGTTCTCCATTTTCCGGGCAAGCTCATCGTGCCCGGTTTCATAGACACGCACGTTCACTATCCTCAGGCAGAAATGATCGGCGCGTACGGCGAGCAATTGCTCGATTGGCTCAATCAGTACGCATTTCCCACAGAAAGACGTTATGCGGACATAGAATACGCCCGCAAGATGGCGGGTTTCTTTGTAGAAGAGCTGTTGCGCAATGGAACGACAACAGCGCTCGTCTTTTGTACTGTTCATCCCGAATCAGTCGATGCCCTCTTTGAGAAGGCAGAGAGCTATCAAATGCGAATGATCGCCGGAAAAGTTCTCATGGATCAGAATGCGCCCGACTACTTGCTCGATACAGCCAGCAGTGGATATGAACAGAGCAAAGCTCTAATTCAAAAATGGCACAAGAGAAATCGTCTATTGTATGCAATTACACCTCGCTTTGCTCCAACTTCAACGGCCGAACAACTCGCGGCCGCAGGAAGATTGAAACGAGAGTTCCCCGATGTATACGTTCACACCCATCTATCAGAGAATCGAGCAGAGATCGATTGGGTGAAAGAACTCTTTCCCGGGCACGATGGGTATCTTGATGTGTATCATCACCACGGACTGACCGGCACGCGCAGTGTGTTTGCTCATTGCGTTCATTTGCGCGAACCGGAATGGAAATGCTTACACGAGAGTGAGTCCGTCATTGCTTTTTGTCCAACATCCAATTTGTTCCTGGGCAGTGGTCTTTTCCCATTGAAGAAATCGTGGGAAGAAGGGGTCCGTGTCGGTATGGGAACGGATGTGGGCGCCGGGACCTCATTCAGTATGCTTCAGACTCTCAATGAAGCCTACAAGGTAGCACAGTTGCAAAACGATAAGCTCTCCGCGTTTGAAGCGTTTTACCTGGCGACTCTGGGTGGTGCTCGCGCTCTCTCGCTGGATAATGTTCTTGGGAATTTTGACGCAGGCAAGGAAGCGGATTTTGTGGTTCTCGATCCGGGTGCCACGCCGCTCCTGCGCAAGCGCAATGAAACATGTCGGGACGTGGAACAAAGGCTGTTTGCATTATTTACGCTCGGCGATGATCGTTGTATTCATTCAACATTTGTAAACGGGCAACCTGTTTACCAGAGAGATAGAAAAGTTGAGGCAAACGTATGAAGATTCACGCAATTTTGGATTCGTATTTTGAAATCGCAAGCCGCGGAAGTTCTGTCAGGCGAGAGGTAATCGCAGGACTGACCACGTTCCTCGCAATGGTCTATTCGATTATTGTTGTACCGAACATGCTTGGCTCAGCCGGATTTGATCCTGGCGCAGTTTTCGTGGCAACCTGCCTGGTTTCTGCATTTGGTTCTTGCCTCATGGGATTATGGGCAAGGCTTCCCATGGCAATTGGATGCGCGATTTCTCTAACCGCCTTTACCGCCTTTAGTCTGGTTCTGGGTCAGAAGGTCAGTGTCCCCGCGGCACTCGGTGCCGTATTTCTAATGGGTGTAGTCTTTACCGCTATCACGGTTACCGGGGTGCGAACCTGGATTCTTTCCAATCTGCCTCCCGGAATTGCGCATGGAACCGGAATTGGAATTGGCCTTTTCCTACTACTGATAGCCGCATCAAGCGTTGGCCTTATAGTTCGCAATGAACATGCAGGCCTTCCAATCCAGCTAGGCAGCATCCGCGGCTTGCCCGTAATCCTTTCGCTGCTTGGACTCGCTGCAACATTCGGATTGGAAAAGCGTAAGGTTCCCGGTGGCATGCTGCTTATTATTTTTGCAATTTCAGTTCTTGGTCTTATCCTTGATCCAAAAGTTCGCTACCAGGGCATCTTCGCAATGCCGTCTATCGGTGGTGAGAAATCCCTGATAGGCTCCATGGATATAGTTGGGGCGCTTCAGCCAGCGGTATTGCCGGCGGTTTTCGCGCTTGTGATGACGGCCGTGTTTGATGCTACCGGAACAATTCGCGCGGTTGCCGGTCAGGCAAGTTTGGTCGATTCGAAAGGACAGATCGTAAACGGCAGCAAAGCGCTCACGTCGGATTCTGTCAGTAGCATTGTGTCCGGATTCCTTGGCGGTTCTCCTGCTGCTGTCTATATTGAATCGGCGGCCGGTGTTGCAGCAGGCGGCAAGACCGGCCTCACTGCAACCGTAGTAGGTTTCCTTTTCCTGCTGATGATCTTTCTTTCGCCGCTCAGCTATCTTGTGCCCGCTTATGCGACGGCGCCAGCGCTGATGTATGTTGGGCTCCTCATGCTTGGAAACGTTGCGAAACTTGACTTTGATGATAAGATCGATTCGCTTTCAGGTTTGCTGTGCGCCGTGTTTGTTGTGCTGAGCTGCAATATCGTCACAGGAATCATGCTTGGTTTTGGATCGCTGGTTGTGGGAAGAATCGTTGCGGGTGAGATCAAGAAACTCAATCCAGGAACAGTTATCATTGCTGTCGTGCTGGTAGTGTTTTATGCGGGCGGGTGGGCGATCTAAGGTCTTACTTAAGTGCGCCTTCCACCTGGTCCTTTGATGCAAAGCCCAGTTGAACAATGACGTCTCCGATTCGGTTGCCGGATTTGACCTGTTCCTCAAGGGCTTTCTTCAGCTGATCTGCGTTTATGATTCCCTTGCTGACTAGAATTTCACCGACTTGCATAGGTCACCTGCCTGTGGATGGAGGTTAGGAGCCTGCTGAGGCTACACAAGACTTTTTTGAGACCCGGCCGCATTCCGGTCCCTGATCTCGATTAGTTGAGCCATGATGCTGACTGAGATTTCCTCGGGGCTGTTGTTCCCAATAGGATGGCCCACAGGGCAGTAAAAACCTTCGATCCTATCCTCGGCGATTCCGGCCTCGCGCAGCTCGCGGATGAGCGTGGCTCGTTTGCTCTTGCTGCCAATTACTCCAATATACGGAAAGCTATGAGATCGCAGAGACTCGCGCAATACGGGCAAATCTGTGGCATGGCCCTGACTCATAAGTAGTACAAACGAATCGTCTCGCAGTTCCTTCAGGTAATCGGCCGGGTTATCCAGGCGAATTTTCTTCAGCTTTGGAGAATCTTCCAGTTTATCCAACCACTCCATCCTGGAATCGACACAAACGACCGTGCAGTTGAGCCTGAGGAGTCCTGGGATCAGCGCATTTGCTACATGTCCCGATCCAAAGATGGCGATTTCCCAGTTTGACGGGCGAATGTGTTCCAGGAAGATTTTCACAAGACCGCCGCACGTCATCCCAATATCTTTTTGCAAGTTCCAGGAAATCGTTTGATATTGGCGGTTCCCCTGGATCATTTCCTGCGCCAATTGAATGGTGGCGAATTCCACTTTGCCGCCACCAATGGTTCCTGCGAGGAGACCGGATTCATCCACGAGCATTTTTGCCCCCACGTCCTGCGGCGTTGATCCCTGGGTTTCGATCAATGTGGCCATCACAAATGGACGACCTGCGTCCTTGCATTCATGGAAGACTTTCCAGAAATCCTGGCTCATGTCTTGTTCACTGACCGGTTTAACTGCGAAGCGAGGCCTTGCATCTTCATCAAGATTTCCTCACCCGTTGCGGGAAGTTTCAGGCTCGGAATTCCCGATGTTAAAGTTCCGAGAGCGCGCTTAACGGCACAGAAAACGGCCAGCCCGAGCATCAAGGGAGGTTCTGCAACTGCCTTGCTGCGCAATACGTTGAAGTCGTGTTTCTTGTTGTCGAAGAACTCCAGTCGGAAGTCGTCCGGAATGTCCTGAATGTTTGGGATCTTGTATGTGGTTGGCGAGTGTGAAAGGAGTTCACCTTTTGCCGCATAACGTAGTTCCTCGGAGGTGGCCCATCCAATCCCCTGAACAATTCCGCCTATCAGCTGTCCCCGATCGATTCCAGGATTGATGGACTGGCCAATATCCATTAAGACATCGAGTCGATCTATCTTCAATGCGCCGGTGAATCGATCGATTGTGATTTCTGCCACGCAGGCGCCGTTCGTGAAATAATAAAACGGGCTCCCACGGTTTATCTGTGTGTTAAAGTCGATTCCCGGTGTGGCGTAGAAACCACGTTCCCCGAGGCTGATGCGTTCGCGATGCGCGCGTTGAACGAGCTCCGCAAAGGAAATCTTTTTCGCTGGATTTGAACGGCTGAATACAGATGATTCTGCGAAAACAATATCTGGTTTTTGTTCCTGGATACCTGTTCCGGTCGGGCGCTGGTCGCCAGGATTCGCATTGCCGGCGAGAATTTGTGCTGCAAATTCGCTCAGTCTGGAGCGGATTTTAGCGCAGGCGTCGAGTGCTGCATTTCCGTTTAAGTCCGTCCCTGCCGACGCAGCCGTGGGAGAAGCATTGTTGTTCTTCTCCGTTGAAGTGATCATGACCTTGACGTGGTTCATTGGCAGGCCAAATTCATCGGCCACGATTTGCTGGATCTTGGTGTTGAGACCCTGGCCCATCTCAGTACCACCGGTGGAGACCTGCACGGTTCCATCCGTGTAGATGTTCACAAGTGCGCTGGCCTGATTCAGAAACTTTGTAGTGAATGAGATTCCAAATTTTACCGGAGTAAACGCGATTGCTTTTAGCCGGGTCTGCGATGACTCGTTTGCGATCTTGATTGTTTCTTGTCTTTCGTAGTAGTCTGACGATTGAATCAGTTGCTCGAACAATTCCGGGAGCACGTTGTTCTTTACCACCTGCCCGTACGGAGTGGTATCCCGCCCGTCCCGGTAGACATTCAACTTCCGAATTTCATAGGAATCCTTTTTCAGATACTGTGCTATTTCTTCTATGATATTCTCAATTGCAGCCACGCCCTGCGGACCGCCAAATCCCCGAAATGCCGTGTTGGAAGGGTAGTTCGTCTTGCAGATATGACCGGTGAGTTTCACATTTTGCAGGTAGTATGCATTGTCCGAGTGCATGAGTGTCCGCGATAGAACGGAAGGGGAAAGGTCGGCACTGCATCCTCCATCAGAGTAATAGTTGATTTCTACCGCGTCGATTAGCCCTTCTTCATTGAATCCGACTTTGTAGAAGGATTTGTACGGATGGCGTTTGCCCGTAACCTTCATGTCCGTGTCTTTGTCATATCCGCAACGGGTTGGCCGCCCGGTTTTCTGAACAACGAGCGCAGCCATCAGCGCCGGATGCACACCCTGGGTTTCTTTTCCGCCAAATCCACCGCCCATGCGCTTGCAGACACAGACCACTTCATGATGGCCTAACCCCAGGACCTCCGCTGCAACCTTCTGAATTTCTGTTGGGTTCTGCGTGGATGAGTAAATCAAAAGTTCCCGACCTTCCTGTGGAAGGGCGTAGGCGATCTGGGACTCAAGATAAAACTGCTCCTGGCCTCCGGACTCGAAGACGCCGTCGATTATGTGTTTTGAATTCTGGAATGCCTCGGCCGTATCGCCTGTTTCAACTTTGATTGGTGTTCCAATGAAAGACTTCTGAGCAATGGCCTCATCTATGGAGAAAATGGGAGGAAGTTCTTCCATCTGAATCTCAATCTTCTTTTTGGCTTCTTCAATTGCTGCCTGTGATTCACCCGCAACGACTGCAATCGGCTCATGTAAGAAGTGCACATGGTCTATTGCCAGGAACCTTTCGTCCTTCATGATTGGCCCAAACAGATTCTCCCCTCCGATGTCACGGTGCGTATAGATGCCAACGATTCCCGGAACTCGAGCTGCCTTATCAAGGTTCAGTGATTTGATCTTTCCGTGGGCCACAGGGCTTCCAAAAAAGTCTGCGATTAGCTCGTTTTTGAGGCGGGGCAAATCATCTATGTAATGCGCCTGCCCGGTAACATGGCCAATGGCTGATTCATGCGGAATGGACTTACCGGCGACGGGCATCAGGCAACCTCGCGCGCCCGGATTTCTTCAAAGTAGAACTTGTGAAACAGATTCTCAATCAATTGTAGACGATACTCGCGCGAGCCTCTAACGTCCGTGAGTGGGGCTATCTCCCCCACAGCGGCTTTGCCGGCCTGGCGGAGAAGTGACTCCGTGAGCTTCTCCCCGGATAGAATTCCTTCAGCCTTCGAGAGGCGCTGAATCGTTGGGCCTACACCACCTGCGGCAATCCGCGAACTTGAGACCTTTCCATCTTCCATTTCAAGATAGATGGCCAGTGTTGCGGTTGAAATATCCAGATCTTTCCTCCTGGATACTTTATAAAGTTTAAGAATCGAGCCCGGGCGCGGAACTGGAATTGAAACGTTTGTGAGTATTTCGTCCTGTTTCAGGTCCATTTGTTTATAGCCGCGAAAGAAATTGTTCATGAGAACCTGACGTGAGCCAGCGGCGCTCTGGACGGTCAGTGTTGCATCCAGCGCATACAAAACGGGGAGTGAATCTCCAATGGGGGAGCCGTTTGCAATATTCCCGCCGATTGTAGCCGCGTTTCGAATTTGTTCCGCAGCAAAGATGTCCAGGATTTCAGCGAATGCCGGGATTAAGGGCCTTACGGCTTCACGAATATCCGTCCAGTTGGCAACTGCCCCGATTTCGATCCGAGGAATCTGCGATCCAGACGCCGCAGACTGTGGCTCCGTTGGGTTTTTTGGCACGGTGATTGAGCCCATCTCATGCAGATGAGCAATGAACATGATTTCCGTATCATGGGAACGGCGCTTGTTTGCTTGAACTCCAACGTCTGTTGCGCCTGCTACGAGTCTGACTTTCGGGTGTTGCGATTTATGGTTTAGCGCCTCTGCCAGGGATGAGGGTTTGAAGAATTTCTTCTGGGCAAATCCTGTATCGGCCTCGATCAGAACATTGTCCCCCCGAAGTGCCCGGAACTCCGACGTCATCTGCTCCTGGTTGTAACTTTGAATGATGCTCTGCACTTTCGTGTCGCTGAGGCTGAGTGCTGCTTTGACAATTGCTTCATATCCGGTGCACCGGCAGAGGTTCCCTGTGAGTTTCTCTCTGACGTCCACTGAGTTGTAGGTTGACTGTTTTTCAGTCAGATCGACCAGGGCCATAACGAACCCGGGCGTACAGAAACCGCACTGGGATCCAAAGTGCTCAACCATGGCTTTTTGCGCCGGATGAAGATTGTTTTCAGTGCCAATTCCTTCGATGGAGATAACGTGACAAAGGTCCAGCTGATAAACAAACTGAATGCATGAGTCCACCATGCGATAGCTGAGCTTATTTTCCGCGTCAAGCCAGCCCAGCACGACGGTGCAGGCTCCACAGTCCCCTTCTGAACAGACGACTTTAGTGCCCGTCAGGTGAAGCGAATATCGGAGGTAAGACGAAAGCGGAAGAAATACGTCTGGACCCGATACAACCTGACGTTGTCCGTTCAAGTAGAAGACTATCTCTGAACGGTTCATGACTTGAAAACCGGACTTCCGCGGAGATTGTCGAGAAAAAAGCTCAGGGCAGTTCTAAAATTTCCTTTCCACAGACTCGTTCGACTTGAAACTACTCACGCACATGGAAACGGTTTTACTCGACTGGCTACAGCTTTTCATCCGGTGGCTACACATCATCGCCGGCGTCGCATGGATCGGGGCATCGTTCTATTTTGTATGGCTGAACAATCACCTGCGCCCGCCGGCTGAGAAACACAATGAGATCGATGGTGAGTTGTGGGCCATTCACGGCGGCGCGTTCTATCAGATTCATCGCTTTGGTCTGGCCCCCGGGAAGATTCCAAAGGAGCTGCACTGGTTCAAGTGGGAAGCCTATGTCACCTGGCTTTCCGGGATTTCGCTCCTGATCTTGATGTACTATTTTGAGGCAAAGGTCTACTTGATAGATGCAGCCAGTCCCATTCCTGTCTGGCAGGCGATTGCGATAGGCGTTGGGGGCCTTGCGGGTGGTTGGATTGTGTACGATCTGCTGCAGCGTTCACCAATCGGGCAAAACAATCTGCTATTTGGCATCCTCTTCTTCGCGCTTACCTGTGGAGCAGCATTTGTGTTCGCGCACTTTTTCAGCGGGCGCGCTGCCTATATCCACGTTGGCGCTATGCTCGGCACCATCATGGTTGGGAACGTTTTCTTCAATATCATTCCTTCGCAACAGGAACTGGTGAAGGCGGCCGAAGAGGGAAGGACTCCAGACAAGAAAGTAGCCCAGGCGGCAAAGAACCGATCCCTTCACAATAACTACATCACGCTGCCGGTGCTGTTCATCATGATCAGCAACCATTATCCATTTACATACGGGCACAAATACAACTGGATTATACTGGCTGTTGTCTCCCTCTGCGGTGCGCTCATCCGACACTGGTTCAACCTCAAAGGGCAGGGGCAAAAGAACTACTGGCTCTGGCCAACGGCAGCCCTGGGCCTCATGGCGCTTGCTCTTGTCACGGCACCGGCTCGTATGCAAAAAGCCAACGCTGAGCCTGTCCCATTCGCAAAGGTCCAACCAATCATTCAAAAACATTGCGTAGGCTGTCACTCTGAGCGCCCGACTGACCAGGTGTTCAAAGCAGCGCCGCTCGGTGTGAAGTATGACACGCCGGAACAAATCAAAGCAATGGCAGAAAAAATCAAAACCCGCGCCGTAGATTCCGAATCCATGCCTCTTGGGAACAAGACCGGAATGACGCGCGAAGAGCGCGACTTGCTTGGGAGCTGGATCGAGCAGGGCGCCCGCATTCAATGAATCAATGACGCGCGTTTTTGTCAGCAAACGCATTGTATTTCCGGATGCAGTGCGATCGGGTTGTCTTGTAACCGAAGGGAATGTAATCTCAGATATTCTTCCGCTCGATGCGCGCGCGAGCTTTGCCCCAGGCATACTTGTTGAAGACTTTGGCAACGATTTCATCCTTCCTGGCGTTGTTGATACTCACGTTCACATCAACGAGCCTGGTCGCACAGAATGGGAAGGTTTTGGAACGGCGACGCGCGCCGCCGCTCGCGGTGGGATTACAACGTTAGTCGACATGCCACTGAATTGTATTCCTGCAACAGTCAGTGCAGCGGCCCTTGCAGAAAAAGTCAGGGCCTGCGAAAACAAGATATACGTCGATTGCGGATTCTACGGCGGAATCGTGCCTGGAAATCTTAGTTCCATTGAACCCATGGTGGACGCGGGCGTTCTTGGGTTTAAGAGCTTCATGACATATTCAGGCGTGGACGAGTTTCCCCGCCTCGAGGAAGCCGATATGCGCCTTGCATTGCCGTTCATGGCAAAGCGATCGATTCCCTGGCTGATGCACGCGGAGCTTTCTGAAAGCGATGCTGACGTCACCGGCCTTGACCCGCGTTCGTTCTTGACCTTCATGAATTCCAGACCCCGCAAATGGGAAAACGATGCCGTGGATCTGCTTGTCAGACTTGCGTCGGAGGCAGATGTTCGGTTTCACGTTGTACACCTGTCCTCTTCTGATGCCATTCCAGTGCTTGCGGCGGCGAGAAGTCGGAATCTCCGGATCAGTGCTGAAACATGCCATCACTACCTTACATTTGCGGCTGAAGAGATTCCCGACGGCCGAACAGAGTTCAAGTGCGCCCCACCCATTCGTGAGAAAGAGAACCAGCAAAAGCTGTGGGAAGGCTTGAAAAACGGAAGTATTGATTTCGTCGTTTCCGATCATTCGCCCTGCACGCCGGGGCTCAAGCTGGCAGAAGAGGGCAATTTCATGCGCGCCTGGGGTGGGATCGCCGGCCTCCAGCTCGGCCTGTCTATATTTTTTACCGAGTCAAAGGGCCGCGGGATTGACATGGTCCGCATGTGTGATTGGCTTTGCCGGAAACCGGCGGATTTTGTTGGCCTGAGACAGAAGGGTAGAATTGCAAAGGGATGCGACGCAGATTTTGTGATCTGGGATGAAGCCCGGTCGTTCAAAGTAAGACCTGAGGTTCTGGAGCACCGTCATCCGGTAACCCCTTACATGGATAGAGAGTTGCAAGGCGTGGTGAAGAAGACCTACTTACGGGGCAGACCCGTTTATGAGAATGGAAACTTCTTTGGTCCGTATGGTTCGCCGCTTTTGAGAAAGTAAGTATGCAGAGCATTTTAGAAGACGTCCTCAAATATTGCGATGTGCTCGCAACGCATACCGAACAGCCCGGGCTCATTCGGCGGACATTTCTGTCTGAGCCAATGAAGCAAACACATGCCTCTGTTTCTTCCTGGATGAAGGAAGCGGGCATGACCGTGCGAGTGGACAATGCCGGAAACATCATAGGCAGGCTTGAGTCAAAGAATCCAAACGCTAAGATACTCATGACAGGCTCGCATCTCGACAGTGTTCCGGACGCGGGAAAGTACGATGGTATCCTGGGTGTTATGCTCGGGATTGGCATTGCAAAGGCGCTAAAAGGTACGCCGCTTAACTTTCATTTTGACGTGATTGGGTTTTCAGATGAAGAGGGTGTACGTTACAGTATGCCGTATATCGGTAGTCTGGGAATCGCAGGTCGCCTTGGGCCAGAGATGCTTGCTCGCGTTGATGCAAACGGAATCAGTATGAAGGATGCCATCAAGAACTTTGGTTTGAATTCTGACGCAATGGACCAGGTGCCCTATGATTTCTCAAAGGTACTGGGCTTTTTCGAAATGCACATTGAGCAGGGACCGGTACTTGAAAGCGAAAACCTGGAAGTCGGAATCGTAACAGGTCTGGTTGGGCAGAGCCGCGTAAAGCTTGCTTTTCATGGAATGGCTGGCCATGCGGGCACCGTGCCCATGACGCATCGCAAGGATGCATTCATGGGTGTGGCGCAGCTTGCGGAGTTCATGGAGCCCTACGCGCGTTCGGTGGAAGGTCTTGTGGCTACAATTGGCATGATTGAGCTAAAACCAAACGGATCAAATGTCGTGCCCGGAGAAGCGTTCTTCAGTCTGGACATCAGGCATGGAGATCAGACGGTACTCGATCAAGCGACAGAGAGAATTCTCGCGCGCGCAAGCGAGATCGCAGCGGAACGCGGTTTGAAGCTGGAAATTCGCACCAGGGAGAAGCAGGCTGTTGTGCGCTGCGATCCCGGGCTAACAGACGCAATGGCTGCAACGGTGGAAGCCTCTGGCTACAAGCCCAGACGCCTTGTAAGCGGAGCCGGGCATGATACGGCCACATTGTCACACGTCACGCCAACTACAATGTTGTTTATAAGAAGCCCCGGTGGAATCAGTCACAATCCGATTGAAAGCGTAATTCCAGAAGATGTAGGTGCGGCACTGAAGATAGGTATTGCGTTCCTGAAACGCATGAACGACAAACTATAGCAGGATAGGATAGATGAACACAGCAATTTCACGCAGCAGCTTTCGGGCCGGGCATGCGCTCATTACACCGGAAAGCCACGTCCCGCTTTCTTTTCCAGATCGAGAAAAGTGCCTGACGGTGTATTTTATTACGCCGCAGCTGGGTGCTGCATTCAGCAATTACATGACGATCTTCGAAAAAGGCGGCTCATACAAAAAGAAGCTGAATACAACTGAGATACTGGGTTATGTATTGAATGGCTCGCTGAATCTGGCGTTGGGCGGGAATCAATCCCTGCGTCAGGGATCGTTCTTCTTTCTTCCTCCTGGAAGTGACCTGAATCTCACAGCAAATGAAGAATCGCGTGTCTTGTATTTTGAGAAGGTATACAAGAAAGCAGGCATCGCAGTGCCAGCGGCATTCGTATCACATGAGAGGGACCTTGCAAAAGAAGAGTTTCTGGGTGATCCGGGCGCCTTGTTGCAGCATCTCTTGCCGGATAACGTTGCTTTTGACATGGCCGTAAATATTTTTGAATTTGTTCCGGGTGGCACTCTGCCAAACGTCGAAACGCATTACATGGAGCACGGGTTGTATGTCCTCCAGGGGCAGGGCGTGTATCGGCTTGGCGAAAGCTGGTATCCGGTGCAGAAAGATGATGCAATCTGGATGGGGCCGTTCTGTCTGCAATGGTTCTGCGCAACGGGCAAGGAAAATGCGAAGTATATTTATTACAAAGATGTAAATCGGGATCCGGCGGAATGACTATGCAAATCAAAATTGAAGCAGACCAACTCTGGAATGAGCTCGATAAGCTCGCTACATTTTCAGATACGCCGGCGCCGTCTGTGACCAGGATTCTTTTCACAGACAACGATGTGAAGGCTCGCGACTATTTCAAGTCTCTGGCCCGAGAAGCTGGGTTTGAAGTCCGTGAAGATCCAATTGGAAACATCTTTGTGCGTTTCTCCGGTAGTGAGAAGAATCTCCCCGCAGTGGGCACTGGCTCGCATTGCGACGCCGTCCCTTATGCAGGTAGATACGATGGTACGGTTGGCGTTTTTGCTGGACTGGAGGCATTGCGTGCGCTGAAGAAATCCGGATTCTCGCCCAAACGTCCGCTAGAGGTGGTGTTTTTTACCTCGGAAGAACCAACCCGGTTCGGTCTTGGTTGCATAGGCAGTCGATTGATGAGCGGAGCAATGGACTTGAATCGCCTGGGTCAACTTCGCGATAAAGACGGGAAGTCAGTCGATGAAGCGCGGAAGTCAGCCGGCTACGACGGCGACCTCACTCAGGTGAAATTGCCGGAAAAGTATTACGATTATTTTGTAGAGCTGCATATTGAGCAAGGACCTGTGCTTGAGAGAGAAAAGAAACAGATTGGTGCTGTCACTGCAATTGCAGCGCCGGCTTCGTTTCGAATTCAAATCACAGGAGAAGGCGGGCATGCCGGTGGGGTTCTCATGCCGGCTCGGCGCGATGCACTGGTGCCCTGTGCCATCCTTACGCAGGAATTGGAGCGCCTGGCACGTGAAAGCAGCAGTCCCGATTCCGTAGGTACTGTTGGAGTTGTAAAAGTTCATCCGGGCGCAATCAATAGTATCCCGGCTAACGTTACAATGGAGATGGACATTCGCGACACGCAGCTTAAGACGCGCGATGAGATCGTCGAGAAGATCCTCGCAAAAGCGCGCCAGCTTGAAAAAGAAAGAAATGTTAAGATGGAAATTGAAACCATCAATAGCGATCCGCCTGCCATATCAAACGAAACGATTCTAGGCAGCATTGAAGCATCGTGCACTGAGACGTCCCTCAGTCATATGCGTCTGGTGAGTCGCGCATACCACGACTCACTCTTCATGGCGCGAATAGCACCAATGGGCATGATCTTTATTCCATCGCGGGGTGGTGTCAGCCATCGCGCAGACGAATTCTCTTCTAAAGAAGAGATTGCACAGGGAGCTGAAATACTGGCGCGGACAATGGCCCGGCTTTCCCTTCAGGCCTGAGGCGAAAATGGTCCGGCGGAATGTACGCCTCCGGGCAGAATCATAATGGATAAGACGTCTCTCAAAGATTTTAACGGCTGGCCGGAAGCAAAGTCCCGGGAGCTTGTTTCCACACTTAACACAAGTTCAGGCTGGATTCGCTCGGTCATAGCGGCAAGACCCTTCGAGAATCTAACTGCCCTTAAAACGGTTTCAGAAAAGGTCTGGTTTGCTCTACCCGAAGCTGAGTGGCTTGAGGCCTTTGAAGGCCATCCCAAAATTGGCGATGTCAATTCTCTGAAGCAAAAGTACGCGGCCACCAGATCAACTGCACAACATGAACAATCAAGCACGTCCGTGGCCGACGAGGCGGTTCTTCACGATTTGAAGGCCCGCAACGATCAATACCTTGCGAAATTCGGTTTCATATTTATCGTCTTCGCCACGGGAAAATCGGCTGCAGAAATGCTTGAAATACTGAAGCGAAGGCTTCCCAATACCCGGGATCAGGAGCTGACGAATGCAGCCGTGGAACAAAACAAGATCACCCTGCTTCGAATTGATAAGTCGTTTCAAGAGTAATCATGCCCGTAAAATCCAGGTTTCCAGGTAGTCTATGAAAAGCATCAGCACGCATATCCTTGATACGGGCAGTGGCAGACCTGCCGCTAACGTGAAGATTGAACTTGAGTTTCTTGACGCGTCGTTCAAGCAGGTTGCAAGCAGCGAAACAAATTCTGATGGGCGTGTTGCGCCGGGCTGGCTTGCGGAGTTTAAAGCGGGCACTTATCGGATTAGATTTCACATTGGCGATTATTTCAAGGCACGCAACGAGCCCTGCTTCTACCCGTATGTGGAAATTGTATTTGAAGTAAAGGATGCAACGCAACACTACCATGTGCCGTTGCTGGTCAGTTCTTATGGCTATTCGACGTATCGCGGCAGCTAGGAAAGGAGAAGATTATGAAATTACCCGACGGATTACAAATCGATGCGAAAGCTCTAGCTTCTTCGCCGCCAGAATTTCAAGAAATACTAACTGCCGACGCTCTCGCGTTTTTTGCAAGAATCGCGCGCAACTTTGAATCAAGACGACAAGAGTTACTCGCCGCGCGCCAGGTCCGAGCCAGGAAGCTCAACTCTGGCGAAAGACCTGACTTCCTTCCTGATACAAAACCAATTCGAGAGGGGAGCTGGACCATTTCGCCGCTGCCCGCGGATTTGCTCTGTCGGCGTGTAGAGATTACCGGCCCGGTTGAGCGCAAAATGATTATCAACGCACTCAATTCCGGTGCAGACAGCTACATGGCTGACTTTGAAGATTCAAACACTCCTAACTGGAAGAATCAAATTCAAGGGCAAATCAATCTGCGCGATGCAATTCGCCGCAAGATCGATTTTGAAACATCCGGGAAGAAGTATGCACTGAACGCAAAAATTGCGACCCTACTTGTCCGGCCCCGTGGCTGGCATCTGGATGAAAAGCACGTAACGTTAGACGGCAAACGTGTGTCTGGCGGGATATTTGATTTTTGTCTGTATATGTTTCACAACGCTAAGGAGTTGATCAGTCGCGGCTCCGGGCCGTATTTCTACTTGCCCAAGATGGAGTCGCATCTCGAAGCCAGACTGTGGAATGACATTTTCGTAATGGCAGAAAAAGAGCTGGGAATCCCGGCCGGAACCATCAAGGCTACGGTTTTAATTGAAACGATTCTCGCTGCTTTTGAGATGGATGAGATCCTCTATGAGCTACGCGAGCATTCTGCAGGGTTGAATGCTGGCCGCTGGGACTATATTTTCTCATGCATAAAGAAATTTCGCGTGGATAAGAACTTTTGCCTGGCGAATCGGACCAATGTCAATATGACCGTGCCATTCATGCGCTCGTATGCGCTGCTGCTTCTCAAAACCTGTCACAAGCGGAACGCGCCTGCCATTGGCGGAATGAGTGCACTCATTCCAATCAAGAATGATCCCGAGGCAAATGAGAAAGCAATGGCGGGCGTTCGTGCGGACAAAACGCGCGATGCAACGGATGGCTACGATGGCGGATGGGTGGCGCATCCTGGCCTGGTGGGTCTGGCAATGGAAGAATGGGTGAAGGTTCTCGGTGATCGACCCAATCAAATCGACAAGAAGCGCGATGATATCACTATCAGTGCAGCGGATCTTCAGAATTTTCAACCAGAAGCTCCGATTACGGAGGCCGGACTCAGATACAATATTAACGTGGGGATTCACTACCTGGGCTCCTGGCTTGCCGGGAACGGCTGCGTGCCAATTCACAATCTAATGGAGGATGCTGCAACGGCCGAGATTTCGCGTTCGCAGGTCTGGCAATGGATTGTTTCGCCCAAGGGCAAGCTGGACGATGGGCGAAAGATCACCGCGGATCTTGTGCGCGCCATTATCCCTGAAGAACTCAAGAAGGTTAAGGCAGTTGCCGGCGAAGGTGAGACCTACGATCGCGCTGCTGTCATCTTCGAGAAGATGTCAACGTCGGAAGATTTTACGGAGTTCCTGACGCTGCCGCTGTATGAGGAGATCTAGCAAGGACAAAGTCGGACTGCGCAGTTGCCTCAGGGAACTGCGCTTTTATTTTCGGGTAATTCGAACTCAATGTGGTAATGTTCATCATGCCTGACCCATGATGCAAGGCGTGAGAATCTCACGCTGCCTAGTAGTTGGGCTCCCCGCGGAAGTCTGGCGAGTGATTTCTGCAGTTCATTGTCAAAGATTGCGAACTTGATCGTTACGCCGCGCCTGTTAGCGACAGATTGCAATGTATGTATGTGTAAAATCATGCTCTCCCAATCAATTTCATTTTCCTTTAGCTTGCCCAGGCTATCGAACTCGATCCCATAGCCAAATTTTGTCAACAGCGACGTGTCAAGGTCAGTGACGCCTGTGCTACTGCGAACCGGTACAAAGAAATCTACGCAAAGGCCGTTTTGATGTGACTTGTGCGGACGAAAGCGTCCCCCGCGGGGCCAGCCTGTTTCACCGTAAACATACCTGAGCTCGGGGCGAACGCGCTCAATCTCTGCGTACGTTTCGAGGATGATTTCAAGGATAGCCGAATGGACACTGTTCCGGCGAAGCAGGCATCCCAGTGAATGATAGGACCGGAAGTTGTTTCCGTAGCACGGCAAAGACTTTCCGTTTTTGAGCGATCCGGATACTGAAGATCCAATGGACAAACTGGGCTCATCACCCGTGAAATCGAAAACGCCCTGTCTCTGAAGAAATAGGCACCCTGAAACAATAACGATGGCCAATAGTAGAATCGAAGCACGGCGAAAGGGACTTGTTGCCCGGTCAGCAGTGTGCGGTTGCCTGTTCAAAAAATATTCTCGTTTCTGCGATTACGGCCTTTCGCGCCCCCAGATCTGGCGCGCTAATCTTTCGCCAGCCACTCGGCCCAATTGTCGCGTGACGTTTCAAATTCACGCATATCGTTCTCCCAACGTTTCATCAATTCGCGCCGTGTTTCATCGCTTGCAAAAGAATGTTCGATTGAATGGCGCGCCAGCTGCTTGAGATCATTCCAGGCCAGGTCCGGTATGTTTTCTGTAACGCGCGCAAATTCTTCCGAAATGTTTGTTTCGAATAAGCCGGAATCATCCGTGTTGATTGTTGTTGGAATTCCGGCGCGGACAAATTTCAAGACAGGATGGGATGCGTAAGGAATTCCCAGAAGCAGATGGTTGCTGGTAGGACAGGCTTCGATTGCAA
>JAEUSB010000107.1 GCA_016788865.1 Leptospirales bacterium
CTGAACGCGGACATGTGCTGAGTATAGATGACCGCATACGGCGCGATGTCATACGACATTTGATGTGCTATGCCAGGCTTGACTATGCGACGTTCGAACGAGGCTATGGAATTGACTTCAAGCATTACTTCGCAGAAGAGCTAAAAAGTCTTGCGGATTTCCAGCCAGCGGGAATCGTTCGTGAACAAACAGATGGGCTCACCCTTTCAGAAGAAGGACGATTCCTTGTACGCAATGTTGCAATGGTTTTCGACAAATACTCCAGCTCCCTTCCATCCGCATTCAGCCGCACTGTTTGAACAGGCGGTATGAGTCCAACACTCTCGATTGAGTTTCTTGGCGCTGCGGGGACCGTTACGGGTTCAAAGTACCTACTACGTTCACCGGACATGACAGCATTGATTGATTGCGGTCTTTTCCAGGGTCTAAAGAAGCTCCGGTTGTTAAACTGGGATGCGCCGCATATGAATCCAGGCAATGTGGATTTCGTACTCTTGACGCACGGCCATCTCGATCACGTGGGCTACCTTCCCAGATTCGTCAAGGCTGGGTTCCGCGGTAAAATCCTGGGCTCAAAACCCACTCTTGACATTGCTGAAATCATTCTGCGCGACAGTGCTCGAATTCAAGAAGAAGATGCAGATCGCGCCAATCGATACGGGTACTCTCGTCATCATCCTGCAGAGCCCCTCTACGACATGAATGATGTTGAGAATTCCCTGGGCCACTTCAAGAATATTGAAATTGATAGATGGGAAGATTTGTCGCCTAACGTTACATGTCGATGGCGTTACAACGGGCATATTCTGGGAGCCACTTTCATTGAGCTGGATGTAGGTGGGCGGCGAATTGTCTTTTCCGGTGACATCGGTAGAAACGTTGATCCCCTGCTCCGAGCGCCCGAAAGCCCGGAAGAGGCAGACGTCATCTTGATCGAAAGCACCTACGGAGATCGCCTGCACCCAACCCTTGAGCCGGATAAACGATTGGCGGAGATCATCCATTCCACTGCAAAAAGAGGCGGAACAATCATCATCCCCAGCTTTGCCGTCGAGCGGACACAATCGATTATGCACTTTCTCTGGAAGTTGCGATCACAGAAGCAGATTCCCGGCATTCCCATCTACATGGATAGCCCAATGGGCGATCGAGTCCTCGACCTGTTTCACAGATACCTTTCGTGGCACAAACTGTCGGCAGATGACTGCAGCGACATGTGCGAAGAAATTCGACATGTGGGATCTATGAAAGAAACAATGGCGATTGCCGATGATAGACGGCCCAAGATCATAATTGCCGGTAGCGGAATGCTAACAGGTGGTCGAGTCCTGACATATTTGCAGAATTACTTGCGGGATGAAAATTCTACGATTGTCCTGGTTGGCTATCAGGCCGCGGGAACTCGCGGACGCGATCTACTCGAAGGCAAAAAGTCACTCAAGATTTACGGGCAGCTTTATGAAGTACATGCAAATGTAGAGAACATAGAGGGCCTTTCAGCGCACGGGGATCAATCAGAACTGTTGAATTGGCTCAGCAAATTGCGCCGGGCACCGGAAAAGATTTTCATAGTTCATGGCGAACCGGAAGGAGCCCTGGGCCTCAAGAATGCAATTCTCAAAGAATTTGGCTGGAAAAGTGAAATCCCGGCATTGTACGATTCATTCGAAATGAGTATTCCCTGAGAAATCCTGGATCAAATCCCGCAACGGTTCCGCCACCATCTCTCAGCCCAGAAACTCCTTGAAGTGCGCCAGATATTTTCTTCCAATTGGCAATTGGGATTCGTCCTCATCCTTCAAGAAGACTGTGTAATTTCCAGCAAGATCACTTTGTACTTTGAGTACATGTGAGACGTTGATTATGTATTGCTTGTAGATGCGAAAAAACTGATCCTGAGGAAGCCGCGTTTCCATTAGCTTGAGCGAGCTATAGGTAACATAGTCCCTTTCCGCTGTATGGATCACGCATGAGTTGTCATGTGATGAAACATAAATGATGTCCGCAAAAGGAACCAGGAAGTAGTTTTCTTTCTCCGCTACAAACAGGCCGTTCTTCTTTCCCCTTCCGGAATCTTGCAAGGTCTTCTTGAAGAACTGCAATGCCCGGTCCACGGATTTACCAAACCGTTCCTGGGAGAATGGCTTGAGCAGATAGTCAATTGCACCGAGTTCAAAGGCCTCAACGGCCCTGTCGTCCAGAGCTGTGGTAAAAATCACATAAGGAGTTTTCTCAAGTTTGCCAAGGGCTTCAAAGCCCGAAAGTCGCGGCAGGTTGATATCCATAAAGACAAGATCAAAATCAGTCTTTGTCATGACTTCAACAGCTTCTTCGCCGTCGCGGGCTATGCCGACTAACTTTAGATCCTCTCTCTCTGTTACGTACCTTACAATCAGATCGCGTGTTGGTGCTTCATCCTCTACGATGACCACTCTAATTTCCTGGCTCATGTATTCCTCGGATGTAGGATCAGCCTGGCCACGGTTCCACCCCCCGCTCCCTTTTCAACCGAAAGTGAGGAACCCGGCAGATAGTAGCGTAATCGTTCTGCGATGGTGCCCAGAGTCCCGGCCATAACGTCTTTGGAGCCGGGACCAGACCCGTTATCCCGTATCTCAATCTCCGCTGTTGCTCCATTCATCCTTGCAGTTGCCGTGATGCACCCGCCTTCACGAAGGTCGCGGATTCCGTGCTTGTAGGCATTCTCAATCAGAGGCTGTAATGTCAGCGGTGGAATTACAAACCCTGAAAAGTCAGAATCCTTATTTATCTCAACCTTCATTGTGTCGGAATGTCGCAATAGCAATAGACGAGCGTAGTTCGTCATGAACTCCCATTCCACGTTAAACGGAATTGTTTCTTTGTTTGCCTGTTGGATCAAGAAACGATAATTATCTGCCAGCATCAGTATCGCAGAGTCTGCAAGCGCCACATTCGAACCAAGAAAGGAATGGATGATGCTCAGAGTATTAAAAAGGAAATGTGGGCTCATCCGATCCTGCAAATACCTGAGATTATTCTCCGCGTGCCTTGCTTTCTCTTCTGCCTCCTTACGGAGCGTAATGTCATTGCGAATAGCAAGGTAGCGGACCGGCTTTCCCTTCTCATCGATGATAGGAGAAATGGTAGTATTCACCCAATAGTAGCTTCCGTCTTTTCTACGATTCCGCAGTTCTCCATTCCAGATTCCACCACGCGCAATTGTCTTCCAGAGCTCTTTAAAATATTCCGCGGAATGATACCCGGAATTGACCAGACGATGATTCTTTCCGAGCAGTTCATCGCGGCTGTAACCGCTGATCTTGCAGAAGTTATCATTGGCCTCAACAATATCTCCGTGAACATCTGTAATGGCTACGATCGATGCGGCATTGACCGCATTTTTGAACGCAGTGAGTTCGCCGTATGCCTGGCGCAATCGGCTTTCAGCGCGATTCCGATCCGAGACATCGTTCATCATGAGCAGATTTGCATTCGCGTAGCTCAGAGATTTCCAGTGCAGCTCTACATCAAGAATGGCCCCGCTGGCGCGCAGAAACTTAAAACCTTCAACACGCGTGAACTCTCTAAACGTTCGCCCAATGATTTCGCTTAGGCGATCTCGATCTTCGAAAGCAGACAGATCGAGGATGGAACGTTCCTTCAGAAAGGTTTCCCGCGAGTATCCAAACTGGTCGATCGCTGATTGATTCACGGCGAGGAACTTCAGAGTCGACGTGTCATACACCCACATTGGCAGCGGGCTGGCTTCGAACAGCTCCTTGTAAGTCCGGTCCAGCAATGGATCAAATCCAGCCTGATCGACTATGTTTTGGGCGGAATCCTTCATTGCAGTCAGCCTCCTGATCCCGCGTCAGCCCGGGAAATCTGCAAGGGAAATCCAACCCAGGAGTGACGAAAATCATTCAAAAATGATGACGCCTCGCAGCTTTCGCCCCGCCAGATTGCACCTCACCCTGAGTGGCAGTCACTCACCCTGTCGCCCCTTGACCCTGACCAATTCCCGTGATATAACTTAAAGTATCCACCGGGAGGGATCATGCGAGCGCAAGCCAGGACACAGAAGAGTTTCGAAAGTTCGAGCGATCCGTTGCTCGTCGCGTATCTGAGGGAAATCAGGAAGATCCCGGTACTGGACCGGGAAAAGGAACGCGAGGTGGCGGAAAAGGCGCATGCAGGCGACCGGGCGGCGCGCGACCTGCTTGTGCGGTCCAACCTGCGGTTCGTTGCCAGCCTGGCCGGAAAATACTTTCATCCCGGGCTTTCAAGAATGGACATAATCAACGAAGGGAACCTGGGACTCATGCGAGCTGCGGAGTCGTTTGATCCTTCGCGGGGTTTTCACTTTATAACTTATGCAGTCTGGTGGGTGAAGCAGGCAATCTCTTCCGCGCTACGCGAGAAGGCTGCGATGATTCGCATTCCTTCGCGCACAACGAATCTGAGCGCGGATGAGTTGCATCGATTCGATTGCCTCAGCCTCGACGGCTTCTCGACAGCAGATGGTTTTACAATTGCTGATGTGGTTTCTGACGATTCGCAGGATAGCCCGGAAACGAGTAACGACTCGCGTGAGATGAGATCTGAAATCAATCGCAGCCTCGAGCGATTGACATCGCGTGAACGCAACGTGATCCAACTGCGATTTGGCCTCACAGGAATGTCCGCATGCACGCTGGAAAAGACTGGCGAACGCATCGGCGTATCTAAAGAACGTGTGCGCCAAATTGAACGCAAAGCGCTTCGCAAGATCCGAATGACCAGCAGACAACAACTGGCCGTTTACCTGAACTGATCCCCAGCCCCGGGTATATATAGTCTCCCTGGGGCACAGAGATGTGCCTCAATCTCCTGAATAATTTCTGCACAAATTGCACGATCTTTATGCACAAACTGACTTTTATCATTGTAGCCCTGGACAAGAGGGTTCAAATTAGACACGGAGGTGCAAATTTATGCATCTAAAAGTTTTTTCGATTTTGATCCTCACTGCTCTTGCGGTTTTCAATTGCGGGAAGAAAACCGAAGTAGCAGTTCTCACGACAGCACCTAACGTCCCCCCTCCGATCAATCGTGGTCCAGCGCACGTGATCGTGAATCTAGAAACCAAAGAAGTTACGGCGCGATTGGCCGATGGCGTGGAATACACCTTCTGGACCTTCGGAGGAACCGTGCCGGGGCCTATGATTCGCATTCGCGAAGGCGACGATGTTGAGTTTCATCTCAGCAATCACCCTTCAAGCAAAATGCCGCATAACATTGACCTGCATGCAGTAACAGGCCCGGGCGGCGGAGCGGCAGCCTCGTTCACGGCACCTGGACACTCCTCACAGTTTTCATTCAAGGCACTGAACCCTGGATTGTATATCTATCATTGCGCAACGGCTCCCGTTGGCATGCACATTGCGAATGGAATGTATGGTTTGATCCTCGTCGAACCGTCAGGCGGCCTGCCGTCCGTAGACAAGGAATTCTACGTTGTGCAGAGTGAATTCTATACAAAAGGAAAGTTTGGCGAAACAGGGCTTCAAGCTTTTGATATGGAAAAAGCGATCCATGAGCAACCCGATTACGTAGTCTTCAATGGTTCAGTGGGAGCTATGACAGGGGAAAAAGCACTGCGCGCTAACAAGGGAGACCGTGTGCGTGTCTACGTAGGCAACGGTGGACCAAACCTGATTTCGTCATTTCATGTCATTGGAGAGATTTTTGATCGCGTCTACGAAGAAGGCGGAACCAAAGCGAATCAGGACAACGTCCAAACCACGCTCGTTCCGGCGGGTGGGTCCGCCATAGTGGAATTCAAGGCGGACGTTCCTGGCACATTGATTCTGGTGGATCATTCAATCTTTCGCACGTTCAACAAGGGCTCACTGGGAATGCTGAAGATCGAAGGCAGCGAAGAGAAAGGAATCTACTCCGGCAAAGAATCTGATACCGTGTATCTTCCTGAAGGCGGGGCGCTGCAATCAATGAAACAGACGCCGGATGCAGCCAAACCTCTTTCACGCGATGAAAGCATCGCAGCTGGAAAGATTGTGTTCGCACAGAATTGCATGGCCTGCCATCAGGCGAACGGGGAAGGCGTTCCAAATGCGTTTCCTCCGCTTGCAAAGTCCGACTTTTTGATGCGGGACAAGGCACGAGCAATTCGAGTTGTGTTGCACGGACTCGAGGGCGAAATCACAGTCAACGGCCAGAAATACAATGGGGTTATGCCAGCGCTCGGGCTAAAGGACGTGGATGCTGCAAACGTCATGAACTACATTCGAAACAGCTGGGGCAATGTGGCGCCCGATACCGTTACCCCGGCTGAGATACGAGCAGCCCGGTGATGTTGCGCTCGCTGCCATGGCTCTTTCTTGCGTTTGCTCTGGCGGCGGGCAATCCGGATGGGATGACACGGATTCCCTCCGGGCAGTTTCAACCCTTCTTCAAAAACCAGCCGGCAGTCTCCTTGCCGGCTTTCTTTCTGGATTCGGCACCGGTTACAAATCGCGAGTACCTGATTTTCGTTAGAGCGCATCCGGAATGGAGGAGAGATAGAACCAAACGCATCTTTGCCGATGCAGCGTATCTGAAGCATTGGCTGGCTCCGGATTCAATTTCCCCTGAAAGCGCCGAGATGCCAGTTACTCACGTTTCATTCTTCGCGGCCAGGGCCTATTGCAATTGGCGCGAAAAGCGGCTTCCCACCCTTGCAGAATGGGAATTTGCATTGAATGATCACCAAAATGGCAATCCAGGCCTGAAGCCCGTCGCAGGCCTCTGGGAATGGGTTTCAGACTTCAACTCAGTTATGATCTCTGCAGAATCGCGCGCGGGTGCTGACAAGGATCTATTTTGTGGCGGTGGTGTGGTAAACGGAAAGGATCCGCGGTCGTACGATACCTATATGCGTTATGCGTTTCGCTCCAGCCTGAAAGCAAATTACAACACGGCGAATCTTGGATTTCGCTGCGCAAGAGATCTATGATGAGCTCGCCTATTCTTGCGACGCTTGTCGCCCTGTTCGTAAGCGTCGCGGCAATCAACTGCGCGCCGGGAAAAAAGCTGTCTACAGAGCAAATCCCGGACGATTCCATTTACCAGCTCTCTGCGGAATGGACGGATCAGACCGGCACACGAGTGACGTTATCTGACTTTTCCGGAAATGTGCAAATCGTTGGGCTTATCTTCACTCACTGCATTGCCGTATGTCCCGTAATCGTCGCAGACATGCAGGCCATTGAGCGAAAGATTCCCTGGTACAGAAAAGACCAGATTCATTTCTTGCTGGTAACCATCGACCCGAAACGCGACACGCCAGAGGTTATGGGCCGGTATATGCAAAAACGCCAGCTCGATCCCAAACACTGGTCTTTTGTTACAGGAACTACTACGGACACTGCGGATCTTGCGGCACTCCTGGGCGTTAAATTGCAGGCGCAGGCCGATGGATCGTTTGATCACTCCAGGATCATTACCGTTCTCGATCCGTTTGGTCGCATAACGTTTCAAGATCCAGCAATTACGGACGGCGGTCAGAACTTTGTCCGCGCCGCCGTAAATGCGTTGTAACTCACCTGCCGTGCAGTTTTAACACCGAATGGCCCGGAGTGGAAAACAACTCCTTCTGCTTCCAGAAATAGAATAGCACCGGATACAGTAAGAGCTCAAGAGCAAAGGACGTAAATAGTCCACCGACCATTGGAGCTGCAATTCGCTTCATTAGATCTGCGCCCGTTCCAGTTGACCAGAGAATTGGAATCAGTCCTACAATTGCAGTCAATACTGTCATGAGTTTTGGACGAATCCTGCGCACCGCTCCGTGGACAATTGCTTCTTTTAGATCATTCTCGTTCCTGAGCTGTCCCTTTGCCGAAGTTTCTTGAAGACTGAGGTCCAGGTACAGTAGCATGAACGTTCCTGTTTCCGCGTCGAGACCCATCAGCGCAATTACCCCAACCCAGACAGCTACCGAAATATGGTAGTCCAGACCGAATAGGAGCCATGTGGCACCGATCATTGAAAACGGAAGAGCACTCAGCACGATCAGCGTCTTCATGGTAGAACGTGTATTCAGGTAGATTAGCAGAAAAATCAAACAGATTGTAAAGGGGATTACAACCTTCATACGCTGCGTCACGCGCTCCAGATTCTCATACTGGCCGCTAAATCGCACTGTATAGCCCGTTGGCAACTTCAGCTCGGAATGAATCTTCGCTTTTGCCTCCGCAATGTAGCTACCAACGTCTCGATCCTTGATATCCAGAAATAC
>JAEUSB010000109.1 GCA_016788865.1 Leptospirales bacterium
TACCAGGTTTTGCAATCCGCAGATTGCAAAAATAGACTGAGATCCGCTCAGCACAGCTCAGAGCTCCCTTTATGCCTGCGCCTAAAGGATCGGCGAATGAAGCAATGAATCCATCCCCGGTCAAGCGAACCACATTGCCCCCATCAGAAGTCACGAAGTCCAACAGGTCAGCCATAACCGAGTTCAACACGCTCGCGTAGGTAGCAGCGCCAAGCGTTTCGACCAAGAGCGTAGAGTTTCGCAAATCAAACGCTAGAACAGTGGCGCTTGCCACGGTAGGCGCAAGGTGATGCTCATCCTGCGAGTTGAGAATCGCATCGATTGCGTCGGCAGGAAAATAACGGGACAGCATTTCCTTTTCCGTCTCAAGAATCTTCCTGAGGGCCAGGCTTTGCCTTCGAAAGGAAACAACCGTAAGAACATTCTCCAATCGAATTGCCATCTCACTAAAAACGAGCGGCTTCTGCAGGAACTCCTCTGCTCCACGGGCCAAAGTTTTCAACAGCAAATCAGCCGAAGTATCTGCCGAGATGGCAACTACGGCCAATTGTGGGTCAATCTCGCGGAGCTTGCGGAGGAGTTCAAGGCCGTCAATGTCAGGTAAATGAATATCGAGTAGAACCAGATCCGGAACCGATTTCACCGCAGCCTCGATGGCCTGCTTGCCGGTGCTGGCTATTCGGACTCGATAGCGTAGGAGCGCCAGGAATTCTACGAGGATAGTAGATTGAATGACATCATCTTCGATCAGCAGAATATCAAAGGACTCCGGGGACATATCCGGTTTAGGGACGTTAGTTGGCGAATCAGTTTCAATGGTTGGGTTCATGTTCTTATATTCTGAATATTTTTACTTCGCCCCTGCGGCCGCGAATTCGCGTCTCCGGTAGTTCTTCAGCCTCTTTGAATCCACTGCGTTCAATTGTTCGTCGATCCAGCAGGATTTCTCCCCGTTGTGTTCCGGCCAGTGCTTCCAGTCTACTGGCAATGTTGAGACAATCGCCGACCAGGCTATATTCCATGCGCCTAAAGTTTCCAATATTTCCGGCAAAGAACTCTCCGGACGTGATTCCAATTCCAATTCCAGGCTGTGCCGCGGCGAATACCTGTGTCGATTCGAGCAATCTGAAATGTTCCCGGATTCGCTGAGCGGCTTCCACAGCGTTCCTGGCATCATCCCTGGAAGGAACTGGCAGGCCAAAAGTAGCAAGGAACCCGGCTCCACGAAGTTTGTTGATGGAGCCTCCAGTGGCAGCTACAAGATCCATTGCATCTGCCAGAATTTCGTTAAGAAAGGTCGCAAACTCGGCGGGGCTCGTGGCGCGCAACATCCGATCCGTGCCCTTGATTCCGACGAACATGACTGTTGCGTCGACTGTGATCCCTTGAGAATTGGTCGTGGATCTTCCCGATAGAATCTCTTCCGCAATTTGGAGCGGGAAATACCGGAGCAGCCGGCGCTTATCTTTTTCCAGGTCAGCACTGATCTGGCGGATTTCGTCGCGGTATTTCTGACGTTTTAGAATGGTGCGAATTCTGAGATCAACGACAGGCGCGATCAGGGGCTTCTCAAGGAAATCTATCGCGCCTTCATACATTGCATGAAAGGCAGTCTCTGGTGTCTTCTGGGCTGAAATCATCACAATGCCGGCGTCAGGGATCGCATGTCTCAGTGTTGAGAGCAAATCGACTGTGTAGACTGATCCAATGTACAGATCCAGGAGGATAACCTGCGGCTGGAATTCCTGCACAGTCGAGATCAGTTGGTCTGTGCTGGAGAGCGTTCGTGCAGAATACCCTTGTTCCTTTAGCGTCGCCTCAAGAAGCGCAGAATACGTGGGATCGTCATCGACGACAAGAACACGTGCTCCCCAGACTGCTTCTGCATCCCTGGCTGTTCCTGGACCCACGGAAGTGGGCCCCTCGTTTACCTCGGGTGCGAATAGGCTCGAACCGGTGCCAGGTACCGGACTTGTGAAAAGTTCAACCATAAGAACAACCTGATTCTAGGTCAAACAACGTATCTGTGCAATCCGTACTGCTACGGTCTTTTGAAGTAACATCCGAGCTTTCAGCGAGCATGTTCGCCTGCCTGAATTCACCCTTGAGTCCTGAAATACCTTGAACTCCAGGCCTGCCTTTCCAATGATTGCATATGGCTGATTCACTCGAAGGTACTCAAATCCCCGCATTCAATCTTGAGAGCACGGAAGGCAAAACGGTCAGCTCCGCTGATCTGCGAGGCTCCTGGACGGTTCTTTATTTTTATCCCAAGGATGACACCGAAGGTTGTACCAAGGAAGCATGTTCATTCACCGCGAGTCTGGGAATGTTTCAGAAGATGAACGCGCGAGTTTATGGAATTAGCAAAGACTCGGTGGCATCGCATCGCAAGTTTATCGAGAAATACGGTTTGAAATTTCCGCTCCTTGCAGACCCTAAAGGAGACCTGGTCAAAGCCCTCGGCGCAGCAAAAAACCCAAAATTTTTGGCGGCTCTCCTGGGCCTGCCGGCGCGCGATACATTCTTAATCGATCCAGAGGGCAAGATCGCAAAGGTTTGGAGAAACGTAGATCCAGAGCAAACCGTAAACGTGGCGTTTGAAGAACTCAAGAAACGCGTTTGAGCTCAGGCCTGTCTACGCAGGACAGACGGACTTTTTCAAATCCGCTTAACTTCCCGGAATCCGTTATCTGGCATTGATTCTCTCATTCGCTTCGCATTGGTAGTGTGAAGCGAAAAACGCTTCCGATGCCCCGGCCGCTGGTTACATCAATAGATCCACCTAACAGGCGGCAATATTCCCTGGTGATGGCCAGGCCCAATCCGCTTCCTCCAAAGTCCCGCATTGTTGTTTCTGATGCCTGCTCGAAAGCCTCGAAGATTCGCGCCGTTTGTTCCGGGGACATGCCGATCCCCGTGTCCGAGACTTCGATTTGTACATTGCTGCCCTGTGTACGCAGTGACAAACGAATTTCACCCTGCGTTGTAAACTTGGCCGCGTTGGAAAGCAGGTTAAATAGAATTTGCCGGACCTTTCCCATGTCAGAATGGATTTCGAGCAGAGCAAGGTCGGTTTCAAATAAAAGAGCGTTCTGATGTGCTTTCGCCAGCGGCCGGGCATTCTCAATTGTGTCGCGCACCAGGCTAACCACATCAAATGTTTCTAGATCCAAATCCATTTTGCCGGCTTCGATTTTCGAAAAATCGAGGATGGTATTAATCAGTGCAAGCAGGTGGCGACCTGCATCATTGATGCGCTTCAAATCCGGAATTGATTTCTCCGCGTTGTTTTCTATTGCATCTTCTTGCAGTAGCTCGCTGAATCCAAGAATCGCGTTAAGCGGCGTTCGCAATTCATGGCTCATGCTTGCAAGGAAGCGGCTCTTGGCGCGACTTGCCATCTCCGCAAATTCGCGCGCCCGGATGAGTTCGGCTTCCTGTGCTTTTGCTGCCGTCAGGTCATGCCAGACTACAAGCAATTCTAATTTTTCCTCAACGGGGACTGCAACAAGCGTTACCTCGACCGGGAACAGAGTACCGTCCAGCTTCCTGTGCATCCATTCAAAGCGATGGAAACCCTGCCTTCTGGCGATGGCATCCATTTCCTTGCTCTTTTCCGCCGAGGTTCGTCCATCGGGCTGCTTCTCCGGCGAAAAAACGGCCGGGTGAACCCCCATCACATCCTCGCGCCTTTGTGCTCCAAGAATCTTCAGCGCTGCCGCGTTGCACTCCATGACTCCTTCTGCGCCCAGAAGTAGATGCGCGTCTGAGGAGTATTGTGATAGAAGCCGAAACTTTTCTTCTATAAGCTTGCGTCTTAGTTCCTGGCCATGAAGATGAATGGTATTCCAACCAATGAGAAATACAAGAATCACTGTTGTGGAGACGGTACTCAGAATGAGGGGCAGGCCATAGATCGGGTCGAATAGTCCCTGTCTTTGACCAAATAAGATGAGCCAACCAATGACCGGCGGGACGATCAACGCCAGCGGTAAAAGTCGCAATCCGATTACCCCGGCGATGGTTGTTCGCGTGGTAAGTATTTGGGCAATGCCTGTGTCGCGTCTAATCAGGCGAATTCCCAGTAACAGTACAACGAAAAGGATCGATGTGTGCAATGCCATCGACGTGTAGACTGGAAAGAATTGTGGCAATCCGTACAGGTAGCCCAGGAGGCTTGTCCATGCGAGGATGAAGACTGGTACAAGAAGCAGCGGTAGAACGACAAACAGGCGACTCCACACCACAAGCAAGGCCAGGCCTATACAGATAAAGTTGAAAGCTGTTGCCGGAGCCATTCTTCCCGGGAATGGATTGTGATCAGAAAGCGCTTTGTCTACAAACAGTGAATTATCAATCCCCAGGTCCACCTTCATCAAATAC
>JAEUSB010000008.1 GCA_016788865.1 Leptospirales bacterium
AAAGCGGAGGCTGCAGTTAACGATCAGACAAAACAATTCCTGGGAATGAACGGTAAACGCACGGTTGATTCTTTCCATAAAGAACTCGGAAAGATCATGTGGGAATACTGCGGCATGGCACGCAATGAAGCCGGCCTAAAAAAAGCCATTCAGCGTATTCCAGAGCTCCGCGAAGAATTCTGGAAAAACGTAAAAGTTCCGGGGAGCGGTGAAGCGCTGAATATGGAGCTCGAGAAAGCTGGTCGCGTCGCTGATTTCCTTGAATTCGGTGAACTTACTTGCCGCGACGCTCTTGATCGGAATGAATCTTGCGGCGGACATTTCCGCGAAGAATATCAGACGGAAGACGGCGAAGCCAAGCGTAATGATGACAAGTACTGCTATGTTGCTGCATGGGAGCACAACGGTAAGTCGGAGCCTAAGCTGAACAAAGAACCACTCGTTTACGAGAACATTCATCTCGCAACGCGAAGCTATAAATAAGGACAGGATCAGAAAAATGAATCTTACATTATTTGTCTGGAGACAGAAGGATAAGGACCAGAAAGGAAAGATGGTCAAGTACGAAGTGGGCGATGCGGAAGGTGTAAACGAGCATATGTCCTTTCTTGAAATGCTTGATGTTCTGAATGAACGTTTGGTGAATCAAGGCGAGGAGCCTGTTGCATTCGATCATGATTGCCGGGAAGGAATTTGTGGCGCATGTAGCTTGATGATCAACGGGATTGCACACGGACCTGAGTCTGGAACAACAACCTGCCAATTGCACATGCGCAAGTTCAAGAACGGTGATACGATTCACATCGAGCCATGGCGGGCAAAGGCCTTCCCGGTGATTCGGGATCTCGTTGTAGATCGGGGCGCGTTCGATCGTATTATCCAGGCTGGCGGCTTCGTGTCGGTTAATACTGGAAATGCAGTGGACGCCAACGCGCTCCCAATTCCAAAAACGGCTGCGGACCTTGCCATGGACGCCGCGCAATGCATTGGATGTGGCGCCTGCGTTGCATCGTGTAAGAATGCCTCAGCAATGCTTTTTGTTTCCGCAAAAGTTTCACACCTTGGCCTCCTGCCGCAGGGGGAACCGGAGCGTGATCGCCGTGTGCTCTCTATGGTTGCGCAAATGGATGAAGAGGGGTTTGGCAATTGTACCAACCAGTATGAATGCGAGGCTGTCTGTCCTAAGGAAATTAGCGTTGATTTTATCGCTCAAATGAATCGTGACTATCTTGCCGCCGTAGCGCGTGAGCGTCCCACGCGTGCGGAGATGGGCGCCGGCTAATTTCCACTGCCCTGGAAGCCGGCTTCCGAGCAGAATTCGCCCACCCCCGTGGGTGGCTTCCGCCTCTGGAGGCGGGATAGAGCAGGGATACTATGGGGGCCCGTCGGTCGGTGTCGGGCCAGCCCATACGCGGATTCGCCAGAAGTCAAGCGAACCTGTCACAGGCTTGTCGTATGCTTACGATGGCGAGATCCGTGGCCTCGATTTTTTCGTTTTCGCACTAACCCACTCCTGGAACCTGAGTCAGAATGTCTGTGGCGACTGCATCGCAAAACGGGCCGGCAGCATCGGTCTGGTTAGCAGCTCTGAAAGATCGACTGAGCGGCTTTTTTGGAATTTCACTTGGGATTCATTTCGTCCTGGCCGCGGGCATGTACATCTATCTTTACGCCTGGCCTGAACCCGAGCATTACGTGGCATCCGTCGCAATCTATATGGGCGACGCCGATGTGGATCGCGAAACCACAGGAAAAGGCAAGGGCAACAAAGACGCTGACAAAGATAAGAAACCTTCCTCGGAAACGGGCACAGGCCCCAGCTCCAACTCACCCGATTGGGGCACGGCTTCTGATCCGTCCATTGAAGGCGGCACTCGGTATGCTCCAGACATCTGGATCGATGGCAATCTTGAGGATCTCTATCCAGCGCGAGCGAAACAGGCAAACCTGGGCAAGGTTACAGTTGCAATCACACTCTTGTTTGATACCACAGGCCAGGTCCGCAAAGCGCAAGTTCGTTACGTCCGTAGTCCGGGGAACGCCCACAAACCATTTGAAAACGATTTCATCGCAGCCGCCAACCAGGTCGCGCTAACTCGCATGCGCCTGCGCAACCAGGGCTACAGGAAAGACGGAAAGAAAGTTGATTTCAAATGGGATACTGTAATCAACTTCAGCCTTCAATAGACGTTAGTTGCTTTCCTCTGTGCCTTTTCGCTGTTTAGAAAGTGGCAGAAGCGACTACGGTGCCTGCACCCAAACTGAAACAGACCCGCCGGGACACCTAAAATCCCCCCAGCCGTGTTCATTTGTAGTGATCGTGTCTTTGATGTGTTCCGTCAGATCAATAAACCGAGTATGAGGTTTGCCCGTCTCCATCCATTTGTGGCCTTCAGGGCCATCGCTAAGTAGCACGGCCATGGCGCGTGGATGATTTGCGTCACCCAACCTGCTCCAGCCAATGCAATTGTAATGATCGAAATAGTCGATCTGCGGACCAAAGCCAAAATCGGAACGAGCGCGTAAGAATTTGTCGATTAACCAACGGTGCGAGGGGAGATTGACCTTGTGGCGTTGGCCATCCCTGCCAAAATCTTCGTACTCGGCGCCGTAGTAATCAGGATAAAACAGGCATGGGTATCCCTCGCGACGCAACAGTATCAAAGCATATGCAAGCGGTTTGAACCAGGGTTCAACGGTTGATTCGAGTGCTTGCAAGGGTTGCGAGTCATGATTGTCGACAAAGGTCACAGCATGCGTGGGTCTCTCCTGCATCAGTGTTCCATGCAGAATTCGACGCATGTCGTAGTTTCCGCTCGAATGACTGGCTGCATGAAAATTAAAGTGAAGCGGCACATCGAATACGGCCATGCGACCCCCAATGATATTGATATACCAATGAAGGGCTGAAATGTCCGGAACCCAGTACTCGCCAACGATGAACAAATCGCGGCCGACGTGCTTTTCCATTTCATCCAACCACGCAGGAAAGAACCACGCCGCGATGTGTTTTATAGCATCAAGACGGAACCCGTCTACACCGGTTGTATCGAGGTACCATTTTCCCCAGCGGCTCAATTCTTCCCGCACTTCTGTATTCTGAAAATCGAGGTCACAACCCATAAGGTATGAGAAGTTGCCCTTTTCCAGGGCTACTTGATCGTCGAACGCCTTGCCCTGGAGAAGGTAAACGGTGTTCCGCTCCATGGGTTGATTGTCATCGTAATCGACGGCGTCAAAGTGCCTCCAATGCCATTCAAAATCTGAATACTGTTTTCTTCTCCCTGGGAACGCGAAGTGCGTATAGGCTTTAATATCCTTTTCCGGGCCTTTGGCGTGCAATCTGTTGTCCTGCCAGTAAGGGGTTGCCCGGACAAGTTCAGCGGCGTCGCCTCCCATTCTGTGATTGAAGACACCATCTGCATAGACCTGGAGCTTGTTCTGCTTCAATACTTCAATAGCTCTAAGGTATTCGCCTTTTGTGCCATACTTGGTTCTCACTGAGCCTTTTTGATCGAACTCGCCCAGATCATACATGTCGTAGACCCCGTATCCAACATCTCCGCCACCGCCGATTCCTTTGTAAGCCGGTGGTAGCCAGAGACCGGAGATACCGGCCCTGGCAAGTTCAGGAGCTGTTCGGGCTACTTCATTCCAGAGGGATCCATCGGCTCGATTGTACCAATGGAAAAACTGCATCATCACACCATTCAGGTCAGCCATAGTTGGAGATCAGAAAGGTGGCGGGTAAATTTAGTCGAGCGGAAAAAACTATTCGCGCAGAGCAACCTGGATCAAGAGATCCATTTCGTCTGAGACGAGCGGCTCGCGCATCACTCGCAGTGGATTCTGTGCATCACGAGAAATAATTTCCACGGCCGCATCTGCTAGCCGCTCAGTTTGACCAGTTATTGTCAGTCCAACCGAGAATGCTACGGTCATGGCCAGAAATAACGCTGAGCCTCGGATTGTGCTCTGGCGTTCCACATTTTTCATAACACATTGTGCAATGTGGCAATTCCAGTCTGTGCTACAGGAGCGCGATTCGATCGCCTGTCTAAAAAGTTCATTGTGCTCCATGTTCTCCCTCCTTTTCCATCAGCTTCCGTAACATCCCGCGTGCTCGGTGCGAGCGGGATTTTACCGTTCCCTGACTGATTGCAAGTGCCGCTGCAATTTCCTTTTCCGAAAAGCCGCTGATAGCCAGCTTCATTACGCTCATATATTGTTGCGGTAGTCTTTTAATCCAGCCGAGAATTTCTTCCCGTTTCGATTGCGGCAATTGTTCAGCCGGTGCAGGTTGTGGTTGGCTTTGCAGCTTCTCGAGTTTTCTTTCTTCACGGCTGAGCTTTTCATTCATTCGCAGCGATTCATTTCGGGCAATTGCGTAAAGCCAGGTACTGAGTGCTGAACGCCCTTCAAACTGCTTCTTCTGGAGACCTTTGAATGCGCGGAAGTATGCCTCTTGAACCACGTCATCGATCGCGTGGTAGAAACGAGTGTACAGATTTTTCTCCACGGCAGATAGAACAACTGCCTTGGTGCTATCGACCACCTGGGAAAATTCTGTTTCCGTCATGATTCTCGAGTTCGCTTCTCTTTATAGAGGACTATCGTGGTGAGCCAGGAAACGCTCCATCTTGGTTCTGAGGGTGGCTTTTTGTTCTGGCGTAAGTTTGGAATGAAACTCTGCAAACCTCGAAATCAAATACAGCCGAGCAGATTTCATTTCATCGGTATGATCATCAAATACCTTGTTCAGTTGGGCCGGGTCGATTTTCTCTGCCGTCACCTGACTGAGGATGGCCTGGTGCATTGAGTTTCTGCCAGGCTGCATCTCGGCCCGTTTTTTGAGCACGTCATCCTTGATCGCTTCCAGCTGTGCCCGTTGCGCCTGGTCGAGTTTGAGCTCCCCCGAGAGTTTCCGAACCACCCAGGCAGCGCGCGCATCTGCTGAATTGCTGAAGGGCCCCCAGCGCTGGCACATCCAGAATGTGCCTCCGATTGTGACACCGATGCCAGCAACCAGACCCACTGCCGCGCCGATCAGAAACTTCCTGTTCATTCCCGCTCCACCTGCTTCTTAAGACCCTGCCATACGGCGGAAGGTTCCCACAATCATTATTTGTGGATTAGGGTTGAACCCAACCTCACCCCCCTGAACGTGAGCCATGGCTGATCGAAAGTTTCGTCTGGTTTCTGACTACAAGGCGGCAGGTGACCAGCCGCGGGCTATTCAGGGATTGGTCGACGCAAGCCTTGCCGGAAAGCACCGGCTCTGCCTCGTGGGTGTAACTGGATCCGGAAAGACCTATACAATGGCTTCGTTTCTTGAACGAGTCCAGCGGCCCGCCTTGATTCTGACGCATAACAAGACGCTAGCTGCTCAGCTCTATCGCGAGTTTCGCGAGTTTTTCCCGGAGAATGCCGTAGAATATTTTGTTTCCTATTACGATTATTATCAGCCCGAGGCCTATGTGGCATCCAGCGACACTTATATCGAGAAGGACGCCTCGATCAACGAGGAGATCGATCGACTGCGCCTGCGTGCAACCTCATCCCTTTTGGAGCGCCGGGATGTCGTAATAGTTTCCTCCGTTTCCTGCATTTACGGCCTGGGATCGCCTGAGGAATATCGTCATAGTCTCGTGATGCTCGATGTTGGACTTGAGCTGGACCGAAACGACGTCATTCGGCAGCTGCTGCACATTCAGTACGTGCGCAACGATGTAGCCCCGACCCGCGCTACTTTTCGCGTACGAGGAGATACGCTAGAGGTGTTCCCGGCTTACCGTCAAGAAGGAATCCGGATAGAGTGGTTTGGAGATGAGATTGAGAACATTTCCTACTTTGATCCACTTAGCGGTCGCATTCTAGACAAGCCCAATCGCGTAGTCATCTATCCAGCGAAACATTTCATCACTTCGCCTCCAAAACTCAAGGATGCCGTGGAAGCAATCAAACAGGAGCTTGAGGCTCAGGTGGAGCTTTTTAAGAAAAAGGGAAAGCTACTTGAAGCAGAAAGAATCGAGCACCGGACTAAGTACGATCTTGAAATGCTCACCGAGATGGGATACTGTAATGGAATTGAAAACTATTCAAGACCACTTTCGGGACGAAGAGCGGGTGAGCGGCCGGCTTGCCTCATTGACTATTTCCCCGATGACTTTGTCACAATCGTGGATGAGAGCCATGTGACCATTCCGCAAATTGGCGGGATGTTCGAAGGCGATCGTGCGCGGAAGCAAACGTTAGTTGATTTTGGTTTCCGTCTGCCATCTGCGCTGGACAATCGTCCCTTGAACTTCAAGGAGTTTGAGACATTGACGCGTGATATTGTTTACGTAAGTGCTACACCTGCGGATTACGAAAAGGAGCATGCGGAAGTTGTTGTAGAGCAACTCATTCGACCTACAGGCCTTGTGGATCCTGAGGTTGAAGTGCGACCTGTGAAGAACCAGATTGAAGATATCCTGCTTGAGGTCAGAAAGCGCGTGGCCGCAAACGAGCGGACCTTGATCACAACACTTACCAAGAAGATGGCGGAAGATCTCTCCGATTACCTTGGAGATCTTGGAATCAAGGTTGCGTACTTGCATTCAGAAGTGCTGACAATGGAAAGGGTTCAAATCATTCGAGATCTTCGCACCGGCAAGTATGATGTGCTCGTGGGTGTGAATCTATTGCGCGAAGGTCTGGATATACCTGAGGTTTCACTCGTCGCAATTTTGGACGCCGATAAGGAAGGGTTCCTGAGAAATGCCAGGTCGCTGATCCAGACAATGGGGCGCGCGGCACGGAACGTTCACGGCCGAGCAATTTTGTATGCGGACCGGATCACGCCGTCCATGGAGAACGCAATGCGCGAAACTTCGCGCCGCCGCAAGCTCCAGGAGGAATATAACCGCGAACACGGGATTACTCCGGAAACAATCAAGAAGGAGATTCAGGATATCCTCGAGCGGGAGAATCTCGCGGACCAGGAAGATCGAATTGCGGCGGAATTGGGCACACAACTTCAGATTACAGATGATATGACTGGCGCCCAGCGGCTGGCGGAAATTCGGCGCGCTATGCTCGAAGCTGCTGCCAACATGGAATTTGAGAAAGCAGCGCTTTTGCGTGACGCTATGATGGCCGTCGAGCGCGGTGAAGACGTGAACTTTTCCAAACTTGCGTCCAATCGCAAAACAAAGCGCCAGCAGGGCGATGTTGTACCAATGAAGAGAAAAGGGCGGCGTTAACTTCGCTCTGCGAACAGCGCTTGCTGCCCGTCTGTGGGTGCGCACATCAACAGCCCTTGCATTTTCTTTTCGGGCCAGCGCCCACGCTGTGGTCGCAGTCAGGCGTCCGCTTTCTCGCCTGGCTTGAGTGCGGGACCCATTCCAGCCAGACTCTTCAGGTACGCATTTACGAATGAGTCGAGTTCGCCGTCCATAACGGCGTCTACGTTCGAGGTTTCATGGTCTGTACGCAGGTCTTTGACGAGTTTGTATGGATGCATGACGTAACTCCGAATCTGACTGCCCCATGCCACGTCTCGCTTTTCTCCCGAACGACTCTCAATATCATCTTCAATACGCTGCTTCTCAAGTTCGTGCAGGCGAGCCTTCAGCATTTTCATGGCTGTTGATTTGTTCTTCATCTGGGACCGTTCGTTCTGGCATTGCACAACTATACCTGTAGGTAGATGAGTGATGCGCACCGCTGAATCAGTCTTGTTCACATGCTGACCACCGGCGCCGCTGGAACGATATGTATCTATCCGCAGTTCTTTGTCATCGACGTTCACCTGAACGGAATCGTCGATATCGGGAGTGATGTGTACGGCAGCAAACGATGTATGACGTCGCTTATTAGAATCAAATGGAGAGATTCGCACCAGACGATGAACACCATTTTCTGACTTGAGCAAACCGAACGCGTTGTTCCCACGGACGATCAACGTGGCGCCCTTGATCCCGGCCTCTTCTCCCTGTTGTATGTCGGCTGTTTCCACTCGGAATCCGCGCTTCTCAAACCAACGCATGTACATGCGCAGAAGCATTTCGGCCCAATCCTGGCTTTCCGTGCCTCCAGCTCCGGAGGAAATATTGACCAGAGCATCACGCCCGTCGTCTTCGCCTGTTAGAGCTTCGGCTAATAGTAGTTCCTCAAAATGCTCTCCCAGTTTCTTGAGATCGCCTTCGAGCGATTCGATTCCTGCTTTCTGGTCTTTGATTTCTTCGAGCGTCAGGTCCACGAGATCAGGGAATTCCTCAAGTTCGTTCCTAAGTGTTTTCCAGGGGGTGGTGCGGCGCTCAAGATCCGCTTTGTGCATGGAAACTTTCTTGGCATTCTCTGGATCATCCCAGAAGTTAGGTCGTGCCGTGAGCGATTCAAGGTCTTCGAGTTCCACCAGAATCCCGCTGATTCCTTTCTGCTCCCAGCGCTCGTCGAACTGCTTCTTAAGTTCAGCGTGGCCTTTTAAAAGCTCGTCTTTGTTCCTGAATTCCGGCACCTTTCCAGAAGCCGGAGAAAAGCCTTGCTTTCAAGTACATTTTGCAGTCAGGCTGATCGCGCAATGAATCGCGCATTGTCGAGCAGGCAAGGAGGGTAATCGTTGTTCCAAAAATGTCTTTGCTTCGTCAGCTTCCTTTGCGCGCTCGCGGTATCCGGTCTGCACGCACAATCGGTGGTTGATCTGGCTGGACGGGACCGTGTTCCGGTCGGGCGGGATCTCGAGATTTTTGAGGATTCTGAGGGACAGGTAGGTTTTGAAGAAGTCCAGAAAAAGAACTTCATCCAGTCCCAAGCCGAAATCTACTCTGCAGGCTTTACAACTTCTACAGTCTGGGCGAGATTTCGAGTGAACGGCATTCAGGGTGTTTGGCCCTGGATCCTGCAAATCGAGTCGCCACTCCTTGAAGAAGTCGACGTGTACTTTCTGGCACCGGACGGTACTTTTCAGAAGCGAACTACGGGACTCTGGTATCCGTTTGGATCGCGAGAGATTGCGCACCGAACTTTCTTGTTTCGCGTGCCATTCGAATCGAATCAACAATTGACGGTCTACATTCGCGCGAAGACACGGGCCGCTTTTCTCTTGCCGGTTTCAATTGTTCGCTTTGATACGTTTCAAGCCTATGATTCCATCCTTGGAATCCTCTACGGGTTTTTTTACGGTTCGCTGTTTATCATTTCTAGCTATCACCTCTTTGTGTTTTTTTCCGTGCGGGATCCGCTGTATCTTTTCAACATTCTATTCTTTTCCACCGGCGCCGCCTTTATGGCAAGCCAGCAAGGTTACCTGTTTCAGTATTTCCTGCCTGATGCGGGTCGTTGGTCGTTGACGATCAACCTTATGCTGAATTCTCTCGGTGCCTTCTGGGTCGGAATGTTCTGTCGGGCCTTCTTGAATCTGAAGGTGGCAACCCCGAGGCTGGATCGCTTTGTTCAGATCATAAGCATATCTTCCCTGGCGCCGGTTGTGCTTTTGTTCGTTATGCCCTATGGCATTCTGGCACGGTTCATGGTGTTCCTGGTTATCATTTCGACGATCTTGATCTGCGTGATTGGGACTCTACTGGCCGTGCGGAGACATCGGAATGCGGGTCTGTTTCTGGCTGCCTTTTTGGTCTTTCTATCGGCTGCGTCAGTCTACGCATTGCGAAATCTTGGAGTTATTGCGCCTAACGTCTGGGTCAACAATGCTACCCAGCTGGGAGCGTTTGCCCAGCTAATTCTCTTGTCAATGGCTGTTGCGGATCGTATCAACACTCTCAAACGCGAAAGGGGCGAAGCGGAGCAGGCCAGCAAGATGAAGTCGCAATTTCTCGCGACGATGAGCCATGAGATTCGCACTCCGATGAGTGGTGTTCTGGGTATGACCGGGATTCTGCTGGAAACAAAACTCGATGCCGAGCAAGAAAGAATCGCCAGAACGATTCAAAGGAGTTCAACAGCCTTGCTTGCCATATTGAATGACGTTCTCGATTTGTCCCGCATTGAGTCCGGGAAATTGCAAAGCATACCTGAACCTTTTGAACTGAGGCAGCTACTTGTGGACGTGGTTGACATGTTCCGCCCATCCGTCTCGGAGAAAGTCCTGCTTCGACTCGACCTGGACGACGGTCTTCCAGAGAATGTTTGTGGGGATGCGCCAAGACTCAGACAGATCCTGTTGAATCTGCTTGGCAATGCAGTAAAATTCACGCAATCTGGCAGTATTACGTTGCGGGTGCGCCGGGGAACAGAGTCCGCCGAGACCAGCAGATTTGTTTTTCAAGTCATAGACACCGGGATTGGGATTCCGGCAGATAAGATATCAAAACTCTTTGAGGCGTTTTACCAGGTTGAAGGATCGTTTGCTCGTCGATTCGGTGGAGCGGGTCTGGGGCTTGCGATCGTCGCTCGATTGGTTGCACTCCTGGGCGGGACCATTCATGCACAGAGTAACGAGGGGCTGGGATCTTCCTTTTCCGTTGAAATTCCTTTTCTCAGGGAAGCCAATTTTGGACATACAAGTAGCAGTCCGGCGGCGCGAGGCACGCTTATGAAACACGATATTCTGATCGCGGATGACGATCCCATAAGCCGGGAGGTGATCTTGCGAATTTGTGCCCGGCTCGGCCATACAGCTCAGGCTGTGGCCGGTGGATTTGAAGCTCTTGCCGCTCTTGAGAGCAAGAAGTTCACATTTATTTTCATGGATATGCATATGCCTGGTCTCGATGGCTTGCAGACGACTGAGCGAATTCGCAGTCGCAAGGAATTTTCAGAACTGCGGATTGTCGCACTGACGGCGAACGTAATGCCCGAACACCGTGAGTTATGCATCCAGGCAGGGATGAATGACTTCTTGAGCAAACCGGTAACACTCGAAGCAATCCAGCGTGTCTTACGCGAGTAGGGCTAGCAAGCCGCGATTCATTAGCTCAAAGCAGGATCTGATCCGTCCGTAGCGCCCGAGCGCCTTTGAATAGAAAAACCGGAATTGAGTTTAGATCTTCGAGTTGGCTGGAAAACTCGGGACTCTCGGGCGAATAGAGTTTGGATAAACGATAAAGACCAAGAAATTTTCCCGTGACCTCGTATGCGCCGCCCGAAATCAAGAACTGAATTCTGGCATCTCCGTCACTATCAAAACGATCCTCGCGGTACTTGTAGTAGATCGGTTTCCCTTCGAGATCATAGAACTCCAGAAAATCTCCTTCGCGCCGACTGTATCTGAGTCGAATGCTTGCGGGTATTTCGTTCTTTTTGATTTTCTCGATCAGTTCCCGCCGCCGGAGATCTGCTTCTCGTATGTCGCCCTCATAGGGCTTTTCCTTTTCCTGGGCTATTAGACTTGCAGGTGATTCAGCCGACGTCAGATTGACGGCAATGTTGAGACCCAGAAAGAAGAGACCGGCAACGAGAAATCGATAGAATTGCTTCATTTGTCTGTTTCTGGATCAAGTTCCGATCCAGGTTTGGCTGGCTGTTTGTCCCAGTTGTCCAGCGCCTGTTGTGCCGCTTTCTTCACCCTGACGTTGTCGTCATACTTTGCCTTGTATGCCAGTAGATCTTTGGCTTCCGCAACTTTCATCTCGCCCAATTGACGCACGGCGCGCAACCGTACTGAGGGGTCATCGTCTTTGGCTGCAGACATGATTTCCGGTACCATGGAGCGGTCACCCAGTCGCATTAAAGCAATCATGCCTTGATAGCGTAAGCGGCTCATGCGAATTCGTTCTTTGGGATTCTTCTGATTGCGAATTGATTCGAGGATTTCCTTTATTACAGGAATTGCTGTGGCTTCTTTCATGCGTCCAAGGGAATTGACCGCGTAAGCACGCAGATCCGGATCTTTCTCTTCATTCTTTGCAAGTTTCGTGAGGTATTCGCGGCCTTCTGTCGCCTTAACGTCGCCTAGATAGAGAACGGCAGCACGGCGAACCTCTTCATGCGTCTCGCTATCCTCTGCCTTTGCAATCAGATATGTGAGATCTGCTTTGTACTCCATGGCTCCCAGAGCACGAATGATAGCCGTGAATTTGCCCACGTCCTTCTTTGCATCCAGGGTCTTCATCATAGTCGCAAGTGGTTCGCCACCAGATTTCAGTTCGAGTTCACGAATCCCGCTAATTGCTGCAAGCTGCACGTCGTCCTGTTTGTCTTTCAGTCCGGCCAGAAATGCAGGTTCCCCTTCTTTAGCTTTCATCTCCGTGAGAATCCGCATGCTACTCTCGCGAACCGCTGGATCCAGGTCTTCCGTGCAAAGTTTCACGAGAATTGGAATGAACTCTTTTTGTTCTGACTCATCGAGAGTGCGAACGCGACGTATTTCGTTTCTGCGATCAGTGGAACTGGAGTAAAGTATTCGCTGCTTGAGTGACTCCAGCTGTGTCTTGCGTTTTTCTGGATCTCGGGGAGGTGTCTTCTCGGCATTTTCTCCCACCTTTTTGTCTGAGGGCTTATCGGTTTTCTTTTCTACCTTCTGTTCTTTCTCTGGAGGCGTGGGCTTTCTGGTTTGTTCCGCGGTAACGGGATTCACCAGCAGCAACATCAACGGTAAGGTGACGAGCGCCCCGACCGTCAGGTGCGCATACCCGGGTGGAAAACTGTTAGGCGGTGCGAAGTTCCTGGTTTTCGTTCTCAAGCTCAGAGATGCGCTTTTCAAGAAGCGCAAGCATCCGCTGATTCTCAACATTCTCACGAAACTTCTGAATGAGTCCGGCAATATCGTCTTTGAGATTTTCCATGTTCCAGGGTTTTTCAATGTAGCGATTGAGTCCCCCTTTGTTGACTGCATGGATGGCACTGGCCAGGCCAGCATGGCCGGTGAGTAGGATCTTGATTGTATCTGGCAGGTTTCTGTGCACTTCCTCAAGAAACTGATCTCCTTTAATTCCGGGCATCACCTGGTCTGTGATGATAACTTCGACATAGCCGCCGGTTTCGCGAATCTGACTGATGAGGGAGAGCCCTTCTTCTGCACTGGTCGCAACCTCAATCTCATGGCTTTGACCAAAATGTTCCCTGAGTTGTTCACGTAACGTCTCAAGGACGCTGATTTCATCGTCTACGCACAGAATGTAGCCCTTTTCCACCGTCTCCCCCTTGAAGATCGACCCGTCTCAGGTTTTCTTGAGTAAACCGAATCGGTTTGGGCGGGCAAGAAAAATATTTGATTCCCCTCAAAACCAGCATTTGCGAGGAGTAGGTATAATGCCGTATAAATATCTGAAGACCGAACAGTTCATCCCTAACAAAGGAATGAGCTTTACCATGTATGAGATCGAGGGTGAAAACACCATCACGCGTATGCTGACATGGATTCCTGATGTAGATCAGATTTCAATTTATCCAAAGCCGCCTGTGAAGCAACTCTTCGCTCCGGAGCGTTGCGAAGGTGTACTGGAGAATGAGTTTATGGGCCTGTGGGCCGAGGGGGAAAATAGGAAAAAATAACAACTGGTGCCCAGGGGCGGAATTGAACCGTCGACACGCGGATTTTCAGTCCGCTGCTCTACCAACTGAGCTACCTGGGCGCCCAGAAAGGCAAGAGACGCCTGGGGCGCCCTGGTGTCAAAGTGTTTTCATAAATCGATTCATCAGGCAATCGACAAAACGCCCCCGGTCTACTGGTCTGCCCAATTGCTGGCTCACGCTGGTGATCTTGAGGTTTGGGTCCCCGCAGGGATCAATTCCCTTGAACGTACTCAGATCATTGCAGACGTTGATTGCGATTCCGTGTGACGTGAAGAACGATTTGAACTGAACGCCAATCGAAGCGATTTTTTCTCCGGTATCAAGATAGAGCCCCGGCGCATCTTTTAAGGAATGCGCGCGAATGTTGAACACAGATTCAAGCGCCTCGGCCCCACTCGCCAGAAGTTCCTTGAAGTACAGGCTTATACCAAACTCACGCCGTTTCAAGTCGAGATGCGGATAGAAGACCACCTGACCAGGTTCATGCGCCGTTACATCTCCCCCGCGACCAATCTCAAAAAAATCGATACCCTGTGATTGCAAGACGGCCGCGTCATAGTGAAGGCTGGTTTTCTTGAAAGTAACACCGGCCGTGATTGTTCGTGGATGTTCACAAACCAGCAGCAATTCGCGTCGTTGCAATCGGAGTTGGTTTTGCAGGGCCAGATAGTCTCGATAAGCAATGGGCTCATGCAAGCGGACGATTTGCTGGATCATAAAACTCCATCATTGCGAATCTATCTGGCAATTGCGAATAACGTAAACTCCCGATGTAGTGCCAGCAGTATACTCGCCGCCGGAATTCTTGCCTCCCATAAACTCTTCTGTGTACTCAAGCTTGCCCGTGACTGTCACCGTGCGCTTGTGAAATTTTCTGGGCCATTCCTGAACATTCAGGCAATATACCATGAAATCGTTTGAAATGACTACGCCGGAGATTCGAGCATCCTCGGCCGTTCCGGTGACATGAACGAGTTGGCCGACCATTGGATTCTTTGCATTCTGCGACGCTGGCGCTGCCACTCGCGAAGAGCAGCGATCGCAGGCCAGGGCGACGAACATGAATCCCAAAACCATAGCTTTCATAACCTGAATTGAAATCCCGGTTTGGCATTCGTCAAACAATAATCGCCGATTCTGCTTGCGAACTGATTCAGTTTTGTTCCTCTTGCCAGCGATGCCCTCCTATTCGGGAAATTCTGATTCGTTCATGCCCGTTCGGATTTTGCCGGATTCGGTTTCGGCACTGTTCCCGGATCGAGGAACCGCAAGGTCTATGCGAAGTTTGCTACGGATAGCACGGAGCTGGGGCGGACTGGAGCGTCCATTTCTCAATCGATTGCCGACGACCGAATCGGATACTACCGTCTATGTCTGGGCCCGGAAGACGGCGCTTGATGAAATATCGATGCTCCATTTCCTGCTGAATCGTTCTCCGCACCGAGGGCCCTGGCGCGCTTTTGGCTCCCATCTCGAGGATGCACCGGAACCCTTTCGGGATGTGCGCGGATTGAGCCAGCGAGTTTGCCGCGAAGGTTCCTTGCGGAATCGTCTAACGGCGGCTTTGATGCAACGAGACCCGGCGGCGGAGGAATCCAGTATGTCAGTCAGCGGGGAAAAACTCTATATTCCGGAATTGAGTTATGAACGCGGCCGAATCGAAGAGTTTGAACTTCCGGAATCAATCAGCACCAATATGGCCCTGCGCGTTATTCCCGTTAGCATTGCAGGAGACTATTTTTGCCGCGACCTGCTCGACAGAACGGATATGTTTATTTGCGCGGGTAAGCCCATTCATCCGCCCGCCTCTGTTGCAGACGTTGCACACTTCAATCAGCAGTGTCGGGTTGCATTACAAAAGCAAACGCCAATTCTGGCATCTCATCTAATCGCATTGGCACTTTTTGAGTATCGCCTGGAGCACAAAGCATTTCGCTTTGAGAAGATTGAATCAAGATTTAACGATCTTTCGCGACAGGTTAGTAGATCTGATTTTCCATACGATGAAAGATTGCGGAACGCTGAGTTTCGCTCCTTGCGAATGCATCGCTTTCGCAGATGCTGTCAACGCTGGTTCTATCCTGTGGACGGAAAATGGTTTTTTCATACAGAAGAATACCCGGATAGCGAAGGTCATCATCTCCTGGGTTACCTCTGGTTTGCAGATCAGGCAGTGCATATAATGTACGAACTGGGAATGAATCGGCATGATCTCGATACCTTCATTGCATCGCATTGAGCAGGGAGCAGGGGACTGTAAGCCAGATGGCGGAATTCTTTACGTATTTTGGTGCCGGTTCCGCGGCAATGATTGGGATCGGGCAACTACTCCGTGGATTGTCCCGGCGAAACACCATCCTTGCTCTCTTCTTCTGTGCGAGTGGAGTCCAGTTGACGTCTGCAATGCTATTCGACGGAAGCATGGCTGCATATCCGGGACTATTAATCGCGCACATCATCTTCGCCGCTTCGGCAGGTCCGTTCTTGTTTCTGTTCTTTACGTCGCTCCTTGAGGAAGAGTTACGATTCACGAAAATCTTGGGTCTTCAATTCGCTTTCCCCTCTCTATCATTTTGCTTCGTAATATTTGCGACAATTCTCGATCCGACCAACTTGAGTCGTTGGGTCATCGAGTTCCAGCTGCCGGAAATGGGTTTGTTGCGCTTCTTTTCCATTCTCGCTGGCCTGCTGACTGTTGGAAACCTTTTGTACCTCCTTGGTCGTGCGATCATAATCTGGGACCCGGAGCGGGGCAAAGGTGGCCGCCTTCTGATCGTTTCGGGATTTGTGCTCCTCGCATTCGTTGCGGCGGCCGGGATTACGCTTGGAATTGCACTGAAATACTTCTTCGCCATTAAGGTTGCACTGGCACTACTCGTGCTGGCATTCTACCTCGCGGCGCAGCACTACCCTTTCTTGCTTAATCAGGGCACGGAAGCGGATCAAAAACGATTTGCGCGATCTTTGCTCCATGGATTGGATCTCGATGAGCTTTCGGCCAGACTTCATCAACTCATCGCGGTAGAGAAACTCTTCTGTGATGAAGATCTTACTCTTCCCAGGCTGGCTCAGGCATTGAACATTGCCTCCCATCAGCTTTCGCAGTACCTCAACCAGCACCTGGGAAAGAATTTCACCACTTATATCAACGAATTTAGGGTGAATGAGGCTCGCAATCTGTTGCTTGAGCAACCGGATCGAACCACGCTTTCGATTGGGCTGGCTGTGGGTTTCAATTCGAATTCCGCCTTTCATGAGGCCTTTGTAAGATTCACCGGCATTCCCCCGGGCCGCTTTCGGAAAAAGTGATCCTTCGGATTTATAGATCAGGAAGATGTTTTATGCGCTTTCTGCTAAACTGCATACGTCAAGAAAGGAGCTCAGTCATGAAATACCAGCGAGTTGCTGTCGTAGTGTTGTTAGCGTTTGGTTGTTCCGTCGGTGGAAATGATGTCATATCCGATGAGCGCTTTGATCGGCGCCTGGAAAATGCCATCGCAACGAAACTCGCAGCTTGTGCACCATACCCGGGTGATTCATCATCTTCTTCCCAAACAAACGCTGATCTCAACCTGGCAAATCTCATTGCGTCTGGCTTTCTTATCACGCTAAACCGATTATTTCATTCTCCGGAGCACTATACAGAAAAGGACGCCAATTTCTGTATTGCCGCGATCCTATTTACTCCCTGCGTGCCGCGTTCCGGAGATCAGTTAGCCGCTGTCTACACGCAGAAAATTCTCTTCTGCTATCCCGGCGCCGCCTCGTTCTGGGATCGTCAGCATTTTGGCCAAGGCGATTTGTTCCAGTAGAGGTTTCTATTTTGCCAGGAAATTTTGGAACTCCGCACAGGTTTCTATATGATCTTCATAAAACTTGGTGCCCTTGTAGCTGGCCAGCCTTGCATATAGCGGCTGGCGCTCTTTGGATTTTGCCGGCAGCGGCGAATAATCGGACTGCGCCCCAGAAAGATAGAGTTCACCATCTCCTATAAGAGCCAGTAGGTAGACAGCTCTCGCGCTGGCTTCACGATCCTTTGTCATTGTCAGAATCTTTTCTGCTTTTTGCTTTGCACTCTTTAGAAGCCTGTTATCAAACGAGTAATAGCCTCCCCATGATTTGTATCTTCGTGTCAGTATCCACCACTTCCCAAAATGCGTCATGTTATACTGAGCGTTTGCCAGCTGCTGGTAAGCCTCTACCGTGGGAGTCTTTGCAACTGCGTCTGATAGCCGCACCAATGCCTCGGCAACAGATTTCTTGTCCCAATCCGGTTCCTTTGGACCCTTGAAGTCCACCGTTTCAAGCCCAAGCGGTCCCGTTTTACCCACGTACGTTTTATTCAGTCCTTTCAAGTACTTAGGGGGGAGTTTTTGAAACTCAGTTAGCGCTTCCTTGTATCTTTCTTCCCTGAGGTAAAGTGAACCCAGATGATCGCGTACATCATTTATCTCCGACTGGGAATACTTGATTCCGAACTTTTCAAAAGGAGTTAGGTCTTTCTTTTCGATCATCGCGAGGAAAGGCTCAATGCTGTTTGAATCGCCAAGGTGATCCATGTGCTCTCCGTCTGAAACGGGATGCAGCATTGCGTCCATCAGCACGGAATGCGCTAAATCATTTTGTGCGCGGTACTTGCGCGACAGTACCTGAAAAACATAATCCCGTAGAGGTTGCAATGCAGGTTCCTGATCTTTCCTGGGAGCGAACAGTACGTCCTTAATTGAGAGAAATTCTCCCTCATGTTTCGATTCAATCTTATCTGCCACAGTAACGTTCGTTAGAAATGTCAGAACCCGGGCCTTGTCACCCCAATAGCGCTTGTTGCTGAGGCTCTTTGAAAGAGAAAGTGTCTTATCAAAATCACCAGAAAGAAAGTGCAAATAAGCCGAGTTGAATCGCCACAGATCCAGGTCAGTTCGTTTGCCATCCTGGATCACTCGATCTGCCCATGCGGCCAGCGCTGAGGCATGATCCTTTTCCGTCCCTTTCAAGGGACTTTGCGCCAGAGCCGGGCGGCCTATCAAACTGGCGGCCGCATTGCGAATCCGGAGAACAACAACCTCGATTGCCTGCTCGATTCGGTCGCGCAGTGTCGAAGGCTGCGGCTTTTCATGCCCTAAGATGACTTCTACGTTGTTCTCTTCTATCATTGCAACTTCGCGCAGCAGCAGGCGAGCGATCAGTGGCTGACCTGGATCCAATTCGTACGCTTTCTTGATCAACGGTAGAGAGTAAGAAGGATTGTGGGTTGCCTTAAGGAGATAAAGACCCGCAGCTATGGAAGAATTGGCTGCCTGGCTTGTGAGTTTTTCCTCGCTAATCTCTCCTACTCGGTGGAAGTCAGCTGCGGCCCCTTCTGAAACATCGGCAGAGTTTATGAAAAGCTCCGCTAGCTGTAGAGCGGCCGCTTCTTTTTGGCCAGTGCGAATCAAGGCGCCGGCGAGGTAGCGTTGTGCACGACCTTTGATCGGGGCTACCTTAGCATTTTCCATTCCAAAGCGGGAAAAATCTTTTATAACTGCAGCAAAATCGCCGGAATAGAAACGGATGCGAAGGATCTGGAGCGCATAACGTTCTTTAATGCCCGGGTCCTTTGCCTTCACCAGGGCTTTCTCGCCTGAATCTACGAGACGGCGAGCAAGGTTTGTATCAATGCCGGTGGGTTTCCAATTCCACGGCTGGTCCGTTGCCGCGGCTGTTACGGAAGCAGTGAATGCTTCGACATCTTTTGCATATGTCAGGAACTCCCGTGCCTCGGTTGCGGCTGGTGTGGCCAGGTATTGTGCAAACGTATTTTTCGAGGACCGGAGGCTGGTTTGTTTCATTTGCGCGGGCTGGAATTCTGAAAGTAGCTGGGCGATATCCGACTGCCTGGCCTGCTTTGCCAGGCCAGTCCAACTCCGTACGTTCGCATCGCCACTTGAACAGAGCGATGGTACCTGGCTGGACACAATTTCCATGGACGAATACACATAGTCGCTGTCCCAGCCGCTGCTTGAGCAAAATTCATTGTTTGGATTCCGCTGGCTAAAGAAATAGCTGGCCGCCGTGGCCGCTGGCCCGCAGGCGAATAGGTCACCTTGGCTCCAGAAGAGCGCGACCCCCGTCAGCAATAGAAAGAATCTTTTTGGAACCATATTTAGTTAGCCCTTCGTGATAGTGGAACAGGATCACTCTGCTGTCCAGTCTGAGCCCGGGCAAGAGCATTTTCAATGCCTGTGCAGAAACCTCAGGATCCACGGAATCCAGCCGAATCCAGTCGCCCGCAGCGAGGGCCATCCCCCTCAATCGTACTGGTTTTCTAGCGCGGTAAACATTTCCGCTGCGTGAAAGGTCTTCTTCAAGCATTTCAGGGGTAACATCGCGCAGAATGCCGCGAAACTTCTGACCGTGAAACAGCACCCCCCATGAATAGACAGGTAGTGCCGCATCGAGTGGAAGCGGATACTCTCCCAGGGACGCAAGGTAACTTTGGGCTGTGTTAAGATCCAGGATGCTGTTTCTCTCGCTCGGTTCCGAAGGCTGGCCCGTTCCGTAAAACATCAGTGCGCCGCGCTCCACAGGAGGCACTCCTGTCTGAGTCCTGTATTTAAGTTGATGAAGACGTATCGTCGCAGAAAGAAAAACGTTAGGCGGCAAGTCGCTTCGCATCATCCTTAATAATCTGAAATATCGGTCGCGAGTGGAATGGGTCCAGTCGCAATCTACCTGAATTTCGGGAAACCCCCGGGGTAAAAGAGCATTCGTTTGCTGGATAATATTGTTTGATAGCTCCTGCGTCTTCAGAGGATCGAGCGACGCGATTACCTCGTTTCGAATATAAATAACAGGAACGACTTCGATTTGCTCTGGGAGTCGGGTCACGCGTAGTCTGGCAAGAGGCACGGCTTGCCCTTTCTCGGTATTAACGTCAAAAAGTCTGAGGTACAGTCTGTCGGTCTCTGTTTCCTTTAAGAATTGGCTATCAGACGTTTTCCAATCGATTGTAGTTTGCCAGTAATAGTAGGAAATCCGGAGCGGGGACTTTGGCCGTGCACACTGAGCCAGTGAAAGCGACACGGGGAGAAGGAGGGCCAGCAACCAGGCAGCTTGACAAATCCGATCCCGGGACGCGCGGAACTGGCGGTATGATTTACGAATGTTCAACTCCAGTAAGTCGGTTCGGCCTTAAGTTCGTCCGGGCCCAGCAGCAGCCTTACGTGATGTCGCATCACCTTACCCTGGTCCTTGAATATCCTGGGGACGCGCGCCGCATTAACGTATAGCGCCCTGTCGCGTTCGAGCAGGGTTACGCGTTCTCCGCCCCCGCGTATCTTGTGATGCATATGGCCTGCTACAACACCGAGGACTCTTTTACCGACCGATCTTGCATACTTTAACGCTTCTTCGAGATCGGGATCTCCAAAATCCCCCTGGTCAGGTTTGAAATCGCAACCAAAGATATCATCACGACTTGAGCCGAGACCCGTTGGACCGTTGTGCGCTAGCACGAGAATCGGGCTTTCTGATTTGTCGATCAGTCGTTTCAAAAGAGACTCTGATTGGTCCATTGTGGACACGCCGAATCTGGCCTCCAGGTAGGGTTTGTACGACAATGGCGCGCCACCCATACTATGTGGTCGCCCGGCCAGCAAAGTAAACCGAATATCGCGAACCTCAATGGGGTGAATGGAATACCCGCAGTATTGCGCCGGTCCAAGAGCTTGCTTCAGTTGTTCGCAGAGACGAAATTGTTTTTTGTGCGCGCGTTCAATCAATGATTCGCTCTGTTTTAGTTCGGCTAGGAGTTGGATCATGGTTACTCCGTCGTGATTTCCTGGGATGAAATATACGGGTTTGGTAAGCTGGGCGATCCGCCGCGCAATTTCGTTAGTTCCGGTGTGGGTACGTCCGGGCAAATCGCCCACGACCAGGATTAGATCATAGTCAGATTTGTTGAACAGAGCAATGTCTGTTTCATCGAACCCTCCATGTATGTCACCAATCGCTGCGATCTTGATCATAAGCGAATCAGTCTGACCGGCATACCGTTATGCGGTCTAAGTGTTACCTGGATCTGTGGTATAGGCTCTTCCCCGGCAAACTCAAATTTATAAGAACGGAGCATCTTCACCAGGAGAATTTGTGCTTCGAGCATTGCAAAATGGTTTCCAATGCAAAGTCGGGGACCACCTCCAAATGGAAAATACTGATCGCGCCGCAAGCTTGCGTTTGCGCCGGCAAAACGTTCGGGCTTAAAGGATTCCGGATCATCCCAGAAATTCGGATGGCGGTGAGCGGAATATGTAACCAGATTCACGACAGAGCCTTTTGGAATCTTGACACCACCCAATTCTCCGTCGCGGAGTGCGAGTCGCTCGAGTCCAGGCACGGGTGGAAACAATCGCATGGATTCTTCTATCACGGTTTGCAAATACGGAACCCTGGCGAGACTTTCAAGCGAGACGTCATTGTCGATTGCTTCAATCTCAGTTCGCAATCGTGCTTCCACTTCGGGGTGTTTTAGTAGAAGGTAGATTGTCCAGACAAGAGCGTTGGCTGTCGTCTCATGGCCCGCCATGATCATTGTGAGAAGTTCATCGCGCAGTTGCTTGTTGGACATTGCCTCACCGGTGTCTGCGTCGCGAGCTGACAGGAACATTCCAAGGAGATCGTTTGAGGCCTCTGACGAATCACCTTGCGCTTCCATGGTCCGCTTTCGATTTTCAATGATTCCGTAGGCAATGCGGTCCATTTCCGCGACGGCGCCCCGATAGTTGCGATTACGAGCCGTAGGAAGGAACATGGGGGGATTGACAATGCTAATCGATCGTCGATTTACCTCATCCAGTGCGATTGTCAGGGCACGTCCAATAGCCTCTGATTCATTCTTGAGGTCAGTACCAAAAAGCGCGCGCGATACGATTGCCAGGGTAACATGGCTCATTTCTTCTGAAAGACTGCAGGTGGTCTTGTTTGCCCAGGAGGAAATCATCTCGTCTCCCGCCCCGGCAATGATTGTGGCGAATCCGGCGATTTTCTGTCGGTGAAACGCAGGCTGGGCCAATCTGCGCTGTTTGCGCCAGAGCTCGCCTTCGCTGGTGAGCAGACCCTGTCCCAGAAAGTACGCGAGAAATTTATAACTGATGCTACGCCCGTAGCTCATATGGTTCTCTTGCAGGCAGTGGCGAATATGCTCCGGATTCCTTGTCAGGAAGATTCGGACGGGGCCTAACTTGATGTCCACGAGGTCTCCGTAACCGTCGAAATACTCGTCAATCACGGATAGAATCGAGCGACGACCCGACTGCATACCGCGTATATTCTGGAGAACTCGGAGAATTCCGGGGCCGTTTCGTTGCACAGGCCAAGTTGAGAACAGCCACTTCCGATTGCAACGAACCTCCTTCCTGGTTTGGCTGCCTGGATTTTAGACATTTATTGTATCCGCTTCAACTGGTTGCTGGTATTGTGGGTACGCAACTTGCTAGTTGTTATGTGGATGAAAGAACTAGAGCGTACTTAAATGGCAATCCGCGTAGCCTTACACCATAGCACTAGTTATAGTTACGAACGATCCATTACGATCTTTCCTCAGATCGTTCGTTTGCGGCCAGCTGTGCATACCCGCACGCCGATCCTGTCGTACTCCTTAAAAGTGAGTCCGGGCGATCATTTCATAAACTGGCAACAGGATCCTTTCGGGAATCACCTGGCCCGTCTTGTCTTCAATGAGAAGACTGATCGCCTAACGTTTGAAGTAGACTTGATCGCCGAACTGCATTCAGTGAATCCCTTTGATTTCTTCCTTGAGCCTTCCGCCGAACAATATCCATTTGCGTATGAGCCTCAGCTAAAAACCCAGCTCGCTCCCTATTTGACCGTTCAGGAGAACGGTCCCTTGCTCCGGTACTACGTTGAAAAATCGCGGGGCAAATTGAAGACAATCGACTTTCTAGTCGAGCTCAATCAACGCTTGCAGAGCGACGTGGCATACTTGATCCGAATGGAACCAGGTGTGCAAACGTGCGAAAAGACGCTCAGTAGCAAAAGTGGTTCGTGTCGGGATTCTGCGTACCTGTTGGTGCAAATCTTGCGGCATCTGGGGCTTGCGGCGCGATTCGTCTCGGGATATCTGATTCAACTGGTGCCGGATGAAGTCCCGCTTTCCGGCCCACCGGGGCCCACAACTGATTTCACTGATCTTCACGCATGGGCCGAGGTATACTTGCCTGGGGCCGGATGGATTGGTCTCGATGCTACATCTGGATTATTTACCGGGGAAGGTCATATTCCGCTGGCATGTACTCCAGAGCCCGCCGATGCAGCGCCTCTGTCCGGTGCTGTTGAACCCTGCCAGTCAACATTGGATTTTCAAATGCGCATAGAGCGCATTCAGGAAACGCCACGCGTTACTAAGCCCTATACTGAAGAACAGTGGCGCGAGATTTATATTCTTGGCCAGGTCGTCGATTTTTCTCTCGAAGAGCATAATGTACGACTTACGATGGGTGCTGAACCCACGTTTGTCTCTGACAAGAATCGCGATGCTGCAGAATGGAACCTAACAGCGAACGGCATTGAGAAAAAGGAAAAAGCGCGTGATCTCGCGCTGGCGCTCAGAAATCGCTTTGCTCCAGGATCATCGTTTCATTCCGGTCAAGGAAAATGGTACCCGGGAGAAGAAATTCCCCGCTGGTCGTACTCGATGTTCTTCCGGCTCGATGGGGAGCCTGTGTGGCAGAACCCGGCTCTCCTTGCTGATGAAAAACACGATTACGGATTTGATTCTTCGCATGCCGCAAAGTTCATGCAGGCAATCGCGCTAAAACTCCTGGGCTCAACCGATACGGTCTTACCTGCTTACGAAGACGTTTACTACTATCTCTGGAAGGAAGGAAATCTTCCGGTCGATGTGGATCCCATGCATAAGGATCTGGGCTCTTCCTCTGAACGCAATCGCTTGAGAATTCTTCTCGAGCGCGGGCTCAGTTCCATCACAGGCTTTGTTTTGCCGCTCATCATGGATGATTCTGCCGACGCCTGGCTCAGTAGAAAATGGAACTTGAAACGCGAACGCTTATACTTGATTCCCGGTGACTCTGCAATGGGTTACCGACTACCGTTGGACAGCCTGGAAGGAAAGGATCCGGGCTATTCGCAGTGGAGCCCAATGGCCAGTCGTCCTCCCTGGCCTAATGTCAGGCGAAAAATAGAGCAGCGCATTCAATCCTTTAGGGATAGTGGAGTGCCAACGCAAAGAATCGAAGAGCAGAAAGAGCGCGACGACTCTTATGGCCTGCGCACAGCGCTTTGTGTAGAAACCAGGAATGGCAGGCTTCATGTCTTTCTTCCGCCACAATCAGAAGCGGTTCATTACCTTGAATTGATTGCTTGCGTCGAAGCCACGGCTGCCGAGTTGGAAATCCCGGTAATGATCGAAGGATACGAACCGCCGTTCGATGCCAGGCTGAACAAGATTGCAGTTACCCCGGATCCCGGAGTGATAGAAGTAAACGTTCACCCGTCCAGAAACTGGAAGGATTTGTGCTTCAAAACAACGGCTCTCTATGAAGAAGCGCTCAAGTGTGGACTAACCGCAGAGAAATTCATGCTCGATGGAAGACGCTCGGGGACCGGCGGAGGCAACCACGTAACGTTAGGCGGCGAAACACCAATGGATAGTCCATTCCTCCGCAGGCCGGACCTGTTGCGCAGTTTTATCACCTATTTCCAGCACCATCCGGCACTTTCGTATTTGTTTTCAGGCCAGTTCGTCGGTCCAACCAGTCAGGCGCCACGCGTGGACGAAACAAGCCCCGAAGCAATCTACGAGTTAGGCATTGCACTTGAGCAACTACCACTGTACGCAGTTCCTGATGATCCACCAACCGAGAAAGACAATGCCTGGTTGCTGGATCGATTGCTCAGACATCTGCTCGTGGATCTAACCGGGAACACGCATCGCACGGAAATCTGCATCGACAAGTTGCATTCACCAGATTCGCTGATGGGCCGTCTTGGTCTGGTCGAATTCCGAGCATTTGAAATGCCCTATCATCCGCGCATGAATGCCCTACAGGCATTGTTGCTTCGCGCCATGGTGGCCCATTTCTGGCAACGTCCCTATGAAAAGCCTTTGATCTCATGGGGATACATGCTCCGGGATAAATTTCGTTTGCCAGTTTATCTCTGGCAAGATTTGCAAATGATCCTTCGCGATCTTGAGGGCTCCGGTTTTCATTTCCAAGCGGAATGGTTCTTACCATTTCTCGATAGCAGACTTCCCGTCTACGGGTCCGTCCAAATCGGCGAAATGACCATGGAGCTACGAATGGCTATTGAAGCCTGGAATGTGCTGGGTGAGGAGATGTCTCTGGCCGGAACAGCGCGCGCAGTAGATTCAGCAGTCGAGCGAGTGCAGGTCCTCGTAAAGCATTTTCATCCGGAACGTTATGCGCTATTGTGTAATGGGCGCGCGGTGCCTTTGCAGGCCACGGAAACCACGGGCGTATTCGTTGCTGGAGTCCGGTTCAAGGCCTGGGATCCACCGGGCACATTGCATCCGTCGATTCCGATTCATTCGCCTCTGTATTTTGACGTCTACGACAAGCTTACGGGTCATAGCATAGGTGGTTGTACCTATCACGTTTTCCACCCGGGTGGCCGCAGTTATGATACAGCTCCGGTGAATGAGCGCGAGGCAGAGTCGCGCATGTTATCACGATTCTTTGCTGGCGCTAACTATCCTGGCCCCGTTACCATATTCGATGAAAGGCATGAGTTTCCCTGTACCCTGGATTTGCGAACTGCTCCAAAAACAAGCGAGCGCGTTGCTTGACATGGAAGAGGGCCCTTGCACACCAAATCCGTGGCGTCAATGTTGGGCTCAATTCTAGACGGATACACCGGTACATCGGCCCGCGATGAGTTCATCCAGCCGGATGGTAAGGTTCGGCCGCAATGGGATTTTCTGCTTCGCGCGATGGAAGCAATGGGCCCGTCACAGCTGTCCTTCCGCCAGGACGAGATTCGCAGATTCATTGAAGAGAATGGCGTTACCTACAACGTATACGACGATACGGGAGGAAAGGAGCGCCCCTGGCCGCTGGATGTCCTTCCCGTATTGATTGATAGTCGCGAATGGGCCGCAGTTGAACGCGGGTTAATTCAGCGAGCGGAACTTTTCGAAGCGATTCTTCAAGACCTGTATGGTCCAGCCAAGCTCTTGTCGGAGGGATTGATTCCCCCTCAGGTTATTTTTGATCATGGCGGATTCCTTCGCCCATGCGTTGGGCTAATGCGGCCCGGTATGCGCTTCCTGCATCTCTATGCTGCAGATCTCGCGCGTGGATCAGACGGTTCCTTTTCCGTAGTTGCTGACTTGCTTCAGGCTCCTTCTGGAGCTGGATATGCGCTTGAAAATCGCATTGTACTCTCCCGAACTCTGCCGAGTCTCTATCGAGATTCGCATGTTCACAGACTGGCAATTTTCTTCCGCGCGCTCAGAAATCATCTCGCTTCGATCGCAGGAGGCGGCAATCGGATCGTGCTCTTGACACCGGGTCCGGAGAATGAGACGTATTTTGAGCAAGCATTCCTTGCGAACTATCTGGGCTTCAATCTAGTTCAAGGTTCAGATCTCACGGTGCGCGATGGTAAAGTATTTCTCAAAACGCTAAGTGGTCTGCGCCCAATCGATGGAATTTTTCGCCGCGTGGACGACACGTACTCTGATCCGCTAGAAATGAAATCCGACTCACTCCTGGGCGTGGCCGGTCTCTTGTACAGTATTCGACAGGGTTCGGTAGCGGTGTTGAATCCACCGGGTGCCGGCGTCCTGGAGAATCCGGGATTGTATCCATTCCTTCCAGCAATTTGCAGACATCTCCTCGGTCAGGATTTGCATTTGAGCAATACGCAGACCTACTGGTGCGGCAATTCGCTTTCGCATGTTCTGGATCGTCTGCATGAGCTCGTGATCAAACCGATTTCACGGGGTTGGGATCGGGGCAGTGTATTTGGCGGAGATCTCTCACAAAAGGATCTTACGAGTCTCGCGGAGCGAATTCGCGCGAAACCAAGCAACTATGTTGCTCAGGAACGCCACCAGCTTTCCACAACTCCCCTTTGGACTGGAAACAAGATGGAGCCGCGCTCCATGGTTATACGCAGTTTCGCATGCACGCGCGATGAATCGTACATGGTGATGCCAGGTGGACTTGTTCGCGTGTCCCCGGATGCAAATAGCAACGTAGTATCAAACCAGAAGGGTGGTGTAAGTAAGGATCTCTGGATTCTGGCATCTGAACCGGAAAAGCAGATCAGTCTGCTTTCGGCGACTGCGGGTACAACACCAATCGTGCGCTCCGGCGGAGAAATTCCTTCTCGGGCCGCAGACAATTTGTTCTGGCTTGGACGTTATGCGGAACGCACGGAAGGTCTGGTCCGCATCATGCGAGAAATCCAGCTTAGATTGGTGGAAATGCAAGGCAATGAAGAGGTCTTTGATTCCCTGTTGCTCATGCTCGAAGCGCATACGGGCCTGCTTGACCCGGATCTCCTGGCCAAATCTGCGCAGTCATCGGAAGTGGAACAGAAGCTGCGTGGTATATTCTTTGATGCCTCCATGATTGGTGGCCTCAGGTTCGATGTCCGCGCATTGACCAACGCTGCTAGGTCGCTTCGCGAGCGTCTCTCAGAAGACACGTGGCGCACAATCAATCGCCTGGAAACAGAGCTGGATTCGCCTGGCAAGAGCCCATTTGAAATCCTTGAAAACCTGCTAATCTATCTGGCGAGCTTCGCGGGCTTTGTAAGTGAAAGCATGACGCGAGGCCAGGGTTTCCGTTTCCTCGAATTTGGCCGTCGAATCGAACGTGCGACGCTGAGTGCGGATCTTATTATTTCTGTAAGCAAGCGCAAGCCGCCAGAAGCATTATGGGAACACGTACTTAAGATTCAGAACTCATACATGACGTATCGCAGGCGCTATAAAACTCGTATGGACCCGTCCGCCGTAATGGATCTATTGATCTTTGATCTTTCCAACCCAAGATCGCTCGGCCATCAGTTATCGCGCCTGGAAGAACTTGCAAAAGGATTACCTGGCGCCAAAGAATCGAGCCGGACGATGGAGAGCAGAACGATTCTGCATGCCCTTTCTGTTCTTCGCCTGGCGGAAGGAACCGGTCCGCAGGGTGACGATTACTCCGAGCTACAACAGCTAATGTACCGCGAGAAGCAATATCTCCGAACATTGTCCGAGACAATCACATCGAACTATTTCAACTACATTGAAACACAGCACAGACTGGAGGGCGGCGCATGGTCCGTTACCGGATAATACATCGTACCACCTACCAGTATGCGGAGGAAGTTTCATTGTGCCACAACGAGGCACAGATGACACCGCGGATCACTGAATATCAAAATGTTCGTGATAGTCGGATCGTCGTTAGTCCGCAGCCAAATGTGACCATGGAGCGGTACGATTCGTTCGGAAATAAATCATACTATTTCGCTGTTCAGTCGCCGCATAACGTCCTGGAAATTCTCTCCGAGAGTACTGTGGATCTGAGCCCGCGGACCGGTCCCACAGGCACCAATCCAATCCTGCCCGATTCACCAACATGGGAAGAAGTCCGCGACAGGCTCCGTTCCCCTGAGTTCTGGAACGTATACGAATACATCACGGACTCGACTCATGCGCGGAGTAGCCGAGCTCTCAGAGAGTACGCTGAGACATCCTTCACACCAGGGCGCCCAATTCTACTGGCCGCATGGGATTTTACCCAGCGAATCCACTCGGAGTTCAAGTATGAACCGGGATCAACCTCCGTAGCCACGAAAAGCGAAGAGGTGCTCAAGATCAGACGTGGCGTTTGTCAGGACTTCACTCACCTGGCTATTTCCTGCATGCGCTCCCTGGGGCTGGCAGCCCGGTACGTGAGCGGTTATATTGAATCCGCGCCAACCATTGGCCCCCGATTGCAGGGCGCCGACGCTTCCCACGCCTGGTTCTCAGCCTTTGTGCCGGGCCAGGGCTGGTTTGATTTTGACCCGACGAACCGAAACATGCCAGCCGATCAGCATATTACTGTTTCTTATGGTAGGGATTACGCTGATATCACTCCGGTAAAAGGAATTGTGTTTGGCGGCGGCAAGAGTGTGTGTAAGGTAGCGGTGGACGTGCTTCGATCTGATGGAAATCCCGTACGTTAGTGAACCTGACATTAAGTAAGCAGTACGCCAGTTTTCAAGGCTGGTGCCAGACCAATTGACTGGTCTTGCTTAATTTTCAGGAATTTCGAGCCGCGGGCCTTCCAGGTACGTTCATTGCAACATAAGCAACATGTCACCATTTGCATTCGCTGAACAACCTTCGCCCAACGGCCATGGTAGAATCGACCTGGGGAACTATAGCCTCGACGGGTTCTATGATGAGATGTTCCAGACGTCCGGTGAGCTAAGGCCCCAATACCAGGCCTTTAGCGAGATACTGTCCGGTTGGGAGCGGTCGGAGCTGCTACGCCGCAAGGGCATGGCGGAACGCTCCCTCCTGAATCGAGGGATCACTTTTCAGGTCTACGGGGAGGGCACTCGCAAGGAGCAGATTTTTCCTTTTGACGTCATTCCACGTATCATCGGAGCAAAGGAATGGAAAGGCCTTGAGCGAGGTCTGAAGCAGCGCATCTACGCATTGAACGAATTCATTAGCGATATTTACAACGAGAAGCGGATTCTAAAGGATAAAGTCATTCCGGCCTGGTTGCTGGAATCGGCCAAGAGCCACCTGGCGCCGTGCGAAGGGATGAAACCACCCAAGGGAATCTGGTGTCATATCAATGGAGTTGATCTTGTTCGCGATGGTGACGGCCAGTTCTATGTGCTTGAAGACAACCTACGTTGTCCGTCTGGCGTTTCGTATGTGCTTGTGAATCGCGAAAACATGAAACGGACCTTCCCTGAAATCTTCCTCAAGCAAGGTGTACTGCCAGTTTACGACTATCCGTATCGCTTGCGCGATATGCTCAGCTATATTAGCGGAAAGGAAGAACCTGTAATTGGTGTGCTTACGCCAGGTCAGTTTAACTCGGCGTACTTCGAACATAGTTTCCTCGCGCAGCAAATGGGTGCGGAGCTTGTGGAAGGAAGTGATCTGGTTGTTCAGAATGATATTGTGTACATGCGAACAACTATGGGGCTTCGCAGAGTCGACGTTCTCTATCGCCGGATTGATGATACTTTCCTTGATCCGTTTGCATTCAGGCCGGATTCCCTTCTGGGCGTTCCTGGAATCTTCAGGTCTTACAAGAAGGGAAATATCTCACTTGCAAATGCACCCGGCACCGGTGTCGCAGACGATAAGGCCGTCTATGCCTTTGTTCCGCGGATCATCAAATACTACACTGGAGAGGACGCAATTCTGCCTAACGTTCCAACATACGTCTGCGCGGATGAAACCGATCAGAAGTATGTGATGCAAAACATTGAAAAGCTCGTGGTGAAGGCAGCAAACGAAGCCGGCGGTTACGGAATGCTCATCGGTCCCGCGTCAACCAGAGCAGAGATTGATGAATTCAAGGCCAAGATTCAGGCTAATCCACGCAACTATATCGCACAACCCACTCTGGGTCTTTCGCGCGTTCCAGTTCTCACGGAGGGCGGAATTGAAGGACGCCACGTGGATCTTAGGCCGTACGTAATTTACGGAGAAGAAATTTCTGTGCTGCCCGGTGGACTGACGCGCGTGGCACTGAAGAAAGGTTCGCTTGTTGTGAATTCTTCGCAGGGCGGTGGCAGCAAGGATACATGGGTACTGCGCGAAGATCCGGCCGGACACTAATATGCTTAGCCGGGTAGCTGATTCCATCTACTGGATGAACCGCTACCTGGAGCGGGCGGAAAACTACGCTCGCTTTCTGGACGTTAATTTGCATCTGGCGCTCGATCAGCCTCTTGCCGTCTCGGAACAATGGATGCCGCTCGTGGAGACTACGGGCGATCGCGAACTCTTTATTGAACAATACGGCTCTGCTACCACATCTCATGCACTGCGATTCTTGATCTCAGACGAAACCAATCCCAACTCAATCTTCTCCTGCGTGCGCAGCGCCCGCGAAAACGCCGCGTTGGTGCGTGAGATGCTTTCGGGTGAGATGTGGTTACATATTAATAAATTCTATCTTACTCTTACGGACGCGCTTAAGCCGGGAGACGAGCTCAAAGATCACAGCGAATTCCTGCAATGGGTTAAGGACAATTGCGCGCTCCACATGGGGATTATGGACAGTACGCTTTCTCATTCAGAGGCCTGGCACTTTGGATGTTTGGGTCGGTATCTCGAGCGGGCTGACAAGACGTCGCGCCTCCTCGACATCAAATACTTCTATCTGCTGGCGAAGCCCGAGGATGTCGGTAGCACGGTGGACCTCCTACAGTGGCAGGCAGTCCTCAGATCCGCAAGCGCCCTGGAAATGTTTCGGCGGTCTGAAGGGTCCATTACACCTGCGGCCGTCGCAAGCTTTCTGATCCTTCATCCAGACTTCCCCCGCACAATTCGCTTTTGTTTGAACAAGGCTGAGGCATCTCTGCGCGAACTGACTCCTTCAGGGTCAGGCACATTCCGAAACGAGGTTGAGAAGCGATTGGGAGCGTTTCGTTCGCAGCTCGACTACACGGACATAGGTGACGTATTCAAATTTGGAATGCATGAATACCTGGATATGATTCAAGTGAAGCTAAACGAGATTGGCGACGCACTTCAGAACGTACTATTGGTTCCGCCACAGGTTCCGCAGCCACCGGTCAAAGAAACGGAAATTCCGGATCTCATAGAAGAGGAAAAGAAGGCTCCCGTTATCTGGACGCAGTAATCTCTTGCTGATCAAGTGCCGCGTCGCTTCGCGAACTTAGTTGGCGTTGCTGTGGTTGGGTCATCAGGCCATGGGTGCCTTGGATATCTTCCGCGGAGTTCTTTTCTAACTTCTGCATACGTCTTCTTCCAAAAATTTTCCAGATCCTTTGTCACCTGCACGGGCTTCATGCCCGGTGAAAGCAAGTGTACCGTTACCGGAATCCTGCCCCCGGCAATGCGCGGTGTGTCCTTCTGGCCAAACATCTCCTGCAGTTTTACAGCCATCACAACATCGTTTGAGGAGTACTCCAGGCGAATTTGCGAACCACTTGGAACCTGGATGAATTCCGGAGCTTCCTGCTGTAATATTTTGAGTTGTGCGTAGCTCATCATGCCCGTGAGAACCGCCTTGAGGCTGATCTTCTGTGCGTCGCTTAGCCTGCTGACTCCAGCGAGGTGAGGAGACAACCATTCTGCAAGATGCTCCGTCAGCCACTGCTCGCTCAAGTCCGGTAAGTCGAACCCATGACTCCGAAGCAAATCGACCCGCAAACAGAATTGGACCGCATCGTTGTCCCAGTTCAAAAACTCGATTCCAGCTTTGCTGATTGCTTTCAACAGTACAGCTCCACTATCGCTCGAGTCGATATCGATCTGCTTTCGAGTTACGGCGATGGCACCAAGCATTTCGCTCCTGTAACTGAGAACTCTTCCCGTTGATTCCTCGACCTCGGTAGTTTCATTAGTTTGGATCTGCTCACGAAATATCGTCTTGATCTGCTCCCCGGAAACCGGAATTGCGAGACGAATTCTCGCATCTGCTCCGCTTCCATCGAGGTCTACCACAACGAGGAATGGTTGCCCGCAGAGGGGGTCAGTTCTTTCGAGAATTGCCCCGCGGCCCCCGCTTAGAAGATACCTCTCTTTTGAACCAGCCCGCAACGCTGCAATTCGATCAGGATAGGCCAACGCGAGCAATCCGCCCTCTGAATCCACGGTTTGCAACGAATCTGGAGCATTGTTTTGTACAGTGACTGAAGAGCTGCGCATCTCCCGGGCTATGCGATGTACTCTTTCCAGAACGCCGCGATCAACGGCAAAGCCCTCAAGAGTTTCGGCAGCAGTTCCAGAGGTTCCTCTCGCAGCAAGCAAGCGTAGCCGCTCACGAATATCAGCGTGGGATTTTTCTCCAGGTCTGGTTCGGATGATATCTCTTTCTGACACAAGGGCGGCAAGGTTGCAGGCCGTATTCAGTAGCGCCGGTGGTGCTTCATGAACCATTCGGGCAAGGCGCGGATGCAAAGGGATTTGCGCCATGGCTCGTCCCGGGCACGTTATGCGGCGAAGACTGTCCAATGCACGCAGATCCATCAAGAGCTCATAACCGGACTGGACGTGAGCCGGCGGCAATGGATCGAGGAAGCGCAGATTCTCGGGACTTGTTCCCCATGCAGCGAGTTCCAATAGCAGAGGGGAAAGGTCGGCCTGAAGGATTTCCGGTTCGGTATGGTTGCGGAACCGGCGGAATTCTTCTTCATCGTACAACCGCACGCAGTATCCGGACTGCGTCCGGCCGGCGCGTCCGGTGCGTTGTTCCGCAGAGGCGCGAGAAATGGGTCCCGTCTCCAGTCGCGACATTCCCGTGCGCGGATCGTGCCGCAAGAATTTTGCAAGTCCGGAGTCGACTACGATGCGAACTCCCTCAATAGTCAGAGAGGTCTCGGCAATGTTAGTGGCAAGGATGACTCGTCGCCTCCCGCGCTGATCCGGCGAGATGGCGGCATCCTGGTCTTTCTGCGAAAGATCTCCGTACAGCGAATGAACTACTACCTCTGGGGGCAGCTTCTCCTCAAGCAAGCTCCGAGCCTTTCGGATATCGCCCCCGCCCGGCAGAAACGCCAGGATGTCTCCGTCTTGCTTTTGCACAATCTGTTCTACAATTCTGGCGCACTCGTGGGCGGGGTAGGATTGGCTTCGACCCGCATAGCTAATTGTAACGTTATGCGCCTTTCCCTGGGATCGGATAACAGGAGCATTGCCCAGAAATGCTGCGATTCTATCGCCGTCGAGAGTGGCGGACATGACAAGGATTCTCAGATCCGGTCGAATCGAGCCCTGTATGTCAATCGCAAGGGCAAGGCCAAGGTCCGTGTGAATGCTACGCTCGTGAAACTCGTCAAATAGAATCAGACCGACTCCATTTAGCTCCGGATCGTTTTGCATCCGCCGAACAAGAATTCCCTCAGTGACGACCTCGATTCGCGTAGTAGGGCCGATCTGACTGTCGAAGCGGATCGCATATCCGACAGTCTGGCCAACCTTTTCTTTCATTTCCAGGGCCATGCGGGCAGCGGCGCTGCGTGCCGCTATGCGTCGTGGTTCTAACATCACCGCCTTCTTGCCCTGCAGCCATTCCTCTTTGAGCAAATAGGGAGGGACGCGAGTCGTTTTGCCGGCTCCAGGCGGAGCTTCGAGTACAACAACGTTCGAGAGACTCATAGCCTGGCCGAGCTCCGGAAGAACCGAGTCGATAGGAAGCGGTGATTTCAACCTTGCCTTGCTGCTGGACGCTTTTCTCACGCAAATAAAAAAACTTGCAGCCAGGCGACTACGGGCCTCGCTTTCCAAATGAGTCGTTATCCAAATCTACTGGCCCCTCTTGACCTTGGATTTACCAAACTGGCAAACCGTGTTCTGATGGGGTCAATGCACACGGGCCTTGAAGATGTTGCAGGTGGCTACGAGCGCATGGCGGCCTTCTATGCGGAACGCGCCCGCGGCGGGGTAGGGCTCATTGTTACGGGTGGGATTGCTCCAAATGAAGCCGGTCGTGTGAGTCGCGAAGGGAGCATCATGATCGATCGGGAAGAAGCGGAGCGGCACCAACCGGTTACTAAAGCCGTGCACGATGCTGGTGGAAAAATCGTAATGCAGATTCTCCACACCGGTCGCTATGGTTATCACGACAAAGCTGTAGGTGCCTCTGAGTTGCGTGCGCCCATCAATGTTGTCCGGCCGCATAAACTCACGCACGAAGAGATCCTGAGTACTATTGATGATTTTGCGCGCTGTGCCGAGCTGGCAAGACATGCGGGCTATGATGGCGTCGAGGTTATGGGATCTGAGGGATACCTCATCAATCAATTCACAGCCAAACGTACCAATACTCGTGATGACGAATGGGGCGGCTCATTTGAAAATAGAATCCGTTTTCCGCTTGAGATTCTCCGAGCGGTTCGCAAGCGAGTGGGCAACGATTTCATAATCGTCTATAGACTTTCCATGCTGGAACTCGTGGACGAAGGTTCTACAATCGAGGATGTGATCCACCTTGCCAAAGAAATTGAAAAGGCCGGGGCGAATATTCTGAATACCGGGATCGGCTGGCATGAAGCCCGAATCCCAACAATTGCAATGATGGTTCCGCGTGCTGCTTTCAGCTGGGTCACAGCGAAAGTCAAGGGCCACGTCAAAATTCCAGTCTGCACGTCCAACCGCATCAACACGCCTGAAGTTGCAGAAGAGATCCTCGCGCGTGGCGACGCCGACATGGTTTCCATGGCACGTCCGCTGCTGGCCGATTCCGATTTTGTTAACAAGGCAAAAGAAGGTAGAGCGGATGAGATCAACACTTGTATAGCCTGCAATCAGGCATGCCTGGACCATATTTTTGTGGGTCAGACGTGTTCTTGCCTGGTTAACCCGCGGGCATGCAACGAAACCGAACTCAATTACGTTCCCACTACGAGAAAGAAGAAGATCGCTGTCATTGGCGCGGGTCCCGGCGGACTTTCCGCTGCCACCGTGGCTGCACAGCGCGGTCACGAAGTAACTCTGTTTGATGCAGCAAACGAGATCGGTGGTCAGATAAACATTGCGAGGCAAATTCCAGGGAAACTGGAGTTCAACGAAACACTGCGCTATTTTAGACGACAGTTGGAGATTCACAAAGTGAATCAGAAATTAGGGAAGCGCATAACGTCAGATGAAATCCTTTCCCAGAAATTCGACGAGGTGATTCTAGCGACGGGAATCACTCCACGCCGACTGACGATCCCAGGAACAGATCGCCCGAATGTCTTGAGTTACGTGGATGTCGTTTTGCATAAGAAGACAGTGGGCCAACGAGTTGCTGTGATTGGCGGCGGAGGAATTGGATTCGACGTCACTATTTTCCTCACAGAGAAATCGGATGGGGCTCAACACAGGGAAGAATTTCTTCATGAATGGGGAATTGATCAGGAGATCAAGAATCCCGGGGGGCTTCAGGCGCAGGAACATCCAAAAGCTCCCCGACACGTTTTCATGCTCAAGCGCAGCAAAGGGAAGTTTGGGAATACGCTTGGCAAGACTACCGGTTGGATTCATAGGCAGACTGTCGAGGATCGCGGCGTTGAGCAGATCTCCGGTGTTACATATGAGAAGATCGATGAACAAGGACTTCATATTACCGTGAGCGGGAAGCCGCGCCTCCTGGAAGTTGATACAATCGTTGTTTGCGCTGGTCAGGAACCAAATCGCGAGCTACTGGAACCTTTGACGAAAGCAGGCGTGGGTGTGCATGTGATTGGCGGCGCCAAGGAAGCGGCAGAACTCGACGCCAAACGCGCAATCGATCAGGGCGCGAGGCTGGCGGCGGCTCTCTAGCGCGTCCGAATTGAAAGCTTAAATAACGTTAGGCGACTTTTATCGCATACCCGCCAAAACGGACCTGTATGCCAGGGGATGCCTGCTCCACTGCTCTTTGCACACTATCCAGCTTAGGCTTGGTTTGATCGAGAACCACGGAAATTGCAACCCCACGGTATTTTCCGGTCTGGACTTCCCGGGTGAGTATCTCACGAGGCAGCATGCCGCAGAACCATGCAGGTATTCCGCGGCTCCGTAAGATTGAATAATGCATGAGACTGCTCAATTCATGGCCATCTCCCGGAAAAGAAACGCAAAGCCATCCGGCCTTGCTCGCCGCCGGGAAAACCTGGACCTTTTGAAAAAGATATGATTGTAGCCATTTGGAGTAGCCGTGCTCCTCGGGAACGCTGAGTATCCCCGTCTCCCACGCTTTGCCGACCAGGATGACAGATGGACGAATCACCCGATTCACCCAGGAGGAGAACGTGCCGGTCGCCCTCTTGTTGAATTGCTTCTCAATATGGGAATAGGAATGGGACTGGACCAGGTTCAGGAACTCGATCTGATTTTCAGACAGGTCGCTGACATTGTCCTCAAGCAGCTTTTCTCGCCCCATATTCATGATTTCCTGGAGGCGCTGGTGGTCTGCCAATCGCTGTTGAATGCTCTTCAGCACAAAGTAGTCTTCGTTGGTATATCTCCAATAGCCGTTAGGAGCCTGGAGCGGTTTGAGGATTCTGTATCGTTCTTGCCATTTGCGGATAGCGTGGGATGGAATACCTGTCATCCTCGCCAGGTCCTTTACTAGATAGTCCACGTGTTAAGGTTACAGAAGCAATTGATGTTTGTCCAATGTTTTTATAAAACATTGGACAAAAAAATTCCGCTTTTGACGAGTATCGGAGTGTTGTTTGACGCTTCAGGATTGTCCTTTTGGTCCGCTTAGGGGCGGTATTTTGCAAATGATTCTCAAAAGCATCCTCAACCATCTCTTGCTATCGCGTCTGCTAGTTCCTTGCCACGGACTCGTGTGCCAACTTCGCTTCTGGATATGACCACGCTTGCCGAAAGGGATCGAATCCGGATTCGAGCCGCATTTCTTTCTATTGCGGTCGGGGCAGCAATTTGCCTGGCCAAGTTCGCTGGCTACCTTGTGACCGGCTCGTTCGCGATTTTATCCGATGCGCTTGAGAGCATTATCAACGTCGCAGCGGCCTGCTTTGTCGCCTACTCTGTACTGCAGGGAACTCGAAAGGCAGACGGAACGCACCCGTACGGATGGGGAAGACTGGAATATTTCTCAGCAGGGTTGGAAGGGAGTTTGATTCTCCTGGCTGGCGCCTGGATATTGTATGAATCCGTTCCGCGTCTCATTTCAGGCAACCATGTGGCACAAGTGGATCTTGGGCTTCTGCTCGTAGGGGGAGGAACCGCCGCAAATGCCCTTCTTTCCATTTATCTCAAACGAACCGGCAAGAAGTATCACAGTATGGCATTGACGGCAGATGCAGCGCACATCATGACCGACGTTTTCTCGAGCGTTGGTATTTTTATTGGCCTGGTTCTTGTGGCAATCACCAGGCTTGCATGGCTCGATCCGTTGCTTGCGATCCTCATGGGATTGTGGATTCTATTCTCTGGATTGCTTCTACTCAGGCAGAGTTATTTTCAATTAATGGATCGAGCGAGTCCTCAGGTCACCGCGGAGGTTCTCGCTGGCCTCAATGCATCGCGCAGACCTGAGATGATTCGTCCGCACAAACTCCGACTCCGGGAGGCAGGTCAGTCAGTTCACGTAGACTTTCATATGATCGTCCCGCGCTACCTGACCGTGAGGCAATTGCATACTCTGGAACGCGAGATTCATGAAACCATGAATCAGAATATGGACAGGCCAGTTGATCTGATGCTTCACAGCGATCCCTGCGCTCCAACTGACTGTGATATTTGTTCAATGCCGGATTGCCCGGTGCGAGCAAAGGAACAAGCTCAAAGACTCGAATGGGACCAGGCCCTGCTGATCGCGGATTTCCATCATCCTAGTCGTTAATCGCGTCTACGGCAAATTTTCCACCACAGTTTGAACGGAATGCTGGCCTGGCTTTTTGAATTAGATCGCGCAGTGTTGAATCATTTGAAATTTGTTTGGGGAGCTTGATGTATACGTCGATGAGGTCTCCCTTCTGACATTTCAATTGCAGGCGCTTATGCGCATCTGGTCCAAGGGTTTCATCGATAGCCGCGTAGAAGTCTGATTCCTTGACCGTCCTCCCGACGTTTTTTGCGATGACCGGTGAAGCCGCTGCGTTGAACTCTTCCGTTAGGCGCGCAGCAATTGCAAAATATTGACCGGCATCCCAGGTCTTCTGACAGGTTCCATGTTTGTACCATTCGTATCTTTCGAGGCAGGAACCGGCGGCCACGCTCGGCATCACACGCGCAAGGTTCTTCTTCACCTGAGGTGTGAGTTCGATTTCATCATACTGACAAAAATCTCCAGACTTCTTTGGGCCTTTGCAATATCCGTAGTTTGTGCCGCAGGCAGATTTGTTGGGCCACAGACCATGAAGGGTAAAGTTCTTGGCCTGATATACGCCTGGATCACGAATCTTACACTCACGCTTGTCCGACTTCAACTCGCAGAATGCGGGCTGCCAGCTGACTGCAAACGTATAGTCGTCGGCACCTCCGGCTAACTGGCAGGTATTCTTTTCCTGGGAATCGTCCTCTGCACTTTCGTCTTCCTCATCACTGTCCGCAGTGTTTGAAGCAGGTTCGCCGACAAGTTCACCGCAACGCAGTTCCATCCAACGTTCGGCGGGTTTGGCTTTAGGCATTCGTAGTCTTGCCCAGTCTGGTTTGTCCGGCCGATTGAGCTCGATCACCTCGTACGAGGTACCTGGCGCTGTCTGGATCCCCCCGGGGTTGGTTTTCTTATTCTTCGATTGATACGCAGGACAGGATTGCTTTGCGCGAAAAACCTGATCGCCGGATTCATCGGCGCTTTCGCCCTCCAGGGGATGGCCAGTTTCTGAGGAGGCCGGGCTACAGCCGAATGTGCTGACCAGCACCAGGGCCAGAATGCCGGCTTTGAGGAAGTTCGATTTCATATTCGCATAGCGTTCTGGCAAGCTGACCCAAATAGGCATCCAGAATTTGAAAAGGCTGGGAATGAATCCGGATTGACAAATCTGACACGGTGTCAGTATATGGAGTCAGCAAATTTAGGGGGAAAACCATGAAAAGAATTCTACTTCTTGGACTGGTGGTATTTGCGGCTCAGAATCTGTCCGCAACCACATATAGACTTTTTGTACACGGCCGTTCTGCTAAGAATCATTGCAGCGGCGCAATTCCAAACACTTCCAGCGCAACCACTGATGTTCAGGGTTACTGGTCAGGCTGGGGCTACACTCCAACCGGTATCGCTAACGTGCGTTACATTGGTTTCGACGGTGAGCAACCAGGCGGGGCTTACAGCTGGAGCGAATGCGGAGCTCAACTCCAACTCAATCGTGCACTGAATACTTTCTGCACGGGCGCAAATGACTGCGAAATCTATACGCACTCAACTGGTGGACTGGTTGTTTCCGCTTTCTTTGGAAACTACCCTTACACGTCTTCCTGGTATAACATCCGTCGCATCCAGGAGATGGCGTCGGCTGCCGGTGGATCCGAACTTGCAGATATGGCTGTAACATACCTGGCGTGGATCGGTTGGAGCAATTATGGTGGACAACTTGATCATTCCGTGAGCACAAGTGGCGCGCGCAATGGATTCAACCACAACCAATCGGGTGGTCTGACATTCTACACTACATCCGGTGAAGGCTACGATTCAGAAACTTATGGCATTACTCCGGCATTCCTTCCTGGTAAGGATGATGGGGTTGTTGCAAACCACTCACTCTGCGGTATCAATCAAACCGGTTCTGTAAACGCATCTTGCGCTCGCGGGAACGGTCAGCTGAGAGAATCGTATGCATGTGGTTTCCTGTGGTTGAGCACTTGCTACACTACCTGGACTCGCTGGACTCCATACTACACTGTTTATCAGGGTGGATCAAATCACACGCACAAGAAGGCAATGGCAGACTACAATCGCCGTTGATTTGAATTCTTGATTCGCGTAAAAAGCCGCGTCCTTAAAGGCGCGGCTTTTTTTGTGTGGACCACTTCGCGCGCATCATATGATTACTAACATGCTCAGGTTTTCTGACAAAGTTCTGGTGTTTCTCCTCATGTCCTTGCTTTCATCTTGCAATGTTTTGTTCTGGAAATCTGCCAATGCCTACAATGGCGGTACGTGGATGGGACCGGAAACATTCATTGAAATCAGAAGTGAATTCAAACAAAAGTCTTCCTGGTATCCTCTCAATCAAAACGCCCTGACCAAGGACTATAGATCAACCCTGCTGTTTCATAAAGTAGCGGGAGATCATGTGACTTCCACGGCCGAAATCATCACGTATGATGGTTGGACTCTAAACGATACTCTGTTTGCTGCCGGAACAAACCTGGTTGCCGTGCGCGGCAAGAGTGACGGGTACGGTGACGCTGCGCGGGAACTCATCGCCATTACTTCATCGCAACCAGGAAAAACCGCGCAGGCCGAAACATTGCTTAGCCCTGCCCAACTTTTGCTGGCGGCTGTGCCTTCCCCAAACGCAAAGCTCATTGCCGTTTTTACCACGGACGCAACCAACGAAAATAGAACCGGTCGATTGCTGGTTGATTTCTTCGACTACAAGACCGGTGCGAAGCCGACTATGAGCAAACGGACTTCCCTTGAACTGCAATGGTCCGGGGTTCCTGGAAATCCAGAGCTATCCTGGGAAAAAGATAGCAGCGGAGTCTTTCTACATCTGGAATCGAGCGTAGTATTGATCAAGCCAGACGGATCGAAGCAAACGGCGCTTTCGTTTCCATCGTGTTTCTGGCCCACCAGCTCGGGCAGGTCTATTTCTGATACCGGGATGTTCTTCTATCGGACAAATCCTGATGCTCGCATCGAGATCAAGAAGATGGAAGAATACCTGAAATTCGAATCGATAAAAATGACAACTAACCTGGGTTCCATTGGAAGTGGATGCCCATAAAGGGGGAAATTAAATGCAAAAAAGATTTATTGCGGCGATCGCGATCGGCCTGGTGCTGCTGATCGGTATTATTTATTTGTTGATGTCACCATCCAGGCAGAGCCGGGAGCAAAGCGAGCGGGACCAGGCCTCTTCGTCAGAGCCAGGTATGCGGATGGATGACAGCGGTCAGTTGATCATCGAAGATGATCCGGCCACGCACCTTGAACGCTATAAGAAGTGGGCACAATATCCGCCTACATCACGGCCACTGTTTTCTGGCCAGGTGGACTTGCTCGATCCGTACAACGCAACAAAACCTCCCATCGGTGTCTTGCAATCGCCTGCACAGGGATGCGAGCCTTCCACAGGAAGCGAAGCAATGAAGTGCGCCAAACCCGCTGTACTTTCAGATGTGACGTGCAGCCTCACACCGGAACGTTACATTTCCATTGGGTCAAAGGACTTCAGGATTTATCTGAGCTGTGCCTCGCCAAAGCAAAATGAAGGTAAGCCTCTTCCAATTGATTCAATTGAATCCAAAGTCTACAGACAGGTTTACCGCAAGATTACACCTTCGCTCCCCGCTATTTCAAGCGCCGACGACGGTCAGAATGGGGATCAGAAGGCAGGCGATCGCATCTACACTTTCACGGTTCGTCCTACAGCGCAAGACTGGGGTGATATGTTCCTTGAAACCACATTCAAAGTTGGTGGCTTTACTCACAATCAGCGAGCTAACTGGTTTTCAACACCCCATAAAATTGGGGAATTCCAACAAGGCATTCGTGACGCAAATCGAAACGGCCAGCTAGTTCTGTCCGTTCCTGTGAATATTCTTAAAGCGGGCTACTACAAGTTTGATGCCAATCTTTTACAACAAGAGGGTGATAAAGCGCCTGTTGCGAGCGCGGCGTTCGAAGGGGATCTTCAGACTGGAAATCAAAACATTGAGATTGTATTTTTTGGGAAAGTAATCAAGGATAGCAAGCTCGATGGTCCTTATGTAGTGCGAAATATTCGCGGCATGCGGAACAACTCGCCGGTTACGCCTTCAATCTTGAAGGCTTCCCTTACCTCTGGTCGCCCGCTTGGTGCGCAGCAGCATACCGAACCGTTACAGGAGTACATGGAACCGCTTTCCGGTGAGCATGTGACAGATCGCTACAAAGCGGCGGAGTTTTCGGGAGAAGAATGGCAGTCTGAAGAAAAGGATCGTCGGATGAAGTATCTTGAAGGTCTGGTCAAGGAAGGAAACTGATTCTGATCAGAGTGTGAGGCGCTGTACTGGAGGTACAGCGCGTTTTTCCTTAAGCTCTGCTATTTCTGTTCCTTACCACGAACCCAGGTTCCCTGACGAACTTCGCCATTCTTTGCTGTGTAAGTGCCTTGGCCATGAGGCTGATCACCTGAGAATTGACCTTCATACTTGCTGCCATCGGAGTATTTATAGAGGCCCGATCCTTCTTTGAGATCGTTCTTGAATTGTCCGGTGTACGTATCGCCATTCTTGAATACTTCGGTTCCCTTGCCGTCTTTCTTTCCCGCAACAAAAGTACCGGTGTAAGTCAATCCATCTGCATGAACGATTGTACCGGTTCCGTGAAAGAGACCGTTGTCAAATTCACCCGCATATTTGGACCCATCTTTCAGTGTGGCTTCACCCCGCCCTTGAATCTGGAAGTTCTTGAAGTTGCCCTTAAAGACAGTTCCGTCGGCGCGCGTCAACGTGCCACGGGTGAATTGATCGTTCTGGAATTCGCCTTCGAATCGTGAACCATCTTTGTAAACGAGGACGCCTTTTCCGTGCTTGGCTCCGTCTTCGATTTCACCTTGATAGCGAGATCCATCCGCAAGGATGAATTCCCCGTCACCGGTCTTCTTTCCTTTCTTAAAATCGCCCGTATATCTGGTTCCATCGGGCAGAGTCTCAACGCCTTTGCCGTTCAGCTTGCCGTCTTCAAAAGAACCTTCAAGTTTCCTGCCGGTTTTGAATACAAAGACACCCTTGCCCTGGATCTTGTTTGATTTGAATTCCCCGGTGTATGTCCCATTTGGGAGGATATAGATACCTTTTCCGTCAAATTGCCCGTTTGAGAAATCACCTTCATAGGAGGCTCCGCCGGGCAGTTGTAGCGTGCCGCGGCCATTCTTGCAGTCGCCTTTGACACAGACTTCAGCCTCCGCCATCAACGCAGAGGAGAAGAAGATAGAACAGGAAAGAATTAGAATTAAACGCATGGATACCTCAGAAGAGTTAGACGAAGAATCCTTCCCAGGTTGTTTTTTTTTTTCAAGCTTTTTAGCCGGCGCCTGGAGCCGGCTATATTACAAATAGATCAGGCTAGGCGGTCCGGCTGTAATCCTTGAATATCTTAATGCACGGCCAGACGAGCCCGATCAGGCCCAAATAGAAGGCAATGCGAATGATCCAGCTTGAAACGGGCGGTTCCATGGCTGAATAAGCGAATTCCTTATTAACCTCCGTAGTTTCGGCCTGGAAAGTTGCAACGTATCCTGCCGTTTTATTGTCGAAGGTGTTTCGCAGGTCATAGTCTGGTGAACCAACGTAAGGGTTTCCTGAATAAATTTGCAAGCTTGCCGTCTTCCCGTCGCGGGTAGCCTCGGCATACTCCTCTGCTGCTGGTAACTGGAAGACAATTTGCTCAACCGGCGAAAACGCTGTGACGGACTTGAGACGGAGGGGCTCGTCGTCCCCATTTACTATGAGGATTTTGATCACGTCGTTTGCCGGCGAGGCCAGGTCCAGGACTTGCTCTGGTTTGTCCTTTAGGCGCTTGAGTAACCCGGCTGAAGTGTTGATCACGAAGGATTTTGTCTCGGTGTCGTAGGTAGAGATCTCTGCTCCGCGCTCAAACCGTTGTTCTTCGAATGTCAGAATCAATCGTTGAATCTTTCGCTTTTCCGGATTGGCAAGTTCAAGTACGGTTCCCTGACGATCCGAGTCTGTAGAAGTCCTAATCTGATCCAGTGGGATCTCAAAAGATACTTCCTTGTCTCGTGCGGGGGTTGAATAGACTGCTGGAAAGGTTACTGCGACGATCTTGTTAAATGTCAGACGAACATACCTGGAAGAGCCCGCATCAATCCGAATCTGTGTTTCGGCAGAATCGCCGTAGCGAAACACACTGCGGTGTCCCAGGTAATTCCAATCTCCGGGCTTGTTGCCAACATCAATCTGAACACCTGATTCAAAAATGCCGTTTGCACTGATTTCAAGATGACTCCAGACCATACCTTCCGGCAATTCTGGGAGTTTTAGAACATAAACGCGACTATCACGGGTCGCCTCGGTGAAGACTACTTCCGGTTCGTATCGCATGTTGCGGCTTGTGTCTTCACCCACGCGCTGGATAAAATAAGGCAGTGCTTTTCCATTCCACGCAATGCGAATAGACGACGAACCAGAGCGTTGAAGCTCGTTCGTTAGGTCGAGCTTGCCGTAGAGAATCTTGGAATCGCCCAGGGTACCAGCTCTGGTTTCCCTAAGCGCGGTAACTGACTTGAAACTACCAGCGCGGAATTTTTCTGCCTGAAGTGACGACGGGGCGGCAATGAGGATTGCAAGCGCCACAGGACCAATGAGTAGGACGACCAGGTCTTTGCTGATTTTCATAATTTTATCCCTGTATTTCTGATAGAGTATGCTTAGAATAACGAGTGCTACGCCCAGCGAGAAGCCTGCGATGATTCGCACAAGCCGGCCCATTGTCCAGATATCGTAGCTGTAAAGCTTCAATACCACCAGAACAGCCAGGAATATTCCACTGAGGCGCATGGTCCTATGATCTTTCCAGAAGCCGTAGATCAGAAAACCAATAGCGTATAACGCTAGAACATAGGAGTAACCCAGGTTTCGGTAGTGTTGGGAAAGAATTGTATCTCTGTTCTCGAGTAGAGTCCCCCAAACAAATACAAACATTGCCGCAAATGCAAAACCCTTAACATAACGGGTAAATGGCTCCCTTTTGTGCGCCAGGTAGGTCAGAGTTAGTCCAATGCCTGCGATCAGGTAGAGCGCAAACCGCGCGTTGATGATTGACTGATAGGGCACCGTAGTGTATTTGATGAAGACCAGGCGAAACAATGCCGCGAACCAGACGACAAGTGAGGTGATCAGAATCGGATTGCTCTTAACTCGAATTGCTCCCAGCGAGAGCGAAGCCGCAAACAGAATCCATGCCGTTGTGAGCATCCGCCCGTCGAAGAAGTCTGTAAGGCTGGCGAAAAGGAAAACTATTATCTGGTAGAATGTTATGCTTCTCGCCTGAGCAAATCCTAACGCTCCTTCGGTGTAGCGTGTGCGCAAAAGATAGAAGCCAGCCATCAGCAGGGTCAGGCCCAGCAGCAAGTGGGCCGTGAGATTTGGGTAGTGATGCTGAGTAAGATAGAATCCAGAGATTGCGTATAGAACGGAAGCAAGGGGTAGAATGACCAGATTGGCGAGCTTTGGTTCTTCCCTGTGCTTTGCAGAAAGCATTAGATCGCGAACGTAGTAGACGGCCATTGTGAAAAGTAAAATGGCCATTGGGAACACGAAGCCACTTTGCTCCATATTCTTTGCTGCCCAGATCGACCACATGATGGACGTTGCAAATAATACAAGGTACGCCGCGATCCGCCACGTCCGGTGCCAGCAAACCCAGAGAAATCCCACCTGAATCAGGCCAATGTACGTGAAAAGAAAGCGATACGAGTTTTCTCCGCGAGAGAGCATGACGGGAGCCAGAAAGGATCCGAGCAAGCCAAACACATAGAGGCTCTGGCGATCCGCCTGCACTGCAAGATACGTAACGAACGCGCTCAGGATGACCATTGCGGCAAACGTTTCCGGAAGACCCAGCAGATTGTAGAAGTGATACGCGCTGTAAACCGAAACGTATAAAATGGAAACGCCCGCTCCAAATACTGGAGCCGGCACCACGCGGGTCTTGAGCTTAGCCAGATACAAACCGGCAGCCATGATTGCAAAACCGAGCAAGACTCCAGTATAAATTCGCCCAGATTCGTTCACCCACTGGTTATCAAATGCGAGTTTGATGAACCAACTCACGGCGAGCACGATTGCAAGAAGGCCCAGCTTCCCAAGGATATTTCCGCCCAGCAGTACTTCAAAATTATCGTTTTGAGTCAAACGCTCAAAGAATCCAGGTCCTGCGGGCTTTGGAACAGAAGTGGCTTGACCCACAGACGTTGTGCTGCTTGACACCGTTGTCCGGCTTCCGGGGCTAGCAGACGCGCGAGCCAAATCTGCCTTGACGCTGGTCAGTTCTTCTTCGAGTTTCTGAACGCGGGCTTTGAGGTCATCGAGATTCATGCATTAACTCCGCATCCGGTGTAATTTCGTGATCCACTGCCAGGAGCCTGGCGGGCAGATGCTTCCCATTTCTATTGCGCGTGAGACCCGCTGCAGCCTGGACGAGCTGAGTGAGTACAGGATCCATTGTTTCCGTGGGAACGCCATAATAGAGAAAGTTGATGGGTGTCAAACCACCCAGTAGATATAGACTGCGCACCTGCTTGTTAAGTTCAATGCGAATTTTAGATCCCTGTATGAGGCCTGTCTGCGGGTCGCGCACGGGTTCTGATTCCACTCGGACAGATTTCCCTTTTATAGAGGGTTCTTTCATCCGTCTGAGCTTTTCGATGAACTGGGACAGGTGCGTAAACTCAAGGGTTTTAGTGGAACCACTGGCAAAGAAGATAGAAGGACGCTTGTGATTTAGAATTAAGTCACCTATAAGATCATCAGTAAGGATCGATTTCCCAATCACGCCAATGATTATGTCCGCATCGTAGAGTAGATGGTGTGAAAGTTTGGCCGGTGTGGCTGCTTCCGCAATTCCCTGGTCATTCTGATTCTTCGCATTTACGATGATGTCGACACCAGATACGCTTGCCGGTCCCATTCTATCTTTCAAATGAGAGACAAGGCAACGCCCAATAGCCCCGCGGCTGCCAAGGACCAGCGCGCGTCTGTTAGACAAAACGAGTCCCTGACCATGTAGTACACTTTCAATTGCATGCAAAATTGAGACGGAGACTTCTCGAGACTCCATTTCTCGCTTTGTGTTTGAAATGGCTATGCTGAGCGCGGGAAATTGCAACCTCTTGTGTTTGGTTTGAACCGCTAGCAACCGATCGTAGCCGTTACGAGTGTGCTCAACACTGCCACAGAAAAAATCCTGGAGCCAGGCGGCCAGCGGCTTATTGAATACGGCGTCAGCCACGGGTAGAACCGCTTTGAGCCCCTCGTTCTTTTTACCGGGCTCAATCCCATAGTGTACCATAGCCTGCTTAACTGTCTTACCCTCCAGGCAAAGCGCATTGATTTGTGGGGCCAGGTAACCTCCGTCTTCCATGAGCAGGAGCTTCTTGTTGTCGCGAATGCAATGTCCGGCTTCTACAAAAAACAAATGCCCGGCCGCAGTTTGCATTGCTTCAAAGAACGCGGAGCGCTTCGCATGAAGCAATTGATCAAGCAAGCCGAACTTAGTAATCGGAGAGTACTGACGGGAAAGGATATAATACCCCTCGACCGACCCGCTGGGTTCGATCTTGTTCAGTCCGTGGAAAGCGAATTGATCCTCGGGGAGAGACAGGAGTGTTTCTAGATATTCTGCCGGCACAATTCCGGCGTACTTCACAAACAAAACGCGTAAGAAGTCGCAGTTCATGTTTTCGAGCGCGCGAATAGTCGCCAGGATCTCTCCGGTGATATGATGAATCAGGAATACGCGTACACCTTTCAGTGAATCCGGGCGTTTCTGGCTCAGTGTTTCCAGGATGGGCATCTTGGCCAAATAACGTCGAATATCCGGAAATTTTCGCGGAACATCCAGGCTTAGATTGAGGCTTCTGCCTCTTCTTGAAAGATCCAGGTATGCGCGGCGATTGCCGGAGATTACTTCGATTTCCTGGGAGTGTAGTTTCGCGACGATTTCCCGGTCCTCAAGAACGATGAGGCATCGACGGAGAAAATCGATCGTTTCATCTGGCGGTCCAGAGATTAGACGTTCCTCGCTATCGATTGGCCAGTGGACCGTGATGATTTCACATTGATCCAGACCAGCCTGCTCAATCTGTGCGAAGAAGCTAGGTTGGCGTGCTTTGTCTTCCAGGTGTTCGTTCTGAAAATTCTCACTTTCGCGTCTAATTCCCGTTTGCATGGATTCTGCCATGTGCGTAAGGCCCTGCAGATACGTTCGACGATTTAGATCATTTACAACAAAGTGCGGAATCTTTTTCAGATCGAGGCGTCCTTCACCCTCCGTTTCGATTGTAATGCGAAGGAAGGCACCCTGGATGTCGCGCTCCACAAGAAAGAAATAATCTATTTCCTCCTGTTCAAAGTGCAGATGATAGGGAAATACCAGTCCCGGTGGATTGGATTCCAGCCTTTCCTGGCCAAAAAACTCCGGAAACAAAACGCCACCCCATGATGGGCGCTGCAGCGTTCCAAAGACAGCTCGGATTTGTGTATGGAATTCGCTTCTGTATGAGGGCAAGCTCTTCAGTACACTCTTGCGTGCGTGGATTGTGATCCCGGTGATTCCAAGCTCTTCTAGCTGTGGTGTGATTCCCGGAACGATTCGATGTTGAACGGCAATATCCGCTCCACGGCGGGCCTGGTCGAGGATCTCTTCGCCCAGCATCCCTGCGAGCACGGATAATCCTTTAAAAAGTTTAAGATCGCTCAGGTCGAGAACAAGTCTCCCTGCCTCGCCCGCAAGAAGTGGTACGCCGAGGGAGGTTAGCTCTATCGCGCTCCGATCAGGACGGGAAGCGCGCTTTGAATTCTTCTTCTGAGAGGATTTCAAAAACCGACTCCAGCTGTGCGGTGCGGAAGGTCCTGCGAACGCTCTCCTTTAAGGATCCAAGTATTACCGGGCGGTTGAAACGAGATGCTTCTGTTCTGAGTTTCAACATATCTCCAATTCCGGACGAATCAATATAGTCCATTTGGGAGCAATCAATGCAAACGGGGCGCGCAGCCAGATCGAGCTTGCCGACCATCAAATCCAGGAAAGCATCCTTATCCTCAAGGGTGAATCTGCCCGTAACGTCGATGCAATCCGCGTTTGCGAGCTTCCTTACTTCAAACTGGGCCATAGTTCCTCTTCAATTCCAACAAGCACCATCCATCGTCTTCCATGCTGGACGCAACGGTCCAATTGCTGAAAGCGTCTGTGATACTTTCCTTTTGTTCTGATAGGATTCCAGTTAGCACCATTCGAGAATGCTTCGCTACCAGAATCCTGTCGCGTGCGCCGAGTATGATATTCGATGTAAGATTGCCCACAAATATTTCGGCCGGAAATGTCTCCAGCTCGGACAGCTCAAACCCGGAGTGCCGCAATAGCAGGCCTGATGCATCAATCCCCGGATTCAGTTCCAGGTTCTGCCTGGTTGCGCGAGCGGCGTTGGTTTCAATGTCGAACGCCAGAACCCGACCCGCCCCAAGCAAGAGCGCAAACAGGGCCAGTATACCTGATCCTGATCCTGCATCTATGATCGATTTCCCTTGCAGACTCGCTTCGTTCTGCTCCATCCAGGTGAGGCACATGCGTGTGGTAGCATGAAGGCCCGTTCCAAAAGCGAGACCAGGATCCAGATACAAGATCCGCCTTCCTTTGAGTTCCAGCTCTTCCGGGGTTCCCCGTTTCCAGGATGGCACGATGGCCAGTGTGCGGCCAATCGCGAAGGATCGATAATGTTGCTTGTAGCTCTCAAGGTATTCCAATCGAGTAATGAGTTTCTGCGAAAGGGAGTAGTCCGGAATGTCAAGCGCGGCAAGCAAGAGCTCTACTTTGATCCCAGCGTGGGTATCGTCCGGATCAAAATAGAAATAGAGCTGGGTACGGTCCGATCTCTTGTTTTCTTCGTAGAGGGTTTCAAAGTACCCTTCAAGTCCGGGAATTGTCGTTGCGTCTATGGTTTGAACAAGGCCTTGCGCATCAGTAACAGGTAGATCGAGAAGTATCTCGGTGAATGCGTCTTTTTCAGACGTCATTCCGCCGGCTGTCCCGGAAAGTTTCGCGCGAACTCTTCCGGTGGAATTTCTATTACGCCACCAAACAGATCCCCGCCTTCAACGCGTTGTTTCAATGCCAGAGCGTAGCAGTAGGTCTCAGAAAAACAGCTCCGGATCCGCTTCCCTTCAAGTTTGCGCTGTTGGGTTGCAGCCACGTCAAATCGAAAGAACTCGTCAGGATTTCCGACGATCTGGCCGCCGTGTTTCAAATCTTCAATAATGACTTCAAGATTAGTTACGATCTTTGACATGGCATCTTTGATTGCTACGCGAACCTGACGTCCTGATCCGCCACGCCTGCTTTCAATCAGTTGCATGCGTTTTGCGTGCTCCACGTAATTTGTGTGCGCGACAGGATCACCGGCTGTCTTTTTCAACTCTGCAGTTTCCTGATGGTACTTCCGAAACAGGTCATGAACAGAACGTCCCTCTTCGTAAGCATCTGCCAATTTTTGACGATAGTCGACTTTGACGCCACCCGCATAGTTTGCGTTCAGCCGTACTTTTGAAGAGGTCAGGATAAGAGAATATTCATCTTCAAATTCTTTGAAATACAAATAGGAAAGAAAAACCTTGTCGCGATTGATCAGAGCGCCTTTCCATTCCCCCCGAACATCGAATTGCTTTTTCAAAGTTTCGATGGAGAGCTGGCGCATGAGTCCCATTCCATACTCGATTTCCGCATTCTTGTTGGGCTTACCGTCTTCCGCAGGCTCCTCAGCCGCCTCAGTAGTCTCCTCTGTCTTTGCCTCTTCTGCTTTTTTCTCTTCAACTTTGGGAGTCGCTGTCATGGCTTCGCTAAGCAGTTCCCCGGCCTTGCGCTTGCCCGGTCGCTCATCAGGATTTGCCTTTATCAATTCTTCAAACAACCAGGTCCCTGGTTCTGCCTTCTTCATTTCCATCCGCTGGAGCAGAATTACGAGTAAGGGAAAGATTTCATCCATGAGGATGCGCCACTCGTTTCGGATCTTCTTCTTCTTGGATGCGTAAAGGTTGGCGCCTTTCTTCTCTAGCTTTTCTTGCGCATCGATTGCCATTGTGGCGGCAACAATATAGGTTTCTTGATACGGCCTAAGATAGTAAAGTTTTTTTAAGAATGAGACGGCGGGGACGCGTATAGCATCGAATGCAACCGAGCTATTTGGGTCAGATGAGTACGAGCTGAGGAGATCAGAAAGTTCTGCCCGATCGTATAGTTTGCCGGCACGATCCAGGATCTCAACATACAGCGGATTTTTTGAATCGAGCTCTTTGAGGATCTGGCGGCCAATTTCTGGATTTGTGGTGAACAAGTCCATGCTGAGAATGTTGCACTCCATCACGGCGCGGCGTGCATCGAGATTCAGTCTGGATAAGAACTCAGGCAATGCGCGATCGTTCCCAAACGGGGCAACACCCTTCATCTTGCCGGTCAGTTTAACGAAGAACCGGGCAAAGAACGAGCTGGCTTCGCGTTCCTCTTCCTGGCGTAAGCGGCGGATTTTTTGCGCCTGGTCAGCTTCACTGAACTTTTGTTCGCGAGCTATCTGGGAGGGGAGCCGGGCTCCATGTATTTGCTTTGTCTTGCGATCTGCCTCGGGTGGACTTCCCTTGGTCCCGCCGCCCTTTGGCGGGTCCTTCTTGACGGAACGTTCATCGACGACCTGACCTCCCCTGGAGGTAAATTTCTGCATGAGTTGTTGACGATCTTTCTCATCCAGTTTATCTGTTCCGATGGCACGTCTCGTCCGATCGAACTGCATTTCGTCCATATACTTCAATCATGAATAAAACAGATGCCACGCAATCAAAAATTTCTTTCCAGAACGTTGTTCTAGAGCGGATTTTGCGCGCTGATGCCGAGAAATCGGCCGTCGTTGGCGTGCTCATTTTTGGCTCCCGCGCTCGGGGGGATCACGGTGAGGTATCTGATGTTGATCTGGGTGTAGTCTTTTCCGGCGATGAACCCTCCATTGACTCTCAATCGGATTGGGACCTCTTCCTCTGGAGCCAGGAGCGCTGGGATTCCGGTTTTGCGCTCCAGATCGAGCTTGCCCGCAGCGCAGAGATTTTATATGATCCTCACGGTGTGATCCTGGCAAAACTAGAATCTATTCGGCATCACATTTTACCCCATTGGGAAATACATCTGAAACAGTTCTGAAATATGGAATTCCTGAATAATCAGGAAAAGATCCTTAGCGGGTTTCGCAAAACCTACCACATGGTGCCTGAAATCACAGTGGGACCGGATGAGCAGCGCTTTGTCGTCTTCTCAGATCACCACAGAGGAGACCGAGGCTATTCTGACTATTTCCAACGCTGCGAGAAGACGTATAACGCCGCTCTTGGGTACTACCTGGAGCGCGGCTTTCATCTGATCCTGCTTGGCGACGTCGAGGAATTCTGGGAAAACCATCCGCGAACAGTAATGAAAAGCTATCCGCTCACCTACGAGCTGGAGCGCGAATTCTATCTGGCTAATCGCCTAACGCGTGTGCGCGGGAACCATGACAGCCTCTGGAAGAATCCGGCACTCGTGGAGGAGTATCTGGGCCCACTTTTTCCAGGGATTGAGATGCAAGAGGGTCTTCGCATTCGCGTGATGGGCTCTGAACCTGTTACGGTATTTTTTGCACACGGACACCAGGGTACATTCCTGAGTGACACACTTGATTGGTTTTCAATGTTCTGGTTTCGCACGCTGGGCTCACGAATCATCCATCCGTTCAAGCGCAAGTATCAGACCCCGGCCAGGAATTACGCATTGCGCGAAGAGCACGAGACCATGATGTTCGATTGTGCTGCGGCCTTGAATGATGAGATTGGAGAAAAAACACTCCTGGTCTGTGGTCACACACATCATCCCATCTTTATGTCACAGAATAGGATTCAGCGAATGCAGCATGATGCGCAGATCCTTCGCGCGAAAAATACAAAGAAAAGCCTGAAGCGCCTGGCAAAACTCCGGGCGCAGTTCGAATATACGAAAGCAGATTTTGGTCTTGAGGAAGCACTGATGGGAAAACGATCCTTCTATTTCAATACGGGATGCTGCTCCTTTGACGATGGAAGCATCACGGGAATCGAGTTGGCGAAAGGGAAAATCAAGCTAATCAAATGGACCGATGAGTCTACGCGCGCGGATCGAATGATACTGGGTTCGGAACGGCTTAGCGCTATCTAGGATCTGACTGATCTAAGAACACAATTTTGCAACGGTTCTGGACGCACTGATATTTGTGTGCAAGACATGATCCTGCCGTTGGACAGAGCATATCCTGGTTACAGCGCAGCAAACCATGAGCGCGCTCCAGTTGCCTGATGTTGATGACCTGGTGCGTGCAGGGCACCGGGCAACAGCCTGGTGTCGGTACACACTCCGAATGTTCCTGACAGGAATCGTCAAATTGGTTCACGTTCGTTTGTTGCAATCGCGCTAGTCTGGGCTGTCCGCAGTAAATCAGAAACAGAAGGAGAATTGTTATGCGCGTCATTCTCTATGCCTTCGTCCGACTGAATCGCATAAATCGTTCCGGCTTATCAAAGACTTTAAAACCCAACTTTTGATACAAGGGTTGGGCATCTTTGGTGATCAAATACCAGTGCTCAACATCCTTTACTTTTGGCTCTTCCATCAAGCGTTTCACAAGCTTCTGAGCCACGCCTTTGCCCCGCAAAGCGGGATCTACAAAGACGTCGGCGATATATCCAAATCGCGTGGTATCTGAGACGCAGCGCGCCACGCCAATCAATTGCCCGCTTCGAAGGTAAGCGCCCGCTACAACTGTGGAAGCTTTGAAACCTTTCTGAATCCGGGCCAGCGACATGCCGCGGGCCCAGTATGTATTGCTCAACCATTTGTGAATCAACTGAAAATCGAGACGGGCAAGAGTCGTGTCGACGGAGAATTGCATTATGCCTCCCTGGAAAATTCCTGGAAAAACAGAATCCCGACAAACATCATGCTCGCCGTGCTGAGCAGAGTTGCAACCACCCCGCGCATCGGCCCCAGCTCTAGTGCGAACAACAGGTAACTTGTGCCCATTGAAATGGCGAGGGCCATAACAAAAATCAAGATGGGAGCCACCGAGTAACCACTGAGTCCTGCCAGGTCCGCAACCAGTCGCAGGTGTTTCCGGGCTACAAGGATAAAGACAAACGATGCGAAGAAGCTCAGATTGGCAAATGTTGTATCCATCAAAAGAAAGTCGTAAAACCCGTGGATTAAAATGACGTAAGCGAATCGCTCAAAGAAATTTCCCCATTGCCTAACGTCGTTCAACGCTGTGACAAAGGCATAGCCAGCAAGGCCCGTCATTGACATATGGGCAAAGTTTGCCGTGAGGAAGCGCGAAACAACACTACTTCCACCCTCCACATAGTACTGATTATTTTCCTCTATAGCAAACCCCAGGCCACCCAGAGTGGCCAGCATCAAAATTTGAATGGGGGCTGCTTTTCTGAAAATTATGAGTAGTGGGGCTATCAGGAGTAGTTTCAGTATTTCCTCGCGCAATCCAATTCCGAAGATAGCATAGAGCAGCGTTGCCTGCCATGTGTGGCCGGAAGTCAGAGTGAAAAATTTGCTCTCGATTTCAACAGCGCATAACGTCGCGTACGCGCTCAGTATTCCGAGGAAGACTGCGACGGGTACGCCGAACCTGGTTGAAACTGGCCAGCCCTTCCAACGGCCAATATGAAGCATGACGATCAGCCAACAAAGTCCAATCACAGTGGCAGCCCCTACAAGGGCAGTCTGATAACTGTAAAACTGATGACTCAGCACGTATTGAATCATTGGCAAGACTTGATTGACGTGAAGATGAAAATCCGCGCGCATCAGGTCATCCGCAGAAGCATAGTAGAGAGGATCATCCATTAGTTTTGCAAAATCATCTTTCCATCCCAGGTCCTTGAGCGTGCGAAGGATGCGCCAGCGAGTCCGAAAGTCCGGGTGAAGCTTTTCCGCTTCTTGAAGATACTCGATAGCTTTTAGATCTTGATTGGCCATCATCAGAATCCCGCCGACATCCGCGACCAGCGGATATGAAGCCGGAACGCTTACGCTCTTTCCAGTCATGATCTGTACGGCAAAATTCAATGCTTGCGGGAAGCGCCCCGTAGGATCATGTTTGAAAACGTCCGGGAAGGGATGCGGGTTGGCAGCGAGGGAAGCCAGGAGAATGTACCAGAGTTGTTCATCCTCTGGATCCTGCTCAATCAAGGCAAGTAGCTCGGCCTCTCCTGCTGCGATTCGTCCGCCCTTCAGCGCATCTACCGCATGATCCATTGATGGGTTGCGGTCAAATCTTGAGATTGCCGCTCCCGCAACGAAGAATGCCAGGAAGATCGCGCTGAAGACCACAAACAGGAAGGCAGGCGTTGGCCGGGCCAGACGTGGGGACATGCGGATGACTTTTCCTTCCAGGGAAGCCCAGTCAAGTCAGGCTTTTCGATCGACACAGTTTTGGGTCCGCCGCGCCGTATTCGTATGAGTGGCATAGAATACGAAGTGAACCCGATGTGGAAGTTCCTTCGAGACAACTTCGGTTTTGCGGAGGCCTTTACCTTTTTTGGACCCTACGCGGGAGCGAATATCAAGGTACGCGTAATCGATCAATACACAGTCGAAAGTTCGATGGACCTTGTGCTAACAAACACGAACTATGTAGGAACTCACTTTGGCGGATCGCTCTATTCAATGTGCGATCCATTCTACATGTTCTTGCTGATGCAGAACCTCGGGCCGGAGTATATTGTCTGGGACAAGAGCGCGAGTATCGACTTTCTCAGGCCAGGTAAGGGGTTAGTCAAGGCGACGTTTCACGTTTCCGCAGAAGAGATCGATCGAATCCGAGCAGTAGTGAAAGAAAAACGGAAGATGGATTGGTCAACTGATTGCGAGATTCTCGACCAGGAAGGGAAGCAGATTGCAAGACTACACAAGGTTATCTACGTTAGGCGTGGTATGCGATAGACCACCGTTTGTCTCGCTAGCGCCCAGGGCCCGCGGTCGCCAGGGTTATCTACGCGAACAAAGTATCTACGACCTGACGTCGATGACTGAAGATAGCCTCCAGCTGATTCTTCACAAAAAGCCAGTGCGCGACTTCTCCGATCGGCCCAAAAGGCATCGCATATGTGACGAGGTCTGTCA